>NZ_BAAAAU010000009.1:0-251165 GCF_054768115.1 Clostridium sp. CTA-6
ATGGTATATTAGAAATATTTGAAAAAGCTGCCCCTATAGAATTTGCCTGAACCATATTACCTATAAATCCTAAGGCTAATATTATAGTTATAGAGAAAAAACTAGCTAAAAATTTACTTTTAAGTCCTTTGCTTATATAATAGGCTGGCCCTCCTGTCACTTCTCCATTAACTTTTTCTTTAAAAATTTGTGCTAAAACCGCTTCTCCAAAAATAGTTGCCATTCCTAAAAACGCACTAATCCACATCCAAAAAATTGCTCCAGCCCCTCCTGATACTATAGCTGTCGCTGCTCCTGCTAAATTTCCTGTACCTACTTGAGCAGCTACCGCTGTCGCTAAAGATTGAAATGAACTCATTCCGTCTTTACCCGCTTTTTTTCCTTTTAAACTCATTCCTCCAAAAGCTTTTTTAAAAGACTCTTTGAATTTAGAAACCTGAACAAATTTCAAAGACACAGTAAACAGAACACCTGTTCCACACAATAAAAAAATCAGTACATAATTCCATAGAACATTGTTTATGCCTTTCACAGCATTTAAAAAATCCATACATATTCCTCCTTTTTCTAATTGAATAATGAGGACAAAAGAGATAACTAAAACTAAAAAAAGGCCTTTAATGTATAAAAATAATACATAAAAAGGCCTCCTAGTTACACTGTAACTCATCCTCTGTCCTTTTACCTGAGAGTTTCATTTATAAATTTACTTTTGTAAAGGTTAGTGTAATATTCTCAATAAAAATTTATTTATTAAAGATATTGCAAAAGTAAATTAATAAACTTGCTCCTTCGGTGCTCTTTAAGAGTCTCTCCAGAGGCCCGTCCAGTAACGGTCTTCATCCTAACATTAGGAAACCTGAAAGATTAACTTCTTCGGTGTACAAAATTGTATCTCTCCCATTACCTTCATCCGAACGACTATATTAAATTGTTTTTTAGATTATAACATTTTATTTATAGAATAGTCAATAAATTAGCAAATTTTAAATTGTTAAATTATTGACTGTCATATTCATTATGTGCTATGATGAAATTGTTATACGGGTACACTAAAAAGAACTCTAACAAATATAAACCCATTACTCCCCTCCGCATGTAAATGCGGATTTTTTTATTTTTGTAAAAACCCCAGTAATTCTAAGATTGAATTTAATTTACTTACAAAAAATCATGCTATTAATCAAGACCTTAAAATTACTTATTAGGAAATATAACTTAATTTATATTTCTTGTTTTGATTTCCACTTTTTTTGTAATTACAAACTAAAAAAACTCTAAATATAGATAATATTGTTAAATTATTGTCATCATTTCCTTAATTATAATAATTTTGTTAATTTCCTTTTATTATTTCTTATATTAATAATTTAGTTATTTTACCTTTATAAAAAATATACTCTTCATGCAATGCTCTTGTTAAAACTACATATAAAATCTTTTTGTCTAATTCAGTTTCACTATAATTTTCTTCACTACAATCATAAATTATAGAACAATCGAATTCTAAACCTTTTGTTATATAGGATGGTATAACTATTCTTTTGGGTAATATTTCAGTATTTTTATTTACTATCTCCCATTGTTTTTCTTCTTTTAAATGTAAAAACTCTTTTAAACTTTCACACTGCTCATAATCCTTGCAAATTATTGCTATTGTTTTATCTTCCTTTTTTTCTATAGTTTCAATGACACTATTTAATTTTTCATAAAAATCTTTTTCATCCTGGTACTGAATCTTTTCTGGATATTTTCCATGACGTAACACTGCTTTAGCTGGCTGTAAATTATTTTTTTGTTTTCTTAGTACTTTATTTGCAAAATCTACTATTTCTACTGTAGAACGATAACTTTGTTTTAAAGGAATATATTCTCCTTCTTCATATACTTCTTTAATTAGTTTTTCCCATTTATCTATGCCTTTATAATAATATATACTTTGACCTAAATCGCCAACTATAGTGTATCCTCTAGCCTTTGAAAGCAATTTTAAAACATATAATTCCAGAGGACTATAATCTTGAGCCTCGTCTATGACCATATGAGAAAATTTATAATTATCTACTCCATCTATATTAATTTTTAAATATAAAAGAGCTGCTAAATCTTCTTCATCTATTTTTTCTTTATTTGCATCCTCTTCTATTTTATTTTTCATATAATTAACTAAAGCCTCTGGTATTATGCCTGTTGTGGCGTAATTTAAATTTTCTTCTTCCATATACATATCCCTATATACATCAACTACATCATCAATAAACCATTCTTTAATAGTTTCCTTTAATACTTCTTCTGCTTCTAATTTTATTTCTTCTTTCTTTTTATCTCTTTCTTCATATAATTTTATAACATTGTTTCTTTTCTCTTCCTCTTCATCTTCTTTATATTTTGATTTAACTTCTCTTATTTTTAAGATATACTCTTTATCTATGTCATTCCATACATTTTGAATTTTTGCATCTATTTTATTGTTTAAATATCTTTTTATTTCAATTTTTCTTTTATTTAAAGGAAGATGCTTTAAATCATTTTTATAAAGCCTTATTATTTCTCTAGAAGGGAATAATACATAGCCCTGTATTTTTATATTATCTATGAACATATCATTTAATTCTAAATATTTTATATATCTATCTAACATTTTTTTATAAACTAAAGAACCTTTTATTTTACTAGCATTAGTTATAAATTTATTTTCTTTACTATTTCTATTTTCTATAATTTTAGATAATTTTTCATCCTTATCTATTATTTCATAATTAAAATTTAATATTTCTTTAGAAAGTTTATTAAAAGTGCTTTGTTTTACTTTATCAACTCCTAAATTAGGAAGAACTTCAGATATGTAATCTAAAAATAATTTATTTGGAGCTAATATTACTATATCCTCTCCTGTAATTTTATTTTTATATTTATATAATAAGTAGGCTATTCTATGAAGAGCTATGGTAGTTTTCCCTGAACCTGCAGAACCTTGTATTATAAGTGGCTTATACATATCTGCCCTTATAATATCATTCTGTTCCTTTTGTATAGTTGAAACTATATCTTTTAGTTTGTTGCCTCTATTTTCTTCTAAGTTAATTTTTAAGAATTCATCTATTAAAGCCTTTTCTCCATTTCGTTCATTTTCCTCATTAAAATTTAATATAATTTCATTTATACCTTCATCAAAGGCATCTATTAGTTTTTGATTTTTTATAATAAACTTTCTTTTAAGTAAAAGTTCACCTTCTATATTTCCAATAGGTGCTTCATAAGAAGCCTTACCTTGTACACCACTATAATAAAGATCTGCTATAGGTGATCTCCAATCTACAACCATCTCTTCTTTATCTTCTTCATCTAATAAACCTACTTTTCCTATATAAAAACTTTCACTATCTTTTAATTTTTCCCTGAAATCGATTCTGGCAAAATAAGGCACAGAAACTGATGATTTATAAGAATTTAGATTCTTTTTATTTATCTGTAAAGAATTTTGAAGAGACTCTACTTCATAATTATATGCCCCTTTAACTTCCTTATTTATTTCATTTATTTTATTAGATATATGTTCTTCTCTTTCCTTTAAAGACGTTATTTTTTCTTCTATCCATTCGATAGTTTCATTTAGTTTTTCTTTTTCAATATTAAAACTTTCTTTTTCAATAGACATAATATACCTCCCTAAATATAAAGACGCCCTTAATATCTTAACATATTTAACACTAATTTTTTCACTTTATTTAACTTTCTTATTTTATGATGTCTCTAGAGGAGTATATTTTAGAGTGTGTAAATTAAAATATAATAAACTATAATTATAGAAAATTCTATATACTATACCAAATTAATATATCATTATTATAAACAATAAAAAATAGTGCAATAAAAAACTTTATTACACTGTAAAATATTATAGATTTATTTTAATTTTCAAATTAAACAAATTTTATTTTAAAACATATTTAAATTTTATTTGTTTAATATTACTACCGGTTTAATTAAATCCTTTGGTTTATCCTTCATTAACAGTAGAGCTTTTTCTATATTATCATAGCCTTCAAATACATGAGTAACTAATTTACTTAAATCAACACGCTTATATCTTACAAGGTCTGCAAGCATTTCCATTCTAAGACGTCCCCCAGGACAAAGGCCTCCTCTAATACTTTTATGAGCCATTCCACATCCCCATTCTACACGAGGTATCGGAAGTATCTCACCTGTTCCATGATAGTTAACATTTGAAATTACCCCTCCAGGTTTAACCATTGCCACTGCTTGTGCCAAAGTATCAGCTCCACCTCCAGCCATAATGACACGATTAACACCTTTTCCATTAGTCAATTCTAAAACCTGCTTAACTATATCTCCATTTTTATAGTTTACAATATCTGATGCTCCATAAAATTTTGCAGCTTCAACACAAATCGGTCTACTTCCTACACCTATAATTCTACCAGCCCCTCGCAATTTAGCACCTGCTATAGCCATTAACCCAACAGCGCCTATTCCAATTACTACAACACTTGATCCTAATTGTATATCTGCTAGTTCTGCTCCATGAAATCCTGTAGTCATCATATCTGTTATCATAACGGCACTTTCTAAGGATATATTATCAGGTAAAATTGCAAGATTCATATCCGCATCATTTACATGAAATAATTCTGCAAACACTCCGTCTTTAAAATTTGAAAATTTCCAACCTGCTAACATGCCATTTGAGTGTTGATGAAATCCGGCTTGAACTTCTAAGGATCTCCAATCAGGAGTTATTGCAGGCACAATAACTTTATCACCAGGTTTAAAATCTTTAACTTCGCTGCCAATTTCAATAACCTCACCTACGGATTCGTGTCCTAATATCATATTCTGCCTATCACCTAGAGCTCCCTCAAACACAGTGTGTATATCTGATGTACAGGGTGATATAGCCAAAGGACGTACTATTGCATCATAAGGACCCGCTTTGGGATTTTCTTTTTCAATCCATCCTAATTTATTGATACTTAACATTGCAAAACCTTTCATAATATAATTCCCTCCTAAGTATAATTTTTAAATATTAATATGTTTATATACTTTTATTTAGCAATTAACATGCCGAAGGATTTTTTTTATCTATAGGTTGGATTGCATAATAAAATTGCTTTATAAATAAAATTTGTTCAAAAAAACAACAGTTTTTCATTTAAAATATTGTTGCATTTAACAACATTGTTGTTTTTTTAAACACTATTTTTATATTAAGCTTTATCTTTTCAAAATTATATTGTATTTTTTTATTTTTGAATATAAAGTACTTCTATTTATACCTAAAATCTTGGAAACTTTAGTAATATTACCATTGCATTTTTGTATACAATTTATTATTGCTTTCTTTTCTAATTGAGCTAAGGAACACAATTCAAGTTCTAAATTGTTTCTGTTTAAATTTTGTTGTTGCTTATCAAAAAATTTTGTTTCAAAATTTAAAGAAACATTTCCATCCATATTTACTATGTTTTCAATACAATTTTCTATTTCTCTAACATTTCCTGGCCAACTGTAATTTATAAGTTCTTCATATAGATCCCTCTCTATATTAGGTATAGGCTTATTTAATTTTATGGATTTAGTATTTAAAAAATGTTCTATAAGTATTTCAATATCTTCTGGTCTTTCTCTTAATGGTGGAACACATATAGGAATTACACTTAGTCTATAATATAAATCCTCTCTAAAAGTGCCTTTTTTAACCTCAGCTTTTAAATCTTTGTTTGTAGCAGCAATTATTCTTACATCTATATTTATATATCTATTTCCACCTATTCTTGTAAAAAAACCTTCTTGAAGTACTCTTAAAAGATTCACCTGCATATCTAATGGCATTTCCCCTATTTCATCTAAAAACAAAGTACCTCCGCTAGCAAGCTCAAATTTCCCTGCATATCCACCACGTTTAGCACCAGTAAAGGCACCTTCTTCATAGCCAAAGAGTTCACTTTCTATTAAACTCTTTGGTATAGCTCCACAATTTATAGCTACAAAACTATTATTTTTTCTATTGCTATTATTATGTATTGAATGAGCAATGAGTTCTTTACCCGTTCCACTTTCCCCTTGAATAAGAACTGTAGAAGGACTATTAGATATTTTTTTAGCCTGTCTCATTACTTTTATAAATTTTTCACTTTTACCAACTATGTCATCAAAAGTATAGGTAGCAATCATTCCTGTATATTTATTAACCAAATTATATACATTCATCATATCTTTAAACATTACTACTACTCCTGTTATAATTCCATTTTTATTTCTTATAGAATAGGCTGTTAAATTAAATCTTTTCTTTTTATTAATATTTGAATATATAATCTCTTTATTTTCATATCTTTTTCCACTGTTAAGTGTCTCTAATATATATTCCCAATTGCATAAAATATTTTGTACACTTTCATTTATAATATTTTCTTTTTTAATATTCAACATGACACATGCACTATTATTTATGGCTTTTATTAACCCATTCGTGTCTACAGCAAAGATTCCTGAATTTATGGAATCTATAACCTTATTTAAATATTGATATGTTTTAAAAAGTTCATTTTGAGATTTTTCTGCCTCTAATTGATTTTCAATAGACTTTACAGCTGCTACAACTAGTCCTAATGAATGAGGATGAACCAATTGACGTCTTCCAGTTAAATTAAGGCATCCAATTATATTTCCTTCTTCGTTGTGGATGATAGCTGCAGAGCATGTCCACACATTATAAACATATATATAGTGCTCATCTCCTGAAATTTGAAGAGAACAATTTTCTTTGATAGCAGTACCTATGGCATTAGTACCTGTGCTTTTTTCACTCATATCCGCCCCTTCCACAATTCCCATCTCTGCCATATCTTTCATTATATCTTCATCCCCTATAATTATAAGTGGAAAACCTTTTTTATCTGTAAGATATAATGCAAATCCAGATCCTTTTAAAAAATCATAAAGTATTTTTATAAAAGGCTTTGCGACCTTTATTAGTTCATTGTTTTTTTTCAGTAATAATTTAAATTTATCTCCTTTAATAATTGTAGTAGGAAAAATTTTTTCTTTTTTTATACCATATTTCATACATCTATTGTGAGAGCTTCTTATTATTTCATCATGATTATACATTTTATCCTTTAAACCCTCCTCATAGCTATAAATAATTTATTAATAATTGTACTATAAATTTATAAGTATTAAATTAAATCTACATTTACTATAACACAAAAAAAATCTATACTAACCATTAGTTAATCATAGATTTTTTCATAATTTAAAATTATACAATTATTTTATATAAATTCCATAATAAAAAGATCCATTAAGGTCTTTTTATATGATTACTACCATCTGTAGATGTCAATTTTTTATCTTCAATTAAAGCTGAAACTCCACGTGAAGTTAAAAATTCTCTTTACACTATTCCTTCAATTATGCCTCCCCCTGCTAGGACATCTTTATCATAAAACACTACAGATTGTCCTTTTGTTATAGCTCTCTGTTTATTTTCGAAAACTACTTTCACTTTATTATTTTCTAAAGGTATTATAGTAGCCTTAGACGGCTTAGCAGAATATCTAACCTTAGCTTCTAATTCCATAGGTTTTTCTAATTTATCAAAAGGAATAAAATTTACATCCTTTGCTATTAATTCTGTACGAAAAATATCTTCTTCCTCTCCTATAACTACCTCATTAGTAATAGGGTTTATATCTATTACATAGGCTGGTTTTCCTAAAGCAATGCCCAGTCCTTTTCTTTGTCCTATAGTATAATATATTATTCCTTTATGCTTTCCAATTATATTTCCTTCTTTATCAACAAAATTTCCCTCACTTATTTTCCTTTTATAATTTCTTTTTATAAATCCACCATGATCATTATCTGGTATAAAGCATATCTCTTGACTATCTTTTTTATTATACACATCTAGTCCTATACTTTCAGCTATTTCTCTTATATGATCTTTTTTATATTCACCACAAGGCATTATAGTTCTATCTAGCTGATACTGTTTTAGATTATACATCATATAGGTTTGATCCTTTTTATCATCTTCAGCTTTAACTATAACTTTTCTTTCATTTCTTTCTTCTATTTTGCAATAGTGTCCTGTTGCCATAAAATCTGCTCCAAATTCTTTGGCTGCATTAAAAAAAGCTTCAAATTTTATAGTTTTATTACAAGCTACACAAGGATTAGGAGTTCTACCACTTAAATATTCATCTATAAAATAATCAATAACATTATCTTTAAATTTCTTTTCAATATTTATAACATGAAAGGGAATATTTAATTTTTCTGCTACCCTTCTAGCATCTTCTGATGCTGATTTATTACAGTATTCTTCTCTTTCATCTCTCCATAAATCCATGTAAATTCCGATTACATCATATCCTCTTTCTTTTAATATATAAGCAGATACAGAACTATCTACTCCTCCACTCATAGCTAATGCAACTGTACCCTTTGACATTTTATCACCTAATTTCCTATTTTAATTCACAATAATTCAATATGATTATTTTATTGTTACTACATGTTTTTGTCAACACTTAAGGAAAGTGCGTTACACTTTTCAGAGTACAGAGTATAGCGTACAAAGAATAGATGTGGAGGATTTTGTTTCGATTATCTACACAAAATCTTTAATTATAATTAACTTTCCTGAGCCATCCTGCTGGTGATCTTTTTCCTCCAATAAAATATTTTTTATTTTTATACTTTAATGTAAATTTATCTCTTGATGAACTCCCCATATTTTGTTGAATTACTTCTATATAATCATCTCCAACTTCTGTAACTATTACTACATGTCCAAATTTGGTGTCTGTAAATACTAAAAGATCATCTACTTTAGGCTTTTCATTTTCTCCGTTTCTATGTTGAATTAACCCTCTTCTTTTATTTAAATGTCCATGCTCTGTATTAATATCAAAAAAATCTTTAGCATTACCATAGACATCTGGCATTTTATGCCCCTTAGCCTCATAATAAAATCTTTTTACATACTCAACGCACTGCCATTTATATCCATAATAATATCCATCTTTACTATAACTCTTACCATGATTTTCTCCATAATTATTACCATTATAAAAAACATTCACTCCTTTATAACTATCTAATACATCTCCTATACTATTTTCTTTATACAAAAACATTTGGTTAAATTTATTTGAAACAAAAGTTCCTCCAACTATAAATAAAATAATGATAATAATTAAAAATATTAATCCCTTATGTATTTTTCTCATCTATCTCTCCTTATCATTTTATAAGTTCAACACCATATCTGTACTCTAAATAAGGAAATTATTATAACAGCTTTTAAAGGTATTAAAATAAGAAATACTTTTAGTGAAAATAGGTATCTAAAAAATAATTAGAATACTTTATTTGTGAACTAATATTTAAGCGTGAAGTAAACAGGACGTTTACTTAGCTCTGTTGTCACAGGACGTGGCATTAGAGCGTTAGCTTAGATATTAGGACACAAATATTAGTATTCTTTATTTTTATAGCTATATATTGAGCAAAAGTATTTCTTATTTTAATTCTCGAACTTTAAAAGCTGTTAAGTCGCAATTTCCTTATTTACTGTAGTATTTCCTTTAAAATATACATATACAATTCTGGAACTATATCCATAGAATATGGGATATTTAATCTTTCTGTATATTTATGAAAATCCTTTCCAAAACCTCCAAATACTACAGATGGTATATCAAATTTCTTTAGCTCTTTTTCTGGGAAATTATATGTATAACCTAATCCAGGCATATTTCCACAAATACTTTCTATATTGAATTTTTCATCTAAGCCTGTATAGCTTAAATCACTTATACCCATGAAAAAGTTTTCCTTTTCTATATCCACATTATATTTTTCTTTTGCATAATTTCTCATATTATCTAATGAGCTTAATAAATTAGTGTATTTAGGATTTTCACTATCAAAATACCTATGTGGATAATAAGGTACATTGTATGCAATTACTATCATAGGTTGTTGATATTTATAGTGTTCAAAGGTCTCTTTTATTATTTTTATTCCTATAGTTTGATTATCTAATTTTTCTTTTTTCCATTTTCCTATAGATTCTTCTATATGTTTTTCAAAGTCTTTTTCTTCCTTTAATACTTCTTTATATAATTCTTCAAAGGTTATGATTTTAGGTTCTATATCTAAATCTGCTTCTAGTTTACTTTCATATATTGCTTTGTATTTTTTATAATTTTCTTTGATTACTTCAAGAGTATTATAAAAAGCTTCCTTTGCTATAGACTTCAATGTCTTCATGATTTCTTCTGGAGTCTTTTGTATAGTTAATAAATTATAATAAGAATATGCATATACAGGATTTTGTACAGAATATAATTCTTTTAAATCTGATTGTTTTAAACAAACAGGTGGTGGTGTTATATCTTTTTCATATTTATCACTTAGCTCTACATTATATTCCATGAGTTTATTTATTTCAGATACTAATAAATTAGGATTTAACCCTCCAAAAGAATTTCCTACATGAGTTGCTTTTCCTACACAAAAGAAGGTTGGCATTATTTTTCCCACAGAGCCTATGTAGATTCTTTTGGCATCGTCTCCCTCATATTTAGGTATACAACATTCTGATAAAAATAAAGATTTAAAGTTATACCCCTCTTCTTTTAATTTAGATAAATAAGGTATTGCTCCTAACATTCCTTCTGAGTTGCTTTCCTCTCCTGGTACTGCTAAAAACAATATATTCCCTTTAAAATCTCTATCTTTTGATAACTCTCTTATTAATTCTATATAAAGAGCTAGTCCATATTTCATATCTGCTGTACCTCTACCAAATATCCATTCATTAGAACCTAGATCTTCTTTTGAATCCTGATCTAATATCAACTCCGATACTCTTTTAGTATACTCCTTATAATTAAAAGCTATGTTTTTTAAAGTACCAAACTCATCTATATCTACTACATCTAAATGTCCTGTTAATATTATTATGTCCTTTGATGGTTTACTGCCTTCTAATAATGCTGTTAAAAAGCATCTGTTATGCATATCCCCTTCTATATTATGTATTTTCACATTATTCTTATTATTTTTAAAATAATCTATCTCCATTAATATATTGTAAATTTCATCTACTGCTAAATTTTCTTTTTCTGTTCCTGATATGCTCGGTACTTTTACTAATCTATCTAAAGTTTTAATTATTTTATCTCTCATTATTTTTCACTCCAATCTATATTCTCTACAAGTATTTGTACAAATTTTCCAAAATATTTTTCTTCAAGTTCTGTAAATCTTCCAAACTCTATACTATCTAAATCCAACACTCCTAAAACTTTATCTTCTTTAATTATAGGAACTACTAATTCAGAGTTAGTTAAGCTATCACAAGCTATATGACCTTCAAATTTATGTACATCATTTATTCTTTGAATTTGTCTAGATGATATGGCTACTCCACATACTCCCTTGCCAATTTTTATTCTGTTGCAGGCTGGCATTCCTTGAAATGGTCCTAAAACTAATTCTTCATCCTTCATTAAATAAAATCCAGCCCAATTTAAATTATCTGTTAAAGCCATTATTATAGCTGAAGCATTACTAAGATTTGCTATTACATCTTTTTCACCAAGTAATTGTCCCTTCAAAAATAAGAGCATGTTTTCATATTTTTGCTCTTCTGTTAGCCCCTTAAAATCCTCTAATATAAACAATTTTAATTTTCCCCCTTTTTATTTATGATTTAAAGCTTTACATATTATAAAAAACTTAATATTGATATCTTATAACATTAAATATATTTCTTTGGAAATAATTATTTTAATAAAGTGATTCTTATCTTCATTATATATTGTTATATTTATAACCTCAATTTATATATTGTATTATTTATCTTATTAACATTGAATAAATTGAAGCGTAGCAAAGTTATTTTAAGAATTTATCTATATTGCTACCATATATACTTTAATTTTACATTTATTTTTTGTTATGATTTTTTATTATAAAAACTTTAATAGAAGATACACTATATAAGAAGGAGTGAATTTTTATGAATAATATTGGTATGCAATTATTTTTAATATTAATTTTAATAATTATAAATGCATTTTTTTCCTCTGCAGAGATGGCAATAATTTCTTTAAATAAAAACAAATTAAATACTATAATAGATGATGCTACTGAGGAAAACTCTTTCACGAATAAAGTGAAAAAAGCAAAAATTCTACTAAAGCTTTTAAAAGAACCTAGTAAATTTTTAGCTACTATCCAAGTTGGAATAACTTTAGCAGGATTTTTGGCCAGTGCTTCTGCCGCTACAAGTATATCAAAATATATTGAGATATTTTTTAAGCGCTTAAATATTCCAAAAAGCAGTAGTGTAGCATTGTTTTTAACTACTCTCTTATTGTCTTATTTAACTCTTGTCTTTGGAGAATTACTACCGAAAAGAATAGCTTTAGGTAATTCAGAAAAAATAGCATTGTTTTCAATTAAACCAATAATCATCTTTATGAAAATATCTCTTCCTTTTGTAAATATATTGACCTACTCTACTAATTTTTTATTAAAAATTTTAGGAATTGACTATAAGAATATAGAAGAAAAAATATCAGAAGAGGAAATAAAAAAAATGATTGATTTAGGTGAAGAAACAGGTGTTTTTAATTCCACAGAAAAAGAAATGATCAATAGTATCTTTGATTTTGACAATACTCTTGCTAAAGAAATAATGACACCTAGAACTAGTGTATTTGCAATGGATATAAATGATTCTCCTAAAAGGCTTATTAATAATATGTTAGAAGAACGTTATTCTAGAGTTCCTATATATGAAGATGATATCGATAATATTATAGGAATTCTACATATAAAAGATATGTTTTCTATTATAAATAAAGAAAATATAAAAAAGGAAGATTTAATAAACATATTAAGAGCCCCTTATTTTATACCAGAAACAAAAGCTATCGATTCTTTATTTAAAGAAATGCAAACAAATAAGAGTTATATTTCTATACTTATTGATGAATATGGAGGATTTTCTGGTATAGTTACTATGGAAGATTTAATAGAAGAAGTTATGGGAAATATATTTGATGAGTATGATGAAGATAATACTGAAGAAATAATAAAAATAGATGCTAATACTTTCTTATTGGATGCTTCCATAACCATAGATAATTTAAATGAAAAACTTAATTTAGAACTACCCTCAGAAAATTTTGATACTCTAGGTGGATTTATATTAGACATAACTGGAGCTATCCCTAAATGTAATGTAAGTTCGCAAATAGAATATAATAATTTAATATTCAAAACAGAAAAAGTATCTAATAATAGAATAGAAAAAATAAAATTATATATAAGTGAGTAAAAAAAGTAGAACCTCTATTTAGAGGTTCTATAAAATTAAAGTACATTATGGTCTTTCTTTTAATTTTGTTGAAATTAGAAAAAGTTGAAAAATTGTGTGATCGTTGTAAAGGTAACTTAAAATCTGATTTAGCATCCATTAATCCTAATGGTGAACTTGTACGAAAACACCTATTTACTTCTTGCTTAGCTTCACTCTTGCATTTTACCCTTATTATAAGAGGCAAATCTGCATTGTTAATGACTTTTTGCAAGGAAGTAGTAAGTTTTTTTAGTACGTATAACTTACCCTTCCAACCTTACCTCATATAAAGTTCGCCATGTATAATGATTTTTCCTTCTTATAACTGTAATCTATTTTTTATATTTAAAAGTTTTTTCATCCATTGTAACACCATCTGGTTTATAATCTATCTTTATAACAGAAATAACTCTTTTAGCTCCCTCTTTAACACATACATCCTGAGCTTTTTTAACAATATCTAAAAGAGTATCCATTTCTCCTTCCATGGTCGTTTCCATAGGTCCTACCTCATATTTAACTCCAGAAGATTCTATAAGTTCTATAACTTTATCTACTACTGGATATATCTCTTCTTCACTAACTACAGGTAGTATTTGTAAACTTAAATTTATATTTGTCATTATAGTCACCTCTATCCATTAATCCTCATCTCTTAACATATTTAAATCTTTTCCTTCTGTAACTCTATTCATATTTCTTACTGCACACATTTTTCCACACATTGTACAAGAATCTTTACTCTTCGCCTTAGATTCTTCTCTATATCTTCTAGCTTTTTCTTCATCTATAGATAACTCAAACATTCTTTCCCAATCTAATTCTCTTCTAGCTTTAGCCATAGCGTTATCCCAATCTCTCGCTCCTTTTATTCCTTTAGCTAAGTCTGCTGCATGGGCTGCTATCTTTGATGCTATTATTCCTTCTTTCATATCATCTAAATTTGGTAATCTTAAATGTTCTGCTGGAGTTACATAACATAAAAAATCTGCACCATGAGTTGCTGCAATAGCACCACCTATAGCTGATGTTATGTGATCATAACCTGGGGCTATATCTGTAACTATTGGTCCTAAAACATAGAAAGGAGCTCCATGACATAGTTTTTTCTCTATTTTCATATTTGTTTCTATTTCATCTAAAGTCATATGTCCCGGTCCCTCTATTATAACTTGTACATTTCTCTCCCATGCTCTTTTAGTAAGTTCCCCTAAAGCTATAAGCTCTTCTATCTGGCTTGCATCTGTAGAATCCTCTATGCAGCCTGGACGACAAGCATCTCCTAAGCTTAATGTAACATCGTACTTTTCACATATATCTAAAAGTTCATCAAATCTTTCATAAAATGGATTTTCTTTATTATTTAGTTCCATCCATGCATATAAAAGAGATCCTCCCCTTGAAACTATATTCATTCTTCTTGGATTTTTCTTAAATGTAGCTGCAGTTTTTCTATTCATACCTACATGTATTGTTAAAAAGTCTGCCCCATTCTCTGCATGTTTTTCGGCTACTTTTAAAAATTCTTCTGATGTAATATCTTTTAATTCTTTATCATAAAAACCTACTGCATCATATATCGGAACAGTCCCTATTATAGCTGGTGACATATCTATTAATCTTTTTCTAAATTCTTCTGTTTTTCCAAAGCAACTTAAATCCATTATAGCTTCTGCCTTCATGTCTATTGCTTTTTGTACTTTTTCTAATTCCATGTCTATATTGTAGCAATCTTTGGATATCCCTAAATTTACATTTATTTTAGTTCTTAAACCTTGTCCTATTCCTTCTGGATCTAAAGCTTTATGATTTTTATTAGCAGGTATAGCAACCTTACCTTTGGATACTAATTCCATAAGATCTTTTACATCCATGTTTTCCTTTTTAGCTACTATTTCCATCTCTTTTGTAACCATTCCCTTTTTAGCAGCATCCATTTGAGTTGTATAATTCATAATAACATTTCTCCTTTTCATATCTCCTGTAGAATATTCTACAGAGATTTTATTTGTTTATATGTACATTGATTTCCCTAAACCTATTGAAATATAATAATAGTTAACTTTACCACCAAAACATTACCTTCTAGAAAGGAAAAAGGAATCAATGCTAAAAGCTAATTAAATTTATGTTCTGTTACAAATTTTCACATACATTACACTAACTATAAAATTTAATAATCAGCATAACCTCCATTAAAACAACCTGTACAAATGTTAGAGTTATTTAAACACTGTTCCATATCTATTAAACTTAAAAACTCTAAGCTATCTGCCCCTATAAAATTTCTCATTTCTTCCTTTGTCTTTTGGAAAGATAAAAGTTCTTTTTTACTTTTTATATCTATACCCAAATTACAATAATAATTTATTTTAGGAGATGCCACCATAAAGTGGACCTCCCTTGCCCCTGCTTTTCTTAATGCGGACACTACCTTTTTACTACTAGTGCCTCTTACAATAGAATCATCTATCACAATGATACTTTTGCCTTGAACTATATTTTTTATAGCATTTATTTTTATATTTATATCTCTTTTTCTTTCTTTTTCTGTAGCTTTTATAAAATTTCTACCTACATAAGAATTTTTAATAAGACCTATACTATAGGGTATATTTGATGCCTTAGAATAACCTAAAGCTGCAAAATTCCCCGATTCAGGTACTCCCATTACAATATCTGAGTTTAATTTGTATTTTTCATATAGCTTTTCTCCACATTTAATTCTAAATTGAGATAGATTTATTCCATCTATGATACTATCTGGTCGTGAAAAATATATATATTCTAGGGCACATATGCAATTACAATAAGCTTCTTCATTTTTTATGGATTTTATTCCTTTTTTATCTATAATCACTATTTCTCCTGGCTGTACATCTCTTATGTATTCTCCTCCTGCAACATTTATGGAAGTACTTTCTGAAGATAAAACATAATTGCCTTCTACTTTTCCTAGACATAAAGGCCTTATCCCCTTTTTGTCTCTAAAACCTATTAGCTTGTCTTTTATTAAAATAAGTACTGAAAAAGCACCCTTTAAAGTATCAATAGCACAGGATATGGCTTTTTCTATTTCATCTCCTTCTTCAATTTGTTCTAATATAAACTTTAGTATAATTTCAGAATCTGAATTACTTTTGAATATTTTACCTTTTTTCTCTAATTCATACTTAATATTTAAATAATTTAATAAATTTCCATTATGAGCTAAAGAAATAGATCCCTCTATAGTTTCCTCCTGAAAAGGTTGTGCATTTTTAATAGAAATATCTCCACTAGTTGAATATCTAACATGCCCTATAGCTGAAAAATATTGAGTTTTATAAAAGTCTTCTTTAGAAAATAAGTTAAAAATCATACCAAAAGCTTTTTCAGTTTTCATACCCTCACTATTTGTATAGCTTATTCCTGAACTTTCTTCTCCTCTATGCTGAAGAGATACTAACCCAGGATAAAATACTTCTCCAAGCTCTGAGGTATAATTTTTATAAATGCCAAAAACTCCACATTCCTCTTTAAATTTATCCTGTTTTTTATCAAATAACATTTGCATCCCTTCTAATTTAAAAATAAAAAAATAAAGCCCACCCGAAGGTAAGCTTTTTATACTATATATAATCTACTATATATACTATAATGCTCCCTACGGTAATCTTAGTTACATCAGGTTCAAAGGGTTAGAAAGTTTTCCTCTCAGCCTTTACGGCACCCCTGCATTTACATACTATTCTCTTTTATGTTTTCATTATATACTTTAAATTTTTTTTTGTAAAGGTTTATCAAATTTCTTTATATAATTTCAGTTTCTATATTCTGAACTATGGCTTCTGTATTTCCTTCTATATAATTTACTACATTTTGTATTATGCTGTCTGCTTGTTTTGTATTATTACTTATACAGGCCACACCTATAACAATACTTTGATGTATATCCTGCATTTCCACTTCAGCTATAGACACATTAAATTTATTTTTTGTTTTAGAAATTATACTTTTTACAATCATTCTCTTTTCTTTTAAGGAATGAACCCAATTAGCGTATAAATGTATTTTAGCTGTACCTATAATCATATATATCTCTCCCCAAAATAATCATATACTATTAATTTTACCTCTTTATTATTTTAAAATTTTAATATATTATTCATACATAATAGTTTTATTTTTATGAATTACTATAGATATATATACTGAAATAGTAACCATTATAATCTCAAATAATATTATCCATAAAAACTCATTTTGAATGATATTGATTTGTCTATAAAAATCTTTTTTAGATATAGATATATTTAAAATCCCTACTATTTTTTGAATAATTACAGGTAAAAGAATTATAAGCATATAGATATATCTATTAAAAAGATTTAGTTTATTAGATCCTAATTTGAAATATAATGGATAGTATACACTATAATATATAGAAACTAAAGTAGTTGCAAAAACAAAATCACCTATAGAACATATATTTCCTATAAGTCTTCCCTTTAGAATAATTGAAAATACCACAGTTGTCAAAATACATATCACCCAATTTATTACATTTATACTAATTACAAATAAATATTTCTCTAAAACTATATTATTTTTTTCAATAGGTAAACTATATATAAACATATTACTCTTATTTTTACTTATAGCTTGTTCTACATAGTTTATTAATATATAAGAAGTCATAGCTATGACATAAATATATATATAATGTTGCTCTCCACTCATATTACACTCTAACCCTAAAAAAACCAAAGACATTATCATAGGTATGGAAACTAAAAAAATTTTTCTACATAACATTAAATCATTAATTATTAAATTAATAATATTCTTCATATTACATGCTCTCTTTCTTTTCATATATTGTTATGGATAAAGCAGAAGATATAACAAATAAAATTATGCTTATTAGTGTGATTATTAAAACAAATTTTTCATATACATTATTACTAATATTATAAGTTGTTCTATAATTATTCAAATGATTATTATCATATATACCATATATCACTGAAAAAACACAAAAATATATAAAAGTATTTAAAAGTCTTCCTTTTCTATAATCAAGTTTAAAATATATAGGTAATTGTATTGCCATAGAAGTAAATATAACACTTAAGCTAGAAAAAATAGTGCTAATTTGTGGAGATTCAATTATATCTTTAAAATTTAGTGCATAAACTATAAAATTAGTTATATACAGTAATATTAAAGATATTATAAAGTATACTATTATAGAAGTATACTTAGCTAAAACCACCTCTTTTTTCTTAACTGGAAGAGACTTTAACATACAATCTTCCTTTGCTCCTTCTCCATAATAAAATGAGATTGAAATAAGCATAGACACTATTAAATAAATACTAAGTATACATATACCTTGTTTATCTGTTTTATCAAAAATAAATATATAAAGTGCCAAAAGGGCTAAAATTTTTATTATATAGGACTTAGTAATAATTAAATCCTTTTTTATTAAATTTAGCATTTATTCCTACCCCCTTACTGTATAAACCATAATATCCTCCAAACTTGGTTTTTCTATTATAAGTTCTCCCTTTCTAGTTATTTCTTTTATAATATTAGCTGAAGTAGTTAACCCCTCAAAACCAAAAGAATTTTTATTTATACCTACAAAATATTTTTTTGTTTCTTCATTTAAAAAATCTAATCCACCTTTTACTAGATCATACTTTTCCATGATTTCATCCTTGTTTTCTGAAAACACTATTTTCCCTTTATTTATAAAAGTTATATAATCTGCTATTTTTTCCAAATCTGTAGTTATATGTGTAGAAAAAAATACACTTTTATTTTCATCCTGGATTAAATCATATAGTATATCTAAAATTTCTCTTCTAAATACAGGGTCTAATCCTGCTGTAGGCTCATCCATTATTATAAGTTCCGCGTTATGGGAAAGAGCTAGAGCTAATGAAAATTTCATTTTCATACCCTTAGATAGATTTTTTATTTTTTTCTTAGGATCTAAATCAAAAGTTTTCAAATATTTACTAAAAGTTTTATCACTCCACCCTTTATAAAAAGGAGCTATTATTTTTTTCATAGTTTCTATATTTACATGGTCATAAAAATAATTTTCATCATATACAAAGCCTATTTTTTCTTTTACTTCTTTTTCCCCCTTTACATTATCCATACCAAATATTTTTATATCTCCAGAATCCTTTTTTATTAAATTCATAATTAATTTTATAGTAGTACTTTTGCCTGCCCCATTAGGCCCTATGAATCCCATAATATATCCTCTATCCAACTGAAAATTTATATTTTCCAATGAAAAATCCTTATACTCTTTTTTTAAATTTCTTACTTCTAATATTTTATTCATATATTATATCCTCCTTTTTCATACGGATATTTACCCTATTTATATCATTTATACATAACACTCTATGTAAGAAACAAACTCTAAATCAGCAGTCTATGTAAATCACTTACTTTAAATCATAGATTTAGATTTCTGGATTAAACTTTGAGTTATCTATTTTTCTATAAAAGGGACTCTAAGCGCTGATAAGTACATAGGTAAGTATTTTATTGAAAATATAATATTTTAAGTATTTCTAAAATTTCCTCATAAGATATGTCCAATAATTTACTTTCCTCTATAACTTCATTTAATTTTTCTTCTATAATTTTTATTTTCTTTTCTCTTAAAAGCTCCTTATTTTGAGCAGCTACAAAAGTTCCTTTTCCTTTTACCGTTTCTACGAAGCCTTCCTTTTCAAGCTCTTCATAAGCTCGTTTTGTAGTTATAACACTTACCCCAACTTCTTTGGCTAAATTCCTTATAGATGGAAGTATCTCCCCTTCTTTTAATTCTCCTTGTATTATAGCGGCTTTTATTTGGCAAAGGATTTGTTCGTATATAGGCTGCTCTGAAGCATTAGATATTAATATCTTCATTCATAAACACCTTACCTTATATCGTATATACTGTATATATATAATATATACAGTATATGTTTTTTTGTCAACCTTTACTTATAAATAATATAATAAAATTTTTATTTATCACTTTACTTTGTTAAGTTATTATGTTATACTTTTTAAAAATAAATAATCTAATTCATTGATAAGGAAGAGTAACTAAGAGGAATATTTAAAGAGAGTTAAGGATGGTGTAATCTTAACAATAGGAGTTTTAGTGAATGGGCCTTGGAGAAATAAAGCGAAATCTTTTACAGAAAGTAGTATTTATCGGAAGCCTACCGTTAAAAGGGATAGGGTATGTTAGTACCTGAATTTGAGATATGTTTAAATTACTATTATTTAAACATAAATTAGGTGGCACCGCGAAATATAATCTTCGTCCTAATAAATATTAGGATAGAGGATTTTTTTATTTGTCAAAATTAATTTATAACAGAATAAATACTTTTATTTGATAATTCAAGTAATTTTTTAACTATAGTATAAAAAATGAAAATACTAACTATAACCATAAATTTGTGAAATAGTAGTTAAAGAAACTGTTTTATGGGTTTTTATAATCAAACTTCATAAGAAATATTAAAAGGAGGTGTAACTATGGCTTGAACTGAAGAATGTGATTGGCAATGGAATTTATATTTTAAAACAAATTATTTTTTATATTCGAAAGGGGATATTATTATGAATTTAAAGAAAATGATAATCTGTTCACTACTTTTAGCCATAGGCTTATTATTACATCAAATTTCACCTCCACTACTATTTGGAATGAAACCAGATTTTTTATTAGCTATGATGTTTATAGCCCTAATAATTGCAAAGGATTATAAAACTACATTAGTAATTGGTCTTCTATCAGGAATTTTAACAGCAGCTACTACAACTTTTCCTGCAGGACAAATTCCTAATCTAATAGATAAAATAGTTACTACAAATATATTATTCCTATTAGTTAAATTCACAGATGGTAAAGTTAAAAATCAAGCAAGAATGATTATATTATCAATCACAGGAACCTTTATAAGTGGTTTTGTTTTCTTAGGTTCTGCTTTATTATTAGTTTCTCTACCAGCTCCATTTATGACTTTAGTTTTAACTGTTGTGTTACCTGCTTGTGTAATAAATACAATTGCTACAGTAATACTTTATAATGCAATAAGTGCAGCTCTTAAAAGATCTTCAATAACATTTTAGGGAATTACCACTTAAAGTAAGTTTACCTACAGTCTATTAAAAAGGAATATATGTCTATAAAGGCAACTTAATTCGCTAAGATATTCTAAATTTGTTTTTTATAAAATATATTGAAAAAAATGATAACTCGCTGACCGCTCAAACAATCAGTTTTTTCTAATATATTTTCAAAAAACAAATAAGAATATCTAAGCTTTTTCGAATACCTTTTACGCCATATATCCAAATTTTTAATATACTGAAGCTAGTATAACTTTTTAAAGATAATTTTCTGTAAGTCAAGAAAGGTACAATATAAATAAGTATCAGAACTTACCTCATTCTCTAATTACCTATTGTTTTATAATTTGTATATTAATTTATATTTTGGTTTGACAAGGTAATTTTGAGATGTTATATTAATAATAAAGTTATATAAAGTATCCTTCAGGGTTGGGTGAAATTCCCTATCGGCGGTATAGCCCGCGAGCCATAAGGCAGATTCGGTTAAATTCCGAAGCCGACAGTATAGTCTGGATGAAAGAAGGTAAATACAATTATGCGTATTTTTTTATTATGTATATTTATTGTGTTTTCAACTCCCCTTAAGGCTACTTAAGGGGAGTTTTTATGTGTTATTTAGAAAAAAGTATAAAAATAATATACGTATAATAAAGAACTGAGGTGCTTTATATAAATTTTTTCACAATATGGAGGAATTTTAAATGAATGAATCACTATTAACTCAGTTTGGCAATTCTTTAAACCGTGTAGAAAAAGCATTAGATAATCTAAAAAATGGCAAGGGAGTACTTCTTGTTGACGATGAAAATCGTGAAAATGAAGGAGATCTTATTTTTCCTGCTGAAACTATTACAGTACCTCAAATGGCTATGCTAATAAGAGAATGTAGCGGTATTGTTTGTCTTTGCTTAACAGATGAAAAAGTAAAAAAATTAGGTTTAACTCAAATGGTACCTAATAATACCTGTAAGTACGAAACCGCATTCACTATCTCAATTGAAGCTAAAGAAGGCGTAACTACAGGTGTTTCCGCTACAGATAGAGTTACTACAATTCTTACTGCAATAAAAGATGACTGCAAGCCTGAAAACTTATGTCATCCTGGTCATGTTTTCCCACTTCGTGCCCGTACAGGAGGTGTATTAACTAGACCTGGCCATACAGAAGGCACCGTTGATCTAATGCATTTAGCAGGATATAAACCTGCAGGAATTTTGTGCGAACTTACAAATCCTGATGGAACTATGGCTCGCCTACCACAAATAATTGATTTTGCTAAGAAACATAATTTAACCGTTCTTTCCATTGAGGATATTATAAAATATAAGGAAATTGTGACTTAACAACTTTTAAAGAGTTATTCTAGCTTCCCGTAGTTTAAAAAATAGGGATATGTGGTGTAAAAGGCATTTGAACAAAATTAGAGATTCTTAGTTGTTTTTGCAAAATATATGTATGTTCCAAATTATTGTCTGAGCGTTCAGCGAGTTATGATTTGGAACCATATATTTTAAGAAAAAACAAATTAGAATCTCTTATTGAAGTGAGTTGCCTTTCTAACCACATATCCCTTTTTTAAACCAAGGGTAGTATAACTTCCTTTTAAGTCGTAATTTCTTTATTTTATTCTTCCGTCTGTACTTATTATTACTTCATTAAATGGTACTATAGTTTCTGATTTTAACATAGCCTGTTTAACTGCATTTACTATGCCGCCACAACAAGGTACTTCCATTCTTACTACAGTTATACTTTTTATGTTGTTGTTTTTTAATATTTCTGCTATTTTTTCTTTATAGTATTCATTATCATCTAGTTTTGGACATCCTATTAACGTTATACGGTCTTTTATAAATTTTTTATGAAAATTACCATAAGCATATGCTGTACAGTCCCCTGCTATTAATAAATTTGCATCTTGTAGATATGGAGCTTTTGTATTGACTAATTTTATTTGTACAGGCCATTGTTGTAATTCTGAATCCATATCCATTTTCTCATCACTTTTTTTGGTTTTTTCTTTTATATTTAAGTTAACATTTTTTACTGGTCTCTTAATAGCTTTTGCCATAGTTCCTGGACATCCACAGGGCATTTTTTCTTTATTTTCTTCTGCTGACTTTTTCATAGCCATTCTTTTTTCTACTAATTCTTCATTATATTCTGCAGCTTCTCTTTCCACTATCTTTATAGCTCCTGTTGGACATTCTGGAAGACAATCTCCTAACCCATCACAATATTCATCACTAACTAAAACTGCTTTGCCATCTATTAGCTCTATAGCTCCTTCATGACAAGCTGTTACACATAATCCACATCCATTACATTTTTCTTTATCTATATTAACTATCTTTCTAATCATTTTTATATTCCTCCTGTTGATTTTATATATTTATTATAGTACTATTATGTAAATAATTCTGTAACTAATGTTACCACCATAAAATTTACGGAGGTTCGTTTATGAATAATATTTTTTGTGTTTTAAGTAAATGTATATTGTTTAAAGATTTTGAGGAAAAATGCATAGAAAAAATTCTTAAGAATATAAATTATAAAGTAAAAGATTATAAGAAAGATGAAATAATCGCTATAGAAGGTGATGCCTGCTCTACTATAGGTATTATATTAGATGGGAGCATGGAAATACAAAAATTATTTTCTTCTGGAAAGACTGTTACTATTACAACCTTAGTCACTGGAGATATTTTTGGTGAAGTTATTGTATTTTCTTCTATGAATAAATATCCTTCTACTATACTATCTAACTCTAATAGTAAGGTTATGTTTATATCTAAGGAAGATATCATTAAACTTTGTGGTTTAGACTCTTTAATTTTAAATAACTTAATGGGACTTCTATCTAATAAAATATTAATGTTAAATAAAAAAGTAAAAAATTTATCTTATGAAACTATTCGTCAAAAAATTTCTAGTTTTTTATTGGATCAATATAGAACTCAAAATAGTTTGACTTTAAAATTAAATATGTCCAGACAGGCTTTAGCTGAAACCTTCGGTATACCCAGGCCTTCTCTATCAAGGGAACTTATTAATATGAAAAATGATAAGTTAATAGATGTTGAGAAAAATATAATAACTATAAAAGACTTAGACGCCTTAGAAGAAATTTTATATTAAATTTAATAACAATTACCAACTGTAATATTAATAAATCACTCTATAAACTATCCTCACAGTAAATATTTCTTTAAAAAAAGCGTCTATTAGAATAATAATCTCTTCAACTTATACTATTTCAACAAAAGTTTAAAATAATTAGTACTTTTTTTGATACTATGAATAAATTAATATTGTAATGACTTTTTATGAGGTGTATTTTTATGGCATATTCCGATAGGGAATTATTAGCTAGAATTATAAAATGTGAAGCTGGTGGTGAAGGGCAAAATGGAATGCAAGCCGTAGCTACTGTAGTTATGAATAGAGTTAGAGTGCCTTATGGTGAATATCACAGAATTGGTCAAGGTAATTTAAGAAATGTTATTTATCAACCTGGCCAATTTGATTGTGTGAGAGATGTATTAAGAGGAATTCCTAACCCCCAAACTATTTGGGCTACTCCACCAGAGCAAGTACACTATGATATAGCCGACTGGGCATTATCTGGTAATAGACTATATAATATAGGATATTCTCTTTGGTATTTTAATCCTTTTAGGCCAAGTTGCCCTTATACTTTTCCAGCAAATGGTACTGGTTCTTTCCAAGTAAGAGTTGTTCAGCATTGTTTTTATAATCCCACTGAGTTATATGCACAAACTTAATAAATAAATTAGGAGGAATTTTATGTTTATTGATGATTATTCTTATTTAGAAAATAATCCTGGTGATGAAAATATGAATATGAGGCCTATGCCTTACATGACTTGGGGTAATTCTCCAATGTATAATCCATATATGCCTAATATGGCTTCTTCTATGGATAACATAAATTATAATGATATGAATAGATGCAACAATAACATAGCTAATAAAAATGAAGATTATATGTATACTGATGCTGCATCACCTGTGGTCACTAATGAACCTCAATCTGCACCTGCACCTGCACCTGCACCAGCACCTAGCCCTAATGCTCAATTTATGCCTTCTATACAAGATGATATCTTATATAATCAAGGCTTTTTAAAAACTCAAATAGGTAAAAGAGTAAAAATAGATTTTTTAATAGGTACTAATATGTTCATAGACAAAGAAGGTACCCTAGTAGGTGTTGGAATAAGCTATGTTTTAATAGATGAAGTAGACACTAATCATTTGATTATGGCTGATATGTACTCTATAAAATTTGTAACAATATTTGATTAAATAATCTCTTATACAATAAGTTCATTTTAAATTAATATTTTTTAGATTTGATTTAAAATGAACAATCCAAGAATATAAAAGCTATGAAAAATAGGGTTAATACCTTAATTTCATAGCTTTTTCATCTAAAATAAAATTTATAGTTTGTAAAATATCATAAACTTAACCTTTATATATCTCCTTTTAATAGATAACATCTAAATAAATTCTTCACTTGATAATTATGAAAAATTTATTATAAACTAAAAACTACAGTTAAAAGCATTTTAAATCTTTCTGTAGCTAATAATGCATGTGGTACATTAGCTGGCATTACTATAGTTTCTCCTTTTTTAACATTAAACTTTTCTTCTCCTATAGTTATTTCTGCTTCACCATCTAAAATATAAACCATAGCATCTCCTGAAGCTGAATGAGAACTTATTTCTTCACCCTTATCAAAAGCAAATAAAGTTACGCTTAGTGGCTTCCCTTGTGCCAAAGTTCTACTTACTACTGTACCATCTTCATAATTTACTAAAGATTCCATCTCTATGGGTCTTGCAAAATCTATATTTTTTATTAATGGTTTTTTTGTCATGTAATAACTCCTCCTTCAAATCTCTCCTATAGCATGAACTAAAGGGATTACATTTTCTATATTTATATAATAATATTTTTCAATTAAAAATTCCGTAACTAATGTTACTTATTAATTAGTTTATTCTTCAACTAGACCACTTTCTTTAAACTTTCTCATAAAGTTCCTGTTTATTTTTTCTAGTTTTTTCTTTAATAATAAGGCTAATAGTATTGATAGAGTAAAATAAATTAGCAATACTACTATATCTCTTAAAAGTATACCTTCTATAACTCCTCCCACCGCTTCTCTCATACCTGATACAGCATAAGTAAAAGGTAATAATGGATTTATCCTTTGAAAAAATCCTGGAGTAACTTCTATAGGGAAAGTTCCTCCTGAAGCAGATATTTGAAGCACCAGAAGTATTACTCCTAAAGCTTTTCCTACATTACCAAACACAGATACTAATGTATATATTATCATAGAAAATATTATGCTTATAAATATTGAAAATAAAATAAATATTGGTTTATTTGATACATATACTTTTAATAAATATATGTCCCCTAAACTAACTATTAAAGCTTGAAATATAGCTATAGTCATAAATGTAAGATATCTACCAAAGTATTTTTCATATACTTTTAGTTTTTTTGCTCCTTTTATATCTTTTACATCTACTGAAAGTATAGAAACTAAAATTAATGCTCCTACCCAAAGGGATAAAGTTGTAAAAAAGGGAGCCATGGCTGATCCATAATTAGGAATAGGATAAATTCTATTTTCTTTTATTTCTACAGGGTTGGATATAAAATCACTTTCTATTTTTGCATTATTTTTCATTAATTTTATTATTTCATTTAATCTTTCATCATCATCTAAAGTTTTAAGCTTATTTGATACTTCTCCTATAGATTTTTCTATAGATGGTAAATTAGATTTAAGAATTTTTATGCCTTTTATACCTTTTTCTGCTCCAGTATATCCTTTATCTAATAGCTCAGTTGCCTCTGGTAAATTTTCATTAGCATTCTTTAACAGTTGTATAGCATTATCTGCTACAACTATTAAATCATTAAGAACGTTATTTATAGCTGGTACTATTTTAGGATTAAAATCCTCTATAATCTGTTTTAGTATAGAATCTATACCATTGGCTTTATTTTTTAGCCTATTTAGTACTTCTACAGATACTTTTTCGCCTCTATCTATGGAAGATACTACAGTATTTATATTTTCTATTTTATTATTTACCCTTTCCTTCATATCTTTAATTCTATTTTCAAAATCGTTCAGTATAATATTTTTTTTATCTTTATTTATAATATCAACTAATTCCAATGTACTATTTAAAATTTCTTTTACATTAGTTAACTTATCCTTTGATGCTACTAAATCCTCTTTAGCTTGCTGAGAATTTTTTTCTATTACTCCTACACCTTCCCCTATTAAAACTTCTGCTGTATTATTTATTTTTTTAGCTATAATTAAATCCTGTTTTATATAGGGTGCTACATTATTTATTCCTTCTTTAGATTTTGATAAAAATAATTTTGTTTTATCCCCTGCACTTAAAGCCTTATTTATAGTATCCTTTATTAGAGGAATATCCTTATTTATTTTTTCTATAAATTCCTCTAAGGTTATAGCACCTTTTTCTAGATTATCTATAGAAGCGTTTATTTCAGGTATCTTATCATTAACATAAAAAATCATATTCATTAAATCTTTAAGTTTTGGTTTTCCCTTTTCTAACTCTATTCCCAACTTATTAAATATTTCAAATATAATACCATTTACTGTTTTTACAAAGGTTTTTGTAACCTCATTTTGTACTGTTGTAACGCCTTTACTTGTTATCTTAGGTGCCACTGCATTGCTCTTTTCGTTTACAGAATAAATTAAGGTAGGTTTTTCTTGTTTGTCTCTCGTTATAGATAAAATTTTATAAGAAAAGTCTTCTGGTATCATTACACTGGCATAATACTTTCCATACTTTACTCCTTTTTCAGCTTCTTTTTCATCAACAAATTTCCATCCAATATTTTTATTTATTTTTAGTTTATTTACAAGCTCTTCTCCTACATTAATGCTTTGGCCCTTAAAAACAGCAGCTTTATCTTTATTTACTACGGCTACAGATATTGACTTTGTATTAGCGTATGGATCCCAAGAAGACTTTATATTAAACCAGGCATATAAGGAAGGTAATATCATAAGCCCTAACACTACAACTATAGCTACCCAATTTGTTATTATATTTTGTAGATCTCTTCTATAAATCTTAAAAATATTCTTCACAAAATACCCCCTTTTTACCTTTTACCGAAAAGTATATTACAATAAAAATCTCTCTTATAAAGCTTAGTATTTCTATATTTACAACTTTAAATACCTAATTTTCGAATATATTTTATCTCATGATTTTTATTAATATAAACTTACTATTTCTAAGCAAAACAATAAGGCCTAAAATTTAATGACATTATTCATGCTATTAAAACTTTAAACCTAAACCTATTTAATATTTTTATTTTAACTAATACATATATATTTATTCATAATAAATATGTATTAAAATCTTCACCCTTTAAATATTTAACTAAATTTTAATTTGGAAATTTTATAGTTTTAATTTTGAAATAATACGGTAAGCTCTATCAGGATAATTAGTAATGATGCTAGTTATTTTATTTTTTATTAAGCTTTCCATATTAGTTTCATCATTTATTGTATAAGGGTTTACTTCCAAATTATTAATGTAACATTTATCTATAAATTCCTTTGTAAGAGTAATATAATTAGGATAAAGTGCTTCTACTTTTATAGATCTAGCATATTCCCAGGGCTCATACAAAGACGCTTCATAAAGCATCCCTGTTTTAATATTTGAATTTATTTCTTTAACTCTCACTAAAGAATAATGATCAAAAGAGGATATTATCACTCTATCTAACATTTTATATTTTTCTATCATATCTATAACTTTTTCTTCTATATTAGGATAAACTCTATAACCTGCTTTTATTTCTATGTTTAAGTAAATCTCTGTATTTTTTATTAGACTTAAAAGTTCTTCTAAAGTAGGTATTTTTTCACCTTTATATTCATTACTAAACCAAGAGCCTGCATCTAACTTTTTTAATTCATCTAATGAAAAATCTTTTACTTCACCTTTTCCATCTGTAGTTCTATCCACTCTTTCATCATGGATAATTACAATATATCCATCCTTAGATAAATGAACATCTAACTCTATTCCATCTGCATTCATTTCTATAGCTTTTTTAAAAGCAGCCATAGTATTCTCTGGAACATAAGCACTGGCCCCTCTATGGGCTAGAATTTTAGTATATTTCATATTTTTTCTCCTATCTAATAAAATTTTATTAGTATAATTTATATGCATTACTTAATGAAAAATTCTCTATAGGAGTTTTCATTCCTTCTAAAAATAAAAAAATTATATATAAAAAGTTGAAAAATCTAAAATAATATTATAATAAATTTTCAGTATTATACCTACAACTTAATTTAGCACTAAAAAAACAAAAGCTATGAATTTTGAAATACAATATCAAAATTCATAGCTTTTCAATTTTATTTTACTCTGATACATTTACCATCGCTTGGATAGGTATCTCTGTAAATTTTACCACTAAGGTCTACATAATATTGACTCACTGCATAGCTTCCATCACCTTTACCATATACGCCTTCAAACACATAGACTTTTTTATTCTTAAGTTCCTGTGGGAATGCCTTATAAGGTGTAGTTATGTGAGAGTATGGGACTGTCTGAATCCCTAAATAATTTAGAGTAACATCAGAAGGCTTAACAGATTCCACTAAAGCTCTAGCTTTACTTTCACTTATATAATTATTCTTGGAACTAGATTCTTCTTTAGACTTACTTGTTCTTTCCTTATGTTTATTATTTACCTTATGTTTATTATTTACTTTAGATTGATTATATTCATTATCCTTCTTTTCTTTTAAAGTCTTTATTTCTTGTTGTTTTTTTAGTTTTTCTTCATTGTTCTTCTTTTCCTCTATTTTAGTTTTTATATTATTTCTTATATCCAATGCTTTTTCATTATCCTTATCATATTTTAAAACTATATCTAAATATTTATTAGAACTATCATAATTTTCTTTCCTAAATTCTTCATTAGCTAAGTCTATTAGTTCATTTACACAACCATCTATTTTATCTTTTGCTAAAATGTATACTTTACCCCTATTTTCATCTATAGAACTTAATTTTTCTAAAGCTTCTTCATATTTTTTATTTTCTAATAGATTTACAGCCTCATTATACACTTTTTGACTATGTTTAAGATCCTCTGCTTCTTTTATTTTTTTATCTATTTCTTTATCTTCTTTATAGTTTAATGATTCCTTAAAGCTATCTATAGCTTTTTCATATTCTCCTTTTTCCATATAATTATTAGCTGTTGCTAGAACTCTATTATAAGCTTCAACTTTATTATATCTGTACAACCCTAAACTTATTAATAATGCAATTACAATCGTGATTAAAATAATAGCCTTTTTGTTCTTTAATTTATTCACTTGAATTCTCTCCTCTTACATGTATTTTGTTTTAGCATATTATATTAATATAAATATTACTTACACTTTTAATATATTCTTTTAAAATTTATAGTTTACAAATTCATCCATAGATTTATCTATTATCTTTTTCACATATATTACATTTAATCTTTATAATAAAATTTATTTTTTATTTATAGAAATTATATGATTTTAGACTATGTTCTGAATTATCCATTAAAATTTAATTTGAATTGTATATTAATTATATATAGGCCACTCTATTGTAATTTCTTATATTAACTGAAGTAAATAATTACCAAATATTAACTTAGCATTGCTCGTGTATTTTATATTTTCTAAATTATATGTTATTATTATTTTGGAAAGTTTTTGAATTAAGAATGTACTTAAAAATATTAATGTCGTGTTAGACATAACCAATAAGGGGGATTAATAAATGAAGTTTTGGAGAAAATATACTCAACAAGAAATGGATGAAAAAATAACTGAATCTTTAGAGAAAACTTTAAACTATGACAACACTAAAACTATAGGAATACCAGGAACTAAATTGGATGATACTGTTTTTTATGACGATCATAGCTTTGTAAAGCACTCACCATATCTAAGAACATTTATACAAAATCCAAATCATATAGGGTGCCACACATATGATAAAGCAGATATATTATTCGGAGGAACCTTTGATATAGAAAGAGAGCTCATTCAATTATTAGCAATTGATGTTCTTAATGGAAATGATGAAGAATTTGATGGATATGTAACTCAGGGAGGAACCGAAGCTAATATACAAGCTATGTGGGTTTATAGAAATTATTTTAAAAAAGAAAGAAAAGCAAAACATGAGGAAATAGCTATAATCACATCTGCTGATACTCATTATTCAGCATATAAAGGATCTGATTTATTAAATATAGATATAATAAAAGTTCCAGTAGATTTTTACAGTCGTAAAATTCAAGAGAACACTTTAGATAGCATTGTCAAAGAAGCTAAAGAAATTGGGAAAAAATATTTTATAGTAATATCTAATATGGGAACTACAATGTTTGGTTCCGTAGATGATCCAGATTTATATGCTAATATTTTTGATAAATATAATTTAGAATATAAAATTCATGTTGACGGAGCTTTCGGTGGATTCATATATCCTATAGATAATAAAGAGTGTAAAACGGATTTTTCTAATAAAAATGTAAGTTCTATAACATTAGATGGTCATAAAATGTTGCAAGCACCCTATGGTACAGGAATTTTCGTTTCCAGAAAAAATTTAATACACAATACTCTTACAAAGGAAGCAACTTATATAGAGAATTTAGATGTTACGCTAAGTGGTAGCCGCTCAGGTTCTAATGCTGTAGCTATATGGATGGTACTTGCTAGCTACGGACCATATGGATGGATGGAAAAGATAAATAAATTAAGAAATAGAACTAAATGGTTATGTAAGCAATTGAATGATATGAGAATTAAATATTACAAAGAGGACAGTATGAACATAGTAACTATAGAAGAACAATATGTTAATAAAGAAATAGCAGAAAAATACTTCCTGGTACCAGAAGTTCATAACCCTACAAATAACTGGTATAAGATAGTCGTTATGGAACATGTTGAATTAGATATATTAAATTCCTTAGTATACGATTTAAGAAAATTCAATAAAGAACACTTAAAAGCAATGTAAATACTAAATAAGTTGGTTGCATCTTATAGAATAATAAAAGGGTACATAGGTAGATTTGTTTTTATGCATATCCACCTACACACCCTAAAATTAAACTTCTTTTTGATCATAAAACTTTATTTTCTCAATTCTTTTTTCTTTTATTTCTTCTATCTTAAATGTAAAATTTTTATATCCTATATTTTTTTCTTCAGCACTCATCGAAATACGTCCAAGAAGGTCAATTAGAAATCCATTTATTGTATCACAATCTTGGTTTTCAATATTTATATTAAAATAATCATTAAGGTCATCAAGGGAGACCATACTACCTATTATAAAAGTATGATTATTAATTCATATACAATATTATTATAAATAATCTCTGTTCAATATAGTTATACTTAGTTAATAATAAAAAGTGCTGGAAGTTTACTGTAAATAAAAAAACACTAGGTATAAAACCTAATGTTTTCAATGGCACGACCAAGCCTATAAGCCGAGTTCTGTGTTAGACAATCATCTATCTAGGCCTATTGTTACCAATAGGCTCCAGCGATACTACCCGAGAGCGGGACGGGCCACCCCTGGAAACCTAAGTTTCCTGCTCTCCTATTCGATCTTGCTCCAGATGGGGTTTACATAGCCGTATAGTCACCTATACGCTGGTGAGCTCTTACCTCGCCTTTCCACCCTTACCAGATAAATCTGGCGGTATATCTCTGTTGCACTTTCCTTAGAGTCGCCTCCACTGGGTATTACCCAGCACCCTGCCCTATGGAGCTCGGACTTTCCTCTCCCGTACAATGTACGGCAGCGATTGTCTGGCTTACTCGCAAGTATTATGATATCATAGCTATAAATAAAAATCAAATTTATTTTTTAGAAAATATGGTTTCATTTTATCTATTTAACTTTTTTTAACTTTTTTTCTTGTACTTTATAAAGTATTCTCCCACAATTATCACAGTAAACTATCTTTTCTTCTTTTCTTATTTTATCTAAAATCATACTTGAAACCCTAACCCTACACCCCGTACATACTCCTTTTTCTAAAGGAACTAATGCTATTTTTTTAGATTCTTTTATTTTGTCGAATTTTTCTACAAAATCTTTTTCAATAATAGTTCTTATATTTTTTATAGATTTTTCACACAAATCTATTTCTATTTTGGCTTCATTTATTTTTTTACTACTAGTTTTTTTATAGTCATCAAAATTTACTTTTATTATTTTTAGTTCCTCTCTTAAATTTTCTTTTTCTGTACTTATTTTTTCATCCTTTTCTATTAATTCTATAGCTAAATTTTCTAGGTCTTTTATTGTATTCTTACTTTTTTCTATATCATTTTCAAGTCTTTCTATTAGCTTTATATCACTTTTTGCCTCATTATAAAGAGAGTATTCATTTTCTTCTATATTTTTATTTTCTCTTTTTATTTTTAAGCTTATTTCTTTATATTCTTTTTTTATATTCTCTAATTGTTCTTCCTTAGATTTATACTTTATTTTATTTTCTTCAAATTTATCTTTTAATTTTTTTAAAAAATATATATCGGAACCATCTTTTAGCACCTTATTACTATTTTCTAATGCAATATAACAATTTTGAAGTTTAATTAATAAATCTAAATTTTTCATAATCTCATTCTCCTTTAAAATATGATTTTTAATTTTAAAGAGATACCTCCTTACATTATACCTAATAATTTTTAAATGTATGTTATAGATGTGTTATGAATATATAAAAAAATAGAAACGAGTACACTAAACTCATTTCTATTTATACTTGTAGGGTGAAAAATTATTCTCAGCTAAAAGAACATCATTTTTAAAACCCATTTTTTCTATTCTATTTCTTAACCATTTATAAAAGCATTGTAAAGCTGGCCATTCTGTATGAAAGTGCCCTGCATCAATAACTGCTATTTTTTCTTCCATTAAGTCACTTACATAATGATATGTGGTATCTCCTGTTATTACACAGTCTGCTCCTAAAGCTTTTGCTTTATTAAAATAATCTTGACCACTACCGTTTATTATAGCTACTTTTTTTATTTTTAAAGAGTCTTCTCCTGAATATCTTAACACAGAAATATTAAAAACTTCTTTTACAATTTCACATAATTTATCTAAAGTAACTTCTTCTTTTAAATATCCTATTCTTCCTATACCTGCCTTATCATTATAAGTGCTAGGATCCAATATTTTTAAATCTTGTAACTTTAAAAACTCTGCTACTATTTGATTAAACCCATTTTCTGTAGAGTCCAAATTTGTATGACTAGAATATAAATTCATATCATTTTTTATTAATTCTATTATTTTTTTACCTAATAAAGTATCTGTAGTTATAGACGAAGGTTTTTTAAATAATAAAGGATGATGAGTAACTATCAAGTTACACTCCTTTTCCTTTGCCTCTTCTATTACATCTAAGGTACAATCTAAAGCAACTAATATTTTATTTACAGTAGCTTTTGAATCTCCTATCATAAGCCCTACATTATCATAACTTTCCTTTAAATATAAAGGAGCATATTCTTCTATTATATTTTCTATGTTTTTAACATTTAAATACATTGTACCAGCTCCTCCAATTTAATTATTTTTTCTTTTATTTCTACTTTTCTTAATGCGGCACTTTCTGTGTCTTCTCTTATATATTGTAGTATTTTTTTATATTTGTCAATATTGTTATATAAAAATTTCTTTATTAATGGGTGTTTAGTATTTATAAGATATTCTCCTATTTCATAATATATATGATCTACAGATTTAGGATTTTCATCATATTTTATTTTTATAATTTCATAGAATCTATTGTCTTCAAATACTAAAGATTCTTTTAATATTTTATATCCCATACTATATATATATTCTCTTAAAGCCTCTGGATTTTGCACCGGTTGTAATACTAAAAAATCTAAATCTTTAAAAACTTCCTTTGATTCTTTCAATATATCCTTTATAAGATGTCCACCCATACCTGCAATTATAGCACCATTAACCTCTTTAGGATGTATTTTAGTAAGTCCTGGCCCTAGTCTACATTGAATTTTACTTTGTAATCTATGAGAATTAATATTATTTTTTGCTCTATCTAAAGGGCCTTTATTTATATCTCCCGCTATAGCACTTTTGCATATATTATTTTTAATTAAATATATGGGGATGTATGCATGGTCTGTACCTACATCCACTACAGACTCACATTTGTCTACCATATTAGCTATTTCTTTTAGTCTTAAACTTATTTCCATATCTAACTCCTGCATATATGTTATATTTATCTTTTAAAATAATAAAAATTTTATATATTTTATAACATTATAATATTATAAAAAAACATGTAATATCCTTATTTGAAATATTAAAAATACTGTTGAAAAAAACAATGATATATATAAAAATTTGTAAGCATAGTTTTTATCATATTTTGAATAGAAATATGATACATAATACATACAAAATAATATAACCATATTTAGAGCTCCATACATCATTTGTTTAAAAGCAAATTGTTTCCCTTCTCCAAAACCTACTGGAGTAAATTTTGCATCAAACACAAGGGGCATCTTATCTGGTAAAAGATTATATAAATAAAATATCATAGGTGTTAAAGTTATTATTAATATCATAATAGTTACAATTATAAAAGGAGTGAAATACCTTTTATCTTTAAATATATTTGTGTTTTTATTTAATTTAAATTGCCAATCTTCCTCTTTCACATCCGCTTGTTTTAATATTAGTTCAAACTCTTCTAAATTTTCAGGAGATATACCATAATTTATTTTATCTGTTTTTAAATATAATATAGTTTTATTTGAGGTCACATACATATAGGTATTACCTAACTTATCTATTATATTTCTTCCTATAGCATAATAATATTTACTAAATCCAGATATTCTCATATTCTTTATATATCCAGATTGTTTTTTGTAACATTGTATTTCTTTAATAGGAATTACAACCTGTTTCAATCCAAATATACTATTTATATAAATATTTTCTTCGTCTAGACAATAATAAACTGTAGAATACATCAATATATAGTAAATAAAATATATATCCAATCCTATTAAACAAATTTTTAATAATTCCATTATTTCATAAGAATCAACTAAAAGCATTATTAAAATTACTGCTGCATTATAAATTATAGTATTAGTTACTATAGAAATTAGTCCTGATCCACTTATAGGCTTAAATTTCTTCATGTTTATCACCTACCTTATTACATGAACATTATATCATTATAAGTAAAAAAAAAAAAGCACCTTATATTGGTGCATTAATCTAAATAATCTTTTAATTTTTTACTTCTACTTGGATGTCTTAGTTTTCTTAGAGCTTTTGCTTCTATTTGTCTTATTCTTTCTCTTGTTACATTAAATTCTTTTCCAACTTCCTCTAAGGTTCTAGCTCTTCCATCATCTAAACCAAATCTTAATCTCAATACCTTTTCTTCTCTTGGTGTTAATGTATCTAAAACATTAATAAGTTGTTCTTTTAACATTGTAAAAGCTGCTGCTTCTGCCGGTGCTGGTGCTTCATCATCTGGAATAAAATCTCCTAAATGACTATCTTCTTCTTCTCCAATTGGAGTTTCTAGAGAAACCGGCTCCTGAGCTATTTTCATTATTTCTCTTACTTTATCTACAGGCATTTCCATAATCTTAGCCACTTCTTCTGGCTGTGGCTCCCTACCTAGCTCTTGTAATAGTTGTCTTGATACTCTTATAAGCTTATTTATAGTTTCTACCATGTGAACTGGTATTCTTATAGTTCTTGCTTGATCTGCTATAGCTCTTGTAATGGCCTGCCTTATCCACCAAGTAGCATAAGTACTAAATTTATAACCTTTTCTATAGTCAAATTTTTCTACAGCTTTTATTAATCCTAGGTTACCTTCTTGTATAAGATCTAAAAATAGCATTCCTCTTCCTACATATCTCTTTGCAATACTTACAACAAGTCTTAGATTAGCTTCTGCTAATTTTTTCTTAGCAACCATATCTCCTGCTTCTATTCTTTGTGCTAATTCTATTTCTTCTTCTGAAGTTAATAATGCTACTTTACCTATCTCTTTTAAGTACATTCTAACAGGATCATCTATAGCAATACCTTCTGGAACTGATAAATCAATATCCTCTTCCTTTACGTCTATATCGTTCATATCACCTGTAACTTCCACACCCATAGATTCTAATACATCATATATCTTTTCGATTTGTTCTGGACTCAAATCTATTTCTTCTAATTCATCCATAATTTCTTTATAACTTAATGATCCACTTTTTTTACCTTTATCTATTAAGCGTCTAACTAACTTCATTTTTTCATTTTTGTCTTTAGCATTATTCTTCTTTTCTTTCATTATAAGTGTAGCCTCCTTTCGCCATTATTTCATGGCCCCTAAGGTTTTCTTTACTTTTATGAGTTCTTGGCTCATTTTTATAGTTTCATCTAAATTTCCTTTTGCTTCATACTCTTTAATCTTTTTAAGTAAATCTTCCTTATATTTTTCCAATTTATATTTTTTAATATTTAAAATAGCATCATCTATAAATTTTTTACTTTCATCTTCTTTGTAAATAAAATTGGTATTTAATATATTTACCCATTCTTTAGATGTTTCTACATTTTTATTGCATAGGGTTTCTATGTGCAATTTTTTATTTTGTATATTTGAGTCTTCTAAAGTATCTTTTATATATTTATATATCGTCTTATGAGTTTCCTCTATTATATCCTGCTCATTTATATTATTTTTTATATATTCGTAAATATTATTATAATTAAACATTAATTGGAGGATAAATCTTTCAGCTCTTATATAAGCTGGTTCTAGATACAATTTTTGTCCAAAAGCTTCCAACATATTCACTTCTTTTTCATTTTTCCTAGAATTTTGGTTTTTTTTGTTTAATTGGTCATATAAAGTCTGAATTTCTATATTAGTTTCCTCTGACAATCTTCTTATGTACATGTCTTTTTCTACAGGATCTAAACCTTCTATAATTTTTATATATCTATCTATATATTGTATAGCTTGCCTTTTATCCCTAATATTTAAATCCTGCCTACTAATTTTTATTTTATACTCTATAAGAGGTAAAGCTTCTTTTACTAATTTTAAGTAAGATTCTTTTCCATGGGCTTTTACAAATTGATCTGGATCTTTCCCATCTGGTACAGTTAATATTTCTACACCTAATCCTACATCCTTTAATATTTCTAAGCCCCTCTGAGTCGCTAATTGTCCTGCTGTATCTGCGTCATAAGATATTATGACTTTATCTGCATATCGTTTTAAAAGTCTAGCTTGATTTGTAGTTAGAGCTGTTCCTAGAGATGCTACAGAATTTTTTATGCCATATTGATGTAATGTGATACAATCCATATATCCTTCTACTATTATTAATACTCTATCTTTATTTTCTTTTACTGCATAATTTAATCCATATAAATTTATACCTTTTTTAAATACCATAGTTTCTGGTGAATTTAAGTATTTAGGTTTAGCATTATTTAGTACTCTTCCTCCAAAGCCTATTACCTTTCCTCTATAATCAAAGACTGGAAACATGACTCTGTTTCTAAATCTATCATAATAAGATCCATTTTTACCTTTTATAATAAGACCAGCAGATAGCATATCTAGTTCTGTATAGCCTTTTGTTTTTAAATGTCTTAAAAGCCCATCCCAACTATCCTTTGAGTACCCTAATCCAAACCTTTTAATTATTACTTTTGTAACACCCCTATTTAAAAAGTAATTTATAGCATTTTTATTTATTATAAGATTATTAAAAAAATATCTAGCTGCGTCTACATTTATTCTATAAATTTTATCTTTAGGATTATTTCTATTTTCTTTTTTATCTTCCTCTATATCTATATTTACTCTTTCTGCTAAAATTTTTATGGCCTCTGGGAAAGCAACGTTTTTAGTCTTCATTACATAAGTTACAACATTTCCTGCTTCTCCACATCCAAAACATTTATATATCTGCTTATCTTGTGACACACTAAAGGAAGGTGTTTTTTCATGATGAAAAGGACATAACCCAAAATAGTTCCTTCCACTGTTTTTAAGCTTTATGTCCCCTGATATAACATCTACAATATCATTTAGCTCTATTACCTTTTGGACGACATCTTCCGATATCAATGATTACTACCACCTTACTCTTTAATATTTTATGAATATATTATTTTAAAAATGCACAGGCAAAAATAATATATTCGACAAAAACTTTATATTTCCTTCTAGGTTTTCGAATATTTTTAAACTTTCGTTATAAACTCACTATAATATATTCTTTATAAATGCTAAATTTCCTTCAATTTTCAATAATTTTTATTTTTTACTTATATATCATCATTTTTTATTACATCAATTTATATATTTTACTTTTTTTCCTATTAAATATTATGCCCAATTCATAATTTTTTAATATATTACTACCTTGGGTACGTATATATTATTGAAAAGATATAAACAGTAGTCATCACTCATTCCAGCTATATAGTCTGCCACTCCTATATATATGCCTTCTTCTTCTGCTATATTTTTATAAAGCTTTGGCATTTTTTTAGGATTTTTAACAAAATAATCAAAAACTTGTTTTAATACAAATTTAGCCTTTTCTCTCTCTACCTTTAATATTTTTCCATTATATATTTTTTCAAATAAATATTTTCTAAGCTCATGTAAAGCACTTTCTTTTTCATCACTTAAGGATACCTCTATTAATCCCTCTTCTATATTATTTAATGTATTTTTTATACAATCTATAACTAAAGTATCTATTCTTTTCCCATGAGTATTTCCAAGACAGTATAATAAATCCTTTGGTATATCCTTCTGAAGTAAAAGTCCTGCTCTTATAGAATCATCTATATCATGGTTTACATATGCAATCTTATCACTATACTTAACTACCTGACCTTCTAATGTGTAAGCCTTAGGAGCGTTTTTAGAAAATCCACTATGATATAGTATGCCATCTAATACTTCCTTAGTTAAATTTAATCCACTACCTTCCTTTTCAATTTTTTTAAGAACTCTTATGCTATTTTCATTATGTTTAAAGCCATCAGATAGTAATTCATTTAATACTTCTTCTCCATTATGAGCAAAAGCTACATGCCCTATATCGTGTCCTAGGGCTATTGCTTCTATTAAGTCTTCATTAAGGCCTATACCTTTCCCTATTGTTTTTGCAATCTGTGCAACCTCTAAAGTATGAGTAAGCCTAGTTCTATAATGATCTCCAGAAGTTCTTATATATACTTGAGTTTTATGCTTTAATCTTCTAAAGGATTTGCTATGAATAATTCTATCTCTATCTATCATAAAAACTGTCCTTATATCATCCTCAGGTTCCGCTCTTTCCCTTCCTTTAGAATTTATAGAAAGACATGCCTTTGCATTTAATATTAATTGTTCTTTTTTTTCAATACCTTGTCTTATATTCATAATATATCATCCTAACAATAAAATGTTTTTGTGTTATTAATTCTATATTAAGTTAAGAACTCCTTTTTTTTATTAAACCGTTATAATAAATGATTTAGATTAATATCATTATAGAAGAAAATATTTTTTAAGGAGTGTTTCTATGGCTTATGTGGCTAAGTCATTTGATATAAACTTATTATCTGAAGAAAACGTAAAAAAATACGTTCTGCCTAAATATAATTTACAAACCGCTGATATTTGTCAAATTAAATTTAAAAATACAGAAAAACAAAGAGCTGTTTACAAAGTTACTTATGGGAACAGCTGCTATTGCTTAAAAAAAGTATATTACGATGAAGCTGATCTATTGTTTGTCTATTCTGCTGTAGAATGGTTTTATCGAAATGGAATCAAGGTTCCTAGAATTCTCCCTGCTTGTGATGGCAATAGATTTGTAAATTATAATAATATGTTTTTTATACTTACCCCTTGGATTGAAGGACAAAAATGTGATTATGATAGAAAGGAACATATTATATATTCTATAGAAAATTTAGGCAAAATGCATGTTAGTGTAGAAAATTTTGTTCCTATAAAAGGTAGTAAAGTTAAAGAAAAAAATGATAGTATCTATAGATCCCATGAAAAACATTTTTTTCACCTTTTAAATTCTTCTAATTACGCCTTTAAAGAAAAAGATAAATTCTCTGATTTTTTTCTGAAAAATTTTGAAAAAAATATTTTGTTAGCCAAAACCTCTGTAGATATAGCCCACAGTATAAATAATAAAAATTTGCATAGATGTTTATGTCATTTAGATTACGTTAATAAAAATATTATACTATCCCCTAATAATGATATATGGGTCATAGATTTTGATAAATGTGCTATAGACTACAGAGTACATGATATAGGTTATTTTTTGAGAAGACTTTTAAGAAGAAAAAATACAAACTGGGATGCAAAATTAGCAACTGAAATCTTAGAATACTACGATAAATTTATTCCTTTAAATCTAGATGAATATAAATATATATTAAGTTATCTATCATTTCCTCAAAAATTTTGGAAAATATCTAGAGACTATTATAAAAATATAAATAAATGCAATAAAAAGTCTTTCCAAAAAATCTTAAAAAGTTCTGTGGAAGATATAGACAATCAGAGCAAATTTGTATATTTATTTGGGAAACATATAGAATATAAATTTGGTGAAAATTTAATATGTTAAAAAAGATGTAAGCCAATTTTACATTAGGCTTACATCCCTTATAGCTTTACTTTCTTGGGTTTTTTATTTGAGCTTGTGCTGCAGCTAATCTTGCTACAGGTACTCTAAATGGTGAACAAGACACATAGTTTAATCCTACATTGTGACAGAACTCTATAGATGATGGATCTCCGCCATGTTCTCCACATATTCCTAATTTTATATTTGGTCTTGTTTGTTTACCTAATTTTACCGCCATTTCTACAAGTTTTCCAACACCAGTTTGATCTATTCTTTGGAATGGATCAAATTCATATATTTTTTTATCATAATAAGAATTTAAGAATTTACCTGCATCATCTCTTGAAAATCCAAAAGTCATTTGTGTTAAATCATTTGTTCCAAAAGAGAAAAATTCTGCTTCTTTAGCTATTTCATCAGCTGTAAGTGCAGCTCTTGGAATTTCTATCATTGTTCCAACTTGATATTCCATTTCTACATTTTCTCTCTCTAATACCTTATTCGCTGTTTCTACAACTATAGATTTTACATAAGCCATTTCTTTTATTTCTCCTATTAATGGTATCATTATTTCTGGCTTAATTTTTATTCCTTTATTTCTTGTAACTTCTATAGCAGCTTCTATTATAGCTGTAGTTTGCATTTCTGCTATTTCTGGATAAGATACAGCTAAACGACAACCCCTATGTCCCATCATTGGGTTAAATTCATGTAATGATAGTACAGTATTCTTTAATTCTTCAAAACTTACTTCCATTTCTTTTGATAATTCTTTTATATCCTCATCATCTTTTGGTAAGAACTCATGTAAAGGTGGATCTAGTAATCTTACAGTCACTGGTCTTTCTGCCATTGCTTCATATATTCCTACAAAATCTTCTCTTTGCATTGGTAATAGTTTACCTAAAGCTTTTCTTCTTTGAGATTCTGTTTTAGCAAGTATCATTTCTCTAACAGCGGGTATTCTCTCCTCTTGGAAGAACATATGCTCTGTTCTACAAAGGCCTATTCCTTCTGCTCCAAATGTAACTGCTTGAGCTGCATCTCTTGGAGCGTCTGCATTAGTTCTAACTTTCAATACTCTTACTTTATCTGCCCATTCCATGAAAGTTCCAAAGTATCCACTTATTTCTGGTGCTACAGTCTTTATGCACTGACCATAAACTTTTCCTGTACTTCCATCTAGAGATATATACTCTCCTTCTGTATAAGTTTTTCCTGCTGCATGAAAATATTTTTCTTTTTCATTTATAGTTATTTCGGAACATCCTGCTACACAACATGTTCCCATACCTCTAGCAACAACTGCTGCATGAGATGTCATTCCACCTCTTGCTGTTAATATACCTTCTGCTGCTACCATTCCTTCTATATCTTCTGGGGATGTTTCAAGTCTTACTAATATTACCTTTTCTCCTTTTTCATGATGAATTTTAGCCTCTTCAGCTGTAAAATAAACTCTTCCACAAGCTGCTCCTGGAGATGCTGGAAGACCAGTAGCTATAACTTCTGCAGCTTTTAATTCCTTTTCATCAAAATTAGGATGTAATAATGTATCTAATTGCTTTGGATCTACTTTTAATAAGGCTTCTTCTTTTTGTAATGTTCCTTCTTCTACTAAATCTACAGCTATTTTTAATGCAGATTGAGCAGTTCTTTTACCATTTCTAGTTTGAAGAAAGTATAATTTGCCTTGTTCTATGGTGAATTCCATATCTTGCATATCCTTGTAATGCTTTTCAAGTTTTCTAGCAATACCCATGAATTCTTCGTAACATTCTGATAAATCTTCTTTTAATTTTGCTATAGGTTGAGGTGTTCTAATTCCTGCAACAACGTCTTCACCTTGGGCATTTATTAAATATTCTCCAAATATTTCATTTTCTCCAGTGGCAGGATTTCTTGTAAAGGCAACTCCTGTTCCTGAAGTTTCTCCCATATTTCCAAATACCATTGATTGTACATTTACAGCTGTACCCCAATCTCCTGGGATATCATTTAGTCTTCTGTACACTATAGCTCTTGGGTTATCCCATGAACCAAATACTGCCGTAATAGCTGCCAATAGCTGTTCTTTAGGTTCTTGTGGAAAATCTTCTCTCATTTCTTTTTTATATATTTCTTTAAATTTAACTACAATTTTTTTCAAATCTTCTGATGTTAAATCTGTATCGTACTCAACACCTTTTTCTTCTTTCACTTGGTCTAATACATCTTCAAAATCTCTTTTATCTATGCCCATAACTACATCTGAAAACATTTGAATAAATCTTCTATAGGAGTCATAAGCAAATCTCTCATTATTTGTAAGTCTGCTTAATGATTCTACTGTTTTATCATTTAACCCTAAATTTAATATAGTATCCATCATTCCTGGCATAGAAACTCTAGCTCCTGATCTTACTGAAACTAATAAAGGATTTTCTTCACTTCCAAATTTTTTATTAGTTTTCTTTTCCACTTCCTCCATGGCATTTGTTATTTGCTGTACTACTTCATCTGTTAATTTTTTGCCATCCTTATAATATTTTATACAAGCCTCTGTAGTTACTGTAAATCCTGTTGGAACAGGGATTCCTAAATTAGTCATCTCTGCTAGATTAGCACCCTTTCCCCCTAACAATTCTCTCATTGATGCATTTCCTTCACTAAAAAGATATACATGCTTCTTATTTTCCATAATAAACATCCCCTCTGTAAAATTTCTTTGTGATTTAATTTATATATTCAGATAATTAATTATCTGTTTAAAACTTTTACTTTAAACTTTTTCTCCAACCTTTACAAATAACTTTGTGATATTAGTCTTTGATACTTTTCCTATAATTTTAAATTCTTCTACATTATTTTTTATTACTTTTTCTACTACAGGCAAACTGTCTACTTCATGTTCTATTATCTTTTGTGCTGCATAATAAGCAGAATCTTCTATGCTTACACATACTATGTTTGGCATTCTTGTCATTATAATTCCTACAGGTACCTTATGCATATCAGTACCACCCATAGCAACTTTAAGAAAGTCCTTTCTAGATACTGCTCCAACTAATATTTCTTCATTGTGAACAAATAATGTTCCTACATCATTTAAAAATAAATGTAATATTGAATCATATACTGTAGTATTTTCATTCACCATTACAGGCTTAGACATTATATCTTTAACCTTTATGTCATTTATATAGTCTTGTAGCAAACTATATGAAGGCTTATGAGAATATATATATCCTACCTTTGGTTTTGCCTCTAATATCCCTATCATAGTTAATATTGCTAAATCTGGTCTTAGGGCTGCTCTTGTTACCCCTAAACACCCTGCTAAATTTTCACTAGTTATTGGTTCATTATTTTTTACTAGTTCAACTATTTGTTCCTGTCTTTCAGATAGTTTAATTGCCTTCACCCTCTTCCTTTATTATAAATAGATATTAAACATTTAAATTATAAAACTAAACTATATATATTATATCACTAATTCAGACTAAATAGTATATCACTTTTCTTTATTTGTGCTAATTTATTTAAATTTATGTTATACTTATTAATACTTTCTCAATATTTCTTTATTTCTTTTATTTTTTCATTTTACAGAGGAATTTGTTATACTTTTTATTATAATTATTTTTATAATATGTAATTTTTATATTTATATGTTATTTTACATATAAATAATAATTAACATTTATGCTCTTATACATTATTATTTACTTTAATTTACTGTTTATTATTAAGGCTGGTCTTATTTTATACTGCTGCATCAATTTATGTCCCACTTATAAATTGATAAAACACCTTGCAACAGTATAGCTTTTACAAATAAAATTTTACAAATATAAAAACTTATTGTTTAGCAAGGCGTTTTTTATTTTTTTCTTATAAATTTACACCCTCATATTATTTATTAATTATTATATTATTGTTCTTCTTTTTTTTCTGAAGAATCTTCTTTTTTGCACTCTTTACAATTATCATCTTCTTCACTTTCTACATCTTCAAAATTAACGGTATAACTATAAAAATTATTATCTTCTCCATCTGATTCATTATCAAATTTATTAGAAAATTTTTCTTTTATATCAGAAGTAGTGTAATCTACTTTTTCTTTTATATCTTGAGCTGTACTTTTTATTATTTTATTAACTACTTCTACGCTACCATCTTCTTTTGTTATTTCTATAGTTACTTTAGTTACTATAGCCGCTGCTAAAGCTGCTAATAATATAGGAGCCCAAATAATTGCTGCTGCAGCTGTAGCTGCTAATCCAGCATTAACTGGTATGTCTACTATAACTTTATCTTCTTTTTTCACTTTTATTCTAGTAATATTGCCCTTTTTTATAATATCTTTTATCCATTTTACTAGTTCATCTTTTGTAGTATACAATTCTTCCTTTTCTTCTTTCACTTTGTTTTCCATGTATACTAAGGCATCCACTACATTTCCTTCACAAGCCTCTAAGGCCTCTTTAGCCTCTGTGTAAGTTGCTCCTGTCCTTTCTCTTATGATATCAATTTTTTCTAATGTTATTTCCATTTTTATTCCTCCTTTATATAATTTAATATTTGGAGACTTTTAGGTTTCTTCAAATAATTTTGATTTATTATGATATTTAAAATTTTATAAATATCTTTTTTAGTTTCTGTATGAACAGAGAGCTTATAAAGCTCTTCTAATGGAGTTTCATATATATATTTTAATATATTATAAGTAGCATAAGTTACTCCTATACCATTTGCCTTGTTACAATAACTGCATATTCCACCTAAACTTTGCAAACTTATATAATTTGAGGTTTCTATTTTTCTTCCACACTCTAAGCAATAATTAAAATTTAAAGCATATCCGGTGTATTTTAATACTTTCATTTCAAAAGCTCTAGCCAAAATCTCAATATCTATCACTTTATTTTTCATTAAGAATAAACTTTTAACTAACTCCTGAAATAATTCTCTATTGCTTTCTTTTTCTTCTGTGCATATATCTATTAGTTCACAAAAATAAGATCCATAAGTTAATGTATCTAAATCCCTTAAAAAGTCCTGAAATGAATCTATTAACTGGACTTCTGATAAATTAAATAAGCTTTTCCCTTTATATAATACATATTCTCCATAGCAAAAGGGTGATGTATTAGATAAATATTTACTTCTATTTTTTTTAGCACCTTTTGCTATAGCAGTTATTTTACCTAACTTTTCTGTATATAACCAAACTAATTTATCTGCTTCTTTAAATTCTTGAGTTTTTATTACTACAGCTCTAGTTTTATATAGTGACAGAAAATCAACTCCCTATATTATTTATTTCATTTTTTTATAACCTAATTCTTTTAACAAACTTTGGTTATCTCTCCACTCTTCTTTTACTTTAACCCAAAGTCTTATATATACTTTGCTCTGAAGAAAAGCTTCTATATCCTGTCTTGCATATTGAGATATTTTCTTTAATTTACTGCCACCTTTACCTATAATTATAGGTTTGTGAGAATTCTTTTCACATAATATATTACCCTCTATATGATAAGTGCCTTTTTCATTTTTCTTCATTTGAAGTATTTCTACAGCTATACCATGAGGCACTTCTTCTGATAAAAGTCTTAAAGCTTTTTCCCTTACTATCTCTGCCACTATAAACCTCTCATTTTGATCTATTATCATATCTTCTGGATAGTATTGTGGACCCTCTGGTATATATTTAAACATTAATTCTTTAAGTAAATCAACATTTTTTCCTTTCAGAGCAGATATAGGTATTATTTCTTGAAACTCCATAAGTTCTGAATATGTTTTTAAAGTTTCTGCTACTTTTTCTTGTGGATTTTCATCTATTTTATTTAAAACTAAAAATACTGGTACTTTTACTTCTTTTAATTGTTCTATTATAAACAAATCTCCCCTGCCAGGTTTTTCATCTGGATTTATTAAGAAAAGTACTAAATCTACATCTTTCATAGCATCTGATGCTGATTTTACCATGTATTCTCCTAGCTTATGCTTAGGTTTGTGTATTCCTGGCGTATCAACAAATACAAGTTGGTAATTATCTTCTGTTAATATGGTTTGTATATTATTTCTTGTGGTCTGAGGTCTGCATGAAACTATAGAAAGTTTCTCTTTCATTATGGCATTTAACAACGTTGATTTTCCTACATTAGGTCTTCCTACTATGGTTACGAATCCTGATTTAAACATATTTTATCTCCTCGTCTATTTTATTAAATCTTTTTTAGTAAAGGCTCCTGGTAAAATTTCATCTAGTTTCTTTATTTCATAATTATTTTTATCTTTTACTATTATTATGTCTATATTTCCATTTGCAAATTCACTTATAACCTGCCTACATATACCACATGGATAAGTATATTCTTCAAAACTTCCTACCACTGCAATGGCTTTTATTTTCTTATGTCCTTCTGATATAGCTTTAAATATAGCTGTTCTTTCTGCACAATTTGTAGCACCATAAGAGGCATTCTCTATGTTACATCCTGTATATATTGTATCATCTTCTGTTAATAAAGCTGCTCCTACTTTAAATTTTGAGTAAGGAACGTAAGCATTTTCTCTGGCTTCTATTGCTTTTTTTATAATTTCGTCATATTTCATTATAAATCCTCCTGTTTGGATAAACTATTTACTCTACAAATCATTGTGTAAATAAATTATAGCATTATTTTACATTATTTCAACTATCCAAATATTTTATATAAAAGCGTAGTAAATAAAATTCCAAATAAAGCTCCCACTATTACCTCTAATATAGAATGGACTTCTGAATCAACTCTACTTTGAGCTACTATAAAAGCTAAAAAATAACTTAACATAACTACAGGAAATTCCTTAGTTATAAGAGCTATTATTGTGGCTATAGAAAATGCCATGGTGCTATGTCCACTGGGCATTCCTCCCTTTAAAGGAGTTCCTTCACCATATATGGCTTTTACCACTACCGTAACTATACAAACTATAGCTAATATAATAAATATAGCATAAGGATTTGAATTTTTTATTTTAGTTATTAAAACGAAATTTATATATTTTAGTTTATCCCAAAATATAATATAACCAACTACTACTGCATTTATAGCTGTTAATAAAACTGCTCCTGCTGCTACATTTTTAGAAACCTTAGCTAAGGGATGATAATAATTCGTAGTAGCATCTATCGCAAATTCTATAGCAGTATTCATAAGTTCCGCAAAAATAACTAAGGTTATTGTTATACATACAACTACCAATTCTATCTTTGATAAATCATAGAAAAAACAGGCAGTTAAAACCAAAAGAGCAGAGAGCATATGTATTCTCATATTCCTTTGGGTTCTAACTGCATGTATTATTCCATCTATAGCATAATTAAAACTATCCAAAAGTTTATTTACTTTCATGGCTAAACACCATCCTTTACAGGTTAAAACAAATGAATTTTTACCTTTGTAAATTAAAGTTTTTTAATATTTCTTCTTCTCTCTGTCTCATTATAGCTTTTTCATCTTCTTTTATATGGTCATATCCTAGAAGATGCAGTACTGAATGTATTGTTAAATAACAAGTTTCTCTTAAAAAACTGTGCTCAAATTCTTTACTTTGCTCTTCTGCTTTCTCTAAAGAAAGAGCTATATCACCTAAAACTAAATTTCCTTCATCTAGATCACTTTCATCAAATTCATAGTTTAAATATATATCTTTAAAAACTTTTCCTTCTTCATAATCTAACATTGGGAAAGATAATACATCTGTAACCTTATCTATATTTCTATAGTCTTTATTTATTTCTTTTATACTGTTGTTATCTATAAACACTACACTTATTTCATAATCTATATTTACCCTTTCCTCTTTTAATGCATAGTCTATTATTTCTTTTATCTTATTTTCAAACTCTTCATTTACTTTGATTTCATCCTGTCTATTATCTATATATATCATTTTATCCTCCTATCTTTTATCCATTTATCCTCTGGATATTCTATTCTTTGGTGATATATACTTATAAGAACCTTTAAAAAAGCATCTCTTATTAGTCCTATTTCTTTTAATGTAAGATCACAATCATCTAACTGTCCTTCATCCAATCTTGCCTTTATTATTTTATTTACCATTTCTTCTATTTTACCCTTAGTTGGTTCATTTATAGATCTTACAGCAGCTTCCACCCCATCTGCTAGCATTATTATAGCAGCTTCTTTACTTTTAGGTATAGGACCTGGATATCTAAAATCTTCTTCATTTACATCTTCAGGTCTTTCACTATTGTTTTTCATAGTTATATAAAAATATTTTACTAAAGATGTACCATGATGTTGTTGTATTATATCCTGTATAACTTTAGGTATTTTATATTCCTTCGCTAATTCTAACCCATCCTTTACATGAGAAGTAATTATTAAGGTACTTAAATTAGGAGATATTTTACCATGAGGATTTTCTTTACCTATTTGATTTTCTTTAAAGAAATAAGGTCTTTTAGTCTTCCCTATATCATGATAATACGCAGATACTCTAGCTAACACTGGATTTCCATTTACAACTTCTGCTGCAACCTCAGCTAAGTTGCCTACTAATATACTGTGATGATAAGTTCCTGGCGCCTCTAATAATAACTTCTTAAGTAATGGATTATTAGGATTTGAAAGTTCTAAAAGTTTAATAGTAGTAACTATACCAAATAAATTTTCAAATAAAGGAAGAAGTCCTATGGTTAATATGGCTGATAATACCCCTCCTATAAGAGTAAATAATGCTTTTTTACTTACATCTATAACACTATTACTTAAAAGAAAGCCTGCTGAAAAAGTAAGTATTACATTTATAATAGCTATATAAGATGATGCATACAGTATATCATTTCTTTCTTGCATCTTTCTTAATATAGTAGAACCTAAAACAGCACTCATTATAGCTATTAAAATAATTTCTACTTCAAAATTTACTGCTACGGCTATTAAAATACAGTTTACAAGACTAGTGAATAAAGATATTTTATAATTTAGTAATAAAGTCAATATCATAGGTATAGATGCTAAAGGAATTAAAAAAGGTGATATTGTATACATACTCCTAGCTAAAAGTATTGCTATACAATTATTTAAACTTATTAAAACCAAACTATTTAACTCATTAAACACTTCATTATAAAATTTATATATATATACATACTGTATAAAAAGTACTAAAGCTATTAGAACTCCTAATCCAATAAAAATATACCACTCAAAATTATTATTATTATTTAATAAGCCTACATCCTTTAACAAGTCTAATTGATATTTAGATACTGGTTCTCCTTCTTTAACTATTGTTTGATCTTTTTTTATCATAACCGGTGGAGTATTTTTTAAAGTTTCCTTCTTTAATTCTTCTGTTTTTTCTTTATCATAATAAAAATTAGGCTTTATTTCTGAATAAGCTATATTTATTGCTAATTGCCTTAAAGAATTTGTTATTTTAGACATTTTTATTTTTGAGTACACATACTCCTGTGCTTTTTTTATATCCTGTGCATTATCCTTTTGAGAATCATCACTTATATTTACATTTTCATAAACATCAGATATAACTTTAATAAGCACATCCTGCAGGGATTTAAGTTCTGCTTTATCTAAATTTAATATTTGGCTTAATTCTCTTTCTGATATATTTATTTTTCCATTTTGATCTAATTGTTGAACCTTTTGCTTTTCATCTATTCTTTTATCTTTTAGAGAATCTACCTGTGAAAAAAAACTATTTACTTCATTTAAAATTTCTGTTTTAACTTCTGTCCTTTTAGTATACTGTATAGGAACTGCCTCTAAAGCTTGTTGAAGTCTAGCTTTTGTAGATACTTCATCCTTTATTTCTCTTGGGGCTTTTATATCAACTTTAGCTATATCACCCTCTTGTAGGTCATATTTTTTTGTAACAAAAGATGTAACAAGCACCACATACATAAATAAAAATGTAATAAAAAAAACTAATACTCTCTTTAGTTTATTATCCTTTTTTATTTCTTCCATGGTAATTTTTTTCATATATTATAATACCACCTTTATTTTAGCTGTCTTCTTCTTTATCCGTAATTTCTATCTTTTGTGGAACAGCTATATCTTCTTCTGCTATAATTAGCATTCTAATTTTACAGCTCTCTCCTTCTGGAGAGTAATTCGTAATTTTATCTACAATCTTAACAGATTTATCTAAGTTTTTAGTTATATTTTTATAGATTTTTTCATTTTCCTCATCTATAGTTTTTTTCAAATTAATATCTTCTTTTGTTTCTTTCACTTCATATAATGTTTCCTTTGTTATAAACAGCTTATTATTTTCTATTCTATCATATTTTTTAAATTTATTGATAGTTTTTTTCAAATATAGTTTTTTCCCCTTAAAATTAATATATATCCTCTCTATTTTTTTACCCGTTCTTTTTCTTTTTATTCTATAGGTATTTATGGTTTTAATTTCTTCATAAAAAGTTCTAGCAAAAACCTTTCCTTCTGAATGAACTTCATAAGTTTCGCCTTCTTTTCCCTGTTCACCTTTAATTAAAATATCACCTTTTTTTACTATGTCTCCATTTTGTACTATAGCACTTCCTGAAGTAGTATATACCCTTTGTATTTCACCATCCTTTTTAGCTACTAAATCACAAGGTTCATCCTCCTTAACTATAATTGGAGGAGACTGCCTCTCTTCAGCCTTTATTACAAGTTTCCCTCCTTCAATTCTAGCTTTTACCCACATTATATTGTCTATATCTTTAACCAATTTTTCTTCTATCTTATAAACATCTATAGCATTTTTATTTATTCCAGGCTTTACTCCATATTGTTTTAATTGTTGTCTTATTTCATAGGGTGTCACGCCATTAGTTGATGTTATATCTATATCCCATATGAATGTAGACATAAAATATATTATAAAAGAAAAAATAAATATACCTATTACTAATGAAAATCTTCTTTTTAAAAATAAAACTAAAAAAGAGATTCCTTTTCTTTTTACTATTTTTACTTTTGTTCCTGTTCTCCTAGCTATATCATCCATAACAGCATAATCTTTTAAGTCTATATTCAAAACAAATGTAGTTACATTTATCTTAACTACATTTTTAACTTTTACACCATTTCTCCATAAAAGGTTAATAAATCTCTCTGGTATCATAGATTGAATTTCTATAGTCATAGTAGCATTTTTATACTTATCAAACTTCATTTGTTTCAGACCCTTCATATTCTATAGATTTAAATTTTCCTCCTAAAGTAATAGTACTTCCCCCCATAAACAATATCTCAAAATCTTTTCCATAAATAGATATCAATCCAGATCCAGAATTAATTTTCACTACCTTTTCTTCAAAAACAACTACTCCTCTATGATTTTCTATAGTTATTTCCTCATTGCCTGTAACTATTATCTTTGGTTGATTTAAAATTATATCTCTTGGTAGATCTAACTTTTCCGCTACAGTTTCCCTTGCATTATAAAATTTTTTACTCATTTTTCACCTCAAATAAAAAAAATACTTTCATATTAATTTATGAAAGCATTTTTTAATAAATGACAAATATGAGTCTATGTATATAATATAAAAAGCTGAGTTTTACTCAGCTTTTACTATTTACTCAATATATTTTTTACTTTTTCACTTACAAGTTTACCATCTGCTCTACCTTTAGTTTTAGGGATAACTATACTCATGACATTTTTCATATGTTTCATGCTATTTGCACCAGTTTCATTAACTGCTTTTTCAATTATTTCTGTAATTTCCTCTTCTGTCAACTGCTGAGGAAGGTATTTTAGCAAAACTTCTATTTCAAAATTAGTTGCATCTACTAAGTCTTGTCTGTTTCCCTTCTTGAAGTCTTCTAACGCTTCTTTGCGCTGTTTTATCTCTTTAGATAAAATATCAATTATTTCTGAATCTTCAAGAGTTTTCCCTGAATTTTTTTCTGCTAAAAGAATAGCAGCTCTAACCATACTTATAGTATTAGCTTTCTCTTTCTCTTTAGCTTTTAAGGCTTGTTTCCAGTGGTCTTGTAGTGTTTCCTTAAGAGACATTATTATCTAATACCCTCTTTCAAAGAAATCTATTAATTGTAACTACTTGAATTTTCTCTTTCTTGCAGCTTCAGATTTCTTTTTTTTCTTTACACTTGGCTTTTCGTAGTGTTCTCTTTTTCTTACTTCAGATAAAACACCAGCTCTTGCACATTTTTTCTTAAATCTTCTTAATGCGTTTTCTAATGATTCGTTTTCTCCAACTTTTATTTCTGACATGTTTTCTCCCTCCCTCCGCTAGTTCAATTTAGTAAAAACAAAGCAGTTAATTGCGGGCTAAATAACACACTAGCTATTATACAACATATTTTGGGAAACTGTCAACAACTTAATATTCTAACTTTAATAAGTTTTTTTAACCTGGAGGCCATTGTAAATTCCTACCTGCAATTAAGTGAAAATGTATGTGAAAAACAGTCTGTCCTGCTGATTCACCACAGTTCGAAACTACTCTAAAGCCTTCTTCTGATATATTAAGATCCTTAGCTAATTTTTTAGCTACCATAAATATATGACTTATAACCTTGCTATTTTCTTCTGTTAAATCATTTAAAGAACTTATATGTTCTTTAGGGATTATAAGAATATGATGTGGTGCCACTGGATCTATATCATTAAAAGCATATACTAATTCATCTTCATATACTTTAGAACTTGGTATTTCTCCCCTTAATATTTTACAAAAAATACAATTTTCCATTATATCACCTCCCATTAAGTGAAATATTCAATAAATAGATTAAAAATCCTTCTACTCTAATAAATTTCTCCCTTAATAAAATCCTTAGAAACTTCTTTCAGTTTGGTACTTATTATTTCTCCAGTAATATCTTTTAAGCTTTTAGCATATATCTTTATGTAGTTTGGAGTATACCCTTCAAAAATTCCTTTTTCTTTAGTTTCCTGCTCATATAATACTAGCATTTCTTTTTCAATAAATTTATTCATAAATTCTTTTTCAAGAGCTTTATCTAAATTTATTATTTTATTACTTCTTTCTTCTTTTATGTTACCATCTACTTGATTCTCCATTTTCTCTGCTCTAGTAGCTTTTCTTGGACTGAATTTAAATACATGCATTTTAGATAGTTTTATGTCTTTTAAAAATTCATAGGTTTTATTAAACTCTTCTTCTGTTTCTCCTGGAAATCCTACTATTATATCTGTAGTTATAGAAACAGCTTCTATGTTTGTTCTTAAATTATATACTATCTCTTTATACTGCTCTACAGTATATTTTCTATTCATTCTTTTTAAGGTTTCGTTACATCCACTTTGAAGAGATAAATGGAAATGTGGACAGAATTTTTTTAATTTACTTATTCTTATTATTTCTTCTTCTGTAAAAAAGGTTGGGTCTATTGAACCTATTCTTATTCTTTCAATACCTTCTACTTTATCTATATCTTCTAATATAGATGTTAAATTGTACTTTCCTTCTAAATCAAAACCATAAGAAGCTATATCTATTCCGGATAAAATTATTTCTTTAAATCCATGTTTAGAAAGTTTTCTAACCTCTTCCATAACCTTTTCCGGTTTTTTACTACATACAGCTCCTCTTGCAAAAGGTATCAAGCAATAAGAACAAAATCTATTACATCCATCCTGTATTTTTAAAAAGGCTCTAGTTTTATCCCTATACTCTTCTATATTTAATTCTTCAAATTCTTTGTTTCTAAGAACATCTTTAACTTCTATGACTTGATTTTTTTCTTCCATAGCTCTATTTATCCAATAAACTATATCACCTTTATTTCTAGTACCTAAAACTACATCTACGCCCTCTATTTTGGCTACTTCTTCTGGAGCTATTTGAGAATAACAACCTACTACTGCAATTATAGCCTTAGAATTTTGTCTTCTTCCTCTACTTATCATCTGTCTTGATTTTTTATCACCCATATTAGTTACAGTACAAGTATTTATTACATATACATCAGCCACTTCATTAAAATCCACTACTTCATAGCCTTGTTTTATAAATTTTTCTGTCATAGCTTCTGTTTCATATACATTTACCCTACATCCTAATGTAGAAAAAGCAACTTTCATTATATATTTCCTCCTAAATCTCCTAATTCATATGAAATTATTGAAGCACATACTATACCTGCTGTTTCTGTTCTAAATATTCTAGGTCCTAAAGTTACTATCTGAGCTTTTATTTCTTCTAAAAGTCTTATTTCACTTTCTTCAAAGCCACCTTCTGGTCCTATTATTATACCTATGTTTTTAATATTTTCTTTTTCATATTGTATATTTTTTATAAGAGATTTTATACCATAGTTTTCTTTACTTTCATAAGGCACAATTATTAAATCCATGTCCTTTATCTCTTCCAACAAATCATTAAATTTTAAGGGTTCTCTAACACTTGGAATTAAAGATCTTTTACATTGTTTACATGCTTCAAGTGCAATTCTATTCCATCTATCTAATTTTTTAAATTCCTTTAATGAAGTTTTAATCTCAACTCTTTCTGTTATAATAGGTATTATTTCTTTTATACCTAATTCAGTAGACTTTTGAACTATCAAATCCATTTTGGTAGATTTAGGAAGACCTTGATATAAATAAATATTTAAAGGGCTTTCATTATTTACTTTAACCTGCTCTAATATTTTTACAACAACAGATTTTTTATCTATACTTTCTATTTTACCTTTATATTCTTTTCCCTGGCAATTATTTATGTTTATAGAATCTCCACATTCTAACCTTAATACCTTATATATATGTTTAACATCATCACCATCAATTATAGCCTTTTTATCAATTATATTTTCAGCGGGCACAAAAAATTTATGCACAATAATCACCTACTTTAATATTTTTTTGTAAAGGGAACCCCAAATACAAATTTTTATATTCTAAAATACACTTTTTATAAAATTATTAAAATAATTTTAGTTTATTTTAGATACTATACAAACCCATTCTCCCTCTTCTTTTACTTCTTCTATTACAAAACCTGTTTCTTCTAACTTTTTAATAACATCCTCTTTTCTTGAATTTATTATACCAGAAGCTATAAAATACCCGTCTTTTTCTATAAACGCTTTAACACCTTCTGTTAAAAATATTATGACATCTGCTATTATATTAGCTACTACTATATTTGCTCTGCCCTCTACTACTTCCATTAAATTACCTTCTAATATTTCTATGTTGTCTAAATTATTATATTTAATATTTTCTTTAGAGGATTTAACAGCTACTGGATCCAAATCTACACCTATTACATGTTTAGCCCCTAATTTTGCTGATGCTATAGATAGTATTCCAGATCCACAACCTATATCAAACACAGTTTTATCCTCTTTTATGTATTTTTCTAAAGCATTTATACACATTCTTGTGGTTTCATGAGTTCCTGTACCAAAAGCCATACCTGGATCTAACTGTACTATTATTTCCTCTTCTTTTTTATCATAATTTTCCCAAATAGGTTTTATAACTATTTTATCTGAAACCTTAGTTGGTTTATAATATTTTTTCCAATTATTTTCCCAATCTTCTTCATTTACCTTGTGAACTTCTACTAACCCTTCCCCTTTGTCTATCCCAAATTGACCTAAGTTACTTATAGATTCTTTTATGTAATCTAAATACTCATTAAACTTATCATCCTCTTTGTAATATCCCTTTACTATAGCAGTATCCTTAACTGTTAATAAAGTTTCATCAAAATAATCCCAATCTCTAGGATGCTTCTTTTTAAACTCAATATCCTTAGGATCTTCTATTGAAACTCCTTTTACACCTGTATTGTATAATATGCCTGATATAGCTTCCAAAGCCTCGCTACTTGTATATATACAAACCTCTAACCATTCTTTATCCATAAAAAATTCCTCCTTAAAATAAAAAGCTATTATTAGCCAACTATTCCTTTTAAGCAAACTCTACTTGTGAAACTAAAAATCACTTCATAAACATAGTTCTTGGTTTCAGAGGGAGTTTTCACTCCCCCTAAAGCTTATTAACAGAATTCTTAGGAGTTTTACTCCTTAGAAGTCGTTATCCTTTAGGGGAAATCGTTATCCAGGGACGTAGCCGCTCTCTACTCCCACTTTGAAAAAGATGGGAGTATTAGAGCGGGTAGTCATCGGATAAAATTTTCTCTAACACTATTAATATATTATACCTAAAAATCTGAAAATCCACCACAAAATATAAGGAAAGTGCACTGCACTTTCCTTATATTAATCTTTGAATCCTTTTTTTATCTTTTCAAAAATAGTATCCTTTTCTTTTCCTTCTACAGTTTCTCCACTAGCATCCATATACATAGCTAGGGCTTCCTTTTGCTTGTTATTTAATTTCTTTGGTATATCTACTATTATAGTAACATATTGATTTCCTCTAGCTGTACTATTTATTCTTGGTACTCCCTTACCTTTTAACCTAAATACAGTCCCTGGTTGCGTTCCCGCTGGTACTTCGTATTTAACATCTCCATCTACTGTAGGTACTTTTATCTCAACACCTAAAGCAGCTTGAGCAAAACTTATATGCTTTTCTATATAAACATCAAAGCCTTTTCTCTTAAAGGTAGGGTGGGAATCTACTCTTATATTTATATATAAGTCTCCTGTTGGTCCTCCATTATTTCCTGGTTCACCTTGACCTCTTAGTGGAATAACATTTCCTGTATCTACCCCTGCTGGTATTTTAACTTTAATCTTTTTATTTTTTCTAATTTTTCCTTTTCCATGGCACTTATTACATGGATTTTCTATAACTTTTCCATTCCCACCACATTTGTCACAGGAAGTTTCTGTTACCATGCTTCCTAATATAGTGTTCTTTTGAATTCTAATTCTTCCAGTGCCACCACATTTATCGCAAGTTTTTGCACTTGTTCCTGGTTTTGCACCAGTTCCATTACAATTATCACAATTTTCATGTTTATTTACAGATATTTCTTTTTCCGCTCCGAATACCGCTTCTTCAAAGGTTAAATTAATAGCAGTTTCTATATCCGCACCTCTTTGAGGTCCATTTTTTCTTCTCCCACCAGAAGAAAATCCCCCTCCAAAGAAGGAATCAAATATATCTCCAAAGCCTCCCATATCTGAAAAATCGAAACCTCCAAAGCCTGATGGATCAAATCCCCCTGCTCCATTAAAATCTGTAGTTCCGAATTGATCATATTGAGCTTTCTTTTGAGGATCTGAAAGTACCTGATAAGCTTCATTTATTTCTTTAAATTTTTCTTCAGCCTCTTTGTTACCTTTGTTTTTATCCGGATGATATTTTATAGCTAATTTTCTAAAAGCTTTTTTTATGTCTTCTTCACTAGCACCTTTTTCTAATCCAAGTAATGCATAATAATCCTTGCTTGGCATTCCTCTTTTTCACCACCTAATATCTAATTGAATGTAATTTAAAATTGTTTTTGTACTTAAATTAAGGGAGGAGTACAAACTCCCTCCCTTAAGTCATACCTATTATATATTATACAATTTTTTAGTATTTGTCATTTATTTTTTATTTATCATCTTCAACTTTAAAATCTGCATCTACTACATTATCATCTTTTTTGTCATTTTCTGCTGAAGCATTGCCCGCATTTGCTCCACCCATATTATTAGGATCAAAACCTGCACCTTGAGCTCCTTCTGGGTTAGCTTGTTGATATATCTTTGAAGATATTCCATAGAATGTTTGAGTTAAATCTTCAGTTGCTTTCTTAATAGCTTCTAAATCTTCTCCCTCTTTAACATCTTTAACTGCTTTTACTTTTTCTTCTATAGTAGCTTTATCTTCAGCTGACACTTTATCTCCTAAATCAGTTAATGTTTTTTCTGTTTGATATACTATTTGATCTGCATTGTTTTTAATTTCTATAGATTCTTTTCTCTTTTTATCTTCTGCTTCAAATTTCTTAGCTTCATTTACAGCTTTTTCTATTTCATCATCTGTTAAATTTGTTGAAGCTGTTATTGTTATATTAGCTTCTTTTCCTGTTCCTTTATCCTTAGCAGATACATTAACTATCCCATTAGCATCTATATCAAAAGTTACTTCTATTTGAGGTATTCCTCTTGGAGCTGGAGCTATCCCTGATAAAGTAAATCTTCCTAATGTCTTGTTATCAGCTGCCATTGATCTTTCACCTTGTACTACGTGTATTTCAACTGATGTTTGACCGTCTGCTGCTGTAGAAAATACTTGGCTCTTTCTTGTAGGTATTGTTGTATTTTTTTCTATTAACGTAGTTGAAACTCCTCCAAATGTTTCTATTCCTAGTGTTAATGGAGTAACATCTAAAAGTAATACATCCTTAACTTCTCCTGTTAAAACTCCTGCCTGAATAGCAGCACCCATTGCAACAACTTCGTCTGGGTTAACCCCTTTACTTAATTCTTTTCCTGTGAAGTCTTTAACTGCATCTTGAACAGCTGGTATTCTTGTTGATCCACCAACCATTATTATTTTATCTATATCAGACATTGCATATCCTGAACCTTCTAATGATTTTTTAATTGGTTCTAATGTACGTTGTACCAAATCATGAGTTAATTCATTGAATTTAGCTCTTGTTAAGTTCATGTCTATGTGTTTTGGACCTGTTGCATCTGCTGTTATAAATGGTAAATTTATATTTGTTTGTGTTGCTGATGATAATTCTATTTTAGCTTTTTCTGCAGCTTCTTTTAATCTTTGTATAGCCATTTTATCATTTCTTAAATCTATTCCATTTTCAGCTTTAAATGTTTCAGCTATATAATCTATTAATTTTTGGTCAAAGTCATCTCCACCTAATTTTGTATCTCCATTAGTAGCCTTAACTTCGAATACTCCATCACCTAGTTCTAATATCGATACGTCAAAAGTACCACCACCTAGGTCATAAACTAATATTTTTTCATTTGTATCCATTTTATCTAAACCATAAGCTAATGATGCAGCTGTTGGTTCATTTATTATTCTTAAAACTTCAAGTCCAGCTATTTTTCCAGCATCCTTTGTCGCTTGTCTTTGACTATCATTAAAATAAGCTGGCACTGTTATAACTGCTTGAGTTACTTTTTCTCCAAGATACGCCTCTGCATCTGCTTTTAATTTTTGAAGTACCATAGCTGATATTTGTTGTGGTGTATATTCTGTGTTATCTATATTAACCTTATGATCTGTTCCCATATATCTTTTTATAGAAATTATAGTCTTTTCTGGATTTGTAATAGCTTGTCTTTTTGCTACTTGACCTATTAATCTTTCTCCATTAGCTTGGAAAGATACTACTGAAGGAGTTGTTCTTGAACCTTCCGCATTTGGTATAACTACTGGTTCTCCACCTTCCATAACTGATACACAAGAATTTGTTGTTCCTAAGTCAATTCCGATTATTTTTGCCATTTTAATATTCCCTCCTAGTTTGTAATTTGTTAGGTTTTTATAATAAATTTTTATCTAGTTTGCTACTTTTACCATGCTATATCTTATAACTTTTTCACCCTTTTTATATCCCTTTTGGAATACTTCTACTATTTCCTTTTCTCCACAATTGGAATCCTCCACATGCATTACTGCATTATGAATATTAGGGTCAAAAGCAACTTCTGTAGATATTTCTTCTACTCCTAATTTTTCTAAAGAAGTTTCAAACTGTTTAACAGTCATATCTATTCCTTTTTTAATATCTTCTACAGAGCCTTCTACAGTTGCTGCTCTTTCTAAGTTATCTAAAACTGGAAGAAGCTCTTTTAAAACATCTTCACAGGCACTAACATATAAATCTTCTTTTTCTTTAGCTGTTCTTTTTCTAAAATTATCATATTCTGCTACTGTTCTTACTAATCTTTCCTTTATTTCTTCCATCTGATTTTCTAATTTTTTATTTTCTTCTTTTAATTTATTTTTCATATCTTCTAATTCCTTTATCTTTGCTTCATTAGAGTCTTCTATTATTTCTTCTTTTTCTATTTCTTCAAACTCTAAGTCCTCTTCTTTGCCTTTATCTTCTTCTTTATTTTCACTCTCTTTATTAGAGCAGCAGCAATCCTCTTCCATGTTAATATGTTTAGCATCCTTGCATTCTTTTTCCAATTATATACCTCCATTCTATCTATCCGCTTGTTATTTATGAATATTTTTGTCATCAGTTAAGGTATCATTTATTGCCTTAACTATTGTAGCCACAGCTGATATTATTTTTTCATAAGGTATTCTTGTAGGTCCTATAACTCCTATAGTTCCTATGGGTGTCTTTCCTATACTATATACTGCTGAAATAACACTACATTGTTTTGCATCTTCTACAAAATTTTCTTTTCCTATTTTTACAGCAATATCAGAATCTACATATAATAATTCTTCTACCTTTTCTCTATCATTTAACATAGATAGAAATTCTTTAGCTCTATCTACATCATTGTATTCAGGATAATTGAATATATTTGTGGTTCCTTCCATATATATTTCTGCATCCTCTATATCCGTAAGTGCTTCATATATGGAGGATAAAATATTTTTTAATATATCACCATATCCTATCATTTCTTTTTTTAATTCATTTAATAATTCTAAATTTACTTCTCTTAGACTTAGTCCTTTTAATTTTTGGTTTAATAAATTATTTATTTTTATTAAGGAGCCTTCATCTATTTCTTTTGTTACTCTTAATAGTGTATTTTTTATCATGGCATTATCTGTTATAACAATCAATAATAAATTATACTTATCAACCTTAATTATTTGTATTGATTTTAATCTACTTTTTATCATAGATGGAGTCTTTACTAAACAAGTTAATTTAGTTATTTCAGATAATATACTTATAGAGTGTCTTATGGTTTTATCTATTTCATATAAGGCTGAATCTATAGCTTGATCTTTTATGAGCATTTTTTCCTGCTCTGTTAGAGCTGTTAATGTCATAAGCTTATCTACATATAGTCTATAGCCTTTATCTGATGGTTTTCTTCCAGATGAACTATGAATCTGTTCTAAATATCCCATATCTTCTAGGTCTGCCATCTCATTTCTTATAGTTGCTGAACTTACTCCTAAATCATATTTTTTAGCAATAGTTCTTGATCCAACGGGTTCTCCACTATTAATATAATCTTTTATTATAGCTTGAAGTATCCTGATTTTTCTCTCATCCATATCATATTGACACCTCTTTTATTAGCACTCACTAGCAATGAGTGCTAATTACTATGATTAAAATCTAACATTGTACAAATTATTTGTCAACCTATCTATTTGATATTTAACTTTGTTTAACCTTTATATTTTGAAAAAACTTATATTAATTTTTTAAAATCTCACTTTTTCTTAGAATTTCTTTATTTTTCTTTTAACTCTTATAATAAAAAATCGGAAAGTATAGTATTTGAAATACTTACAGCCTCTTTAGATAAATATATCCTGCTTTCCTTTTCCATTAATAAATTTAATTTTTTATATTTATTGATTACACTTCCATATATGTCTATTATATTTTGACCAAATCTTTCCTGAAAATCATCCATACATATACCTTTTGTCTTTCTAAGTCCCATAAACATAAACTCTTCCATATTTTCTTTTTGTGAATTAATATGAAAATTTATCTGAGTAATATTATTAGAATTTATTTCTTTTATATATGTTTCTATGGAATTAGTATTTTCATATCTTTGATTATTTATATAAGAATGAGCCCCTACTCCACAACCTATATATTCTTCCAAATCCCAATACACTAAATTGTGTTTACACTCTTTATTAGGGTTAGCAAAATTTGAAATTTCATACTGTAAATACCCTTTTTCTTTCAAAAAATCAATACAATACTCATACATTTTTCTTTCTTCTTCTTCTTTAGGAAGTTTTAGCAATGAGTTTTTATATAAATTATAAAAACTTGTTCCCTCTTCAATTATTAAACTATAACAGGATAAATGTTCTGGATTTAAATCTACTACTTCTAGCAAAGTCTCCTTCCAATCATCTAAACTTTGATTTGGAAGAGCAAACATTAAATCTACATTTATGTTATTAAATCCTTCCTTTCTAGCCATTTTAAAGCTATGTACAAAATCTTCAAAACTATGAATTCTACCTAATGTTTTTAATAGGGTATTTTTAGAACTTTGAAGTCCTATACTTAATCTATTTACTCCCATTGATTTTAGTAGTTTTAGTTTTTTCTCTGTAAAAGTTCCCGGATTACCCTCTACTGTAAATTCTATATTTTCTTTTTTATCTATAGTTTTTAAGGTATCTTTTAAAATATTTAAAGCCTCTAAAGATAAATAGGTGGGGGTACCCCCACCTATAAATATTGTTTTTATTATCTTATTTTTTGTATTATCAACAATTTCTTTAGAGAGGGCTTTAATATAGTCCATCATTAGATCTTCTTTTTTACCATAAGATGTAAAATCACAATATAAACATTTTTGCATACAAAAAGGTATATGTATATACAGTGAAACTTCCTTGTTTTTATCCTCTCTATCCAAAACTAACACTCCTAAGTTATATATTATTATTCCTCTGTTTTTAATACTGCCATAAATGCTTCCTGTGGTACTTCTACAGATCCCACTTGTCTCATTCTTTTCTTTCCTTCTTTTTGTTTTTCTAAAAGTTTTCTTTTTCTTGAGATATCTCCACCATAACATTTTGCAAGAACGTCTTTTCTCATAGCTTTTATTGTTTCTCTAGCTATTATTTTAGCTCCTACTGCTGCTTGTATTGGTATTTCAAACATTTGCCTTGGTATTATTTCCTTTAGTTTTTGGGCCATATTTCTTCCCTTAGCATAGGCTCTTTCTCTTGGCACTATCATAGATAAAGCGTCTACAATATCCGCATTTAATAATATATCTAGTTTAACAAGATCCGCATCTTTATATCCTATTAATTCATAGTCAAAGGAGGCATAACCTCTTGTCCTTGATTTTAAAGCATCGAAAAAGTCATAAATTATTTCATTTAAAGGGATCTCGTAATTTAAAGATACTCTAGTAGTATCTAAATATTGCATATCTTTAAATATTCCTCTTCTGTTTTGAGCTAAATCCATAACTGCACCAACGTAATCTGATGGTGTTATTATAGATGACTTAACTATAGGTTCCTCCATAAGCTTTATTTCTGAAGGACTTGGCATATTAGTTGGATTTGTTAACTCTATTAAAGTTCCATCCGTTTTTGTTATTTTATATATAACAGATGGCGCTGTGGTTATAATATCTAAATTAAATTCTCTTTCTAATCTTTCTTGTATTATATCCATATGTAAAAGACCTAAAAATCCACATCTAAATCCAAAACCTAAGGCTATAGAAGTTTCTGGTTCAAAAGACAATGCTGCATCATTTACTTGAAGCTTTTCTAAGGCTTCTTTTAATTCTTCATATTTGGCTCCATCTACTGGGTATATCCCACTGAATACCATTGGCACTGCAGGTCTATATCCTGATAACGCTTCATTAGCAGGTCTCTTAGCCTCTGTTATAGTATCTCCTACTCTGGCATCTCTAACATTTTTAATTGATGCAGTTACATATCCAACATCTCCTGCTTTTAATTCATCTACGGGCATATAGTTTGGTACAAAAACTCCTACCTCTACTACTTCATAAACCTTTCCTGTATTCATAAGTTTTATTTCTGTACCCTCTTTTATTGTGCCCTCTTTTACTCTTATATGACAAACTACACCTTTATAACTATCATAGTATGAATCAAATATAAGAGCCTTTAAAGGGGCTTTTTCATCTCCTTCTGGTGCTGGTACTTTTTCTACTATAGCTTCTAGTGCATCTTTTATGTTTAATCCTGTTTTAGCTGAAACTAAAGGTGCATCTTCCGCTTCTATACCTATTACATCTTCTATTTCATGTTTTACTTCTTCTGGTCTAGCACTTGGCAAATCTATTTTGTTTATTACCGGAACTATTTCCAAATCATTATCTAAGGCTAAATAACAATTAGCTAATGTTTGAGCTTGTATGCCTTGTGTAGCATCTACTACTAGTATAGCTCCCTCACAGGCTGCTAGACTTCTAGAAACTTCGTAGTTAAAATCTACATGTCCTGGAGTATCTATTAGATTAAGTGTATATTCTTCCCCAGTATCCCTTTTATAAATTAATCTTACAGCTTGAGACTTTATAGTTATTCCTCTTTCTTTCTCTAAATCCATATTATCCAATACTTGAGTATCCATTTCTCTTTCTGTAAGTGTTCCTGTTGCTTCTATCAATCTATCTGCTAATGTAGATTTTCCATGATCTATGTGTGCTACTATTGAAAAATTTCTTATATATTTTTGTCTTTCACTTTGCATTATATCTTTACCCCCAAATAACATATAGGTTTTTAATAACAAACTTTCAACTCGAAAATTGTAAAAATAATCACTGTAAATTATAACATAAAACTCCGGTGATATGTCAACTAAAAGGGAAAATCTCTACTTCTTTATTATTATTTTACACCTCTTCCATTAAAAACTCCTAGCACTTCCTCTTTTATTTTATAAAACACATTACCTATTTTATTTAAACTGTGACTTTTATTAATATTGTTAACAAAATTACTTGTAGAATTTTTCATATTATTGAAGGTTTTATAGGTTTTATCTCCTATATCATTTAAAATTTTTTCATTTATATAAACTGTATAGTTTTCAGTTCTAAATCTAATATCCAAAGGCCTTTTAGTAAAATAAATAGCTACCTTTGACCTATCCTTTACAAATTTAGGCATAGTATTGCTTACCATAAAAAATCCACTTGCAGCTATTAAAAAACTTAATAATATAACTGTCTTATATTTGTTCCAATTTAATTTAAATTTTCTTTTCTTTTTTATTATTTCCATAAAAAAAGTACACCCCTTTTTTATTCTTACTATAAGGATGTACTATTTTTTCTATATTTATTCAATTTTGTTATTTATTTAAACATTCTGCAATAATTCTAGCTAAATATTTTGCTGAAGCTTTTGACTCCCCTGTAGTGTTTATATCTGCACCTACTTCTATTAAAACTGCATTGTTACTTTTATCTTGATTAAAATATCTTGTGCCATAGTTATAATAATATATCCCCTTACAAAATCCCGGAAATAATTTATTGGAAGTATTCATTATATTTGTAGCCATATTATTATTTTTATTAAAGTGAGGATTCTTTTTTGCCATTACCATCATAAATTTTGCTACATTTTCTCCATTTAATTTTGTTACAAAAGCCTTTTTATTACTCCCAGCATCTCTATGTAGGTCTATTATAAGTTTAAAATCACCATGTTGTTTTAGCTGCTTATCCACTGTAACTGATGATCTTGCATAACTTTGTGTATAGGCCTGAGCGTCATGTACAGTTTTATCATGTAATGTATTTATACCATAATTGTCCATAAGCTCTTTTGCCAGTTCCTGTCCTACTGCACAAACATTTTTATCATTATCAAAATTACTTGCTTCTCCAGGCTTGTAACTTTCTGTAGTATGAGTATGATATATTAGCACCTCTGGTTTTTTAGGATTTAATTTCTTTTTTAATTTGGGTTCTTGAACATTTACTACTTTATTTTCCAAATTCAAATCTTCTTTTCCATCTTTCATTTCTTCTGCTTTATATTTTGATACTTCTTTTTCTTCTAATTTAAAAGGGTCTAATGCCATACTTTTATCCTTCGTATCTTCTTTTGAAGAATTAAGGCATAAAACAGGCATTTCTTTTTCTACTAAAGATATAGGATTATGTATATTTAATCCTATCATCTGAAGTACAAGATTTTTAAAACTGAACTTATTTTCTGCCATATCTTCTTCATTAAAGGAAATAGCCTTTACTGTAGGCATAGCATAGTTTAATATTTGGACATAAAACATATTTCTCTTATTAAAATTAACTTTTGACTTTGCTTTTGCCACACAGGGCACTGTTCCTACAAAAAAAATTAATATCATGAATATAATTATCCATGTTTTCCCATGACTTTGATTTGTTTTTGGCTTTATACTTTTGTAATTCATTTTTCCTCCCCCTATTCTGCTTATATATAATTTTATGAGAGAAAAAACTGTTTTATTACTATATTTATAAAATAATTTTTGGAATCATTTTGCTTTTAACCTCTTAGTTAAAAACAATTTAAATCATTCAGCTTTTTAGTTATTTAAAATATTTATTTGTTTATTATATTCTTTAATTTAAATACTTATTTATTTCTTCTAATTGAAAGGCTGGTTGCAAAGCCATATTTATCCCATTTCCTATTATTTTAGATAATGATTCTATAAGCATATCTTCCTCTTTTGGAGTAACTATAAGATTACCTAATCTAGGATCTAAAACCTCTTTTATCATGCCTAGTTTATCTTCTGTATCTACAGACTTTAGCATTTCATAAAATTTTCCACCCTTTTCAGAGTTGTTAATCATATCTTCTAGCACCATATCAATAGTATCATTTGCGAGTGTTGCTGCATCTACTACAGTAGGTACCCCTACGGCTATAACTGGAACTCCTAAAGTTTTTTCACTAAGCTCCATTCTTTTATTTCCAACCCCTGCTCCTGGAGAAATTCCTGTGGTTCCTATTTGTATTGTATTATTAACCCTATCTGTTTTTCTTGAAGCTAAAGCATCTATGCATATTACTAAATTAGGCTTTATTTTTTGTACTATCCCTTTTATAACTTCACTAGTTTCTAAACCAGTAATCCCCAAAACCCCTGGTGATATAGCACAAACTGGTCTTACATTTTCATCTATCTGATTTGGTACTAATTCTTTTAGATGTCTTGTAACCATTATTTTAGACACTACTTTAGGGCCTAGAGCATCTGCAGTAACATTCCAATTACCTAACCCTACTACTAAAGCTGTCATGCTTTTATCTATTTTTACAATCTTTTTTAAAACTTTTCCTAAAATTTCACTAACCTTTTCTAAAGTTTCACTATCATAATGGGCAAACTCCGGTACATTTAAAGTTATGTAAGAACCTTTTGGTTTTTTCATAGCTAATTCTCCATTATTATTTATTATTTTAACCTCTGTTATATCTACATCTTCCTCTTTATATTCAAATACCTGAACCCCATCGATTTTACTTTTATTTTCCTGTTCATATATCTCCTTAGCTTCTATTGCTAGATCTGTTCTTATATTAAACATATTTACATCCTCCTAAATTTCTTTAAAAAATATATTTCTTCTAAATATATTTTTTACTGATTCTTTATAATTATTCTTTTATAATAAAATCCTCTTGAAGTGTATGATAATTAATGTTATAATATCATTTGTTAAATCTTAATGATTATTACATACGCAGATTTCCCCAAAACTGCTAAAACCCTATAAAAACACGAGGGGGTGAAAAAATGGCAAATATAAAATCAGCTAAGAAAAGAATAAAAGTTATAGAAACTAAAACTCTTAGAAATAAGATGTTAAAATCTTCATTAAAAACAACAATAAAGAACTTCTTAACTGTTGTTGAAGGTAAAAACGTTGAAGAAGCAAAAGTTGCTTACAAAACAGCTGCTAGAGCTTTAGATATGTCTGTTTCAAAAGGAATAATCCACAAAAACAAAGCTGCTAGAACAAAATCTAGATTAGCTGCAAAATTAAATGCATTAAACGCTTAAAATAAATAACCCGTATTTAACGGGTTTATTTATTTTAAGCACATATAGAATTTATTATTAGTAATTCTACTTCTGTTTGCGTATTAACAGAGGTAGTTTTTATTTTTTTATCTGTCTCTATAACTAATTCTATGGACTTCTCTATTTGTTTTAAAGTAAACTTTTTACTTTGGCTCATTAATACACTACATCCATAAGGATGAATTTTTAACTCTTTTGCTAACTCTTCTTTAGTTTTGCCTTCTTCCATACCTATCTTTACAAAATATAAATTTCTAAATTGCTTTTCTATCATAACTAGTATATGATTTATTTTTTGTCCTTTGTACATTAACTCATTTAAAATTTCTATAGCCTTTCTTGGTTTTTTTTCAGATATAAAATTTATTAAATCAAAGATATCTTCATCTTTGATACTTTCATACATTTCTTTTATATGTTTTTTCTCTATTTCTTCATACATTGCATAAGTACATAATTTTTCAACTTCATTTTCTATGTAACTTAAATTTTCATTTTCGATAGTTTGTATAAAAGCCTTTAACGGTATTTTAGCTATTTTTTTCCCTCTATCATTAAAGAATTTTTCTACTCTTTTTTCTAAGTTTGCTCCTTTAATTTTATCAATAGTAATTATACAGGCTTTATTATCTAATTTTTTTATTCTGTAACTAACCTTATCTCTTTTATTAGTCATAATATAATACATAATAAAAATACAATGGGATGGAATATTTTTTATATAATTGTCTATATCTTTATATAATTTTTTAGTTTTATTATCACCTTTGTTATCATCTAAAAAATCTGATCTATAAATTAAAACTACTTTCTTCTCACTCATAAAAGGCAATGTTTCACAGGCATTAAACACTGTATCAAATTCTTCTAATTGTGATCCATCAAATTGAACATAATTTAAATCTTTAAAATCATTATTTACGTTACTATCTATTATTTTTTTTATATTTTCTTTTATCAATTGTTCATGATGTCCACAAAAAATATAACAATTATTATTTATATATTTCTTTGTATTTTGTTCAAACTCTAGTATATCTAACAAAATGTTCACTCCTTATTTAACATTTCCTTTATTTTAAACATAAAATTTTATTAAAAACTACTATATATCTTTTATTTAAAATATCTGTATAATTTTTTTCTTTTAAATTTATTATAACATAGTTATTTTTAGGACTTTTTAATCTAATAGGCTTTTCTGTAAAAATTATATTTTTGTTTTTATTTTTTAATAAAATATTTACATTACTATATTCTTCCTTATTTTCTATTGACCTTTCATTATAACAATTAGGTTCTTTTTCACCACTTAAAATATAGATTTTTAAATTTTTATCTAAATTTATCTTTGTATTATTTTTTATATTTGTAACTACTTTATCTGGTTTTACCTGATGTTTTATTTTTAATATGTTTTTACTTGCATTACTTTCATAATCACAAAGCATGATAGTATCAAACTTATATCTTACAACTGTAATATTATAATCTTTTTCTCTATAAAAATCTATACTTGGAAAAAAAGTATAGTTGAATAAAATCAAAAGCATTATACAACTTAATGGCATATATTCTACATTTTTATAACCATGCTTGTATAATACATAACTCATATATATAACCACAAAACATATCCCCTCAAATTCTCCTATATAAATACAATCCGGAGTTATATTAGAGAGTAAATAGTGAGCTCCTTCTACCATCATCAAAAATATATATATAATTTTATTTATAATCTTAAATAAAAAAGGTATTTTTATTAAAATCATTGCTAAATTTCCTAATAATACTATAGGAGCATAAAGAGGTACTAATATTAAATTTCCTATTATAAAACCTAACCCAAAGCTTTTAATGGTAAAACACATAAAGGGGAAAGTATATATTTGAGAACTTAACGTAAGACTTACACAGGAATTAATTCTCTGTGGCAATTTATAAAGAATCCTAGATATCTTTTTATTATACAATAATATACCTAAGGTAGATAAAAAAGATAACATAAAACCTATATCCAATATGTAATGTGGTTTATTTAATAGTATTATTATAGCTGCTAAACTTATAGAAGATAAACTATCATACTTTCTAAAAAAATTTTTAGAAAGCTTTAATATTATAATCATTATAAAAGCTCTTATAGCTGATGCTTTCATACCTGTTAATATTACATATAAAAAAGACACTGGTATAGCTAAGGTAAGGCCTAATACCTTCTCTAGGAGCTTATATATTATTACCATATGAAAACCAGATACACTAACTGCATGTATAACCCCTAATTTCTTTAATATGTCTTTATCAGTATTAGATATATATTTAGTTTCTCCAAAGCATAAAGACATTACCATTGCAGTTTTATTTTCTCCTAAATGTTCTTTAAATTTATTATAGGCTATAGACTTAAAATTATATATATTATATATTATATCTTCTTCTTTTCCTTTTACTTTTTTTACTTTAAAACTCCCTACAGATCCACCGCTATATCTAATATCTTTTGTAAATTCACCCTCTATTGTAGTTTTTAATCCTTCTTTTAAATCTTTAGTCTTTCCTATTATAAAAATATTTCTTCCTTTATATTCTCCAAAACAATAGTATTTTTCTTTTTTTACAATCCTAACTTTAATATTATCTGGAACATCTATAGTGAAATAACTATAAAAACTAAACATAGCCAAAATAAAAAATAATAAAATTATAATAAAATTTTTGCTATCCTCGTTTATAAAAATAATTATTAAAAAAGATGCAGTAAACACTGCACCTAATAATATATTATTAAATAATAACAAGGTAGAAATACATCCTAAAAAAACCGAAATAGCATAATAACTTAATGGTCTTTCCATAAACTATCTCCTTAACTTTGAAGTTTTGCTAATATTTGAACACTTTTTGTGTATTCATTATATTCTATATCCATAACTTCAGCATCTTTTTTATTTCCTCTGTTAATAAAATAGTCTTTAACTATGTTATCTGCTGACTTTTTATCTAATCTATCATAATATGAAAAATATTGTTCTGAAGGTATATCTAAAAATACTGTATTGCTTCCTTTTACAACTGTTTCAAAAATATTATAACTCATGAAACATTTCACCTCCATATTATTATTTTAACCATCCTAAGATTCTTTAATCATTGATATTGGTGGTTAATATATATTTAAATTCTATTATTGTTATTAATATGTTATGAAAGTTTTTTTCCTGAGTTATTAAATAATATTGTAATAAACCATATAACTATTATACCTAAAAATATTTTTAAGTATTGGAAATTAAAAATTTTAAATAAAATACTATAATCCAATATAGCACTTATAATTATAGGAAAAAATATATTTATAATTACAAGCATATTAGAAACTTTATTTTTAAATACAATCTTTTTGCTAAATATATATATACTAGTGCTTGATAATAAATTTAATATAAAAAATGAACTTATCCCAGCTGTTTCTTTAGAGTATGAATAACAAAACTTATAATTTAAAAACGAAATAGTTGCTATTATTAAAGCTGTAAAAATTATTCTCCATTTATTTGGTTTAATTAAATCTTGCTTTTCTTTTATATTGTCTATAGAATAATCTTCTTCTTTATACTGAAACATAAGAGCTAAAGATGATATTAATATGGTTATAGAATTAATCCAAAGTATATAAAATTTTAATTCTGAAATAGAATAAAAATTATTAATTATTGTAGAAAATAAAAATGTAGATAAAAGTACTGTTATTATATACATTATAGTATTTTTTGAAGCCTGCAAAATCTTTCTACAATCCACTATACTCATTAGTAAATTTTTCAAACTCCAATCTTTTAATACTATATCTGAAAATTTCTGAAGTAAACTACTACTGGAATCTGTTATACCTACATCTGCTGATTTTAGCGATGGTAAATCATTAACCTTAGCGCCTTCCATAACAGTTACATAACCTTTACCTTTGTAATTATTAACTATTTTTATTTTATGTTTATAATTTACTCTTGAAAAAATCTTTATTTTATCTATATTATCTTTAATTTCCTCTTCTTTCATATTATCCATTTCTACACCAGATATAACTTGATTTACTTTTCTTAATATACCTAATTTTATTCCAGTATAATAAGCTGTAAGTTTATTATCTTCTGTAATTATTATAGGATATACGCAAAGATATCTAGATAAATTTATAGCTTCTTCCCAATTATCTTTTAAAGGGTTATCAAAGCCTATAATACCTGCAAAAACTAAGTTACTCTCTACGTTTTCTTTGGAACTTGGTTCATAATTAAAACTTCTATAGGCAAGTCCTAAAACAGATAAACTGTCTTTGGACATTTCCATATCAGCCATTTTTATATTATTTATATCTTCTTCACTAATTTCCATTTCTATGCCATTTTTCATTATATGAGTGCATTTACTTAGTATACTTTCTAATGACCCTTTTATATTTGCTCTGTAATTTCCATCTACTTTATTAATTGTGGTCATGATTCTTTTATCTGTATCATAAGGTATTTGAAATACTCTATTATTTTCTTCTTCTAAAGAGTTTTTATTTATACCATTTCTCATGGCAAACTCCGTTAAAGCTATTTCTGCATAGTCACTTTTAATATTTTTTATTTCTCCTATTTTAAAATCTGTATCATTACATAAAATCCCTATTTGTAAAAGCCTTGTTACATTTAGATCCTCTTTAAATTCTCTATCTATTTTTATGGTTTCCTCGTTTAAAGGAATAAATTTACCATTAGTATATATTTTTTTTACTGACATTGTTTTTTCTGATAATGCTCCAGTTTTATTTATAAACACTATAGATGCCTTAGCAAATTTCTCTATTACAGATATATTTTTAAAAACTATGCCTTCTTTTTTCATTTTTTTAATTATAATAAATGAACTAAATATAATAATTAAAATAAGTGTAATTGGGATATATGAAAGTATTAATATGGAACTATTTCTTATTATAATCTGTAAATCATTACCCATTACATAGTTTATAGAAGATACTAGAATAGTTAATATTAAAAATATTAAGGATATCTTATTTGCTATCTTTGTTATTTTATTTTTTAAAGAAAATTTTTCTTCCCCATCCTCTGAGGATTTACTTATTATATTAAAAGCTTCCGTATTTTCACCTACAGCTATTATTATTCCTAATGCTTCACCAGAAACTATAGTTGAAGATTTAAATAATATGTTTCTCATTTCTGAAGTGGTTATTTCCTTATCCTCTACTTTAGTAGAATATTTTTCTACAGCATAGTTTTCTCCAGTAATTACAGCCTCATTTACTCTTAACCTTTCAGTTTCTATTATCCTTATATCTGCTGGCACTATATCTCCTGGTTTCAGTCTAACTATATCTCCTACCACCAATTCAGTGGAACTTATATTTTTACTTAGACTACCCCTTAACACTCTAGAATCAGTTACACTTAATTTTTCTAAAGTATTTATATTTTTAAGCTCCTTTGATTCTATATAAACTATAGAAACTAAATTCATTAAAGCTATAAGAATTAATATAGAGAAACAAATAATTTCCTTAGATATAAAGAATAAGATAGAACATAAAATTATATTTATAAACCATAATTGTGTTATTTCTTTTAGTATAAGATAAAATATATTCCTCTTTTTACCAAAATGAAATTCATTAACACCATATTTTTTTCTATGTAAATCTATTTGGCTCTCTAAAAGTCCTGAATAAGAATCACTATTTAAGTGTTTCACTACATCTACCCATGTATAATTATAAAAATTGGTCAAGGTTCTCTACCTCCAAGCTACAAACTACATACTTTTGCTAATTCTATTGTCGTATATATTAATTAAGTCTTTATATAATATTAATTAACTCCTTATATACTTTAATTATATCCTATTTAACTATTTTACCATAGCTTCTTCTTATATTTTATATACTTATAGTATAACTTTGGTTACTACTATAAAATAAAATCAGATACAAAATATATCTACCACATATATAAAACCTCCTATATAGCATTATAGGAGGTTTTATAAAATTTGTTTCTAATTGCAATTTTTATTTTGCATAACTAAACTTATTAATTTAAATTACAAGGGAGCTTTGCAATTCTACTTTCATCTTCGGAAATTAAGTATAAACTAAATTTATTTAAATTTTCTATTTCTGAAGTTGGTATAGAAAATTCAACTTCTTGTTTTCCATTAATCTCCTTTACTCTACAATCTAGTATCCTATTTGAAATATCAGCATAAGCATAAGATAACTTTTCTCCTTCTATAGGAATAGAGAAACTCATCAAATTAGTATCTGATTTTTTAAAAGTATTATCTTTTATATATGCAAACTTACTTTCTGGAAGATTAGAATAATATTTAAATTCCTTATTGTAAGTTGTATTCTTCATTTCTTCTACAGGGAAATAGTAATCTGAATGAGTATATTCTGTAGACTCAAATAAAACTATATCTGGATTAAAAACATTTATATAATAATCATAGTCAATTACATTATGATAATTATGTATTCTAATTACTTCTGAAAAATTTTCTGTAAGAAACTTATCTCTTCCTTGAAAATAACTTCCAGCAAAAATAAGTATCTTAGGAGCATCTTTATTATTAGGATTTTTATAATTAGCAAAATATGTGAATTGTTTAGATTGCTTAATCTCATTTCTGAAATCAGTAATAGATAAAGAATTGTTCTTTTTTAAATTATAGTGTGTAGTTTTTTCATTTATGTCGAAATGTGAAACCGGAAGGGTTGTATTAGTATACTCTATAGGCCCAAATTTATTAATATCAAACTTATCTACTCTTGAGTCTAAATCGTTTAATCTGTCTAATATAGATGAAATTCCAATAATAGCTCCAGTTTCATTCCAATGATTGGCATCATATTTTTTATCAAAAACTTGTTTAGAACTCTTAGCATCCATTAAAGCTTCTCCAGTATATATATAATTAACATTTTTATCTTTAAGAAGACTTAAAAAACACTCTAGATTTCCATTGTTATAATTATATCCCTGTGGTAAAAATTCTGAGTATATTGTTGTTTTACTAGGTTCGGTAGCATATAAAAATTTTATTTCTCTATCTATACAGTAATTTTGAAAATTTAATATAAAATTAGAATAAACTTCTTGAAACTCTCTATCTGTTTCATTTTCTTTTAATTTTGCAAAAATATATCCATCTTTTCCATATTGATAACTTGGATGTATCATTTCATCAAATAATATATCCATAGCTTTAGTATATATATTAACCATTTGAGTTCTAAATCCTATACGGTCTCCTATGTAATTCTCTATATTGGGGATAATATTCCCTTCTGAAAATATTTCTGAAAGCTCAATAAGTTTCCTATTATCTATATCTGAAACTTGATTGTTTTTTAAATTCATACTAAATATAGGAAATGCAATTATAAACAGAAATAAAATTATTCTAAAAAAATGTATTTTTTTCATATACTAACACCTCCTTTAAAATTGAAAGTAAATAAATGGACTATATGTGGAATTAACTATAAATATTATTGTAATAATTAATAAAATTCCAATAAATATTGTTTTTCCTATTTGAAATATTTTTTTGTTTTGATGTGATTTCAATGTATTACCGATTACAGGAGTGCATCCTACAATTGACATAAGCATCCAAAATACTATTTTTTTATTAACAAAGTAACTAAATTGGAATGTAACTGTTGTAGCTCTATTTATTCCGAACATTATTGATAAATAATTTATTGCGTCCATCAGGCCATTAGCTCTAAATAACACCCATCCTAATATAACAATAAGCATAGTAATTGTTGTTTTTATAAAACAGGGGATTTTTATATACCATCTTTTTTTATTTATAATTTTTTCAATAATTATAAATACACCATTCCATATTCCCCATGCAATAAAATTCCATGAAGCTCCATGCCACAATCCTGTAACTAAAAAAACAATAAACAAATTTAAATATGTATTACCCTTTCTGTTTCCTCCCAATGGTATGTAAAGATATTCTTTAAACCAAGTAGATAAAGATATATGCCATCTTCTCCAAAATTCGGTTATAGATTTTGATATATATGGATAATTGAAGTTTTCCATAAATTTAAAACCAAACAAATACCCTAACCCAATAGCCATATCTGAATACCCTGAAAAATCAAAGTATATTTGAAAAGTATAGCAAATAGCTCCCAACCATGCAGTAGGCTGATCAATTCCTACATTTGAAAGTGAAAATATTGTGTCAGCTATCCCAGCTACAGTGTCAGCAATAATTACTTTTTTTGATAATCCTATAACAAATCTTTCAATACCATAACTAAAATATTCCATAGTTTCTTTTCTTTTTCTTATTTGATTATCTATATCCTTATATTTAACTATAGGACCCGCTATTAATTGAGGGAAAAATGATATATATAATGCAACAGAAAAAATATTTTTATTAACCCTTGCATCTTTTCTATATATATCAATTATGTATGACATACCTTGAAATGTAAAAAACGAAATGCCTATAGGTAATGCAATTTCCTTATATGGGAATGTGGCATTGGAAATTCTATTAATATTTCCTATTGCAAAATCATAATATTTATAGTAAAAAAGTAAAACTAAATTTAAAATTATACCTATTAACAAAAAAAATTTTTTAAATCTTTTTTTATCTTTAAGCTTGTCTATAATTAATCCAAAAATATAATTTATAAAAATAGAACTACAAAGAACTGGTAAATATTTCATCCCTCCCCATGAATAAAATATTAGACTTGCAAAGAGGGAAATACAATTTTTTAAAATATTATTTGAAAGAATATTTCCTAATGTATAGTAAATAATTAAAGTTAATGGTAAAAATATAAAAATAAATATTTGAGAACTAAATACCATATTATTCCTCCTTGTACTAGAATATATAACTTTTTAATATGAATTGCCCTTGGTTATTATAGCATTTATAATTTTTTTTTTATATTTCAAGCAAATATTTAATATAAAGTTTATACAAATTTCATTTTGACCATATTTATGAATACAAAATAATCCAAACACTGTATAACTATTGGTATTATTAGCTTATACCCAATTCATATTTTAGTAACAAATCATATGAATTGCTGCAAATATTTATAGCAAAAAGAACCTTATTTATTAAGGTTCTCTTTTAAGATAAAGAAATCTATTATTTAAATTTTATATACTCACTAAATTGATCTATATTGATTTCTTTTAAAATAAAAATGCTTTGAAATAAGATATACTTACTTCAAAGCATTTTTTGGCGGGAATATGTGGGAATCGAACCCACCCATCGTGGTCTTAGCACGACAACTCGGTTTTGAAGACCGGCAGGCACACCAGCACCTATCTACTCCCATATTTTTAAGACCGAATACTATTATATATAAACTTTTCGTTAAAGTCAACATATATAATTAAAATTCCACATACTTCTACTTATTATACAATATTTTTGTTGTTTTTTTACTAATATCAAATATAAATAAAAATGCTCTTCTTTCTAAATATAAGTAAACTACGGCTTAACAGCCTTTAGAGGTTGAAAATTAAAACAAGAAATACTTTTAGTCAATAGATAGCTATAAAAATAAATAATACTAATATTTGTGTTTGTGCCCTAATATTTAAGCTAACGCTCTAATGCCACGTCCTGTAGAGCTAGAGCTAAGTAAACGTCCTATTTACTTTACACTCAAATATTAGTTGCCAAATAAAGTATTCTGATTATTTCTCTAGATATCTATTTTCTCTAAAAGTATCTTTTGTTTTAATACCTTTAAAGGCCGTTATAATAATTTTCTACTGAAAGAAAACTCTACAAAAGGATGATTTTGTTCCACTCTTCTACACAAAATCTTTAATATAATATTTATGCTAAGTTAGTTATTAAATTTAAAGATTATAAAATCCATTTTAAATTTAATATATAAATAACTTCAGAAAAATCGATAACACAGTCGTAGACTTTCTATAATAATTAGTATTTAATTTTAATCAGGCATCCAAAATCTCTGATTTTGATATGGCTGCTTACTGATGAGAAGAATTAAGCAAGAGTTTCATTGCTTGCTCAAAAATAATCGGCGTAGCCAGAAGTCTTTTAGTTAAGCATTTATGATGATTTTTCATATAGTGTAAGATTAAAAAATATTCTTCATTAAAGAATTCCAATTAAAAATAATATATTTATATAACGACCTCATTAAGTTTATATAAAATAAAACTTAACGAGATTATTGCCTTTATCATATTAAATTTGTTTGCTAACGCAAATAGATTTGAGTGTAAATTTAATTTATATAAATATTATAAAAAATATAGTCCTTTGACATGCTATGCATCAATTTTCTAACGAAAATTTTTTGAGATCCTTAATGAAAAGAATATAAACAACTAAAAATTTTTAATATACTTATAAAGATATAAAAATCTTAAAAATAAGAATATAATTGTGGATTTTACATAACAGAGTGGAGTAAAATCTTCCTTTGGTACATCCCGTTCCATAGGAAATTATCTTTAAAAAGTTATGCTATCTTCAGCCTATTAAAAAGAGGGATATGTGGCGTAAAAGACATTCGAAAAAGCTTAGAGATTCTTAGTTGTTTTTTTAAAATATATTAGGTAAAAACTGATTGTTTGAGCGTTCAGCGAGTTTCAGTTTTTACCAATATATTTTATGAAAAAACAAATTAGAATCTCTTAGCGAATTGAGTTATCTTTCTAGACACATATCCCTTTTTAATAGGCTGTAGATAAACTTACTTTTAAGTCACAACTTCCTTAATATAAGACTCTTTCGTCCCCATTTCTCTTTGTAAATTTTATTCCGTCAAAATGTTCTAATATAGCTAAAGAATACTTTCTACTAGTATCCATCGTATCTCTAAACTGGGCTACTGTTATTTTTCCATTATCCTCTATATATTTCTTCACCTTTTCCTTGGCTTCATTATAATCTGATGTTAAAAGTATACAGTCTTCATTTACTTTAAATAAAGTTCCCTCTTCTAGTATAGCTTCATAAACTCTTTTAAATTCTATTGCATTTTGTTCCCGGGAAATAAGTTCTTCATATTTAGGTGGACTGTATTTTCCTTTTTTATATTTAGCTATTATTCTATCATAAATAGACTTTTGTTCTTTGTTAAACTCCACATTAAAATTGTGCTCAGAAATATATTTCCCATGAATTTTTATTAGTTCTTTATTCTCTAAAAGTTCTAAAAGTTTATCATATGTCTTTTGTTTTATATCCTTACCTAAAACCCTTATTCTTAGCTCTTCCTTAGATACTCCCCATTTAAGAGGATTTTTTTCGTGAAACTCTTTTAATATAGATGTCATTTCTTTTACTTTTTTATCTATATAATTTATATGGGTATATACCCTTTTATCTCCATTACTAAAAAATACTACCTTTTGTAACTTTATTAGTTCTTCTATTTCATCTGATATGTTTTCTTCATTTTTCCCTAATGCTTTTAATATTTCATCCTCATTTGGGAATTTAGAGCTTAATTTTTCTATAATTTTTTCTATTATATTAGAAGTATCTCCACTTTCTTTTAGTTTTAATTCTTCTATATATTTTTCATTAAATCGTTTTGCCTTCTTAGGTAATGGATCTATTATGGAACCTCCTGCTATAGTTACCATTGGAGAATAAGATCTTATAACATATCTATCATTTCTCTGGCAAGTTATAGGCTTTTCTAATCTTAATTGAACATATCCTTCTTCCCCTGGATTTAAGCACTCTTTGTCTAATATAACAACTCTGCATATTATTTCACTAGTTCCATTATATAATCTAACTCTTTGTCTATTTTCTAGTGGCTTTGATGCACTTTTTAAATAATATAGCTTGCAATCTATCATCATGGATGGTTCCATTAGCTTTTCTATAGATATTATATCTCCTCTATCTACCTCGGTCTTTTTTATATTAGATAAATTTATTGCACATCTCTGTCCTGCCTCTGCTATTTTAGTTGGTTCATCATGGACTTGAATTCCTCTAACCTTTGTAACAACCTTTGAAGGGTAAATCTGAACAGTTTGTCCTTCTTTTATAGAACCACTAATTACTGTACCTGTTACTACAGTTCCAAAGCCTGTTATAGAAAAAACCCTATCTACAGGTAATCTAAAGTGCCCCTGTACATCCTTTGTTTCTATATGTTCTGTCATGTTATCTATAGCTTTTATTAATTCACCTATTCCTTCTTTAGTCTTTGAAGATACTGGATATATATCTGCATTTTCTAAAAAAGTATCCTTTAGTTCTTCTCTTAAATCTTCTTTGACCATGTCTAACCACTCTGGATCCACCATGTCTGTTTTTGTAAGAACAATTATACCTTTATTAACATTAAGTAATTGCAATATTTCTAAGTGCTCCTTAGTTTGAGGCATAATACCTTCATCTGCAGCAATAACCATAAGAACTACATCTATACCACTTACTCCGGCTAGCATGTTCTTAACAAATTTTTCATGTCCAGGTACATCTACAATTCCTGCCCTTTTCCCTGATGGTAAATCAAAAAATGTAAAACCTAAATTAATAGATATACCTCTATCTTTTTCTTCTCTAAGAGTATCTGTTTCTCTTCCTGTTAACGCTTTTATTAAAGTGGTTTTACCATGATCTATATGCCCAGCTGTTCCTATTATTACGTTCTTCATAAACATCACCATTTTCAATTATTTTAATAATTTTTTAAATTCTTCTACTATTATATTAAAATCTCTCTCAAATAAAGTTCTTACGTCTAATATTACTTCATCTTTGCTTACTCTAACTATTATAGGATTTTTGCTTAATCTTAATTTTTCTTCTATCTTTTCTGCTGTTATTTTATCGCTATTTACTTTTACTACATAGGTAGGTATTTTTTCCCCTGGCATTGAACCTCCACCTACCATAGAAAGCTCTTCTGATACTTTAAAATTAAAATCTTTAACATTATTTTGAAGTCTTCTTTTTAATCTTTGAGCTCTCTTTTTATGGATTTCTTTAGAGCTTAAAATCATGTTTAATGTTGGAATATTTTCTATAGCTTCCTTTTCGTCTATATAGTATTTTAAGGTTCCTTCTAAGGCTGCCAAAGTCATTTTATCTATTCTTAAGGCTCTAGTTAATTGATTCTTTTTCATTTTATCTATGTATTTCTTTTTACCTACTATTATGCCTGCTTGTGGTCCTCCTAACATTTTATCTCCACTAAAGGTTACCACATCTACTCCTTTTTCAAGGCTGCTTTGAACAGTCGGTTCATAAGTAAAACCATATTTAGAAAAATCAACTAAGGTACCACTACCTATGTCCTCCATTACAGGTAACTTATATTTTTCACCTAATTGTACCATTTCTTCTGAAGATACCTCTTCTGTAAAGCCCATTATCTTGAAATTTGAAGTATGGACTTTAAGTAAAACCCCTGTATTTTCATTTATATTATTTTCATAATCATATAAATGAGTTCTATTTGTAGTACCCACTTCAACTAAATGAGCTCTACTAAACGTCATTACGTCTGGTACCCTAAAGGAACCTCCTATCTCTACTAATTGACCTCTTGATACTATAGCTTCCTTTTCCTCACAAAGAGTATTTAAAGCTAACATAACTGCTGCTGCATTATTATTAACTACCATTGCAGCTTCAGCACCTGTAACTTTCTTAATAAGTTCTTCTACATGACTATATCTTGACCCTCGTTTTCCTTCTTTTAAATCGTATTCTAAATTACTATAGTTTTCTGACACTTTTACCACATTTTCTATAGCCTCTTTAGCTAATAAGGATCTTCCTAAATTAGTATGTATTACCACACCTGTAGCATTAATAACTTTTTTAAATTTAGTACTTTTATTCTCTTCTAAAATATCCTCGAAATAATTTATAACATTTTCCTTAGTAAAATTTTCTATGGCACTTTTTAAAATTTCATTTCTATAGTAATCTATGGATTGCCTAATACTATCTACTACTAAGGCTCTAGAATTGCTTTGCAAATACTTATTAACAATCTCTTCTTTTAAAAGTTCATCTATTTTGGGTAGATTACGTAATAATTGTTTTTTATCCATGCCCCATTCTCCATTTCTTAATCGTATTATATATTCAGTACTTATCATTATAAATAGTATAATATTTTATTCAACTATAATATATTTATCTTGTTTCTTTATAACTTCTCCTACAATAGAAGATTTTAACTCTAATTTATTTAATTCTTCCATAATTTTTTCTGACTCTTCTTTTGAACAGGAAATCAATAGTCCACCCGAAGTTTGAGGATCAAATAATATATCCTGCATAAATACAGGAACATCTTTAAACTCAAAATTTCCTTCAATATGATCTCTATTAGCGTAAGCTCCTGCTGGAACTAATCCAAATTCAGCATATTCCTCTGCTTCCTTTATATATGCTATCTTCTCATGGTTAAATTTTAAAGTAACATTTGATGCACTAGCCATCTCATACGCATGCCCTAGAAAACCAAAACCAGTAATATCCGTACAAGCACTTACATTATATTTAGCTATTATTTCTCCTGCATATTTATTTAAAGTGCTCATAGATTTCACTGCTTCATCTCTTGCTTCTTTAGATGCTATATCTCCTTTTATTGCAGTATTTATAATACCTATTCCCAAAGGCTTTGTAGTAATTAAAACTTCCCCTTCTCTACATCCATAATTTTTTAAAACTTTATCTGGATGTACAGTACCTGTTACTGACAAACCATATTTAGGCTCATTATCATCAACAGTATGTCCTCCTATTACTACAGCTCCTGCTTCCATAACTTTATCCGCTCCACCTTTTAATATTTCCCCTAAAACTTCTATAGGTAAACAGGAGGGAAAACAAACTATATTTAGCGCTACTACTGGTTTACCTCCCATAGCATAAACATCACTTAAAGAGTTAGCTGCAGCTATTTGGCCAAACATGTATGGATCATCTACTATAGGTGTAAAAAAATCTAATGTTTGTATTATAGCTGTATCATCATTTATTTTATATACGGCTGCATCATCTGCAGTTTCTATTCCTACTATTAAATTTTCACTTTCCATTTTAGGCAATTTTGAAAGTATTTTTGAGAGCACTCCCGGTGCTATCTTAGCCGCTCATCCTGATGTTCTGGAAAGCTCTGTAAGCCTTATCTCTTTTTTTTCTATAGAACAAGCTTCCCCTTCTTTAATATTTATATTATTTGACATTTTAAGCACCTCTCTTTTTAAAAACCCAACTACATTAAAAAATAATAAATTATTCAATACTCATTATATATTATTTTGTAAAAATTTAAAAGAAATATAACGAATACTACCTTATTTCAGCTTTTTCTTTTATTTTTTCTATAGTCTTATCTCCTATTCTTCCTATAGCTTTTAAATCTTCAAAATTTTTAAAAGTTCCCTGTTTTTCTCTATAATCTAGTATCTTTTGCGCAGTTACATCTCCTATGCCTGATATGGTTTTTAGTTCTTCCTTAGATGCAGTATTCAAATCTACTTTTCCCTCTGCACTAATTCCAGAATTAGTTGGTGCTGTGCTATTATTTGCCCCTCCATTATTTTCTCCTTTTTTTTCTATATAAATATAATCCTCATCTTTAAGCTTTTTTGCTAAATTTAATTTACCTTTATCTGCATTATTAGTATATCCACCTGAAATTTTTATAAGTTCTTCTACTCTGCTGTTCTCATTGAGCTTATATACACCTGGATTCTTAACTTCCCCATTTACATAAACAGTTATCTCTTTTTCTGATTTTGAATTTTCCTTTTCTGTACTTTTAACATTTTCTACAAATATTTCTTCTTCATTTATATTAGTTTTTTCTGGTTTTGACAGTACATATCCTATTACTGTAAAGACTGCCAAAATAAAAACTATTATTATAGATCCTATTATCTTCTTTTTATCTTTCATATGCTTATCACTCCATAATATGATTATTTATATTACACTTTGTAAAATATTATATATGTTTAAATTTTCTTTTTCTGTACTTTTAACATTTCATATAAATATTTCTTCTTCATTTATATTAGCTTTTTCTGGTTTTGATAATACATATCCTATTACTGTAAAATATAAATTTTACAACTATGAAACAAGTAATAAAAGTTTTAGAAACTTCCCTTTGTTAAAATTACTTACGAAATTGACTGCTAAAATGAAAACTATTACTATAGATCCTATTATCTTCTTCTTATCTTTCATATGCTTATTACTCCATAATATGATTATTTATATTACACTTTGTCAAATATTATAATGTGTCTAAATAGGATATAATCCTTTAATTATTCTAATTATTGACATATTTATAATTTTAATTCGCATATTAACGGTTTTTTTGATATAATAAAAATTATTATTATGTAGAAACAGGAGGTTTACTTAATATAATGAAGCCCATTTTTTATAAAATATTATGTTCCATTTTATTATTATCCTTATTTTTTCCCAATGTAGCTCTAGCAAAGGATTCTAAACAAAACTTAAAAATAGCTGCTGATGGTGTTGTATTAATGGATTCAAAAACCGGTAAAATAATTTATTCGAAAAATCCAGATAAACCATATCCTCCAGCTTCCACTACAAAAATAATGACTGCTCTTTTAACTTTAGAAAGAGGTAACTTAGATGACATCGTCACTATAGGTCGTAAGCCCCCTTTGGCAGACGGAAGCAAAATATACATATTGGAAGGCGAAAAAATTAAAGTAAGAGATCTATTATATGGGCTTTTACTAGCTTCAGCTAACGATTGTGCTGAAGCATTAGCTGAATATCTCAGTGGATCTTTGGATAATTTCTCAAAAGATATGAATAAACGAGCTAAAGAATTAGGCTGTACGAGTACTAATTTTGTAAATCCTAGTGGATTATATAATGATAAGCATAGAACTTCTGCTAGAGATTTAGCTATTATTATGAATGAGCTAGTTAAACAACCTGAATATAGTAAAATAGCCACAACTCTTTCTTACAATATTCCACCTACAAACAAATCAAAAGAAAAGAGACCTTTGTGGAATGAAAATAGACTAATACAAAAACATTCAAATTTTTATTATAAAGGTTGTGAAGGCGGGAAAACAGGATATACTGTTCAATCAGATCATTCTTATGTAGCTAGTGTTAACAAAAATAATCATAGACTTATAGTAGCTCTTGTTCATGATAAAGAAAAAAATTTTTTTGATGATGCAGTAAAACTATTTAACTACGGATTTAATAATTTTACATTAAATCTTTTATACTCTAAAGACTCTTATGTAACTACTTATACAAATGACAACTTAAAAGTTCCGTTATATGCCTCAGAAGACTTTTATTATTTAAAACCCAAAGATGATAATACAACTCCTGATTTAAGATTAGAAAATACGAATTTAAAAAATCTTAAATTTAAAAAAGGCGATGTAGTTTTAAGTGCTAATTTAAGTCGAGGTTCTAATAGTGTAGGGAGTTTAACTTTAAAAAGTGGTGTAGATCATGAATCGGTTAACTTATTCAAGAATAATGTTATTACTAAACATTTAAATACCAAAAACATAATTTTAATATGCTTAGCATCCCTTTGTATAATATTTTTGATATTTAAAATCACAAAAAAAAATTCAAAGTCCAAAAAAAACAATAATAAATACTACTTTTAATACAAAAGCTATGAAATATAGATTTAATAACATCTTAATTTCATAGCTTTTATTTTTTATGTTTTTATCGTAACTGTTCAAAATTTTTGCAGAAGCTATTCTCACATAGCTTTTTTATTTTATCTTTTCTATTAATTTTTTTATATCCTCTGGTAAACTACATTGTAATTTTAAAATATTTCCTGTTCTAGGATGTGGAAATTCTAATTTATAAGCGTGTAGGGCTTGCCTTTCTATGTATTCTTTCTCTTCTTCTCCCATTCCATATAAGGAATCCCCATAAAGATGATGCCCTAAATGAGACATATGTACTCTAATTTGATGAGTCCTTCCCGTTTCTAATTCTAACTTAACTACACTACCTTTAGATAATTCTTCTAAAACCTCATATGTAGTTATACTTTCTTGTCCTCTCTCATCTACTATTCTTTTAATAGATTCATTTTCTTCTTTATATATAGGTAAATTAATCCTTCCCTCTTTTTCTTTCATACTTCCATGCACTACTGCTATATATATTTTCCTAAAACTATCTTTACTCATGTCTGAAGCTAATCTCATATGTGAAAACTGATTTTTAGCTACTATTACTAACCCAGATGTATCTCTATCTAATCTATTAACTAATCTTACTATAGATCTTTCTCCCTTTTTCTTAAAATGATATAATATTCCATTAGATAAAGTTCCTGTAGGGTGACTTTTAGTAGGATGTACTACTATACCAGGTTTTTTGTTTATAACTATAATGTCACTATCTTCATACACTATTTCTATATTTATATCTTCTGGCTCTATATTTTGATGCTCATCTTCTTGCATATAAATTTCTATTAAATCATCCTGTGACAATTTGTGCTTCTTTATTACTTTTTCCCCATTCACAAAAATTCTTCCATCCCTAACAGCTTTCCTAACAAATCTTCCTGATAAATTTTCTATTTCTTTTAAATAATCTTTTATATCAATATTGTGATTTATTTCTTTAACTACAAAAATTAATTTATTATTCATTAATTTTTCTCCTTTTAAGTCCTATAATAATATTTTACTATAGTATTATAACATCAAAGTAAAAGAAAATCATACATTGCTATAAATGCAAATCTTTCTTACTAATAATTTATAACATCTATTTTTCTTTTAAGTAAACTTTTTATTAGCGAATTATAAAACACTGTAGCCATACTCGCTAATTAAAGATTTTATCAATCTCTATAAAAAAAATGAAGGGAAAAACTCCCTTCATTTTATGTATGCTATATCATAGCCACTAATTCTATTTCTACTAAAGCATCTTTTGGTAATTTACCAACTTGCACACAAGATCTTGCAGGTGGATTTTCTTTAAAATATTTTGCATACACTTCATTTACTGCTGCAAAATCATTCATATCTTTTAAGAAGATAACTGTCTTTACAACCTTCTCAAAAGAAGTTCCTGCTTCTTCTAAAACAGCTTTTAAGTTTTCCATAGATCTTTCTGTTGCTTTTGTAATATCATCAGAAATTAATTCTCCTGTTGCTGGATCTAGTGGAATTTGTCCTGAAGTAAATAATAAATCTCCTATTTTTATAGCCTGTGAATATGCGCCTAATGCTGCTGGAGCTTTTTTTGTACTTATAACTACTTTTTCCATAAAATAATCCTCCTCTTAATTCCTATTATTAGCAAAATCTTTTCCTAATAATATTATTATATCAAAGTTTTCATCTGATTGGATATTTTTCTCTATATTTGGAATATTTAAATAATTCTCTATTTCTCCTGTAGATATAGAACTATCTTTTTTTAGACGAACTTTTGTGAAATCTCTTCTTTCTCCATTACCTGTAACAATATTACTATATCCCATTTCTTTTAACTTTCTTTCGCAATCAGCAGCCAAACCATTAACTTTTGTACCATTTAATACTTTAATTTTAATTTCACTTTTATCTATCTCCGTATTGTTATCCTTTTGTGATGTTCCTCCTGCTTTTAAAGTATATACTATATCTCTATTTTTTTCTCTATCATATATAAAATACGAAACATTACCTATATATTTAGCTTCACCTTGAAGAGTAATCATGTTAATGCTAGATTTATCCCCTTTAGTTACAGCATACCCGTATTTAATTATTTCTTCTGGAGACATGTCTGTTTCCACATAATCTGGTATAGTGCTTAATATATTTGGAATTTTAGGTATTATACTTGGGCTTTTGACTTTTTCCACTACCTTTGATATAAATTTATGTTGATTTTCTATTCTACCTAAATCTCCATCTGCAAAACCTGTGCCATTATTATTTTTTCTCCATCTAAAAAATTCTTCTGCCTTTTTTCCATCTAAATGCACTGTAGTACCCTTTTGAAAATGTATGTGTAAATTTTGAGATGGATCATCATAATTCATATTTCTTGTTATATCCATCTCTACTCCGCCTATAGCATCTATAACCTTTCTAAATCCTTCATAATCTATCTTAGCATAGTTATTTATTTCTATGCCTAAAAGGTTTTCTACAGCTGCTATAGAACCGTTTACTCCATTTATAGCATGAGCTGAATTTATTTTTATTTTTTTGCCATTCATAGTTACACGAGTATCCCTTGGCACGGAAACCATATTTATATTTTTAGTTTTAGGATTATAATTAACTACAAGCATAGTATCTGTTCTTTTAGGGTCTGATGCTTCTTTAGAACCAGGATCTCCAATATCCACACCCATTACAAGTATATTTACAGGTTCTCCTGCTTCTGCTTTCTTAGTATTTATTTTACCCTCTCCTAATTTTGAATTATTAGTAAATCCCAAAAGGTAAAAATAACCTAATATTCCTAATAGTATAATAAAAGAAAAGAGTATAATGATAATTTTTAAACTTCTACTTTTTTTTCTTTTACTAGCCTTTTTTTTCTTTTTAATATCATTCCCCATAACATTTCACCTACAATTTATCATTTACTAAGCAATTTCTAGCTATCACTGTATTGATATGTAACAGTTCTCCTTTGCCAACCACATATTGTATTGTTGAATTTAAAGACTCTATCATAGCTTTGTCTATATCTATTAATGCTAATTTTCTTAATTTTTCAACTCCATTAAATTCCCTTAATGGTTCTATTATGTCTGCTAAATAAATAATTTTTTCTAACATGCTCATATTATTTCTTCCTGTAGTATGATATTCTACTGCATTTAATATATCTATATCCTCTATACCCATTTTTTCTCTCATTATTATTGTTGCCACTAATCCATGAGTTATTTGTAAATTTTTTAATGAAATCCAATCTAAATTTATATTATGTTCTTTTATCATATTTAATAATTCATTATCACTCATATTTTTAGCACAATCATGACATAAAGCTGCTATTTTAGCCTTATATACATCAATGTTATATTTTTCTGCTAATTTTATAGCTGTTTCTTTTACACTTATTACATGATTATATCTATCTTCTTTTAAATTTTCTTTTAAATATGCATGGATTTGTTCCTCAGTCCACATATTTTACCCCTCCCCAAAGAAAATAATTAACACATAAATTAAATTTATGCATAAATATAATTATAATTTAATATTAAACCTATTATTTATATAAATTATTTTTAAGAATAAATTTATAAACCTCATCTGGTATATAAAAACTTACTTCTTTTCTTTCTTTTATACGATTTCTTATTTTTGTAGAAGATATATCTAATATAGAAGCATCCATAAATAATATTTTTTTCCCATATTTCGCCAATATGGATTTTTTCTTTTTTATTATTTCTTCCCTTTTTTTAAATCCTTCTCTGCTAAATATAACAAAGTTACACATATTAAGTATTTCATTTATATGTTTCCAATGTTCTAAATAGGATAAACAATCTTCACCAGTTATAAAATACCAGTTTGTTTCCGGTTCCTTTTCTTTAAAATGTTTTAAAGTTTTGTATGTATAGCTTAGACCTTCTGCTTTTATTTCAAAATCACTTATACTAAATCTTCTTTCTTTTTCTATTGCAATCTTAACCATTTCATATCTTATATAGGCTGGTGTCTTTTTTAAGTTTATCTTGTGTGGCGGATTTCCTGCTGGCATAAATATAACCTCTTGTAAATTAAATCTTTCAAGAGCTTCATAGGCTACATTTATGTGCGCATTATGAATAGGATCAAAGGTGCCTCCAAGTATAGCTTTATTAATCATAGAAACGCCCCCATTATTATGAACTACTTATAATTATTAACTACCTAATACTCAATGATAAATATTCAATGATTATTGAGTATTTTTTTGTATATAGAGTATAGGTAGCTAAAATTAGTTTTAGAACTAATTAACTTATTGTGGTAATTCTATTTTAGGTTTCTTTTTTGATTTTCTATATAAGACCACTTTACTCCCTATACATTGTATCCCTTCACAATTTAATTCCTCACATATTTCACTTGAAGCTTCTTTTGCTGTATAAAAACTGTTTTTTAGAACAGATATCTTTATTAATTCTCTAGCTTCTAATGCATCATCTATTTGTTTTAATAAATTATCATTTAATCCATCTTTACCTACTTGAAATATAGCATCCATTTTATTAGCTAAAGATCTTAAATAGCTTCTCTGTTTTGTTGTTATCATTATTGTATTCCTCCTAAAGCCATATATTATAATAAAAAGTCAAATTCAAAGTCATTTAATCGTACAACATCACCATCTTCAATGCCCATTTTCATTAATTCTTCCATTACGCCTTTATTTTTAAGTACTTTATGAAAATATCTTAAATCATCTGGATCATTTACATTAACTGCATTTAAAAGTCTATCTACAAAACTTCCTTCTACAATATAAGTGTTGTCTTCTTTTCTTATAGAGTATGTAAATCTCTTTTCTTCTTCCACAAATCTATCTTCTGCTGATATTTCTAGCTCTGTAACAGGTATAGTACTTAAAAGTCTTGCAGCTTCCTTCATAAGGTCATCTACCCCTTGTTTTGTAGCTGCTGATATCTTAAGCACCTTATTATAACCAAGTTTTTCTATTTTTGTTTTAAATTCTTCAAACTTTTCTTCATCAAATAACATATCAGATTTATTAGCAGCTATTATTTGAGGTCTATCATAAAGCTTTACACTATATCTTTTTAGTTCTTCATTTATCTTTAAAAAATCATCATAAGGATCTCTCCCCTCTACAGAAGATATGTCTATTACATGAATTAATACTCTTGTTCTTTCTACATGTCTTAAAAAATCTAATCCTAACCCTACTCCTTCTGAAGCACCTTCAATTATTCCTGGTATATCTGCAATTACAAAATTAGTCACACCTTCAATACTTACCACACCTAAATTAGGTTTTAATGTAGTAAAATGATAGTTAGCTATTTTAGGTCTAGCTTTAGATACTACTGACAACAAAGTAGATTTTCCTACATTAGGAAATCCTATAAGACCTACATCTGCTAAGAGCTTTAATTCAAGCCTAATCCATCTTTCTTCCTCTGGCATACCTGGTTCTGCAAAATCTGGTGCCTGTCTTGTAGGTGTTGTAAATCTACAATTACCTTTACCACCTCTTCCACCTTTAGCAACCACATAAGAATCCTCTGGCTTTGATAAATCTGCCATTATTTTGTCTGTTTCTGCATCTCTCACTATAGTTCCCATAGGAACTTTTATATAAAGATCTTTTCCATTTTTACCAAAACATTTTGACCCAGCCCCATTTCCACCTGGTTCTGCTTTGTATTTTCTTTTATAAGTAAAATCTAAAAGAGTTGTCATATTAGGGTCTACTACTAGTACTACATTGCCGCCTTTACCACCATCTCCACCGTCTGGTCCTCCAAAAGCTATATATTTTTCCCTTCTAAAAGAGATGGATCCATCTCCTCCCTTTCCTGATTTTACAAAAATTTTGGCTGTATCTATAAACAAAGTTTTTCACTCCTCTTTATTTCGATAATTAATATATAATATTTTTTATAAAATTTAGCTATACTAATTTAAAGATATAGTCAATTGTGTTAATTCTATAATTTTTATCATATTATTTATCAGAAAATTTTATATTTATATTAACATAAATGTTGTTTTCTTAATTTAAAATCAATTATTATTATATCTTATTTTATGCATATAAATATTATTTTATAAAATATTTATATATTTTTAATGATTTATATAATTATTTTTTTAATTATTTTATTTTTTAACTATAAGAGGTAAAGTATGTATTATAATAGTGAACCTTTTCCTAAATAAAAAATTATTTAATTGAATCCTAAAAAAGCACCCTTTATAAGGGTGCTTTTAATTATTCAGCTACTACTTCTTCAACTTCTACTGGATATACACTAGCTTTTTTCTTATCTCTTCCAAGTCTTTCGTATTTTACTACACCGTCGATTTTAGCAAATAATGTATCATCTCCACCTCTTCCAACGTTTAGACCTGGATGGATTTTTGTTCCTCTTTGTCTAACTAATATGTTTCCAGCTAAAACGAATTGTCCGTCAGAGCATTTTACTCCTAATCTTTTAGCTTCACTATCTCTTCCGTTCTTTGAACTACCTACCCCTTTTTTATGAGCAAATAGTTGAAGGTTCATTACTAACATGACTACACCTCCTCCATTGTAAGTTTTATATATTCACCATAATTAAATTCTATACTTTTTAATCCTAACAACATAGTATTCATAAGCACTTGGCATTTATGTATGTCTTCTTTAATACAGGATCTTAAATCTATACTTAAAAAGCCATCTTCCTCTTTTATCAAAGGATTAATTTTTAATACTTCTGTTATACCATTAGCTATTGTAATTGATATAGCAGATATAGCAGAACATACCATGTCATACCCTTGGTCTGTAGACTCTGCATGACCACTCATTTTAACTAATACTATATCATTATTTTCTTTTTTTAATACTACATTAACCATAATTATGCGTTAATTTTTTCTATTTGGATTTTTGTATATGGTTGTCTGTGACCTTGTTTCTTTCTGTAGTCTTTCTTTGGTTTGTATTTGAATACAACAACTTTTTTAGCTTTTCCTTGTGCTAATACTTTAGCTGTAACTTTAGCACCTTCTACCATTGGTTTTCCAACGACAGTTTCTCCGTTGTCTTTTCCTACTAAAAGAACATTGTCTAATTCTACTGTTGAATCAACATCAGCTGTTAATTTTTCAACATATAGTACATCTCCTTCAGCAACTTTATATTGCTTTCCTCCAGTAACTACAACTGCGTACATTAAAAACACCTCCTCATTCCAGTCTCGCCAATTAAGGTACATGAAAACCATGTTTAATACCTTTTCTGAGCGGTCTACAAAAGCCATTTTACCACAGTAACCCTGCTTTGTAAAGAAATTTTATTAATAAATCTTAAGGTCTTCCACATCTTTTATTTGATTTTTAAATATTAATGGTTCTACCTTATACTGATTTTCAGCATCTATATAATTTATATAAATATTTTTTTCTAAAGCTTCAACTTCTGATATGAATTGTATTCTATTTTTATCTATATAATCTTTATATCTTTTATTTAGTTCTATATATATATCCTTTATCTCTCTCATATTTAAAATATTTATTATTTCATTTCTAATTAATAGCTTCATATAACTAAAACTAACTATAGAACCTTTTCCACTACAACATTTACAAGGCTGCTCTATATAATCATATATGGTTTTACCTTGTCTTTTTCTAGCTATTTGAACCAAATTTAATTCGGTAAAGGGATAAACAACAGATTTATTTTTATCTCTTTTTAGTCCTTGTTTTAGTTTATCTAAGACTTTTTCTTTAAGATTTTCATTATTCATATCTATAAAATCTATTACAATAATCCCATTTAAATTTCTAAGTATAATTTGATTACAAATTTCATCCGCAGCTTCCATATTAGTAGTAAAAATAGTTTTCTCCATGGAATTGCCCTTTACATTTTTACCAGAGTTAACGTCCACCACATACATTGCTTCAGTTTTATCTATTATAATATAGCCTCCACAATCTAAATAAACTTTTTTATTTCTAAGGGAAAGTATTTCTTTTTCTATAGCATAATAATCTAAAAGATTTCTTTCTCCCTCATAAATATTTAGCTTTATATTGTTTTCTCCGTATTCCTTTAAAAACTCACTTACATAAACATAATCTTCTCTAGAATTTAAATAGATCTTTGATATATTATCAGTTAATTTATCTCTTAGTATTTTGCCTACTATTCCTCCGTTTTGAAATAGAAGTCCTGTATTCATTTTATAGTTAGATTTTTCTATTAATGAACTGTATACATCAGATAACCTTCTTATTTCATCATTTATATTTTCTATACTTGCATTTATGGCTTCCGTTCTTATTAAAATTCCTACCTCTTTAGGCTTTACTATATTATTCTGTATTTCTCTTTTTATTTTTTCATCTTTTATTTTATGAGAAAATGTAATTTCATTATTTAAAATTTGAAGGACTGTATATCTGCCGGGTATAGTTATAGCATTAGTTACTTTAGGGCCTTTTTTATTTAAGTCCTCTTTAACTACTTCTACTAAAATATAGTCCCCTTTTTTTATATGGGTATTATTAAATTTTTTATCTAAATAAAGATAGGCATTTTTGTTCCAACCTATATCTACAAAAGCACTCTTTATAGCAGGAATTATATTTTTAACCATACCTACATATATTTCTCCAACTTGAGGAGATTTATTATCTTCTTCTATAAATAATTCTTTTATGTGATTATTTTCTCTTAAAACTATCCTTACATTTTCCCTTTGCCTTTCTATAAATATTTCTTTCACTTTAAAGGCACTTCCCTTCTTTAAATAAAGAAAATAATTTATCCGATGACTATTCGCTCTAATACTCCCATCTTCTTTAAAGTGGGAGCAAAGAGCGACTACGCCCCTGGATAACGATTTCTAAGCTTTAAAGGGAGTAAAAATCCCCTCTGAAGCTAAGAACTCTGTTTATACATACATAGCATAATCAGAAAGAGCTACTAATTTGTTTTCATATTCTCCGTATATTTCTTGTCTTTCTATATCTACAAAACTATTTTCTTTTATATCAGATGTATTTTCCTTTATAAATTGGGCTAAAAGATCTGCAGAAAGATTTTGTATACTTCCACAACTTACCAAAACATTTATTTTTAATAAATTACTTTCTATAGAATAATCTATATTTTTAATCATAGGTCTTATATTTACATTTTTACTTCCCTTTTTACCTTTTTTAATTATATCCCAATTATCCATATTTAATAATGTTTTTAACTCATCTTTTAACTTTTCCGTATTTTTATATTTTATTTCTATTATATATTTTGCTGCTGCTACTGCTGCCATAGACTTAAATACTTTTTTATTTGTACCCTCTTTTAATTTTACAGCTTTAAAATATTTTATACCTGAAGGAGCAGTATTATTTAATTTATCTATAATTATGTCCTCATCCTCATCTTCTATAAATGATACATCTAAATACTCTCCTTTAGAGTAAAGTCCTACTGCTAAAGGTTGTGCTAAAGACATAATTATATGAGGATTGAATCCCTTTGAATACTCTACAGGTAATCCACTTCTTTTAAAGTTTCTTTGTAGAGTTCTTTGAAGGTCTAAATGAGATACAAATTTTATATTACCTTCCTTTGAAAACTTAATTAAATATCGCACCTTCAAAACACTCTCCTTCTAAATTAACATTTACTCCACAGTTTTTGCAGCCCTGTCTACAATCTGGAGTTACTTCTGCCTTTTTAGCTCTTTCGTTTTCTCTCATTAAAAACTCCTTTGAAACTCCCGTATCTACAAAATCCCAAGGAAGTATTTCATCATATTCTCTTTGTCTATAAGCATAGAAATCTCCATCTACATTACATTCTTCCAAGGCTTCTTTCCATATATTAAAGTCAAAGTATTGATTCCAACCATCAAATCTAGCGCCTTTTTCAAAAGCTTTTATTAAAACATCACAAAGTCTTCTATCTCCTCTTGCAAATATAGCTTCCATATAACTTACTAAGGATTCATGCCAGTTATAGGTTATTTGTTTACTTTTTATATTTCCTCTTAAGGCTTCTATTTTCTTTCTCACTTCCTCCATGGTATCCTGTGGTGCCCATTGAAATGGAGTAAATGGTTTTGGTACAAAAATAGATGTACTTACAGTAACCTTAAGCCCTTTTTTTCTTATTTCCTTCGGAACTTCATAATATTTTCCCACAACCTTTTGACCTAACTCTGCTATCCCCATAACATCCTCTAGAGTTTCATAAGGCAATCCTAACATAAAGTATAATTTTATAGTAGACCATCCTGCTTCAAAAGCACTTTTCACTGAAGTCATTAAATTCTCTTCTGTTACACCCTTATTTATAACATCTCTCATTCTTTGACTTCCTGCTTCTGGTGCAAAAGTAAGTCCTGTTTTTCTAACCTTTTGTATTTCTTTTATTAAATCTACTGAAAAAGAATCTATTCTTAAGGAAGGTAATGTTACCCCTACTTTACCTTCTTTATGTCTTTCCACCATTGAAAATACAAGGTTTTGTATATCTGAATAGTCACATATACTTAAAGATGACAGTGTTATTTCATCATATCCTGTATTTTTTATTAATTTATCAGATAGTTCTAACAATGCTTCTGTTTTCTTTTCTCTTACAGGTCTATATATCATTCCAGCTTGACAAAATCTACAGCCTCTTGTACATCCTCTAAAAGTTTCTAAAACTATTCTATCATGAACTATATCAGTATAAGGCACAACAAACTTATCTGGATAAACTACATCATTTATATTATTAACAATAACTTTTTTTACTTTTTTAGGAACATCATCATATATAGGTTTAAATTCTTTTATAGTATTGTCTTCTTTATAAGTAACTTCATAAAGAGAAGGTATATATACACCTCTTATTTTAGATGCTTTCCTTAGGAATTCCTTTTTCTTTCCCTTGCCCTTATATTTTTTATATAAATCTAATATCTTACTATTTAATTCTTCCCCTTCTCCTAAAACAAACATATCTGCTATATTATAAAGTGGTTCAGGGTTGTAGGCACAAGGTCCTCCGCACATTACTATTGGTTCCTCTTCTCCTCTTTCTGAAGCTTTTATAGTAACTCCTGCTAAATCTAACATATTTAATATATTAGTATAACTCATTTCATATTGAAGGGTAAATCCTATAAAATCAAAATCCTTTATAGGATCTTTACTTTCCAAACCATATAGTGAAATGTTTTCTTCTCTCATTATTTTTTCCATATCTGGCCAAGGTGCAAAAACCCTTTCGCAGAAAGTATCTTTTCTTTCATTTAATATGTAATAAAGTATTTTCATACCTAAATGAGACATTCCAACTTCATAAACATCTGGAAAACAAAATGCATATCTTATGTCTATATCCTTTAAATCTTTATTATAAGAATTTAATTCTCCTCCTATATATCTGGCAGGTTTTTCTACTCTGAATAGTACATCATCTGATATTCTGTTCATCAAACTTCCTCCTCATGGTTTATCACATTATTACATTTTAACACATAAGCATGAATAAAAACAATTACAAAAGAATCCATTGTATTATCCATGCTTATAAAAACCTTCTTATTTATTTTTTACTTTTTATATTAATAAATTCACCTATTTTTATATTACCATAGTTTTTTAAAGCTTCTAATATTTCATTTTCATATAAGGTATCTAATATTTTCATATTTTCGTCTAGCACTGTAAATATATAATATTTATTCTTATCTATAAGTGAAAGTGTTTGTAATAAAGTATTATTACAATAAACAGACACATTTTGATTTTCAATGTATCCTCTCTTTATAAATTTAAATCGCTTTTTAACTATATGTCTCATAATAATATAAGCTACCCTTTCCTTTTCCTTTAAAGAAAACCCTGTTATAAATAAGGATATTATACCTAAATTAAAATTATTATAGCCTTTCATAAATAAAAAAATATATAATACCATAAAAAAAACACTTATACCAATACTAATATTTATAGTTATTTCATTTGCTCTTCTATAAAAGGTTTTAAAACATAATAAATCTCTTAGTATTCTTCCACCGTCTAGAGGAAGGGCTGGCATAAGATTAAACACACCTATTATCAAATTACTTTTGTATAATAAATACAAACTATTATTATTATACACTCTATGAGCTATACAAAAAATTATTGCAAAAAAAATATTAGCTATTGGAGCAGATAATGATATTAATAAATCTTCTTTAAAGTTAGCATTTTCTAGTTTATCTAATTTTAAGGATAATCCCAAAGGATAAATTTCTATATTAAATCCTGTAAATCCTAAATATCTAGCTGTTATATAATGAATTAGTTCATGAACAAAAACAACACCAATAGATAATAAAAAACTTCCTTTGTAACCTAAATAAAATAAAAATATCACATAGGGAACAAAATATTTATTTATTTTTACCATATTTGCCTCTTAAAAATTGCTTACATCTACTACAGTATTCACTATACATTACTTTTATTCTTTTATATTAGTAAAATAATCTTGAGGGTTTTTGTTCTCTCCCATATAAATTATTTCAAAATGAAGATGAGCTCCTGTACTTTTCCCAGTACTACCACTTTCACCTATAGTTTTTCCTTTTTTAACCTCTTCCCCCTTTTTTACTTTTATTTTATTTAAATGCCCATACTTAGTTTCTATGCCTTGTCCATGATCTAAGAGTATATATTTACCTAGCTCCTTATCTTCTCCGCACTCCTTTACTGTTCCACTAAAACTTGCTAATACTTCTGTATTTTCTTTAGCATCTATATCTATCCCTTTATGAAAAGCCTTCTTTTTATTTACAGGATCTTCTCTTTCCCCATACTTAGAAGTTAATTTACCACTTACAGGTAATACAAAGTCATCACTTATTAACCCTTCTACAGTCTTTTCCCCTGTAACCTTTGATTTAAAAGTATCTATATATTTTAAAATTTTATCTTCTACCAAATTTGCATCTAAGTTTTTAGCCTTATTAATTACTTTTTTATAATCATAATTTTCATTAACTATTTTTTTAGAGTAATTATACACCATCTGAGTTTTAGGATTGGAAAAAGCTTTTAAACCTAGCACAAATATCAATAATAAAAATACTCCTATCAAATCTCTTATAATACGCTTTTGAAAAAATTTCATATTAGAACTTTCTTTTCTATTATTCCATTGTCCATACATATAATTATTGTTCTTTAAATTAGTAGTTTTTCTATTTTTTAATGAATTATAATATTCTTCGTATTGAGAATTGTACAATCTAACCACTCCTATAATACTTTTATATTCTTATTTATATTGAATTCTTTATCTATTTATTACTTTAAAAATTCTCTACAAATAACAAAATCATATATTATTAAAAATCCTAAGTTTTTGAAACAGAATTTTTAACAATATATGACTTTTAATTCTTAAGAAGGTTAAATCTTATATCATTTATATACCTTTAAAAATTTATTTTCTTTCTTCTCATATTTATATTTAACACTAAGGCTAAGGCTAAGAAATTATTCAATGACGAACTTCCTCCATAACTCATAAACGGAAGAGTTATACCTGTTATAGGTGCTAGCCCTATAGTCATTCCGATATTTTGAAGGATTGAGAACATAAATGAAGCCGTTACGCCAATAGTAACCATTGATCCGAATATATCTTTAGAATTCTTTGCAGTTTTTATAAATTTATATATTAATATACCGTAAAGTACCAATAAAACTGTAGCTCCTATAAATCCCCATTCTTCTCCTACCACAGAAAAAATAAAATCTGTATGAGCTTCTGGAATATATCCACCTGATATCTGTGTTCCTTTTAAAAATCCCTTTCCTAAAAAACCCCCAGACCCTATGCCTATTTTCGATTGCACAAGTTGAAGACCCGTGTTTAATTCATCTGCTTCAGGATGTAAAAACGAAGTAAGCCTATTTTTCCAATATTGTTGCATTAAAGGAGAGTTCCAAATAATAGCTACTAACCCAGTTAGCCCAGCAAGCCCTCCTAATATTACTTTTCCGTCTAATCCTGCTACAAAAAACATACCTAACACAGTAAAAAAGAACACCATAATCATACCCATATCCGGCTGAACTACAAGCAATATCATAGGTATTACAACATAAAAAGCTAAGGTTAAAAAGTTTCTTAAATTATTTATTTCCCCTTCCATATCATCTAACTTTTTAGCTAATATTATAATTAAAGCTATCTTAGCAAATTCTGAAGGTTGTATAGATATAGGTCCTATTTCCATCCAAGAACTTGCTCCATTAACTGTTTTTTTAAGTACTGTATCATTTAAAATAAGTAAAAATATAGTAAACCAATAAAATATTTCAGCATAATTTTCAATAATAATATAGTCAAATATTAGAACTACATAAATTATAATAAGACCTACAACTAACCAAATTAATTGTTTTTTTAAAAAATATATATCATATTGCGTATGAGTAGCACTATATATATTTAAAGCACTAAAAATCATTATTGATACAGAAATTATAATCATGCTATAATCTAACTCTTTTAAGAGTTTTCTATTTATAAAAAATTTATCAAACATTTTATCCCCCCTTAATTACAAATATGATTATACCACATCATATACAAAAAGCTATGTACAAATTTATACATAGCTAAAAAAATTTCTTAATTTTTTATTTATTTTTTCTTTATTCTCTTTATTGGAATACTAGCTATTAACGCTGGAGACATACCTTCTATTTCTTCTACACTACTCATTTTTATATCCACATCTTCATCATCTATCTCTATGTATTTAGATATTACCTTTAACATATCTTCTCTTATGGATTCTAAAACTTCTGGAGATATAGAGTTTCTATCTTGTATCAATATAAGTTTAAGTCTTTCCTTAGCTACATCCTTTGATGATTGTTTTGAAAAAAACTTAAATAAATCCATTATCCTATCACTCCTACTTTAATCCAAATAATTTTTTAAAGGATTTAAAAAAACCCTGTTCTTTGCTTCTTAAATCCATTATAGGTACTTCTTCTCCAGTAATCCTTTTGGCAATATTTCTAAAAGCCTGTCCTGCTAAAGCTCCATTATCCAAAACTATAGGTTCGCCTTTATTTGTAGCTATAGTTATACCTCTATCGTCCGGCACTACCCCTATAAGCTTTATAGCTAAACTATCAATTATATCTTCAATATCTAACATATCTCCGCTTTGTGTCATTTCATAATTTAATCTATTTACTATGAGCTGATGGTTATCTATCCCCTTAGCATCTAATTTTCCTATAACTCTATCTGCATCTCTTACAGATGTTACTTCTGGATTTACAACTACTAAAGCTCTATTTGCTCCAGCTATAGAACTTTCAAATCCTCTTTCTATACCTGCTGGGCAATCCAAAATTACATAATCAAATTCCTGTTTTAAATCATTGACTATCTTTAGCATGTCATCTACATTAACATCTTCTTTATCTCTTGTTTGTGCTGTTGGCAATAAATATAGACTACTTAACCTTTTATCCTTTATCAATGCTTGCTTTAACTTACATCTTTCTTCTATTACATCTAATAAAGTAAATACTATTCTATTTTCAAGACCCATTAAAACATCAAGGTTTCTTAATCCTGTATCTCCATCTATAACGACTACTTTTTTATCCATTGCAGCTAGAGCTGTAGATATATTAGCTGATGTGGTTGTTTTTCCTACTCCACCTTTACCAGAGGTAACAACTATTACTTCTCCCATTTTTTGTCCTCCTTAATTTATATAAATTTGTCCGGTAGATATGGTTCTACCACTATTATGTTTGATTTAATCTTTGCAACTTCTGGATATTGAGGTTTTACATTATCTTCTGGTGATCTAGTCATAACATTTGCTATTTGAAGTATGGAAGGTTGTAGATAAAATGCTGCCACTATGGCCTTATGATTTCCTGTGAATCCAGCATGCACATGGCCCCTTAAGGCTCCTAAAACTATCACATTACCAGCTGCATATATCTCTGCACCAGAATTAACATCCCCAATTATAACTAAATTTCCATTATATCGTACTACTTGTCCTCCTCTTACAGTTCTTCTTATAAATTTTGTTCTTCCTTCATATATGCCACTAAAGGGTTTATTGGATCGATCTTCCTTATCCTCAAATATACAGTCTTTTATCATAAATTCTTCAAAAAGAACATCTTTGAGTCTTCTTAAATTCTTTTCGTTTATAAGTTTTAATTCTGTAGATATTTTTAAGGTAGATCCCTTATAAAATTGTTTTCCATGAGACAACTTTTTTATTAACGAATTAATCATATCATTAAAATCTCTAAATTTATTCATATTAATTATTACAACAAGACCTTCTTTGTTACCTTTTATCACTATATTGTCTTCCAAAATAAAAACCTCCAAAGTAGCTATAAAAAACACTATCTTAATTTATATTTCCACATTTTTTTATTAATTCCTTCTGTTTATTATACTTTTATTTATTTAATATTTACCATTCTAAAATATCCACACTATCTATTATATAAAATAATTTATAGTGTGGATATAGTTTATGTTTATTTATCTGTTATTTGTATCTTTATTTTCTATTTCCTTTGCATCATTTCCGGTAGCATCTGAATTTTTAGTATTTTCCTTTTGTCCAGCATCTGATGCTTTAGCTGTATCTGGCTTATCTTTATTAAGTTCTTTCTTAAAATAAGCTTCATACATGGACTTTGCTACAGGTGCTGTAAAACCTCCATGTCCACCATCAAATACAATAACCGCTACGGCGATTTTTGGATTATCTACTGGGGCAAATCCTATATAAACACCATAAGAGGTTCTTCCATAAGCATCTTGGCTATTGCTGAAGGTAGCTGATCCTGTTTTACCTGCTGTTCTAATAGGGAAATCTTTGAATACTGCTGCCGCAGTACCATCTGCCCCTGCATTAACCCTTGCCATTCCTTCCCTTACAGCTGCTAAATTTTCTTTACTTACATTAGTCTTTTCAACTATCTCTGGTTTAACTTTTTCTACTACATTACCATCCGCATCTTTTATTTCTTTTACTAAATGCAGCTTATATCTATCTCCTCCATTAGCTAGGGTACCTACAAAGTTAACTAATTGCAATGGAGTAAAGTTACTTATACCTTGGCCTATAGATGCATTATACATATTAGCACCTACACCTAATTGGAAGTTAGCGTCTGATATTGTTACATAGTATATAACATCTACAATCCTTTTTATTTGATCTTTATTTACATTTTTACCTTTATAAATAGGATCCTCATTAACTAATTCTGTAAGCATTTTTATATAATTATTAGAATCAAACTTTTTAGTTCCTTGTCTTATAGAATCCTGTATAGAATTTTTAATTTGTTTTTTTAAGTCTTTAACCTTGTCTGAATCCTTTTCGTTATCATACAAATTTATAGGTGTAAATTGATTTCCTCTTGCATCTTTCCCTGCTTTTAAAGTAGACATAGTTTGCCACAAATATTGAGTTGCGTAAACATTAGATAGAGTATAAGTATTAAATACTTGACCAAATCTTTCAGGAATTTCTATTCCTGTAGAAGCTTTTTCATCTGAATTTGGCGGAACACCTAAACCAAATTTCCAAGCATATTTTGCAAGTATATCATCACCAAAACTTTCTCTTAATAATTTACCTACTGTCATAAAATAAGGGTTACTAGAAACCTCTAATCCTCTATATAAATCAACGGAGCCATAGCCACCTACTGCGAATTTCTTTACAAACTTCTTTCCGTCATCAAAGACACCTGTATCACTTATGGAATATCCAGGAGTTATAACTCCTGATTCTAATCCCGCAATAGCTGTCATAGCTTTGAATGTAGATCCTGGGGGTACTACTGACATAGTAGCATAATTATAAAAAGGTTTCGGATATATATCATATAAATCTTGCCTAATAGTTTTATTATCTTTTATACTCTTATCTAAAGGAAATAGTTTTTCTAAAACCTCGTCTAAAGTATTTCCCGGATAATAACTCATTAAGCCTTTATTAAGTATATACTGTTTTCCAAACTCAGTTAAATCCGGATTAAAATATTGTTTATATAGCTCTGGGGTCAATCCTCCTGGAGTCGCAAATAAGTTAGGATCAAAACCTGGTCTACTTGCCAAAGCTAAAATTTCTCCTGTATTTACGTCTATTGCTACAGCAGCCCCTCTTGTAGCATTAGATGTATTAACATCTCCTCTTATAGGACTGTTTTGAAGATCTTTCATTACAGAATCCAGTGATTCTTCTGCAGCCTTCTGTATATTCGTATCTATGGTAAGTTGTATATTTTGGCCTGGATAAGGTTCTCTTCTTCCTAATTCTTCTATAACCCTTCCTGTTTTGTTAAGTTTAACAATTCTTCCACCTTTAGATCCCTTAAGTCTTTCTTCAAAAACTCCCTCTATTCCATCTATACCTATATAATCAGAACTTGGATCATATCCCTTTTCTTTATATTTCGCATTATCGCCACTTATTTTAGATATATAACCTAGCACTGATGATCCTACTTCTTTATATGGATAAACTCTTATAGGTTGAGTACTTACATCTATACCTGGTAAATCATTTAATTTTTGAAGAAATATAAAAGCTGTTTCTTTTTTTATATTACTTGCTACATCAACAGATTTATATCCTGAAAAACTCTGCATTTTTGCTGCATCTTTTACTATCATAAATCTTCTTTGCTGTTCTAGAGAATATTTCTTCGTATCTATTTTATATTGTTCTAATAAATATTTAAAGGTTTCTTCTGGAGTTATTTTTAATAACTCCTCATCTATTTTAGCTTTATCTTCTTTCGTTAATTCTTCTTTTTCTTTTTTATTTTTACCTGAAAATAATTTTTTTGTAACTACATCATCTAATCCTCTATCTTTTTTAAATCTTAACTCTGCTGCCCTTTTTGCCTCAGCTGTACTAGCTTTAAATTCAAATCTATAAGGATTAATTTTAAGCTCAAGATCATCCGTTTGTTTTTCTTTATATTGATCTAATATACTAAACACTTTTTCCATAGTAGAAAAAAAGCTTTCTTTATTTTCTGTTGTTTCATTATATATAAGCATGTAATTTTGCTTATTAGTAGCTAATACCGCTCCATTTCTATCTGTGATATTTCCTCTTGGAGCAGGATCTGGAATTTCTCTTATGGATCTATTATTTGCTTTTTCTTTGTACTCCTGTGAATTCATAAGTTGCAAATAAACAAGTCTAGATATAATTGCGGTAATTATAAATGCCATTACCAACATAAGACCACCAAATCTAGTAAATTTTTTATCTTTGTTTATCTTCATTGACTAAATCACCATTCCTTTAGAATTCCCACTTTTTATCCATATATTTTTTTCTACATAAATTATATACTAATTTATAAACTATAATTGTTATTACCCCATTATACATACTATTAAAAGCTATTACACTATAACTCATATTAATCTTTAAAAAATAAGCTATAGCCCATATGAAAATCCCTTTAAATATGCTTAATACAAACGAAGATATTACTGGTATTAATATTTTACTTTTTATTATATTTGTACCTATTTCAGCTGCTATTAAACAAACAAACATATTTATTAAAGAATTTATTCCAAATACATTGGCAAAGTATAAATCTTGAAGCATCCCTGCGAAAATGCCAATCCAAATAGCCTCCCATTTATCCTTTATTATAGAGTAACTTACTATAAAAACAAATAAAAGGCTAGGATATACTCCCTTTATTGCTATAAAAGGCATCAAAGAATTATCCAATATGCTAAGTAATATTAAAATAGCTCCTAATATTAATTTTTTTTTCATATGCATCACCTTAATATTTTACTTCTTCTTTATTTTTAGGTATTACTATAAATACTTCTTCTATTTTTCTTAAGTCTACATAAGGTTTAATTATAGCATTTTTCATTACTTTACCCTTATCTACTTCTACACTTGTAACTTCTCCTATTCTTATACCTTTAGGATACATACGTCCAAGACCAGAAGTTAAAATAATATCCTTTTCTTTTATCTTAGAATCCATTGGTAAAAAATATAATTTAGCTAAAATATTATTTTGGCTATCTTTAATTCCCTTTACAACACCACTATTTTCTTTAGTACTATCAACCATAGCACTAACAGCTAAATTTTCATTAGATAAGGATTGAACTTTAGCCCAACTTCCTCCTGTAGCTATTACTTGTCCTACTAAACCTTCGTTTGTTATTGCAATCATACCTTTAGCTACTCCATCATTCGACCCTTTATTTATGGTAAACTCATCTAAATAGTTACCGCCACTTTTACCAATTATATCCGCACCAACATAGTTATATTCTGAACGCTGATTTCTAAAATTAAGCATTTTTCTTAATCTTTCATTTTCATCCTTTAAAGACTTATACTCCACTAACTGACTTGCAAGCTTACTATTTTCAGATTTTAATTCTACATTTTCTTTTTTTACATCTGGTATGTTAAGAACAAAACCAATAGAATTTCTAACTTTTTTGTTTATTTTATAAAAAACTCCTTGAACCGGATTAACTACCGAACCTATACCACTTTCAACAAAAGATATCTTGCTTCTCTCCGCACTTTGTGTAATTAATATTAAAAAGGTAACTGACAGTACAATTATAGTTACTGTCAGTTTATTTTTAAAGAATTTCATAGTCTATTATTTTTTGCTATCTAATATTTTATCTATAGTATCTAATGCTTTACCAGCACCGACAGCTACACAATCAAGTGGAGATTCAGCAATGTGAACAGGCATATGAGTTTCTTCGTTTATAAGTTGGTCTAATCCTCTAAGTAAAGCACCGCCTCCTGCTAACATTATTCCTTTGTCCATTATATCAGATGCAAGTTCCGGTGGAGTTTTTTCTAATGTAGTTTTTATAGCTTCTATTATTGAAATAACTGGTTCACTTAAAGCTTCTCTAACTTCTTTTTCAGAAATAGTTATAACTTTTGGTAAGCCTGTAATCAAATCTCTACCTCTTATTTCCATTGTTTTATCTTCATCAGTTTCATAAGCCGAACCTAATTCTACTTTTATATTTTCAGCTGTTCTTTCACCAATCATCAAGCTATATTCTTTCTTTATGTAGTTTATTATAGACTGATCTAATTCGTCTCCAGCCACTCTTAAAGATTTGCTTGTTACTATACCACCTAATGATATAATAGCAACTTCTGTAGTTCCCCCACCTATGTCTACTATCATACTTCCTGTAGGTTCATTAACTGGAAGTCCTGCTCCAATAGCTGCTGCCATTGGCTCTTCCATAAGAACTACTTCTCTTGCTCCAGCTGACTTTGTTGCTTCATCAATAGCTCTTTTTTCTACCTCCGTAACTCCTGATGGGAAACAGACTACTATTCTTGGATTAGTGAATCCTCCCTTTGGACTTACTTTTTCTATAAATTTTTTAAGCATTATTTGAGTAACGTCAAAATCTGCTATTACTCCATCTTTTAATGGTCTAATAGCCACTATATTTCCTGGTGTTCTACCTATCATTTGTTTTGCTTCATCACCTACTGCAAGAACCTTATTTACATCTTTATTTATAGCTACAACAGAGGGTTCGCTTAAAACAACCCCTTTTCCCTTAATATATACTAGTGTATTTGCTGTACCTAAATCTATTCCCATATCTTTAGTTATACCAAACAATCTCATAAAAGTTTTACTCCTCTCTATTCCTTCGTTATATTGTACCTTTTTCTTTCATACTTACATACTTATTTTCACCAATTATTATATGATCTAATAAATCTATTCCTATTAATTTACCACATTCTTTTAATCTTAAAGTTATATTTATATCTTCTTTACTAGGGGTTGGATCCCCTGATGGATGATTATGACATATAATTATGGATGCACCATTTTTCTTTATAGCCTCACAGAATATTTCTCTTGGATGTACTATAGATGAATTAAGAGTTCCTATAAAAACATCTCTTATGTATGTAACTATATTCTTAGTATTTAAAATTAATATTTTTAATTTTTCTTGTTTTAAATACTTCATATCTTCCATAACTAAATTAGATACATCTAAAGGTGTATTTATCTTATATTCATTGCCAGATTTATAAGTTTTAAACCTTTTAGAAAGCTCTGATAATGCTAATATTTGAACTGCCTTTGTTACACCTATGCCTTTAATTTTAGTTAACTCTTCTATAGATTGATTAAAAAGCTGATCTAAGCCACCAGTTTCTTTAATCAAACTATTTGCAAGCATCATTATATTTTGATTCTTAGTACCAGTCCTTAAAATAACAGCTAAAAGTTCTGAATTTGAAAGAGTTTCTGGTCCATATCTTATAAGTCTTTCCTGTGGTCTTTCATTTTTAGGTAAATCCTTTATTTTAAAGTTATTGTCCATTTATACAACTCCTCTTAAAGATTTACCCCCATCTCCATTAACATAGAATTTAATTTATTTAAAGGTAACCCTACAACATTATAATAGCATCCATTTATGTTTTCAACAAAAACTCCTGCTTTTCCTTGAATGCCATATGCACCTGCTTTATCCATAGGATCTCCTGTATTTATATATTTTTCTATTTGACTTGAAGTTAGTTTTGAAAATTTAACTTTAGTACAAACAAAATCCTTTATTATTTTATTAGATTTAACATCTAATATGGCTAATCCAGAATAAACTTCATGCTCATTTCCACTTAAAGCCTGTAGCATTTCAAATGCATCTTTTTTATCTTTAGGTTTACCTAATATTCTATTGTTAAAAGCTACTATTGTATCGCATCCTATTATTAGATTATTATCTTGATCCATTATTTTTTTACTAACAGACCTAGCCTTTCCTTCTGCTAAATTCATTACATAAGACGGTATGTTATTTTTAAAAGGTATGCTACTTTCATCAAAATCACTTACTATAATCTGAAAATTCCCCAATATTCTTTTTAAAAGCTCTTGTCGTCTTTGAGATGCAGAAGCTAATATAATATTTTCCACTGATATCACTTCCTATTATTTCCTGTATAATATTATTGCCAATACTATACCCATTATAGTCATAATATTAATATCAAAATTTAAACCTATAGCTAAATTTAAGACTTTTAGGTCTAAATTCAGTGGTGAAGCAGTTCCTACTTTATATGCGGTTTTTAAAAAGGATAACTTAGTAAAGCTAGAACCTAATATTTCACCAGCAATGCTACCTAAAATAGCCCCTAATAGTATAAAAACTCCTAATAAACTTTTATTTTTATCTGGACTTTTCATAACAACCCCACCTTAAAATTATATCTAGTATAGTTTATCATTTAATAAAAACTTAAACAAGTCTCTAAAGAATTTTTTAAGCAAAAAATAAGCATCTGAAAAACAGATGCTATTTATTATTTATTTCTTTTAAAATGTTATAAATAAAAATATAACTTTTACTGGACTGATCTTTTGTCAAATCCTTTGGTAATTTATTTATATGTTCTTTTAAATTATTTAAAGTTTTTATATTAGAACTATCCTTTTCAACTTTATCTAATGAAGATACCCATTTTTTTATTTCTTCTGTCTTTACTGATTTAACATCCTTTTCTGATAATTTATTTACTATTTTAATATAAGCAGTAATAATTTCTGATATCTCTGCATCACATAAATCTTTTTTATTTATTACAAATGTCATTTTAGAATTATCTATTTTATTATCTGTTAATTTTTTCATCAGTTTTATACCTTCATCTTCTTCATATATCCCCAGAAAAACTCTAGTTTTACCATTATCTTCTATAGTGAATATATTACCATAAGGTTTTAAACTATTTAAAACTCCAGAAACATTCTCTTTTTTTGCATATATTCCTCTTTGTATAATTATGTAGTTTGAACTATTGCTTTTGTTATCTTTACTTCTAACTATATTAGTATTGTCTTTTGTAATAGTATTGCCCTTTTTTATATTACTAGGGGATACAAGATTAAATATCACAGTCCCTAATATAAAAGCTAAAACTAAAACTAATGTTATTATTAAAAAAAATGTAAAATTAGACTTATTTCTCTTTCTAATATCATATCGTGTGTATCTCATTTTCTCATCCCTCCCATAATTGTTAAATTGCTTTTTATAAATATATATTCTATATTTTCATAAATATAACTAATAAGAAAATTTCAAATAAAATATTATAGGTAAATAATTTATTTAAATAAATAAAAAAGCTGTGAGTTTACAATATTATAATACTCTAAACTCACAGCTTTTTAATTTAAAAACAAAACCTATATTTTATTAAATTCTATCCCAAATTATTTTCATATGTAATATTTAATTCTGTTTACATGCCTTAGCTTTTTTAATACTATTTCATTATTATTTATATTATCATATTTATTTTTTTCATATATTCGTGATATAGAAAAACCATTTTTCTTAAATATATTTATTAAATTCAAATTGTTATTATTAACAACTACATAAAAATCATCTATGCCATATTGTTTAAAAAAATATATTTCTAAATTATGAATTATATTATACCATTCTCTATCTTCTAATTTATATCGATTTTTGAAAAAATATAGGATCCAAATTTCATTTGGATTTTTAAATTCTGCTCTCCCCTTTATCAATCCAACTAAATAAGATCTATACATTATTTTAATAAAAAATTCACATTCACTTAAATAATATTCTATAAATGTGTCCTCTAATTCTTCTACCTTTGTTAAGGGATGGTAATCTACATTTACTTCATTTTCGTTAGATTTCATCATATAAAAAATATCTTCTATATTTTCTTTTTCTATATTAACTATTTCTATATCTTTATATTTTAATTTTATATCTAACATAATATCCCTCCCTTACTTTAATAAAGTTATTCTACAATTTACTAAAAAATCCTTTATATATTAAATGTAACATTTCATTTAATATATTTAACATATAAAGGCCCATCAGATAAATGGCCCTTTATATATTAAATCATACCTCATATACCCTTTTTCTACATATAAATGTATAAATATAAATTATTTTTTCTTTTTATATAAATTTATATTCTAAATTATCATTCTTATAATTTTAGGAAACTATTTATTAATACATCTTATTAATTTTTCCAATTTTTTCACATTTAACATAGTTATATAAGAAATTTAAATTAGAAAATTTATAAATTTAAAAATAAATATAAAATTTCATCAAATACTTAATTTTATTTTTTTATTCTATGTTATAATATATACGTATTATGTTGGTTTGGGGGTACAAATAATGAATATCTATCAAGTAAATACTTTTACTAACAAAGTTTTTTTAGGAAATTCTATTGGAGTATGTTTATTAAACGAGCCCGTAGAAAAGGATTACATGGAAAATGTAGCACTAGAACTTAACCTATCAGAAACCATTTTTTTATGTAAGGAAACTGATGGATATAAAACAAATATCTTTTCACCTAAAGGTGAATTGTGCTTATGTGTAAAATCTATTTTAGCTGCTTCTCATATTTTATGGCAAGAAGGTCTTATAGACGAAAAAGAACACATTAAATTTTATTGTAGGGAAGATGTTTTAGAAACAAAATTAAATACTGACTTTATAGAAATAAAAATTCCTTTAACTCTTGAAAAAAAATTATGTTTATTACATAACTTTTCTAAAGCTTTAAAAATAGAAGAAGATTTAACTATAGATTATTTAGAAAGCCTAAAAGAACAAAAAACTTATATAAAAGGAAACAGCAAATTTAAAATTAAATTAGAAGGTGAAAACATAATTTTATCTGGTTCCGCTATAACAGTTATTGTAGGGGACCTTATAATTTAATTATATTCACCCTGTAGTAAATAAAAAACTTCATCTACTAAAAAGATGAAGTTTTTTATTATTCCATAGCTATCAAATCTACTTTTATTACATTTTTAGTATTTTTTATTTCTTCAACTAATTCTTTTAGTCCTATACTCATTTGTGATATATCAAAGGTAATGCTTACATTTGCAGTGTTGTTTATAGGTATATCTTGATTTATGGTAAGTATATTCCCCTGATACTCTGCTATTCTATCCAATATTTTAGAAAGAGTTCCTCTTTCATGTCCTAGTAATAATCCTATAGTTGCCTTTTGACTTTTCACACCTTCAGATACAGAAAATACAAAGTCTTTATATTTATAATAAGTACTTCTACTAATTCCTACTGTTTTTACACCTTCTGTTATATCTTTTACTTTTCCATTAGCTAAAAGCTCTTTTACCTTCACAACCTTTTCAAAAATATCCGGAAGTATGCTATTATCTATAATTAAAAATTTATTAGGCATAAAAACTCCTCCCACAATCTTTTCTTAATAAATTAACTTTTATATGATTTATATAATTATATCATATATATTTTTTTTAATAAATAAAGTTCTAGATAAGATATTTCCATAACCTTATAGTATATATTTCTATATAATATAAAAAAAGAGAAGTATAAATACTTCTCTTTATCTCTTATTGTAGTATCCAAAATACCGTAGCTCCAATTTTGACACCTATCTTCCGATAGGTGGGTGTTCTCACAGATGTTTCTATCTCCCTAATGCCAATTATAGGTCTCATAATAAGGTTCATATCCATATCTAAATATTGAACTCCCGTACTTGTGATGTAGGTTCAAAATATAGAGCCTAGCGTATATCTCAGAATTTGTAATCTTTATTAATTTATTTTCTATATTTATTATAAACACTAATCTATAATTTTTCAATAGTTTTTTTATATTATTTAAACATAATATAAAATGTTTTTTATATTGTAAATTTATTACAAAATATAGGTATCTTTATTAGCTTTAAATAATAATTCTTCAAAGTTAATAAATTTTAAGCACATGGTGCAGGTGATGGGACTTGAACCCATACGTCCTTGAACACACGCCCCTCAAACGTGCCTGTCTGCCTATTCCAGCACACCTGCTAAATTTTGGTACATAAATTTTAATGTAACAAATAATTTATAGTTATATTATAATATTTTTATATTATTGTCAATGAACTTATTAAATTATTATTACTTAGCTTTTATATAAAAATCTATATATATTATATATAGCCCTTACCTTTTTTACATATTTGTCTGTTTCCTTAAAAGGTATATAATGAAGACTTTCACCGTCTTTTGAATGCTCTGAGTCCTTTAACCACTTCTGAACATTTCCTCTACCTCCATTATATGCAGCTAATACAAGATCCATATTACCATCGAATTCTTCTTTTAAATTATTTAAATACCAACATCCCATTTTTATATTAGTTTCTGGATCTTTTAAATCATTAATATCAAAATCTTTCATTCCCATTTTTTCTGCTACCCATTTTCCTGTCTCTGGAGTTATTTGCATAAGTCCCTGTGCATTTTTTTTAGAGGTAGCATCTTTTTTAAAATTACTTTCAGTTTTTATAACTGCTGCTACAAAGTAAGGATCTAATTTATGTTCATTAGCATACATATCTATATAATCTCTATATTTCATAGGGAAAATATATTTTGCTATAGTTGTTATATTTATTAATAAAATAATTGTTAATATTAAAATCAAAAGTCTTCTTAAAAACTTCACTTTTTTTTGCCCTAATATTAGAGCACTCCCCCTTTCTGCTTTGCTTTAATCATTACTTCCATAAAAATCTTATCTAGTTCTCCCTTTGTATTTTCTATATCTTTAGAATTATCTATTATATAATCTACAAACTTCTTCTTTTCTTCCATAGACATTTGAGCATTTATTCTGTTTATAACTTCCCCTGTAGTTAATCTATCTCTTTTTACAACCCTATTTATTTGTGTATTTTTATCCACCCAAACTAATATATTTATATCCATATATTTATATAACCCCTGTTCTATTAGTGTAGGAGCATCTAAAACACAAATTTGTTCTTTATTTTCTTCTAGTTCTTTTACTCTTCTAAAAGTTTCTTTTATTATATAAGGCATTATTATATTTTCATATTCTATTCTTTTATTTTTATTTCTGAATATATAACTACCAAATTCTCTTCTTTTTAAATCACCATTATCATCTAAAAATTCTTTACCGAAAACTTCTTTTACCTCTATTAAGATTTCTGGATATAATCTTAATACCTCTCGGCTTATTTTATCTTCATCTATTACTGGTACATTTTTTTCTCTTATCATTTCTGATATAGTACTTTTACCAGAACCTATACCTCCTGTAAGGCCAACTTTAAAAATACCTTGTAAACAATACATAAAACAACCCCTTACTTTGCTTCATACCAATTATTACCTATATTTATATCCACATCTAACCCAACCTTTAATTCTAAAACCTGCTCCATTTCTCTTTTTACTAAGGCTTTGATTTTTTCTAGTTCATCTTTATAAACATTTAATATTAATTCATCATGTACTTGCAATATTATACTACTTTTAAAATTATCTTCTTTTAATTTTCTATGAACATTTACCATAGCTAATTTTATTATATCTGCCGCACTTCCTTGTATTGGACTGTTCATAGCTAATCTTTCCCCTGCAGCTTTAACTATTTTATTTGAAGATTTAACCTCTTTTATATATCTTCTTCTATTTAATATTGTAGTTACATACCCCTTTTGGATAGCCTCTTCTACTATATTTTCTAAATAAATTTTTACATTAGGATATCTCTCCAAATAAGCATCTATATACTGCTTTGCCTCTTTTCTAGTTATATTTAAATCTTGAGATAGACTAAAATCTCCTATACCATAAACTATACCAAAATTAACAGCTTTAGCATTACTCCTCATAAGAGGGGTTACTTCATCTATTGGAACTTTAAACACTTCTGATGCAGTTTTAGTATGAATATCATCATGTTCATTAAAAGCACTTATCATATTTTTATCATTAGATATATGTGCCAATACTCTTAATTCTATTTGTGAATAATCCGCTGAAAGTATTACAGAATCCTCTGTATTTGGAATAAACACCTTTCTTATTTCTCTTCCCATTTCATATTTTATAGGTATATTTTGAAGATTAGGCTCTGTACTAGATAATCTTCCTGTAGCTGTAACAGTCTGATTAAAGTTTGAATGTATTTTCCCATCTTCATCTATAGCAGCTTTTAATCCTTCTATATAAGTAGAATATATTTTTGTTAACTGTCTATAATAAGTTATCTTATCTATTATTGGATGCTTATCTCTTAATTTATCCAGTACTTCTGCATTAGTAGAATATCCTGTCTTAGTTTTCTTTATAACGGGTAAATCTAATTTTTCAAAGAGTATTTTTCCTAACTGTTTAGGAGAATTTATATTAAATTCTTCCTCAGACATTGAATATATTTCTGACTGAGTGCTTTCTATTTCTCCTTTAAATTTTTTCTCTAGCTGTAAAAGTATATTTTTATCAACTTTAAAACCTTCTGTTTCCATAGCTGATAATGTTTCTGTAAGAGGTTGTTCTATCTTATATAACAATTCTTCTATATCTTGATCTTTTATTTTTTCTTCCAATACTTTGTATAATTTAGGCATTATATTAACTTCTTTTATTTTTAAATCTTCATCTTCTCTATTTATATTTTTAAATAAATATTCTGAAGCTAAACTAGATATTTCATATTCTTTCCTAACTGGATCTATTAGATATGCAGCTAAATTTATATCAAAATTTATACCATTAAACTCCATTCCTAGTTTTCTAAGCACAGTCCTTGGATTCTTGGAATCATAGGTAATTTTTTTAATTTCTTTACTTTCAAATATTTCTTTACACACTTCTATAAATTCTTCTTTAGTATTCTTTAGCAAAGTTTCAAAGTCTATTCTATAAACTTCATCTTTAAAACTAACATATAATATTTTTATTCTAGATTTAGAAAATAAAACTATATCCTCTAATTCAAAATATAGATATAATTTATTTTCTTTATATTCTATTATATTATCTTTTAAACCTTTAAATTCTTCTATAGAAACTATATTTTTATAAGAAATTTCCTCTTCTACAGTTTCTTCCTCATTACTTTTACCTACTTTATTCATTAAAGATTTAAATTCTAATCTTTGAAACAGTTCTCTAACTTTGTTTATATTATATTCTTCCTTTGATTTTATCTCTTCTAAACTTATTTCAATAGGAACGTTACACATAATAGTAGCTAATTTCTTACTAAATATAGCCTGTTCTCTATATTCATGTAAATTTTCTTTTAATTTCTTTCCTCTTATGTTTTCTATATTTTCAAGTACTGTTTCTATACTTTTATATTCCTTTATAAGCTTGAAGGCAGTTTTTTCACCTATTCCAGGTACTCCAGGTATATTGTCAGAGCTATCTCCCATAAGACCTTTTACATCTATAAATTCTTTAGGAGTAACTCCAAACTCCTCTATCATTCTATTTTTATCATAAATTTCTTTTTCTGTAATCCCCTTTTTAGTTATAACTACTTTTACATTATCCGTAGCCAATTGTAGAGCATCTTTATCTCCTGTAACTATGTAAACTTCTATTCCTTTTTTCTCTGCGAACACAGACAAAGTTCCTATTAAATCATCTGCTTCAAATCCATCAATTTCAAATATACTTATAGCCAATGCGGATAAAAGTTCCTTTACTATAGGAAACTGCTGAGCAAGTTCCTCTGGCATTTTTTTTCTACCTGCTTTATAATCCTTATATTCTTCATGTCTAAAGGTAGGTGCCTTTCTATCAAAAGCTGCTACTATATAATCTGGTTTTATCTCTTCTTTCATTTTTAAAAGCATATTTACAAAACCATATATAGCATTAGTATGAATTCCCTCTTCAGTCATAAGATCAGGAAGTGCATAAAAAGCTCTATTTAATAAACTATTACTGTCTAATATTAATAATCTTTCTTTATTCATAAATGAACCTCCAAATTTTACATTTCTCTTATATATTTTTTTAGCGTGTTGAAATCATCACAAGGATATGTGCTTAAAATCTCTTTTAATATTTCAAAGGCACATACATTTTCCAAAACTATAGAAGCTGGAACAACACCACAAACATCAGATCTTTCATATCTATTTTCTACATTGATTTTTTCTTTTAAATTAATAGTTTTTATAGGTTTTTTTATAGATGGTATTGGTTTCATATAAGCCTTTATTATTATGTCCTCACCATTAGATACTCCAGCTTCAATTCCTCCAGCATTATTGCTTTTTCTTTTTATATTATTTTCATCATAATATATTTCATCATTAAATGTACTACCTCTTTTATTTAAATCTAAACCTTCCCCAAACTCTATTGCCTTTATTCCCTGCACAGACATAATAGAATAACTTAATAGGGCATCGAGTTTTCTATCCCATTGAGTATAACTTCCTATACCTACTGGCATACCTTTTACGGATATATATATACTTCCACCTATAGTGTCTCCTTCTTTTTTACAGTTATCTATTTCATCCATCATATTTTTTTCTGCTTTTTTATTGTAACATCTTAGAAGACTATCTTCTATTTCTCTATATACATCATTATCATATATATCTACGTTTTCATCAAATATTTCTCCTATACTTTGGATTTTACTTCTTATATCTATACCTAATAATTTCAATATATATTTACACATAGCACCTACGGCTGTTCTAATAGCTGTTTCTCTAGCTGAGGTTCTCTCTATTACATTTCTTATATCTCCTGTATTATATTTAATGTGTCCAACTAAATCTCCATGCCCTGGTCTAGGAACAAAAATTTTATCTTTATCTTCTGCTTTTTTATTTATAAGTTCTTTCCAATTTTCATAGTCTTTATTATAAATAATTAAAGTTATAGGATTTCCTGTGGTCTTATTCTCTCTAATGCCAGACCATATTTCCACTTTATCCTTTTCTATTGCCATTCTTATCCCTCTACCATAGCCAGTTTGTCTTCTTTTTAGTTCATTATTTATAAAATCTATATCTATATCAATATTTGATGGTATACCTTCTATTATAGCCGTTAATGCCTTTCCATGAGATTCTCCTGCATCTAAAAATCTAAGCATATTATCACTTCCCCTATATTTTAAACTATAACTATTATACACTAAATTAATAACGTATTTTACTAATACTTAAAAGATTATTTGAAACAATGTTATTTTTAACATTTAGTATAGAAATTTAATATAAGATACTAATTTAGTTAGTATCTTATATATTTAGAATATATGTACCCACCATGTGGAGGATAATATACATGCATCCATTCCCCTTCCTTGCGATATAATTGTACTTTGGCTCCATTGGGAAGAGTTCCTAGTATTCTACTTGATGTAGACTTCCCATCTCTAACATTTACACCACTTGGAGTATATATATTACCTGTTTTCCCATCTAAATTTATCCACCCTGTACTTGTATTTTCTTCAACTGGCTTAGATGACACATTTAATGATGTGCCTAACACTCCATTTACTATTGCTTTAGCAATTCCATTCATTCCATATTTATTAAGTATAGCCATATCTCCTGCACTGTCTATAAAGCATACCTCTACATAAATTGTTTTAGCTTTAGTTCTTTTGGTTAATGCTAAAGGCTGATCTTTAATCCCCCTATTTCTAAAGCCTAGTTTATTTAATTCTTTTAATACTCTATCCGCTTCTATTAAATACTTACCATTATAAGTATATACTTCTGATCCATATCCACCTATCGTAGTATTAAAATGTATACAAATATTAAAATCTGCATTTACTGAATTACATAAAGCTACTTGTTTATTTAAACTTTCTTGTAATGTAGATGCATAATCAACTCTACATATACTAGTACTATGGCCTCTACCTCTTAGTTCTTTATCTATTTCATTTACCAATTGTCTTGTTAAGACTTCTTCTTTTAATCCATTTATTCCTCTAGTTCCTACATCTCCACCACTTAATGTATGTCCTGGATTTAAGTTAAATAACATATTAAAATTACCCCCTGTGTTTTTATTGTATTTTATAACTAAATAATAATAATAATTTCTATAATCATTTGTATAACTGAATTGAAAATAAAAAATTTTCATGAAAATTTATAGCTAATATTTTTCATAATAATAATAAAAAGAGCAGGCTTTACTCCTGCTCTTTACTTTCCTTAACTGCTTGTCTAGCTGAACTTTGACCAAAATAAAATCCTATTATTAAAGTAAATACAGAAAGAAATTCTGTACTTGATAAGCTCCCCTTAATACTTAAATAACAAAATACTATAGTAGTTACCAATGCTATAATCTTTTTTATTTGTAAAAACTCCAATGTACTTCACTTCACTTTCTATTTGAAAATCCCATACTGAACTGCATAAAAAAAGAAGCTTACTAAGGCTCCTACTGATAATCCTATATACCATTTTAAAACAGATACAAGTTGCTTTAATTGATCACAAAGATTCTCAATTTTAGTATCTATCTTTGATTGATTTTGTTCTATCTTATCAATTCTTTTTCCATGATTATTAAGTCTAATATCATGTACATCAATTTTTTCTTCTAATCTTTTATGTTTTTCTTCACAAACTTTTAACTCCACATTATACCTCCATTAAATAAAATGCATCTTTTGTATATACTTTTACTCTACATCCTATCTTATATTACAAAAATTATAGAAATATAATTACTATATTCATTTAATTTTTCCAATAAAAAAAGACCCATTATGGTCATCTAACTATTATAATATTTATTTTTCTTTCAACATTCTAATATCAAACTCATCATCGCATAAATCTAATATTCTATAATCATTACAATTGTATTTAATAGATTTATTGTTTTCATCTATGTCAACTAATTCTATATTATCTCTAACTTCATTTATATCTAACTCAAAATCAGTTTTCCATATTCCATTTTCATTTTTGCTCATAGGAAATTCTTTGTTATTCAGACTTTGAGTAATTGTATTTATATCATCTAAACCATATTTATGATACCAATTTTGTAATTGAGTATTGTCTATAGGTTGTCCAATGTTATAAAAATTAGATTTTATTAAATAATAATCATTGTTTTGTTTGATTAAAAATTTATTATTTAATTTATTTTTTCTAATATAATAATATCCATCGGTGTGAGCCCCATCTTTAGGATATTGGTTTTCATCACCTATAACTTTTTCTAACAATATATTAGGAATGATTTTTGATGCAACAGCATATTCTTCAAAATTACAACAAGGGTACCCCCACTTATGTGGATCCCCTTTATATCTAATTACTATTTTACATATAAAAACAATATCTTTTAACTCTTTATAATTTGACGTAATATCGCTACGGTTAAATCTATCTGAATAAACAACATCGGAAACACTTAAATTCTTTGCATTATAACCTCCAATTGAATTTAGTAATCTAAACCCGTTTTCTTCTTCAAACTTATATTTTAGAAATATTTCCCACCTGTCATAGCTGGCTAGATGTTCTGTTAAGCCAATATAAGTTTCAGTTGGTTTATCATATCTTAAAGAATATTTATAGAACAAATACTTCACTTCTTTTTCCTCCAATCCTCACAATAAATTCTATCCTGTCCTTTATATATTTTGTTTCGATGTTAGCCTCACAATGTTCTATACCAATCCTATAATTTTTTAAATAATATATTACATATCTCATTATTATTCCTTCATAAAAACTTCAAATTTACCATCATTAATATTCTTTATTTCATCAGGAATATTACACTTAGTAAATCCATATTTAATATACTTCTCATTATTTTCTTCGACCAATTGAATATCGTCTTCAACATTCTTCATATCTAATTCAGAATCTGTCTCCCAGATATCATTTTTATCTTTATACATATGAACCTTTTTACCATCAAATTCTCTAGTAATTAAGGATAAGTCCTGAAAACCATATTTATCAAGTAGATTATTTAAATCATTTTTAGTATTTATTTTACCTAAATCAATATATTCATTATCTATTGTATAATAATTATCATTTTGTTTTATTAAGAATTTCTTAGTGGTTGTATCTTTAGGGTTATTATCTTCGGTATTAGAATCTCTTGAGTCATTACCTTCTGAATCTTCGTTATCAGAGTTGAGAACTTCAAGAACTGGTCGCCAACCCACGCCATTACCAATATAAAAGCCATCATAATCGTCATTGAAATATCGGGCAGATTTGAAACCTCTAACAACACGGTATTTAGAATTTTTCTTATATATTTCTTTACACCAGTTATAACTTCCCCACCAATTCCATAATTTATTATGTTCTCCATCTAATGATTTATAGGTATCGTCTATACAATCTAAATCATTAGAATTAGGTTTAGGTATACCTTTTATACTATCTTCATTACATATGAATCTATCCCATTCATTATTAGTAGGAGTACAGCCTGCAGAATAACGTCTATTATCATCTCTACAATCATTACCACCACTAAGTAATCTACAAAGATATTTTTGTCCATCAATGGTTATCTTCGTACCATCTACATATCCACCACTATTTAATTCATCACAATTAATAGAATTTAAAACAATCCTATCACAAATTAATAATGTTTTATCCCCATCTTTAATTTTTACCCATTTTAATTTTTTATTATCATGTGAAGAAGTATCACCTATGGTCCAATCACTTATATTACCTGAAAATTTAGGTGTGTCTCCTTCACCTCTTTTCGATAAAGCATTTGGATAAGTACCTGATTGCCAAGGTCTAGTTGGTAAAGGTAATTCTTCTCCTCTATGATAAAATGTACCTAATTTAACTGTTCCTAAAAATTCTGCCATTTGAATCACTCCTTTAATCTTTATAAAAAAAACACCCATTACTGAGTGTTTTTTCTTCAAATTTAATTTTTTATTAACTCTTTCTTTCAGTCCTAATATTTTTTATAAATCTTTATATGCACAAACATTGTATTCAGTTAAGATTTCTTCATCCATAAAAATATTTTAAAAACTATTTTAATATTTTCCATTATTTTATTTATAATTGTCTTGGTAGGCGTGGTACTTTCAATATTCCCTTTACTATAGTTCCATTATTTAGCTTAATATTTATTAAATAATCACCTGATATCATAGGTGTTCCCTTTAAACACTTCTTATCAAATATCATTCCTTGTGGTAATCCTTTTATATCCTCTATTATATTTTTATCAAATCCGAGATGGTATTCTATATAAGAATATTTCTGTGCCACTATTCTGAAATCTTTAATTTTGCCTTCAGCATTTGTTTTTTCTTCATTACACTTTAAAATATTTCCTGAATAAGGAACATAATATTTAATCATAATATCACTACTTTTAATTACTATATTATTATCTTTAGCAACTATTTTATTATTAATGTTTTTAATCATGATATTATTATTTTTAATAACTACTTCCTTATTAACATTCTTATGAACATAAGTCGATACTTCTACATACTTTATATTTAATTTTTTAAAAAATAACATGCCTTTATCATTATTATTAACATAGCATGTTGCTTTATTTAAAAAATTTTTTATACTATATAAATTTTTATTATATATATATACTGATCTTTCTCTTTTTCTATCTTCATTATCTAACAAAAAAGGGGCAGGCATTTGAACTGTGCTCTTTACTATTCTAGTGCTATCGCTTTGTATTATTTTATTATACAAATTTTTATTATATATATATACTACTCTTTTTCTTTTATTATCATCGTTCGTTAACATCAAAAGCTCAGGCATATGAACTATATTCTTTACTACTCTAGTGTTATCGATTTGTATTATCTTTATATTATCTTTTTCAGAGTTACGATTTGTATTGTTTAAAAACATATAAATTTCATCCTATTTTTAAGGTGCCATTTCTGCATCTATTGTTATAGCGCCATCACCTTTTATAGTAATCGGAATACGTTTTTTGCCTGTTTCCAATGTGGTATCAATTATTATATTATCGCTATTATTTGAGAATACTGCTTCTCCTTTTATAGTAAGTTTTAACTTTGATGCTATATTTTCATTTAAATAGTTCTTAGATTCTATAGATATATATGTTTCTATATCTTTTCCTTCATAATTATAGTTTTCAAATTCGTATTCAATATTAACATGTATTGGTACAAATGGAGAATACATTTCTACCTCACCTAATTTATTAACTATCCAAATATTCTCCGCTAAATCTGCGCCTATATATTGAGGTCTATTATTTAAAACATTTGTTATAACAAACTTATCTTTTTCAAAATTCAACAAATAACATTTTTCATCAGAAGCTCCTACTAAAAATGTATTATTCCTAACTCCTATGAAGCCTCTAAAATAATCCTTTATGTTAAGAAAACTTTTATAGGTAATATCTTTTGTTGTTTTATCAATTTCAAAAGTATAAATTCCATAATACGATATATTATTCGAAGTAGAACTAACCTTTTCATAAATTGCGATATTTAAATATGATTTATTATCCATAGTAGTAATAAATGGTTCATAATGTGTATTCATACCATCTACATTAATAATAGGCTGTGTTATAAGCTGTTCCCCATCTCCCATTTTATAAGTTTTTATTGTACAAATATCTTTAATATCATTCTTTGTCATATCAAAATAATATCTAACTATTTGCATTTTATGAGATTTAGAATCTTGAAATACTGAAAACATATAAAAATCCAAATTAGAATTTGATAACAAATTAGAATAACTAACACTATAATATTTTTGATCATTCATTACTGGCAAAGGTAAGCTTTCTACTTTATTTGTTATTTTATTATACCTTTTTATATAATGAGATCCTTTATCATTAGTTTGTCCATAATATATATATTCTTCAGTCTCTTTTATTGGAGTTAGCCAAGAATTTGATGTAATGGTATCTATTGTGACAATAGCCAATGTTTCCTTGTCCATTTTATATAAAAAATCATTGTAATTACTGGTTGAGTAAGTACCACTACTTAACACATATATATAGTTTTTATCTTGTCCAACATAAGAATTTATTATATGGTGATTGCCACCTGATAAAGCACCAAAATTAAGATACTTTAAAATATCAACTTTACCATTATATTCTCTTATTTTTAGAATTGTTTTTGTACCATTATTATAATGTGTAGTAAATATATAACTTATAGTTGGATCGTATCTATCATTTATTATACTATTTCTCATTGTTTTATAATGATTAAAATAACTATTATTGAGCAAAAGATTTTTATCCATCCCTAAACATAACCTACACCCATATGCTGGAAATGTCTGCAATGCTTTGGGAGTCATTGTCTTTTTATCATAATATATACCATTTATTATATAACCTAATGGTGTTTCAACTACCCTTTGTACTTCTCCACTTATATAATCTGAATTAAGAATTTTTGCCATAATTTTTTCTCCTCTCTAATATCTAAAAAATTTTAAGAAACTATCATATAAAGATTTGCATCAAATTGTCCTTTTACAAAAACTTTTATATTAGGACTTATTCCTAATAGATATTTTTGACTATCTTCAGGTGATATAAATACATCTAAAATTACAATATCATTATCCGTTATCACTAAATGAAGCTGATTCTCTTTTTTCATATCTATATCTTTATTTACACTCTTTATATTATTTTTTATAATAAACTCGCTGCTTGAAGTAGCATAATATTTATTGATAGTAAAAATATCCTTAATATTAGCCAATAAGTTTAAATCTTTAAAGGTTTCTTTTGTCCAATGCTCTTCATAGGTATTCCATTCACTATTTGTTCCATAATTAATTTTTACATCTCCTGAAAAATATAAATCTACTTTTAACAAACTATTTGACACATAAGTAGCTTTAAATTCATTACAATTGCATTGAATCCAACTACCATTTTTATCATATTGCAAAGTTAGTTTGTCTATTTCTTCAATATTTTGTATATTATCCATAGAAAATAAATAAGCAAATCTAATTTTATTAGCAGTAATTAGTTCATTCCAAAACAGTGAATTTATAGAATTAAATACTTCTATAGGTATCCCTTTTTCTTTAATGGATTCTATTTCTAGTTCAATATTTTCCCATGATTGATTTTTAAAAGTTTTCCATGTTGTACCATCATCAACACTACAAACAATCCTAAAGTTATTTCCTAAAGCTTCAATTTTAAAACAATCAATGTTTCTAACATTACTTAAATTTAGATTATTTATAGGTATTAATAATCTATCATATGGAACTGCTATTGTTTTTAAGTTTTGTACTACTCCATCTTCATATACTTTAAATTTATCAACTTTTTTATAATCTGATTTTTTAAATCTAACTGAATATTCTACATCTTCATCAAATTCATTGATTAAATTAAATGTAGAATCATACTCTGTCTTTAAATGTGCTTTATCATCAAATAAAATTTGGTTATCTTTTTGAAATTGCGTAACTTCTGTATTCTTAAAATCATTTTTTATTTCTACAATATCATCTTTATTTTCTGTACTATATCTTAGTACATCAACTGGTAAAACTCTAAAATTTAAAGTCTTTATAGGAATCTCTATACTTTCTGGATTATCTGATGTTCCATTTACACCTGTTCTACATATTTGTTTTATACTTAGTCCTGTAGCTTCTCTTAATGTTTCCAAATTTATAGTTGTAAATTTGCCTGTATCTTTTGAATAAGCCACAACTTGATTGTCTTGTTTATTTATAACATCTACATCTTGAAGCTCCTCAAATTTAATAACTCTTCTATCCATTATTTCTTTTTGTATTTTCTCGCTTGACCATCCAGTTTTATTAGAAATTATTGCATCATCTAAGGCTATGTTTTTTCCCAAAGTTACATTAAAAAATTCACTCATATAGTCACCTCCTGTTCAATAATAAAATCCTCATTTATTTGTATAAATTATATCTTTATATTTTTGCCAGCATATTTATTTAAAACTCTTTCTCTCGGTATTCTTTTAAAAGGAACTATATGAAAATCTTTAGTATTTATTCCTTTTCTTAATCTTGTTATAGTACCTTTTTGGGGTATCATATAATTAATAATAGATCCTTTTCTCTTTCTTAATATAACTCCATTTTTGGAAATTATATAATCATTAATGTGACCGTTATTGGAGGTAGTATCTCTTTCAGCCGATACTATTATTAAATTAGGTTGTATGCAACCATCATATACTTCCATTAACTTCTACCTCCTTAAATCTTTATAGCAATACAAGAAACACCTTGTAATGAATTAAAATAGTTTATCCCTCTGCCTTCTCCTAGATCCTCATAATCCTTATTTTGATTAATTAGATATTGACCAATATTAAATATTTTATACTGGTCATTATCTATCTTTACTATGTCCCCATTTACTATATTAGTGTTTGGCAAACCATATATTCCATCAAGAATACCCAAAAATCCAGTATTAGGCACATTATTATTTAAATTATCTGCCATTAAATAAATTGGATTTAATAAATATAATCCCATAGGATTAGGATTAAACAGATTAAGTGAACAGAAAGTTTTAGCAAATTTATTATACTGACTTCCATTGCCTGTAGAACCAGGTGCTTTATGCCAATATACCCTCGGAGTATTACTAGGACAATCTCCTAAATTAGAAGCAGCAATGATTTGATTAGTATATTCCTCTCCCTCTAAATTAGTATTTATATCTGGATATCCTACATATATGAAATTAGGATATGTTACCATTGAAACAGTATGAAGCTCAATTATTATTAATATTCTATAATCAAGTATGTCTACATAATAATTGTATAGTGTATCTGGATTATGGTTTGCTATATTACTAGGAGTAAATAGAATTCTATTTTTCATTCCTAATTTTGTAAAAGTTCCATTTTCTCCTGTAGTATTACTAGGAATATAATTATCGCTTAACCATATATATAAATGATTTCCTGATATTTTAGGATTGCTTAAATCTGGACTTTTCAACCTCATAAATATATTTTCTTTTTTATAACCTATTTGAGGACTTTTAAAAATCCATCCATCATTGCCACCAACTACATAGTCATTTATTTTATTGCTTGAAATTTCAGTCCAATTTGAACCTGGAGATAAAATTGCTTTATATATTTCTGTCATTAAATCTTTTTTTGCACAAGTTCCTTTTACTAACATTAAAAGTCATCCTTTCTTTATAAAATTGAATTTAGTCATTTGAATTAATCTCTAGACCTAAAATTTTTATATTTAAAATTACTGAAGAATTTTGATTTGAATTTACCATTTGTGTATGAAGTTTGTTCTCTTTATTTTCTTTTTCATCCTTATCTTTATAAGGAACAAATACACTGTCTGTATAATGAGAAACTCTATTTGTGTCATATAATAAAAATCCATTTGTAGACTTATCAAAAATCTTAAATTCAAAATTGCTACCATCAGCTACATCTAAATAAAGTGTAGTTATTATAAAAGAATTTTCTCCTAGATCATAATCTTTATCTATAGTCCCACCAGCATCTATATTTACTACATCATTTATCTCCATATACTTCAAACCTGAACCATCACCTCTTTGTGAACTATTTGTATAGTTTAAAATTTGCTCCATGATTTGTTCACTACTCCAAGTTGTAATCCTTGAGATTTTACTATCATCAATAACTACATCTTTAGCTAAAGTAACATTAAAAAATTCACTCATATAGTCACCCCTATTCATTGATAACTAAGTGAAAATCCCTAACTGCAAAATTATGATTTTCTGCATTTTTAGTTATTTTTACATATATCTCTTTACTTTCACCCTGTTTTATACTATCTATAATTAAAGAATCTGTATAATTTACACCATGAAAAGACAACTGAATTAAATCATTACTCGGTGTCTCTGTACCTATTTTAATATTTCTATAATCCTTATCACCTATATTTTTAATTGTTATTAATTCTTCTAAATCTTGAAGCATAGCCGGATTAATATTAGTTACAACATTTCCATGATATATAATCTCAAAATTATATGGACTGAATACCCACATATCCCCATACTGTAAATTAAGAGTATCGCTAGTATATATTACTTTTCCATCCATATCTTTAAATGTAAAATATCCCATCATGTTACCATCTATAAAAACCTTACATTCCATATCTGAATTAAATAATCTAGTCTTAATTAATTTGTTATCTAAATCATATAATTCGCATAAAGTATTTTCTGGGAAATTCTGAATAGTTACATAGGGGTTAGAGTAAACCTTATAATTATTTAATATAAAATCTTCATCACTATACTTCATGAGACCTTGCTTTGTAAGTGGCTCTATAAATTCCATTCCACCTATATTTGTATAACTTTTACCATCATCACTTGAATAAGCTTGTATATAATTATCTTTCTTAAGTATTTTCCAATATCTATTTTGTTCACTTAATTTTAAATCCTTAATACCAAAAATATAGTCGCTATTACCTAAATAAAGCATAGAATAATCCATATCTTTCATATCACTAAAATTTTCTTTTTCAACTTCAAGAACAAATTCTTTATAATCAAATTTTCTTTCCATTTTATTATTACTTATTAATTTTAATTTACCTGTTTTAATGTCCCTAGTTACATTACATTCTCCTGCGAAATCAGAAAAAGAAGAAGCCAAGAAAAAATTCTCGGCTTCTAATAATCCATTTTTAACTTGTATAAGTTTCACAATATCAACTCCTATACAGATGGTGTAATAACATTATCTATTGGTACTATTTCAGATACCATAACTCTATTTATATTCATATACTCTCCACCACAATCTAACAAAAATCTAGCTTTATCTTTTGCAGCTTCAAAGGAGTTAGTTATTAATTCAATTCTCCATCCATAATCACTTCGTCTTTGTACCATCCACATTTTTTGTCTAGGATTATTAAAACTCCCTTGATTACTACTTGCTACTGCTTGATATCCATCATAATATCCAAATTCATTTCTCCCATAAGCCATATTTATTTACCCCCTAATATATTTTTCTTTTCAAAATTTTGTGTTTCTATCATATAGTGCCTATTTCCCTTTAGTTTATCTAAAGTCTTTATGACATCTCCATTAAATGCTACACGATTAAACTGTCTTTCTATATCCATATATTTTAAATTTCTCCATAATGGTACTACATCAAAATGGTGATATTTCATGTAGTCTATTAAATTAGCAAATAACATACCTGCATATTTAATTCCCATCATCTTATCTTGTGTATGATCTTTGTCCGCCATAAACCATATTTTTTCAGCTTCCCATCTCATCCATCTATATGTTCTTAAATAGTGTTCTCTGCTTCCACTTTTGTTCATTGCTTCTATTGTAGTCTCCATATTAAGCCAATCTAATAATAATTCCATAATAAATTCTATAGCTTCTTGTCCACTTACATTAGCTAATTGACTAGAACTATGCTGGACTATCATTCCTACTATATTTATCATATCTATCATTATTTCTATAGATAATTGCATTTCTTCTTTACCATAATTTAAATCAGTTCCTTGGGAATCCATATATGGTGCATAAGATATAGGATGTTTATTCTGTTCTATTAAATTTCCATAAGGCTTAATCCTACTGTTCACTAATAATGGTTTATTAGAATAATTATAATCTTTTATAGGTAATATTTTCTCATCTCTAGGGTCAGTTGCTTCTAATACCCACCATCTCTTAATTATCTTTAAATCTCTGAAATTAAAAAACCGTTTAAAAATATTTATTTTTGATTTTTTAATTAAATTCATATGAATTCTTTTTGAAATTTTAATTTTATCCTTATTTAAACCTAATGATTCACCCTTATAGATATTTTCAAATTTATTATTTTCAATAAGAAATAGACCAGTTCTAACAATATTGGTTGTAATATTTTTTTCTAAAACTACTATGCTGTGCTTCCCTATCTTATGAAAATTATTTTTATTTAATCCTAAAATATTATTAGTTTTATATATTGTATTTAGAGTATTAATATAGAACAACTTTCTATAAATATATCTCATAATATCTGTAGGATAAATTCTTAATACATTTATGCAATTATGCTTATTAAGTTTAAAATTATTTGTTTTGTATGACAATTTAGTATAATTATTTAAATATATTTGCTTTCCTATCTTTCTATATAAGTAAATATTTGTTGATATATCTACTCTTTTTTCATGTCTTCTACTAACATTAATAATATTCTCTTTAATACCTATCTTTCTAATGACATCAATATTTATATTTATATTATTTCTAATAATGTGAAGACTTCTTATTTTTAATTTATCTACTATAATAATTTTTCCTTTACTTATTTCTGTAGCTTTATTATATATTTGCAAATTAACACTATGGTTTATATCAATACCTTTAAAAAAGTTTCTAGTTAATGATCTAATATTATAGCCTATATTAATATCCTTATATTTTTTATGATCCTCTAAATTTAAAATATTGTTAGAATTATTTAATTCGATAATATTAATTATTCCAACTTGTTTTAGCTGCTCTCTAGTAAATCCTAAATTCTTATAAATGTCTAAATGAACAATTTTATTTCTTGTAAATTCATTAATTTTTATTTTTTCCAAATTATAATTTTTGTTTTTTATAAATTTAAAATCATTTTTACTTAAATTTTTAGGTAAGCCTTTAATTATCTTTCTATTTTTAACACTTAAATCTTTAGCTAATCCTTTAGTTATCTTTCTATCTTTAACACTTAAATTATAATTATATATTTTATATATAGAATTATTTTCTTTATAAAATAATTTGTTATAAAGTTTTTCTATTCTAGTATCACCTTTATATAACAAATTGGAGATACTACCTTTTTCTATTTCTATATTTTTTTTATAATATAACTTAGTTATATTATTATTTTTAGCAATACCTTCTCTAGTATCATATATAAAGATTCCACTAGAAAGAGTATTATCCCCTACATACTTAAAACTACATAGGGGAATTTTATGTAGGGGCATTTATACCACCTCTATTCTGATTTATACCATCTGATTGCGATACAATACAATGGATTAGGACTATTGTTCATTAAACTATATGGTGCTGTAATTTTAAACTTTTTATAATTTTCTTCTTCCTCTGTACCTTTTTTATAAACTAGCGTATCCTTATCCCATATTCCATTACTATCCCCAGCTAATACATTAATCAGCTTTCCTCTTTCACCATCAACAGGATGAAACAAAATAATTTCATCAAATTTATGTTTTTTATGATTCCACCTGCTACCTTCCGTATTACATTTATCTACAAAAGTTGTTGTTGTACTAAATTCAGGATAATGAGGCTGCATCGGCATACCTATTTTATTACCTATCATACATACATCTGTAATTCCTGTAGCAGTTCTTTCACCAAACTTTTTTGTAAAAAATGGTGGTATATCTGAAGATGTAACTACTCCAAAGTTATATTTATCATCTGTGGATGCTGAATCTTCCATTGGTCTAATAGCCCCAATATAAGCATAACTTGTTAAATTATTATTATAAGGGTAGTTATCTGCACTTTTATCCCCTTCTAGTATTATATTCACTGAATCTTTTGTGATATTTATATAATATTCTATAGGTAGCCACTCACCTATTTCTGGTGCAAGTTTCTTATACCATGCAAATCTTGATGGTACAGAACAACTCTCTTCTACTAAATCTTTAATATCTATTTCTTTTTGTTCTCCATCTACCTCTACAATTTTTTTAGTGTCATGCATCTCTTTACCTATAGTTATATACATATGGTTTCTATTGTCCATTCTACCCTTTAACATTGCTAATTTTTCTTTTTCGCTTTGTGTCAGTTCCATACTATTTCTATAACTTGCCAAAGAATTTTGTTCACTTTGAGATAATCCCAATCCAGCATATTGTTTATAAAGTATATTTATTATAGAATCAGTATAAAGTTTTGTATTGGTTTTGAGTTTACTCCAATCTATCAATTCTTGAGCAGTTAAATTGTGTGCATTCCTATAAGTGTCTAATTCATTTTGTTCAGCAGTAGAAAGACTTTCACCATTATAATATTTTCTAAGCAAAAATAGCTCTCTATCATTTGTTATATTTTTTCTCATTCGTAATTGTTGCAAATTATTTTGTTCATCTATATTTAATGAATCTAAATTTTTCTTTATTAAATTTTTCTCAAAGCTTGTTAAAGGCATAGCCTCAACATATCTATTAAGAAGTATTATTTCCTGTTCAGTAAATGGTTTACTGTACCTTTCTTTATCCAATAGTTTTTGTTCCTCACTTGTTGGAGTTAATGCTGCTGTCCTTTCAAATCTAATATAAAATTCTTTTCCATAAGATGTAGTAGCTTTTATCAAACTAAAATTTCTAACTTTATCTATTGAACTAGGGCAAACTAAATCCCATTTATAAATTCCAGCATTTTGTGTTATTTCTTTTGTTAAGTTTTTAATTATATCTTTTACACTTGTGTTCCCATTTACACAATAAAAATTATCTGTAGCCATTTTATCTACCCCCTGTTATCAATTATTTATTTAAATTTGTTATTTTTAAAGTATTTAAGTCTATTGTAAATATATCTTTTAACCCTCTATTTGTATCTAAATTCACATTAAATTTTTTAAGCAATTTATTACCATAAGGTCTATATTGATATATTTCCAAAGTTACAGGATCCTTTAGTTTTACTCCATTAAAATTCTTTACACCTATATGAAGCTTTTTATTTTTGTATCCTTTAACACTTATTATTTCAGGATTTTTGTTTGTTTTATGACTTGTATAATCAAAATTAAGATAAAATCCATCATGGTATTTATTACCATACCAAACATGTTTATCTTCTATATATCCATGCAAATCTATATCTGCGTCTGTATTCTCTTCCCAATTCATTACTACTGCTATGTCCCAATCATTTGGAATATCTTCTATGTTTGGCGGTGGTTCTACTGTAATACTAGAATCCTCTCCATCTATATACTCTAGATCTATCATTGTTTGCCTACTATTGCCGCTTAAATTATGCAAAATAAAAGAAATAAGAGTATTAGCACTTACTTTATAAAATGTATTAAAGTATTTATGCTCTCCTATTTCCTTAGTTGTTGCATTATCTATTATTTTCATTTTATTAACTTCTAAGCTATATCTATCATCCTTTTTCCAGCCTGTTTGATTAAAATGCAGTCCTGTAATATATACATCTTTATCAAATCTAAATTGCTCTTTATAATCATTTTGTATTGCTGGGATGTCTAATAATATACCTTTTACCTTTTGAATGCCTTCAATTTTTCTATATATTAAAGAATCAATTTTCTTCTTTAGACCTTCATATTGTACGCTTGGCAATAGATCTTTTAATTGTTGTAATAACTCTTGTATATTATTTGTATTTATTTCTGGATAATTAGTTCTTATATTATCATCTATCAAACTTAATAAATTATTTTTTAAATTATCTGTAAGCTCATCAAAATTAATTATATATTTAGGTAAACTCATAATTTAACTCTCCAATACACAAAAATCTACCCATAAAACTTTACTCGTTCCACTAATATTATTGTAAATAAACTCAACTGTCCCATTTATAGGATAAAATACATTGAAAAATTTATGTTCACCATATTCTTTAGTACGTACACCTTCAAATAATTTATCATTGCCTATTTGCAAATCCCAGCTATCTTCAAATCTCCAGCTTGATTGTGAATATGTTATACCTGTTATTTGTCCATTTCCCTTAAATCCTATTATATGCTGTCCTTCTATTGCAGGAATCTCTAGCATTTTTCCATAAATTTTTTGTGTACCTGATATACCTAAATTTCCACTTAAATTATCTAACTTTACACCTAAGGCATTTAAAGCATTTATTAAATCATTATAATCTACACCTTGTATTTTATCTTTAATTTGTGATAATAAATTTTCCATATCTTTAGTAGAAAAATTTATATTGCCTATGTCAACTTTTACACCATTTTGTAAATAATCTTTAATAAGATCTGAAAGTTCATCAAAGTTAACTACATAGGAAGGTAATCCCATATTATTGCCACCTCCTATACATAATCTATTATTTCTAATTTACCATGACTATCTTTAATTAATTGTATTGTTTTATTTATATTATTAGGATAGGTTGTTTTGATTCTATATACTCTGCCTTCTGCATTTCTAATTAGTTCTTCTTGCCATTGCATATCTGTTCCATTAGCATATATAAATTTATATGCTTTATTATTGCTATCTCTAATTATTCTACATGGATATTCAGGTAATTCACCAGTATACTTTGAATCTTGACTTGTATTTATTTGATTTTTAAAATCCCTTTTTCTTAATTCTTGATCTAGAATATAGACTACTGGCTCTCTAAAATTTTTATATCCCATATGTGCCATGTTAATCACCTACTATTGCTTTAATTTTCCACCGCCTATTTGGGTGCATTGTTCATATACCTTCCTTTTATCTCTCATACCTTGTAATTGCAATGTATCTACATATGTGTCAGCATTTATTTCTGTACTTATTCCAACGATTAAATACCAACCACTACCTCTTTGATTATTTACTAATTTAACTACTTGTCCTAAATCAATGTTAGGTATTCCAGCTACTGGCACTACATTTAAAACAGTACTTTCTCTCCACATATCTAAAAATTTATATCCTGCTACCTTTTGTTTTAATAATGAAGTACTAGCTAATGGATTATCAATTATGTCTACCCATCTTTCGCCATTTAAATAACTAGTCATGGTTTTAGATTCAAAAATAGAATATTTATCATTACAACAAATTTTTAATATATTTCTCATTAAATTAGAATCTCTACTGGCAGTTTCACTAGATAAATTAGTATCAACAGATAAGACATAATCATGATGATTTGATTCATGATTTGATTCACTATAAGCAGGATATTGTTCTTCTAACACTATTGTACCGCTTTTGTTTGCCCTTATTCTAGCATACATAGTTTCTACTAAATTACCAATTATATCATTATACATAGTACCTATTTCGCATTCTAATTTAGGTACAGTATAATTATTTCCTCCACTTCTTTGAAAACTACATTTAGCATCTGATACAACAGTAGAAATTATATCTGTTGCAGTTTTATTATAGAATTTTAATTCCTTATCACATAAATTTAGCATTCTATAATACATATCATGGCAAGTCATTTCTATCGTTTTATCAAGTGTATTATAATCATATTTTTTTATTACACCTGCAAATTGAAGTACATCCTCTATATAAATTTTTACCTGTGCAAAATTATCTATTACGCCTTGCGTTCCTCCTGCAAAAATAGCAGTAGGTAGATTTTCATATTGCGCTGTAATCGTAGCTTCAGCAGTAGGTGTAGTTAAATTTCTATTTATTTTTACTGACACTAAACAATGTTCTAATATTATTTTATTAGCATCACCATCTTCAAAAGCCTGATATCCATTTTTTTTATAAAATTCTACTTTACACTTTGCCATTATCCTTCACCCATCCACTAGCTTCATGATTACATAAAAGCTCTAAATTTATATAATATATATCACCTTCGATAGGAGTATCTATCTCAAACTTATTTTGTAAATATCCTTTGTATTGAATTCCAAATTCATCTACAAATATGAATCTACCTGAATAATTTTTTCTAAAGTTTAAAAACTTAGTTATATTACTTTGTGTTTCATCATCATTTTCTCCTTTTATATTAAAAACAACTGTAAACTCAATAATACAATCACTTTTAACACCTTTTTCAAAATATGTGTATCCTTGTACTGTTCTAATACCCTTACGAAAATAAGCAGGACGAGGTGGCTTATAATTAGTTATTACGCCACCTGTATTTTTTCCATCTTCATAAAGTAGATCTACTTTAAAATCTTTTATTCTATTTAAGTTCATACAAGCCACCTCCTAATCTCTTAATACATCATTCATAAATAATCCTGTCATAACATTTTTCATAGAACTTTCTGTCATTTGTTTAAATTCATTAGCTATCTTAGTAGCCCCTTCTTTATCTGCATTTGGTATAGTTACATACATTTTTATATCTTGTGTAAGTCCCATACTTTTACTCATATTATTAAGTCCATATGGAGATCCATAAGTACCACCATATGCTCCAGTACCACCATACGCTCCACTAAGTGACATATTATTTAATCCATTAAAATTTGCTCTTACATTACCTAAGCCTTTGATCTTATCGGCCATATCTTTAATTTTAGTATCTACAGCACTTTGTTGGTTATCAATACCCTGTATGAGACCTTCTCCAAGTGATTTACCATAATTAGAAAATACACGTGATGGAGAATTTATACCTAAAAAGCTTTTGAATCCATCTGCTATTTTACTTGCTAAGCTTCCTATTGCTGCTCCTACATTTCCAAACATAGATTTTATACCATTTATAAGGCCATCAACTATATTTTTACCTATATTAAAAAGTGTTCCTGCTAGATTACCTAGTCCCTTAAATATATTAATCCAACCTTGTACAATTCCATGTAATATATTTCCAACACCTCGAAATATCGCTATACATCCATTTATTATGTTTTGTACCATTCCACCTACCCATTGAAGTACTTTAATGAATCCTTGAAATGCATGAATAGCTCCTTGTATAATTGAGTTTATAACTTTACCTATTCCTTTAAATACATTTCCTATGAATTTTCCAAACTGAGTTGCATATTTTTTCAAAGTATCCCAATGCTTGATTACTTCATATACTATAAATCCTATTGCTGCAATAGCAGCTACAATTATAAGTGTATGGGGAGTAATTAAAGTTCGTAGCACACTAAATATTCCAGCAGCTTTTTTTAGTTTGCCGAATACACCTATTACATTATTTATAGTGCTTACAATTTTACCAAGCACGGTAAATGTTTTAGCAACTCCGGCTATTGATACAATCATTACTGCAATAGCATTTTTTACAGGATTGGGTAATTTATTAAATGAATTCATTAATTCTATTGTTTTATTAGCTACCTTTGCAAATATTGGGATTAACTTATTATTCAATATGGGTACTAACTGATTATTAAATATCGGTATTAATTGTTTTACTATAGATGTTTGTAATTGTGCAAAAGAATCTTGTACTTTTTTTATGGAAGCTTGTATATCCTTTTGAATTTTTTCATAATTGCCCTTTGCAATATTAGCAGGGCCTTTTTTTGGGTTCTTACTCTTTGCTTCTTCATCAAGAGTATTTTTTATCCCAGTTTTAAGAAGATTTTGTGCCGCAGCACTAGGCCTTTCCATAGATTTTCCTATGTTACTGAAAGTCTTTGCTTTTTTGGTTAGTGCTTTCTGCAGCTTTTCAATTTTAGTTTTTTCTTCCTCAACTCTATGCACGAATATTTCCAATTCTCTTCCTGCGCCATTAATGCCCCTTGTAAATTCAGTAGTATCTAATGTTAGCTGAGCAACTGCTTCTCCTACCCTCACTGCCATATTTTTTCTCACCTCCCACCTTTGGGAATAAAAAGTTTTCTAGCTTCATTTAAATAATAATTTAAATTTTTATTACTTTAATCTCTTTTTATATTTATTATTTCCTTTTAAATTTATATAATATAGTTTTAATATTTATTTATGGTTAAAAAGCAAAAAGTTAAAAACTAACTTTTGCTATTAGCGTTTAACCATTGAATAACATCTTCATTATTAGTTTTATTTGTTCTATCTCCATCTCTAAACTTAGGCTCTCTAGCATCTTCTTTACTAATCTCATTTAATATATAAACACAGGCCTCATCAAAACAAAAGGCCTCATAATCATTAGTCAACCCTATAACTTCACTGGGCCTTTGTCTATATTGTTTACTTATCGATATTACACTCAGTATTCTCTGGCTCTTCACGAAAGGAGTCTAATTCACTAACACCTTCCTGTGTATAATTAAACAATGCTACTATTTGTTCATCTGTAAGCTCTAATCCTACACTTTTTAAATCTTCTATGGAAGGCTCTACAAGTGCATTTTCAGCCATAATATACATAACATCTGTCATTTGTGCTAAATCAACATTTTCTTTTGAACTCTGTTTACCATAAAATAGTTCCTCTGCTGCACTTAATAATTTGTTAGGTACTACTCCTTTTCTTACCAAATTTAAAAGAGATACTCTTTTAACTCTAGCATTAAAAGGTATCCCTTGGCTAAATTGTGGCAACTGAATCACTTCACCTTGAGCTACTTTTTTTAAATCTTCTATATTAGTTACCTTTAAATCCATTTTATTATCCCCTCACTATCTAATTTTTATTGTTTTAAATTCTGTGGATAATGCTGTGGTTTTACCACTTCCATCTAATTTACTTATCTCCCTAGCTTCAGCAATATAAACTGTATCTATTGCTAAAGAATAAGGTACAAATGTTACTATTTTCTTAGTATCATCTATAGTTACATTTCCATTTACTCTAGAATTATCAGATTTTCTCTTTATAATAAAGTTTTCTAGGTTAACATCGTCTTGATTAATTTTATTTGAAAAACTCCACACTACCCTGTTAGTTATACTTACTCCCACATCTGGATTTTTACTTTCTACTTCTCCACCTTCTACCCCTATATCTTCAATTGGAGTAGATTCTCCTGGCTTTTCTCCATTATTATTTTCTTCTAATTTATTTAAAAATTCTATTTCTACAGGTTTTTCATTTCTAAATGGTATACTTTCAGCCTCATATGAAGACACTAAAAATTTTCCATCTTGAATTTTATATTTAGCTGGCTTACCTTTACAATGCTTATACACGAACTTAACATAGCCTGTGGTTCTAGAATAGTCTTTTTCTTCTGTGAATATTTCCATAGTAAATGGATGTCTTTCTACTGCTATACCTACTTCTGTTCCACAATATTTATTATCTTGTATAGTTCCTCCATCTATCAAAGCCATAGTTTCTATATTAAATAGATTGTCTTTCATTTTTAACTTGTAACCTATAACAATATCATCTGTTTCATTTATTCCATAAATTTTATTTTTAATCCTTAATATATCTCTTTTACCCTTACTGTTTATAGGTTCTATATCTATTTCATTACTTGTTTCTATTGTATGTTTTGTATTTGTTACCTCATCAATAAAATTAACTTTTACAACATTAACTAAAGTTTTTCCACTTATCATTAAATTACCTCCTTAAACTTTTAAATTGTTGATATTCTATGCTTGTAGTGTAAGCTTGTACATCATAATCTATAATGCTTGGTGTCTCATTCCCTGTAAGTCTAAAATCTTTTATTTTTTCTAAAGCTTCTTTTAAATTCTCTACATAAAATTCCATAGTGGAATATTGATCCATAGGGCTATAAACTATAATATCAAATAGTTTATAACCAGATATATTTCCAACTAGGGCATGGACACCATTTTCCTTTATAACTACATAGCTTTCTGTACATTTGTTTCTCTTTTGTCCAGGAGCATACACATTATATCCTAATTTTTTTAAATATAAATATACCTTTTGCCATAAAGTTTCAGGTATAGCATTATTAATTAGGTCTTGTTGTATGGAATCTCCTGGAACTTTGTAATTAAATTTAGACATTTACATCACTTCCCAAATAAATTACTCATTCCCTTAAGTATTTGTGGGCTTAACTTATCTATAGTTGGTTTTAATATTGCATATTTTTTATCATTACATAATTCTAATGACTGATAGTAATCCTTGTTTCCAGCAATATAAATATTACATTTATCACATTTCCACTCTTTTCCACCTTTAATTGTTTCAATATCCTTACCTGATTCATCCTTCCAAGGTGCATTTTTTTTAGCATCTTCTTCTAGTTTTTTTGCAGCAATATCTGCATACCTACTTATAGCAGTCTTAGATTGAATTTCAAATTCAGATAATCCATCAATAATGCTATCTATATTTACTTCAAATTCTCTCATATAATCACACCCTGTTTAGTATCATATCAAATACTAGGTTTTGAATATTTCCTGTGTCAACTATTTCATACTTAGTTCCATCTAATATGAAATAATCATCTTTTTGTACTTTAGAGCTTATATCATTATAGATAATTAATAATTTGTCATTATACAAATTATTAACTTCTAATCCCTCTATAGAAGTTGTAATTATATTACTATTATTTTTATAATAATATCCTTTTATAGTGCATACATATACTTCATCTAGTTTTTCTTCAAAAGCATTTTTACCTATTCTTAATATTTTTATTTCTTTTAATAAATCTCTTTTTTCTAGCTGTTCATATATATTTTTGCTTATTTTTGCCCTATTTATATTATTCATTAATGTTCATCAACTCTTTCCATAGGGGTCTGATTCTTTAGAATCTTTTGCTCTTCTTTGAAATGTTCTGCTAAGGTTAACCAATAAACCCTATTGCTTTGTAATTTTATACCTGCAACTTCTATGCCATCATCTGCAATTGCCTTAAGAATACACCCTTTATAGCTTGCTTTTTCTACATCATTATTATTGATTTCTAATAGCAATTCTAGCTCCTTATCCTCAAAATAAGGATACTGTTTTTCTTGTAAATTAAATTTCAAAATCTCTAAAGGTGTTCTCACTTTTTCTCACCTTCCTCAATTAAATTTTATTTGTTTAAGGTTACTAATTCTTCTGCAAATATTTTTAACAATAGTTTAATCATTTATTTAGTCAGCCTATTACATAACCTTAAATCATCCTCATTATGATAAATTATTGAATATAGCTCACCTCCTATGCTTACTGTACAACCTTTAAGTTTTCTTGAAATAAATAAGCATTAGATTTTATAAAAGTCTTAATTTATAACTTTACTTATAAGAAGTTATAAGCATTAAAACTTATTTTGCGAATCTAATGCACTATTTAAGGATGATAAAATTTTCAATCCAAATTATTTAGTTTTTTAACTTATTCTTAAAGGCTGTAAATTTTAATTTGCTTTCATACTATTCACTTATTTTTTAAATGAATACTTTGCAGTTGTCTTATACAATAAAACCTCTGCTATTTTTATAATACTATTATATTTCATTTCAATACTTTATTTATCCCAACTTTGTCCCATTTTTGTCCCAAAATATTTTTATCCGATGATTACCCGCTCTAATACTCCCATCTTCTTCAAAGTGGAAGTAAAGAGCGGTTACGTCCCTGGATAACGATTTCCCCTAAAGGATAACGACTTCTAAGGAGTAAAACTCCTAAGAAGTCGTTATCCTTTAGGGAGAGTAAAAACTCCCTCTGAAGCCAAGAACTCTGTTTATACTATAAGGTTATTCAATTGTGCTACACGTTCTACTAATTCATTCTTTTTTCTATAAGCTGTGCTCCTTGCTCTTCCAAACATTTCTATAGCTATCCAATCTACACTTTTATTTTCTCCATACTTAAACTCTATAAATTTTTTATTTTCTTCATTTAGTGATGAAAGGTTATCCTCCATTACGGATATTTCTTCTTCTATTTCTCTTATTTTATATTCTACTTTTCCTTTCTTCTTAATTTTTTCTCCTAGTTCTATTTCTAATCTCTCTATTTGCCTTACTAACTCCCTCTCCGCATAGCTTGTTCCATTACTAGAGGTTTGTACTATTTCATCATATGTTCTACTTCTAGACTCTTCTTCTAATGTTACATTATTATTTTTAATTTTATCCATTATAATTTCTATTCTATTAGAAAGATGATTTACCCTATTTTTTAATTTACTCAATTCTTTTTTACTTCTAAAATACCTATATAATCTTTCTTCTGTTCTTGTATATAATTTTTTATCCAACATATCTAGCCTCCTATAATAATTCTTTATTATATTTTCCATAATTATAATGCTACTTTTTGATATCTTTAAAGATCTTTAGAATTGCCTTTTAGTTTAAACTTTATATATTTTCTTACATTTCTTATTATTTTTATTTAACTCATATATCATTATTTCTTTTCCTATACTATCTAGAGATTTTTGCAAGTCTTTTATTCTAAAGTAATGCTTGACCACTTCATCCGTCCATCTATTTTTTCCAACTCTTAAAATTTCTAATTCCTCTTGATATTTGTCTAATAAATTCATACTTTCCTTTAATAATTTCTCATAATCTATGCTTTTCTTTACATACTCTTTTAATAAAATTTTCAGTACTTTATTTTCTTCTCTAAATGACTCTATCTCCTCAAAAACTTTATTTTCTACTTCCTTAACTAATACAGTTGACATCTTATCCCTCCACCATACTTAATTTTCTATTATATTATTCAAGACAATCAATATTCTTAATTTAACAATTCTTTTAATATTTCTGTTTTCTCTTTAGCCTTTTCTTCTCTTATATTTTTACCATCATTTAAAATAGGAGTGCACATTTCTAAAATTCTATAGTATGTCCTTTTTTCATATCTATTTTTAAGCTCCATAAGAGATAAATTTGTTGTAATTATAAGTGGTAATCCATTTCTATATCTACTATCTAAAATATTATAGATTTTAGTTCTAGTCCATTCTGTATCCTGCTCTGTCCCTAAATCATCTATTATCAATAAATCTGCATTATCTAATCCTCTTAATACATCTTCTTCTACTTCTTTCCCCCATTTTTTATATGTGTCTTTAATTCTATTCAATAAGCTATCTGCATTTACACATATAACTGGTAACATTTTTTCTATAAGACAATTTGCTATACATGCAACAGTATAGGTTTTACCATTTCCTGGGGAACCATATAATAACAGTCCTACAGATTCTTTTTTCATGTTTTCAAATTTTTTAGTATATTTATTAGCTATTTTATACATTTTGTCATTACCTTTAGTAAAATCCCAATTTTCAAATTTACTATTTCTAAATTTTTCATCTATTAAACTATTTTTAATAATCCTTTTTAATCTTAATTGCTTTTCTTTATTTATTTCTTCTTTTTCTTTTGCTATTAGAGCCTCCCTTTTACATTTGCACATTACAGGACCTTTTATACACCTATTTAACCCTGGAATATAAGTAATCTTTTCAATAGCTTCTCCACATACAGAACATATTTCAACTTTTTCATTTTGACCAGCAATATTATAATCCAATTCCTTGTTTTTTAAGGTCTTCTCCAAAGCTTCTCCTACTTGTTTCATATACCTCGCCTTCCCTCCATTTCTTACTTATCTCGTTTTTCTTTACATCTTGTGGTAATTTATATCCTTTATTTATCCAGCTTTCCAAAATTGACATTGTATATTTAAAGCCTTTTATTTTGCCCTGTTCCTGTTCTCTTTTTTTTGTAATATTTAATGCATATATTAATAGATCAGTATAATCTTCTTTAGCCATAATTTTTAATACTTGATTTAAATAAGTAGCACTTATTTGCCTATAAAAAGTATTAAAATATACTTCATTGATTTTATCTAAATTTTTTCTTATATCACTCTTTCTATCTTCTTTTATTTCTATATCTATATCTTCTATATCTATATCTCTACCGTTACTTAACGTTTCATGTAACATTACACTTTTTTTATTTTTATTACTTATGAGACTTTCCCCTTTAGCTTCTTCCAATGATTCTTTTTTCTTAGCTCTATGTTTAGCTACCCTTTGCCTTGTTTGTTGTCTAACTTTCTCCATACCTTCTATATTTTGATGTTTGGACCAGTTAGTTATTTTTATTAATTTATCTTCTTGTATCTGTATCATGCCAAAATCTCTAAGTACTTTTAACGCAAGCCTTAAACTATTTAATGGCCTATTAAAAATTGTACTTAGCATTTCTTCTGTATATGGAACATTATCATTTAGAAAAATATATCCATTTGCATTTGTTTTACCTGCTTGAACTAAAAGCCTTATCCAAATATAATGAACAGTATCTCTTTCTGGCATAGCATCTATTAATTTTATTTTTTCGTCATCAAACATATTAGTTGTTATCTTTATCCACTTAACTTCTGCCAATATATCCCCACTTTCTTTTTTATCCATAGTATACAAAATAAAATATTTCTATAATTAAATTAATCCATAATTTATATATAGTTTTTTATACTTATCCAATAATTATTGATTTACTATGTTTACCACCACTTCCATAGTTCTTGATCAATTAATTCATTTGGTGTAATTTTTAATGTTTTGCATAGATTACAAATAACCTTTAACCCTGGATTCTCATATTTACCTTCTTCTAACTCTGTAATATAACTTCTAGCTATTTTACTTTTGCAACTCAATTTTGAAATAGATAAGTTTCTCATGATTCTATATTCTTTTGTTTTTATTACTGCCACTTGAGGACTCCTCCTTAGGATTTATTCCTCTTAATATTAAACTATAAATTTTCAAGTATTCTTAAAGTTTACTATTTCTTTTTAAAAAAAGTTCATCTATGGTAGTATTAAAAAAATCCGATATAATTTTGGCCTCATTTAAAGTAAAAGGTTTTTTGCCATTTTCCTTAAAATTATAAGTATTTAGAGCTACTCCTATTAGTCTTGCTATATTCTCTTGTTTTGCACCTTTTAAGCATCTATAAGCTTTTAGTTTTCTTGCTGTTGCCATAAAACTCACCCCCTTAATAGCTGCTTTTAAGTAAACTATACGAATACTATTTATATTTTTATTATAGTCAACATTAAGAATACTTTCAACTGTATTTTATCATTTTCCCCAAAAAATATTCTTATAGTTTACATCAGTTTTAAAAAGTCAACATATGGTTTATAATATAGTATAAATAAAGGGGTGAAAAAGTTGGCAGAAATAAAAGATAGGTTGAAATGTGAAAGATTAAGAAAAGATTTAAATCAAACTGAATTGGCAAAATTTCTAAATGTATCAAAACAAACAGTTTCTAATTGGGAAAATGGTAACAGAATTCCTGATACTCTTACCTTATCTAAGTTAGCTGACTTCTTTAATTGCTCCGTAGATTATATTTTAGGAAGATCTGAAAATAGAAATGGTATAATTTCTAAAGCTAATATAAATGGGAATAATTATGAATTTGAATTAGATAAGAACATATTTCCAAATGGAATAACCAGAGAACAAATGATAAATTATATTAAAGAGCTAGAGGAAAGAAATAAAGAGTTAGAAAAAGAAGCTGATTTATCTAGAAAATTAAAAGAAGCTGGCTTTGATTTCAATCCAAATAAATAAAATACACTAAAAATTAATTATCTGAGATTAAAATGCAGATATGTAAAGCTAACAAATATATAGAGATTTCATGATGTTATGTTTATAACTACATGTAACTCATATATGTTTGTTAGCTTTTTATTTTGTCTAAAAAAGTAAATACTTGTCCTTAAATTCTGTATGCAGACAATTACATTTTCAGAATAAATATGTAATAATTTTCACATAAAGTAATTTAATTAAAAAATTTGCAAATTTTATTAAAACATATTAAAATATACTTGAACACATGTTCGATTTGGGAAAGGGGTCTTAATTTATGTTTAATTTTAGTGGGGTATTAAGTATAAAAAAAGATGGGGAAATAATATATGAGAAAAAAGATACCTTTACACTGAATAAAGAAAAAACTTCTTCTGAAAAATTCGCCGAAGATAAAATAAAATTAATTCAGGAAGTTGATGTATAATGTAAAAAATATAATGTATTATTAAATAAATGCTATTTTGTTTTAATAATTATACTAACATAAAACAAAAGACCTTGGAAATCTAATCCAAAGTCTTTAAGCATATTTATATTGGTGCCGAAGGCGGGAGTCGAACCCGCACGAAGTTACCCTCGACGGATTTTGAATCCGTTGCGTCTGCCAATTCCACCACTCCGGCAAGAATGATTTAACGTTATAATAATAACATATTATTATCTTTTAGTCAACAAATCAATTAATTTTTGATAATTAATTGGTATTACTATATAACTGTTTAATTATAACTACTCTATAAATGCATAATATATTATCCATAAATTCAAAAGAGATTAGATACATATAAATATATCTAATCTCTTAAGCTGTTTTAATTAACAAGCTTTATATTTTAATTTAATTAACTCAATTACTATTTTAAGCTATTTTCGTATGCTTCTACCATTTTCTTTGTCATTCCGCCACCAACATAGCCGTTTTGTCTTGCTGTTAAGTTTCCTTTATCAACAGTATCGTAGTTTGATAAACCTACTTCGTTAGCAACTTCCATTTTTAAATTTTTTAATCCTTGTTTAGCTTCTGGTACTACTAATTGATTTGAACTTCTGTTTGCCATTTTAATCGTCCTCCTTTTATCTTTAAAAATATTACAAACTTAATTAAGTTTGTAATATAAGTTTGTGTTATTTTTTTGATATTACTCTAGTGAATTAAATGAATTTTTTGTATTATTTTCTTTTAAATCATATATTTTCAAAATATCCTTTAATTTTATAGTTTAAAAAATTTATTTATATTTATTCTATAGGTTCTCCTTTAAAATTCTCATATTTAGAAGGCGCCTTTTTTTCTCTATTATCTGCATCATATTGTGGCCTATGCCCATCTAATTCTTTTGATTTTTTATGTTTTTCTCCTTTATAACTATTAGAATACATTTTAATCCTCTCCTTTCTCTTATAGTTTTTTATTTTAAATTATTTTTATTCATATTTTCAATCTAAGAGAAAAATACATATCGTTTTAAATCGATTTTTTTATATTTATTTAAATAATTACAAATTTATTTATAATTTAATTCTTTATAAATAAGCTATAAACATAAAATATGAGTGTACTATAAATAGTGCACCCATAATAAACTATATATTTACTTTAATAAAACATATCTTTATTATTTTATTCAGTTAATTTTATGGCACCTTTAGATGAATGTTTTTTCATTTCATCTACCTGTATTTTTTCTGGCTTTTCACTTTTTTTCATTCTCTTTGCTTCTTTTTTATCTTCTCTATGCATAATTTAATACACCCCTTTCTAATTATAGAGTGTACAAATTAAATTTTTATATGCTTTTACTTTTTTATATTTTCTTTCATTATAGTTGTGCTAGAAATTAAATCATGCATAAAATTTGATCCTCTAGAAATTAAAAATCCTGTGAAAATTATTCCTAAATAAGGAACATTAACATTTATATCTAATTCCTTTAAAAAATCCATACCTGTACTTAAGCATACTATTTCACTAAAAATGAGAGCTCCTACTCTATCAATACTTAACTTACCATCCTGCCAAAACATTTTTGTTCCTTCCCAAAGAGCTTCAGATATAATGGACAGGACTAAAAATTTCATTATTTCAATGTTCATCCCCCCATAAAGCTTTATGAGGGGATATTTATAACTATTACTTTTATATTATTAGTATATAATTTATTTATAATTTTAATGTAATACATTACGAAAATCATAATTTTTTAAAATTTTATTCAGATATAGTTAAATTATTTATTCTCTTTCAATCCAAATACTGCCCTTGCACTTTCTGCCTGAGGATCATGTTTTATATTTTTCTTTTTAAAATTTCCGTCTTCCTTTTTATCATGTTGTGTTCTATTATATTTATTAGACATAAAAACACTCCTTTCTAATTATAATATTTCACTTATAATATTTTTTATTTATGTAAATTTAAATTCTTTTAAAATATCTAACCTTATTTTACATATATATCATTTTACTTATTATTTAAATCTATGATATAATTAATAAACAACAAATGCCATTAATATAGGGGTGATTTTATGAAAGAAATAGGTTATATTAAATCAGTAAAAGATGGCTATGCTTCTGTTATATTTAAAAGAAAATCTGGTTGTGGAGATAACTGTGCTGGTTGCAAATCTAACTGTGGATCTAAATCTATAACTACAGATGTTAAAGATACGCTAGGAGTGTCTATAGGAGATATGGTAGAAATAGATATGGCTACCAAATCATTTTTTGCTATGACATTTTGGACATATACTTTTCCATTAATAATGCTAGTAATTGGTTTAGTTAGTTCTCTTTTAATTTTTAAAAACTTAGGCATAAAACAGTATGAATTACTTGCAACAGCAGTTGGTCTAGTATTTTTAAGTATTTCTTATTCTGTTTTAAGTCATATGGATAAAAAATTAGGTAAAAACCAAAGTTACACTCTTAAAATGACACGAATACTTAATAGATAAAATAAGGAAAGCGCCTCGCACTTTCCTTATTTTATTAATCTTCTTTTTCTATTTTTTTTATTCCTAATTCTTCTAATTGATTTTCATCAACTACATTTGGTGCTTCTGTTAATGGGCAGAATGCATTTTGATTCTTAGGGAATGTTATTACGTCTTTAATATTTTCTGTTCCTGCTAAAAACATTATCATTCTATCAAGACCATAAGCTAATCCACCATGTGGTGGTGGTCCAAATTTAAATGCTTCAAGTAAGAACCCAAATCTTTCCCAAGCCTTTTCTTTAGTGAAGCCTAATACATTAAACATTTTTTCTTGAAGTTTACTATCATGTATTCTTATACTTCCTCCACCTAATTCTTCTCCGTTTAATACTATGTCGTAAGCCTTTGCTCTTACCTTTCCTGGGTCTGTATCTAATAGTTCTATATCCTCATCCATTAATGCTGTAAATGGATGATGTTCTGCTTGATATCTGCCCTCTTCTTCATTGTAAGATAATAATGGGAATTCAGTTATCCATACAAATCTAAATTCATCTTTATTTATAATATCTAATTCTTTTGCTAGGTGTAATCTTAATGCACCTAAGCTTTCAAATACTACATTATTTTTATCTGCTACTATTAATATTAAATCGCCTACTTTAGCATCCATTTTTTCTAATATAGCTTTCATTTCTTCTTCTGTTAAGAATTTAGCTATTGGAGATTTTATTTCATCTTCTTTGTAAGCTATCCAAGCTAATCCTTTTGCTTTATAAGTTTTAACAAAGTCTTGTAGCTTATCTATTTGTTTTCTTCCCATATTAGCACAGTTACCTGCTTTGATTGCTCTTACAGAACCACCATTTTCTATAGCTCCTTTGAATACTTTAAATTCTGAATTTTTAACAACTTCTGTTAAATCATTTATTTCCATTCCAAATCTTAAATCTGGTTTATCTAAACCGTATCTTTCCATAGCTATTTTGTATGGCATTCTTTCTATTGGAAGTTTTATATCTATTCCTGCAACTTCTTTAAATACTTTAGCTAATAATCTTTCGTTTAATTCTATTACATCATCTTCTTCTACAAATGATAATTCCATATCTATTTGTGTAAATTCTGGTTGTCTATTAGCTCTTAAATCTTCATCCCTAAAACATTTTGTTATTTGGAAATATTTATCATAGCCTGAAACCATTAAAAGCTGTTTAAATATTTGTGGTGATTGTGGTAATGCATAAAACATTCCTTTATAATTTCTACTTGGAACTAAATAGTCACGGGCTCCTTCTGGAGTACTTTTTGTAAGTATTGGAGTTTCCATTTCTAAAAAGCCATTTTCATCTAAGAAATTTCTAACAACTTTACATGTCTTATGTCTCACCATAAATATTTTTTGCATATCTGGTCTTCTTAAATCAAGATATCTATATTTTAATCTTATATTTTCAGACGCATCCAAACCTTCCTTTATGTATATAGGAGGTGTTTCTGATTCAGATAATATTTTTATATCTTCTCCTTTTAATTCCACAGCTCCAGTTTCCATATCATTGTTTGGTGATTGTCTTTTAACTATTTCACCTGTTACAGCTATGCAATATTCTGATTTTACGTTATCTGATTTTTCGAAGGCTTCTTTATTTATTTCTTCGCCAAAAACTATCTGCATAATTCCTGTTCTATCTCTTAAATCTACAAATATTAAACCTCCTAAATTTCTCTTTCTTTGAACCCATCCCATAACTGTAACTTTTTGTCCTATATTATTTTCTCTAGGCTCACCACACATTATTGTTCTCTTAAGTCCTCTTAACGCTTCTCCCATTTTTATTCCTCCAAATATAGATTTGTTATTTTATTTTTGTCTATTTAAATACTTTAATTAATGTATCTATATCTTTTATATTAACTTCTATTTGCTCTCCATCTTCCATTCTTTTAACTGTTGCTTTACCAGTATTTAATTCTTCTTCACCTAATACCATAGAATATTTTGCACCTATCCTATTGGCATACTTCATTTGGGCTTTAACGCTTTTACCCATATGATCTATTTCACATTTTATGTGTCTGTCTCTTAATTCCTTAGCTAATTTTAAAACTTCTAATTTAGCCTTATCTCCCATATTTCCTAAATATAAATCTACATATGCTTCTTCCGGAATTTCTATTGCTTTTTCTTGCAATGTTAAAAGTAATCTTTCCATCCCCATTCCAAATCCTACCGCTGGCATAGAAGGCCCACCTATTTCTTCTATAAGATAGTCATATCTTCCTCCTGCACATATAGTTATATCATCTGTTATAAATTCAAATACAGTTTTACTATAATAATCTAATCCTCTAACTATAAATGGATCTACTTTATAATTTATATTTAACACATCTAAATAACTTTTTAGTGATTCAAAATGTTCCTTACATTCATCACATATATAATCTAATATAATTGGTGCATCCTTTACTATTTCTTTACAAGTATCAACTTTGCAATCTAATATTCTAAGTGGATTTTTATCAAATCTAGTCTTGCAAGTTGAACATAGTTTATCATAGTTTTTAGATAAATATTTTTTTAGTGCTTCATTATAAGTTTTTCTACATTTAGGGCAACCTATGCTATTTATATTTAATTCTACACCATTTACACCTAATTCTTTATATATTCTAACAGGTATACTTATAACTTCTGCATCCACAGATGCATCTTTTGCTCCGAAAATTTCTATTCCAAATTGGTGATGTTGTCTAAGTCTCCCCTTTTGAACATTTTCATATCTCATAACAGGTGTAAAATAATACATCTTTGTAGGCTGAGTTTCATTGAATAATCTACCTTCAACAAAAGCTCTTACTGCTGGTGATGTTCCCTCTGGTTTTAAAGTTATACTTCTACCAGCTTTATCTTCAAAAGTATACATTTCCTTTTGAACTACATCTGTAGTTTCCCCTACTCCCCTTTGAAATAACTCTGTATATTCAAAAACTGGAGTTCTTATTTCTCTACATCCAAAATCTGCTGCTATATTTCTAAATTTATTCTCTAAATATTGCCACTTATATGATTCTGTAGGCAATAAATCTTTTGTACCCTTTGGCGCTTGCAATGACATTTATATTCCTCCTAAACATTATAAATATAAAGTATCTAATATTTTTTTCTTTCTCTGTACCATTTCTTCTACTCTTTTTGTATATTCTATTACATCTTTAACATTAGGTGATCTTTCAATCCTATTTTCATCCATAAATATTATTTTAGATACAGCATCTGCTCCTAACGCTATTATGGTTTGTCTTTCTTCTATCATTTGTATATTATATATACCTATTTTATTTTCTTTTGAATACCCTACGTTTTCCATATTTCCTAACATATTTTTTTGTCTATACATGTAATAAGGCTTCATGCCTAAATCTTTAGCTAAAACTTCCGTTTCTTCATACATTCTATTTAATTCTTCCTGTTTAGGAATATTAAATTCCATTTTGTTAACTAACTTTTCGTGAAGTATAGAACCTCTTTTTATTGACATACCATGAACTGTTATATTATCAGGATTTAACTTTTTAATCCTCCTGCAAGTGTTTTTTATTTCCTCTATTCCTTCACCTGGAAGACCTACTATTAAATCCATGTTTATGTTCTTAAATCCTATGCTCTTAGCTAAGTGATAAATTCTTTCTATATCTTCTACCGAATGGGTTCTTCCTATATTTTTTAAAGTGCTATTGTTCATAGTTTGGGGATTTATGCTTATTCTATGTACATTATATTTTTTCATGGATAGTAATTTTTCTTCTGTGATACTATCTGGTCTTCCACATTCCACTGTAAATTCTTCTACTTCTTTATTATGTACAAAATTATAATATATTTTGTTTAATGTTTTTTCAAACTGAGCATTATTAACAGAAGTTGGAGTTCCCCCCCCAAAATAAACGCATTGTATTTTTAGCCCCTTATGCTGTATATATTTTGAAAGCATATCCATTTCATAATAAAGAGCCTTTAGATAAGGCTCTACTAAGTTCTTACACTTGCCTATTGGATTTGATGTAAAGGAACAGTATAAACATCTAGTTGGACAAAAAGGCATACCTACATATACACTTATAGTGTTTTGATCCTTGTTTACAATAGATTTTTCCATATTAGCAATATCTATACATAATTTAGTCTTATCCTCTCTAGTATTGCGATGCTTACTAAACCAATCTATTATTTCTTTTTCTTCCATTCCTTTATTCATTAAATCTAAAGCTATCTTACTTGGTCTTATTCCTACTAAAGTTCCCCAGGGCAAATTTTTGTTAGTAATTGATTTCAAATATAAAAAAAGAAATTTTTTTACCCATTCTTTCTTAACTAAACTAGTATCTTTTTCATATTTTATTTCATTTTCTTCTTTTTTTATATACATTCCTTCATCAGTTATTTCTATTTTCATATCATAATCTTCATTATCAAAAATAATATCATAAAAATTATAATATATGTTTAATATTTGATATATGTCGTATCTGTACTGCATATCGTTTAAATTTACTTTCAGCTTCATATTATGCACTCCAATGCTTTTAAAGGGATCTATCCATTTTAAAAAAATGGATTGTTGTCTTTTTCATAACCTACTGTAGATTCTGGTCCATGGCCTGGTAATACATATATATCAGGTTCTAACACAACTATCTTGCTTTGAATACTATTTATTAATGTATTATGACTTCCTCCGATAAAATCACTTCTTCCAATAGACTCTCTAAACAATGTATCTCCTGTAAATATAACATTATTTACTAAAAAACTCATGCCACCTGGACTATGTCCTGGAGTTTCTATAGCCTTTATTTTTAAATTCCCTAATTGAAACACCTTTCCTTCTACCAAATACTCATCTGCATTTTTGTATTTACCAAAGTTTCCAAATATATATCCTGCCTCTTTAATTAGATCCTCATCTTTTTTGTTTATATAAAAAGGTATATTGTATTTATCTTTTATTGCCTCTACCCCGCCTACATGATCTATATGTCCATGAGTTAGTAAAATAAATTGTGGCATTAAACTATTGTCTTCTATAGTCTTTATTATATCCTCTGGGTCTCCACCTGGATCTATAATTGCACATTTATCTTGGTCTATTAACAAATAACAATTCGCATTATATATACCAACAGGTATTGTTTTTATATCCATTAAATACACCTCTTTTTAATTTTTCTACTCTTTCTAGTATATAACTAAATTTTTAAAATGTCTTTTTACTATCCAAAAGTATTGTAACTGGCCCATCATTTTCTATATAAACCTTCATATCCGCTCCAAATTCTCCAGTTGCTACATTGTTTACTTCTTTTTTTATTGATTCTACAAACTTATTATATAATATATAAGCTTCTTCTCCTCCTAAAGCTTCTACAAAACTCGGTCTTCTTCCTTTTCTACAATCTCCATATAAAGTAAATTGAGAAACGATTATTATATCTCCACCTATATCTAATAAGGATTTGTTTAATTTTTCATTTTCATCTTCAAATATTCTTAAATTTATTATTTTTTCTTTTAAATATTTTATATCCTCTTCTGTATCTTCTCTTGATATTCCTAAAAGAACATTTAATCCTTTGCCTATACTTCCTATAACTTTTCCATCTACTTCTACTTTAGAAGATATAACTCTTTGAACTACCGCTCTCAAACATATCCCACCTTTATTTTAATCTTATATAGTTATAGTATTTACTTTTTAGTCCTATATACTTCTAAGACACCCTTTAGTTTTCTTATGTCTTTCATTACTGATTTTAAATCTTCTATATTACTTATTTTTAATTTTATATTTACAACCACTGAGTCATTTTTAATTGGTTTTGCATTCACAGCATAAAGATTTGTCTTACTTCCATTTATGGTTAGCATAATATCTGCTAATAAACCATCTGTATTTTCAGCTCTAACTTCTAGTTCTGAAATATACTCTCCACCCTTTGGCTTTCCCCAACTAACTTCTACTATCTTTGTTGGATCCTCTTCTACTAACTGTTCCATATTTTTGCAATCAGTTCTATGTATGGATATTCCTCTACCCTTTGTTATGTATCCTATTATTTTGTCTCCTGGTACAGGGTTACAGCATTTAGCAAATCTAACTAATAAATTGTCCTCACCTTTTACTATTATTCCTGGAGAACTGCTCTTTTTCTTTTTTTGTTTATTTGACTTGCTTATTTGATCTCTAACTTCATTCCAATTAAGCTCTGGTTTATTCTTCTTTAGATACTGCTCTCTAAATCTTAATACCACCGCTGAAGCAGCTAGAGCCCCTATACCAACAGCAGCAAACATATCTTCTATACTGCTCATATTGTATCTTTTTAATACAGTTTCTAAAACTTCACCCTTTGCAAGTTCCCCAAAGTTGTAACCTTGTTTTTTAGTTTCTTTTTCTAATATATCCTTACCTTTATTTATATTTTCTTCTTTATCTTCTTTCTTAAACCAAGCTCTTATTTTACTTTTAGCTTGATTGCTCTTTACCATACTAAGCCAATCTAAATTTGGGCCTTTAGGCGTAGTAGAGGTTAGAACTTCTATTATCTCTCCCGTTTTAAGTTCATAATCTAAAGGTACCATTTTACCATTCACCTTGGCGCCTATGCATCTGTGACCTATATCTGTATGTATTTTATATGCAAAATCTACTGGTGTCGCTCTGTTAGGTAAGCTTATAACCTTGCCCTTTGGAGTAAATACAAAAACCTCATCAGAAAATAAATCTATTTTAAAGCCTTGCATAAATTCTTCTGGGTCTGTTGTCTCCTTTTGCCAATCTAACATTTCTCTAAGCCATGTTAATTTCAAATCTATATTATTAGAATTCTCTACAGCTTCTTTATATTTCCAGTGAGCTGCTATACCATATTCTGCAGTTTTATGCATTTCATAAGTTCTTATTTGAATTTCAAAGGGTCTACCACCTACTCCCATTACTGTAGAATGTAATGATTGATACATATTAGGTTTAGGCATTGCTATATAATCTTTAAATCTTCCCGGTATAGGTTTATATACAGTATGTGCTATACCTAAGGCTGCATAACAATCCTTAACTGTATCTACTAATATTCTAACTGCTGTCAAATCAAATATTTGATCTAAATTTTTATTTTTGTTATGCATCTTTTTATATATACTATAAAAATGCTTTGGCCTTCCATCTATTTCTGATTCAATACCTGCTTTTTTTAAGTTTTGTTGTAAATTTGAAACTATTTCTTTTATATGTTCTTCTCTCTCTGCTCTTTTTTCTGCGATTTTACGTACCAAAAAATAATATTCATTTGGATTTATATATCTAAAAGATAAGTCTTCTAGCTCCCATTTTATTTTAGATATTCCTAACCTATGAGCTAATGGAGCATATATGTCTAAAGTTTCCTGCGCTTTCTCTTTTTGCTTTTCCACAGGCATAAATCTTAATGTCCTCATATTATGTAATCTATCCGCTAATTTTATAAGTATAACTCTTATATCCTTTGTCATTGCTAATAACATTTTTCTTACATTATCAGCCTGTTGTTCCTCTTTTGTTTTGTACTCAATTTTACCTAATTTAGTAACTCCATTTACTAAATCTGCTACTTCATTTCCAAATTCTTTAGCCACATCCTCATATGTATATTGAGTATCTTCAACAACATCATGCATAAGTCCTGCTATCATGGTGTTAACATCCATACCCATTTCAAATAATATTATAGCCACCTCTTCTGGATGAGTTATATAAGGTTCACCAGATATTCTCTTTTGTTCCTTGTGGGCATTGCAAGCAAAATTATATGCTTTTTTAATAAACTCTATTTCTTTTTCACTGAAACTATCTTTTATTTTTATCATTAAATCCTCTAGCATACCCTAATTACTCCTCAAAATCAAAGGCTGGTTTATAAAACCAGCCAATATTTTTTATTTCTATTATATTATATTTTTTTTAAAGTTTCAAACTTTTAAGTAGGAATATCTTATATATGTTATATTATATATCATATTGTACTAAAGAGTTAATATCATAACCTTCTAATTTATCTTTTCCTTTTAAATCTGTAAGTTCTATTACAAAACTTACATTAACAACTTCTCCACCTAATTCCTCTACTAATTTTACTACTGAAGCAATAGTTCCACCTGTAGCAAGAAGATCGTCTACTATAGCTACCTTGTCACCTTTTTTTATAGAATCTTTATGTATCTGAAGCTCGTCTTGACCATATTCTAAATCATATTTACAACTAATAGTCTCATATGGTAATTTGCCTTTTTTTCTTACTGGTACAAAACCAACACCTAATTTATAGGCTAAAGGGGTTCCAAATAAAAATCCTCTGGCTTCTGGTCCTACTATTTTATCTATTTTTTTATCCTTTAAGTCTTCTGCTAACTTATCAATAGTGTAATTCAATACTTTTCCATCTTGAAGTATTGTAGTTACATCCTTAAAGCTTATACCTTCTTTTGGGAAATTTTCAATTACCCTTATGTGTTCTTTTAAATTCACTTCTCTTCCCCCTAAATTCATACGAACAATTTATTTTTATCTTTTAATTTTGTACACAGATTATTATATATTAAACAACCTATCTTATTCAAGTAATTATATGAAATTTCATTCTTTATTATGTATATTAAAGTCTATTTCATTTTTTAAATACTTAGCTATTTGATTAGCTCTATCCTCATTAGTTGTAGTGAATAACTCTACCAATATTCTTGCATTATTAATTTTATTAGTAGGTTCTGTAACTTTAGATAATTTTTGTGTTAATTTTTTAAGATCATATAAATTAATTTCATCATTTTGGATTTTTTCAATATGTAGAAGAGCTTTCAACCCATGGTTATTTGTATTCTGCAGAGATTCTAACCCTTCTTTAACTATATACAAGTTTTCTTCTTTTATAGAATTGGTATTTGATATGGTTCCCAACATAACTAAATCTAAATACTTATATGTAAATTTCATTTTATAATACATAGAAAGTGCTTCCACCAACTTATAAGCTATACCTGAAGCTGACAAATGTTTAAATGGATATGAACATGAATTTTCATTTGGACATATAACTGTTGATTTAGGTTTTTCTTTTAAACATTTATGCCAATCTGTAATTATTATATCCATTCCAAGTCTTTTGCATAATTCTACTTCTGAACTAGAATTTATACCACATCCTACTGTTATAATCAAATCTGCACCCAAAAATTTTATATGATTTTCTATATATGTAGAATTTATATTATGTTTTTCATCTAAACAATCTGGTATAAAATATTCCACATCTGCATTTAAAAATTTTAAAACTAATAATAATAATGATATAGCAGCTATACCATCAAAATCATAATATCCATACAGAACTATTTTCTCTCTATGATTAACAGCCTTAACTATTCTTTTTAAAGCTCTATCCATTCCATTTAGCAAAAAAGGATTATTAACTTTTGGATTTTTATACCATTGCAAATTATCAACCAATTTCTCCATTTATATATCCTCCAATTTTATAGAAAACATATATATTATAATTTATATTATGATTTTTGACAAATATTTTAGAAGTTTATTCAATATTATTATATAAAGATGAGTATATATTAATATAGTAACATTCATTTTACTCTCATTTGCAATATATTTTAACTTTATACATTGACAGGTTTTAAAAGTTAGAAAATCCAAGCTTAAAGCTTGGATTTTTATATAAATATACTTATTATGCTGACTTATTCGCTAATTTTGACTTCTTAAATAAAATCCAAAGAGGACTAGATATAAATATAGAAGAATAGCATCCTGTTATTATACCAACTATTAAAGGGAAAGCAAAATCTCTAATGGAAGGCACAAATACATAAACTGCAACTATTGTAAATAAAGTAGTTAATACTGTATTTATAGACCTTGACATAGTTTGAGTTATGGATATATTAGCTATTTCTGATACATCTTTTCTTCTCATTTTCTTTTGATTTTCTCTAATTCTATCAAATATTACAATTGTATCATTTATGGAATAACCTACTATAGTAAGTATTGCTGCTATAAAGCTTGAACTTACAGGTAGTTTAAATATAGCATATACTGAGATAGTTATTAATATATCATGAACTAATCCAAGTATAGCTGCAAGACCAAATTTAAATTCAAATCTTATTCCTACGTATATAAGCATTGCTATATTAGCTATTATGAGTGCTAATAAAGCCTTTCTTTTTAATTCTTTTCCAACTGATGGTCCTATTCTCTGTTGAGAAACTAAATCTTTATCTTTTAAATTGTATTTAGATTTTACATCACTAAATAGCTTATTAATTTCCTCATCTGTTAAGGAATTACTTCTTATCTCTATTTGAGTGTTGTTTACTTTATTGGTTACAGAATCTGAAGTATGCTTTTTTACTATTTGATCTACTTCTTCTTTTTTGAAATCTTTTCCTATATTTATTTGTACAACAGTACCACCTTTAAAATCTATTCCATAATTTAATCCATCCTTCATAAGAAAAAACATTCCTGTAAGTATAATTATTAAGGAAATAGAAAACCAAATTTTTGTTTTTTCTATTATCTTTAGCATACTATTCCTCCCCCCTTTTAACTCTAAAGCAAGCTAACTTATTAAGAATGCCTATATCATAACCTAACTTTAGTAATAATCTAGTAACAACTATAGCTGTAAACATACTTAGAATTATACCTATCATAAGAGTTAAAGCAAATCCTTTAACTGCTCCAGATCCTAAATTATATAAAACTATACCTGCTATTATTGTAGTTATATTAGAGTCTAAAATAGAAGAAAGTGCTCTATGATATCCTGATTCTAAAGCAGATTTTATTGATTTTCCTGTTTTAAGTTCCTCCCGAATTCTTTCAAATATAAGCACATTAGCATCCACTGCCATACCTATTGTTAATAAGAAACCCGCTATACCTGATAATGTTAATGTAGCTTTTATAGTTGAGAATGTAGCTAAAACTAGTACTATGTATAAAACTAAAGCTATATCAGCCAACAATCCTGGTACTCTATAGTATATAATCATAAATAAAAATACAAGTCCTACACCTACAACTCCTGCCTTTACACTTAAATCTAATGCATTAGCCCCTAGTGTAGCTCCTACTGTTCTAACCTCTACAGGCTTAACAGCTACAGGTAAAGCTCCTGATTTTATTATATTAGCTTGTCTTTTAGCTTCTTCTATGCTTTTACTTCCTGTTATTACAGCCTTTCCATTAGTTATATGTGCTTGAACTACTGGTTTTGTTAATTCTTCTTCATCCATATATATAGCTATAGGTTGGCCTATAAATTTTTTAGTAGCATCTGCAAATTTTTTAGCTCCTGCTTCGTTTAAATCTAATCCAACAGTAGGTGAATTATCTTCTTGATTTATATATGCTGTTGCATCTTTTACATCTTTTCCTGTAAGTATAATGCTTTTATCTGGTCCTACAAATTTTAATTCTCCTGTTTTACCTACACTATCAATAACTTCTTTTGCATTATATTTACCTGGTATTTCTATTCTTATTCTTTTTTTCCCTTCTCTTGTTACTGTAGTTTCACTAACACCCATTTTATTAACTCTCATAGATATAAGTTCTATAGTTCTATCTACAGTTTTTTCATCTACTTTATCTGCTTGAATTTCTTCTAGCATTGATACTCCACCTTGAAGATCCAAGCCTTTATTGATGGTCTCTCCAAATGATTTGAATCTGTAATTTCCTACTTTCAAACCATAAGATCCTGCATAAGCAAATATAGCTATTACTACAATTAATAATGTAAATATTATTACGCTTTTTCCCTTGTTACTTTTATGCCTATTGTAACTCATACTTATCCCCCTCTTATATATACTTTATTATAAGAATAAGAACATAATTTATTATGTTTGCTTTATAATAAATTATGTACTAAATTTCTTTTATTAATCATTCATTGTATTAGATTTCAAAGTTATTGCACACTCTATTCTCTTTTTTTGCATAGTACATCCTAAACTATAAGGTATATTCATATCTTTATTAAAGTTATAATTGTTCGCTTGACATCCTCCACTACAGTAAAATCTTGCCCAGCATTCTTTACATTCTGGTTTATTGTATATATGAGCTTTTTTAAATTCCTTTGCTATATCTTCTTTTACTTTAAAGTCCTTCATTATATTTCCCATTTTAAAGTCTTCATTCCCTACAAATTGATGACATGGGTAAACATCTCCTGATGGAGCTATAGCAACATATTCATGACCTGCTCCACAACCAGATATTCTTTTATAAACACAAGGTCCTCCTTGAAGATCTATGTTAAAGTGATAAAACTTAAATTCTTTACCTTCTTTGTGTCTTTTTATCATTTCTTCTACTAATTTATCATATTGTTCAAATATTTTTGGTAAATCTTTTTCTCTTAAGGATAAAGGATGATCTTCTGGAAGAACTACTGGTTCTATAGATATTTCATCAAAGTCATTATTAGCCATATGCATTACGTCTTCAAAAAAATCTAAATTTTCTCTTGTAAATGTGCCCCTAGCATAATATTGTTTTGTTTTATCTCTCATCTCTACCATTTCTTTAATCTTAGGTAATATAGAGTCATAAGAACCACTGCCATCTACTCTAACTCTAACATTATCATTTATTTCTTTTCTTCCATCTATGCTTAATACTATATTCCCCATATTTTTATCCAAGTATTCCATTATTTCCTTATTTAATAGAGTACCATTGGTAGTCATAGTAAATCTTATGGTTTTATTATGTTTTTTTTCTTGTTCTTTAGCATATTCTACTATTTCCTTTATAGTAGAAAAAGCCATTAAGGGTTCTCCTCCAAATAAATCTACCTCTATATTTTTTCTTGGTCCGGATTTCTCTATAACAAAATCTATAGCTTTTTTCCCAATCTGTGGAGACATTAATTCTCTCTTTCCTTTATATTCTCCTTCATCTGCAAAACAATATTTACATCTTAAATTACAATCATGGGCTATATTTAAGCATAACGCCTTTATAAAATTCTCACTTTTTTCATGGGCATAAGCTATATTTTCATACTTATCTTTAGAATATAGCATGTCCTCTTTTATAAGACTTTCTATTTCTTCATAAACCTCTTCTATTTCCTCTTTGCTATATTTCTCTTTATATCCATGCATAAGGTCTTCTTTAGCTTTTAAACCTTCATCATCTAATAAATCATATACTATATCATCTACTATATGTACTGCTCCTGAATTTACGTCTATAACATATTTTTGTCCCATTTGGGTGAACTTATGAATATCAGCCAATTAAATTTCCTCCTTATTAACCTATATACTTTGCTTTTATAATTCTACAAATATTTTCAAAATATAGGACTTATTATTTATTAAAACATTTATATTATACATTTATTTTCAGTAAATATAAAGCAGTAACTTTAAAGTTACTGCTTTTAGCTTATATTAGTTTTCACAAGCTAAGTTCGCTACTGTGCAAGAAGTTTTACATGCTGATTGGCAAGAATTTGCACATTCTTTGCAGCCTGGTTTTTGTAAGCTGTTTTTTATGTTTGCTTTGTTTATAGTTTTTATATGTTTCATTAAGTATTCCTCCAATCTACCTACTTACTTTCCGTTTGATTATATCATAATTTATGGATAAAATAAAGTTTCCATTGACCTCAAATCATTCTAAATGTTAATACCTAACATGCCTGAAAGAATTCCTAGTATTAATGCCAAAAATATTCTTATAAATCTATCAGTCCCAAAAGTTAATGTATTACCAGAAACTATAGATATGATGTATATAATAGCCATGTATATAATAGATATTACTAGTCCTATTAGCCATCCTTTTTTATTTATTTTTCTAACAGCATATATAGTTCCATACATTATACTTAAAATTGTAATTAAAAGATATATAATTGAAGATATCTTTTCACCTATATCTTTAAAAGTTAATATTACTGCAAATATTAATAGCATGATTACAGTAATTATAATAGCCCTTAATAATCCTTGTACAATAAATTCAGTATTTTTCTTATTCAACATAAAACACCCCCTCATATTTAGTATTTATGTATTAAGGGAGTGTTTTATGATAATTTATTTATCCTCTTTTGCTGGTTTTTCCTCTTTCTTATCAATATCTTCTTTTTTATCTGTATCTTCTCTTTTTTTAGTTATGTCTAATATTCCACTTTTACTAACTTGTATCTTAACTCTATCTGGTCCTGTTTGTATAATTGCATAATCTTCCTTTATGCTAACTATTTTGCCTATTATTCCACCTCTTGTTATTATTTCATCATTTACAGATATGGAATTTAACATTTCATTATATTTTTTCTTTCTTTTCTTCTCTGGCATAAATACCATTACATAGAATAATCCAAGCATTACCACTAAGAATATACTATTTAATCCTAGACCTTGTTGCATATATATCCCTCCTAATTTTTTATGAACTATAATTTATTTTACTACTTTTCAGTTTAAATTTGAAAAGTTTTTTTATTATTAATTGATAATTTACAATTAATAGATATATTTATATTATTTTATATTTAAAACACAAAATTTATTATAGCTATTAATAAACAAAAACTATTTTTAATTCTTTATGCTCTTCCACACCACTGTTGAAGTTTTCTTTCTTTGTATTCTTTAAAATAATCTCCGTCAATGGCATCTCTTATTTCTTGCATTAAATTATTATAAAAATATAAGTTATGTAAAACACATAATCTCATAGCTAGCATTTCCTTTGCCTTAAATAAATGTCTTATGTAAGATCTTGTATAATGCTTACAAGCTGGACACTGACAACCTTCATCAATAGGTCTATCATCTAATTCAAATTTTGCATTCAATAAATTTATTTTACCCTCTTTTGTGAAAACATGTGCATGTCTTCCATTTCTTGCAGGAAGAACACAATCAAAAAAATCCACCCCTCTATCTACAGCTTCCAATATATTACTTGGTGTTCCCACTCCCATAAGATATATAGGTTTATCCTCTGGAAGATGAGGAACTACTGCATCTATTATTCTATACATGTCTTCATGACTTTCCCCAACAGCTAATCCTCCTATAGCATATCCATCTAAATCCATTTTAGCTATAGTTTTAGCATGTTCTATTCTTATATCTTCATAAATTCCACCTTGATTTATACCAAATAACATTTGCTTATTATTTATAGTATCTGACAAAGAATTTAATCTATCCATCTCATCTTTACATCTATGTAACCATCTTGTTGTTCTTTCTACGGACTTTTCTACATACTCTCTTGGTGCTGGGTTCTCCACACATTCATCAAAAGCCATAGCTATAGTTGAAGCTAGATTACTTTGTATTCTCATACTTTCTTCCGGTCCCATAAATATCTTTCTACCATCTATATGTGAATTAAAATAAACTCCTTCTTCCTGTATCTTTCTTATTTTTGATAATGAAAATACTTGAAATCCACCTGAATCTGTAAGTATTGGTCTATCCCAATTCATAAATTTATGTAATCCGCCCATTTTTTTAACAATCTCATCTCCTGGTCTTAAATGAAGATGATATGTATTAGATAATTCAACTTGACATCCTATTTCCTTTAAATCCATAGATGATACTGCTCCTTTTATGGCCGCAAGAGTTCCAACATTCATAAATACAGGAGTCTGTATCATACCATGAGGAGTTGTAAATTCTCCTCGTCTTGCATTTCCTGATTTTTTTAACAATTTATACATACTTCCACCTCTTTTTCCTTAGGGATTAAGCTTCTATTAATATTATTTAATAAACATAGCATCTCCAAAGGAGAAGAATCTATATTCCTTTTCTACTGCCATATTATATGCATTCATTATATTGTCTCTTCCTGCTAATGCAGATACTAACATTAGTAATGTAGATTGTGGAAGATGAAAATTAGTAATTAAAGCATCCACTACTTTATATTTATATCCTGGATAAATAAATATATCTGTCCATCCTGATTGCTCCTTTACTTTACCTTCTATGTCCCCTATAGTTTCCAATGTTCTACAAGAGGTAGTTCCTACTGCTATAACTCTTCCACCCTTTTCTCTTGTAGTATTTATTATTTCAGCAGTTTCTTTATCCATTTTATAATATTCTGAATGCATAATATGCTCTTGAATATCTTCTACTTTAACTGGTCTAAAAGTTCCTAATCCTACATGTAAGGTTAAAAAGGCTAATTTCACACCTTTTCCTTTTATTTTTTCCAAAAGTTCCTCTGTAAAATGAAGTCCTGCTGTAGGAGATGCTGCTGATCCCTCTTCCTTTGAATAAACTGTTTGATACATTTCTTTATTATCTAACTTTTCCTTTATATATGGAGGTAGGGGCATTTGTCCTAGTTGATCTAATATTTCCTCGAAAATACCTTCATAATAAAATTTTACTATTCTACTTCCTTCTTCTCCCATTCCTATAACTTCTGCTTTAAGCTCTCCATTGCCAAATATAAATCTTGCTCCAATCTGAGCTCTCTTTCCTGGCTTAACTAAAGTTTCCCATACATCCTTTTCTTTTCTCTTTAAAAGTAAGAATTCCATTTTCCCACCAGTTTCTTCTTTTGACCCTATAAGTCTTGCAGGTAAAACTCTAGTATTATTTAAAACTAAACAATCATTTGGTGTTAAATAATCTAAAATGTCCTTAAATATTTTATCCTCTATCTCACCTGTTTTCTTATCTAATACAAGTAATCTAGCTTCATCTCTTTTCTCCATAGGATGTTGTGCTATTAATTCCTCTGGCAAATAAAAATCAAAATCTTTTACTTTCACGTTTTCCACCTCTTAATATAGAATTAAAATTTATTATTTATTATTTATTAAATATAGATACTTGATTTGTTTTTTCTTCTTTTTTTGTTACTCCAAAATGGTTATATGCTTTTTCCGAGGCCACTCTTCCTCTTGGAGTTCTCATTATAAATCCCTTTTGTATAAGATATGGTTCATAAACATCCTCTATGGTATCTAATTCCTCACCTATAAAATAAGCTAAGGTTTCTAATCCTACAGGGCCTCCTTTAAAATTAAAAATTATAGCTTCTAATATTTTATTATCTATTTTATCTAATCCTTCTTTATCTACTTCTAATAGGTCTAAGGCTGCCTTTGCACCCTGTAAATCTATATCACCATCATGTTTAACATCACAATAATCTCTAACTCTTTTTAAGAGCCTATTGGCGATTCTTGGAGTGCCTCTAGATCTTTTTCCTATTTCAAAAGCAGCTTCCTTGCAAATATTTACATTTAATATAGCTGCTGATCTTACTACTATTTCCATAAGTTCCTCATCTGTATAAAATTCCATAGCACATAACATACCAAATCTATCTCTTAAGGGAGATGTTAATAGCCCAACTCTTGTAGTAGCCCCTATAAGAGTAAATTTAGGAAGATCTAATCTTATAGACTTTGCTGCAGCACCTTTGCCTATAACTATATCTAAAGCATAATCTTCCATAGCTGGATATAATATTTCTTCTATAGATCTATTTAATCTATGAATTTCATCTATAAATAAAACATCATAATCTGTTAAACTAGTTAATATAGCCGCTAAATCTCCTGCTTTTTCTATAGCTGGACCTGAAGTTACTTTTAAATTACCTGTCATTTCATTAGCTATAATATTAGCAAGAGTAGTCTTACCTAGTCCTGGTGGTCCATAAAAAAGTACATGATCTAAAGATTCTCCTCTTTTTTTAGCTGCTTGTATGAATATATCTAAATTAGCTTTTACTTTTTCTTGACCTATATATTCTTTTAATGTAGTAGGTCTTAAACTATACTGTTCCTTATCATCTTCTACATCAAAAGGAGTTACCATTCTGTTCTCCATCTAAGTACCCCCCTCTAATTTATTTCATTAAATACTTTAAAGCTTCCTTTATAATCTGTTCTAAAGAATTATCTTTATCACATTGATTAATCACTTTATTTGCTTCTTTTTCAGAATAACCTAGTGTTACTAAAGCAGCTATTGCTTCTAATACTTTTTTATCATCCGTAATCTTATTTATGATTTCTTCATCATCATCTTCTACAATATCTATCTCTATTTTATCTTTAAGCTCTAATATAATTCTTTGAGCTGTTTTTTTGCCTATACCTGGAGCTCTTGTTATAGTTTTTTCATCTCCCATTTTTATAGCATATTTCAAAGTAGAAACATTGCTTATAGATAATAAAGATAAAGAGGCCTTAGCTCCCACCCCATTTATTGTTAAAAGCAATTTAAACATACTCAATTCATCCTTTGTTAAAAACCCATAAATTCCTATAAAATCTTCTCTTACTATTTGTTCTGTATATAACATTATATTTTCACCTATGGAAGGTAATTTTGCCATAGTGCTTCCTGATGTGTATATTTTATAACCTATATTGTTATTTTCTATAACTATATAGTCTTTGTACATATCAATATATTTTCCTTTTATATATTCGTACACCCCTTAACCCTCCAATTACATATTAATAGACACATATTACTTTATCATTTTAGAAGTTTTTATTCAACTAAAAAAACATAGCTTGCATATTAGTGTAAATGCAAGCTATATTTCCAATATTAGTTTTTTGTATATTAATATTACTAAAATAAATTATAACAAATTTTGTTTAAATAATTCTATTCATAATCTTCTAGACGTGCTTCTGCCTCTTCCCTTGTATCACATTGAAAATATTTATCTCCAGTGGTTAACATATGAATATCCTGTTCTTTTAATTTACTTGTTTTTATATCTGTTATATCTTTATTTTCATCCTCTATGTACATGTTTCCACTTTCATCCGTCCTATAAATAGCTATATTATCACCTTTTATCCCTACAACATATTTATTAGGCATATATTTATCCTCTTCTTTCACAAGAGACAATATATGATCTTTAAATTCTTCAACCTTATATCCTTCTTTAGAATATATCTTTTCAATATCTTCTTTGCCTTTTCCAACTAGATCTACATTATCTGATACTTTTGTTTCCCTTACAGTTATGGTGTCTCCACTCTTTTTATACTTTATTTTAAATATTATTTTAGATTCTTTATCCAACACTTCATTTCCTGTACTACCTACAGCTAAAGAATCTTCTTTTATATCCTCTTGTTTAACTTGTCTTTTACTGCTATCTACCTCATTATTTCTTAATTTTATTGAAGTTATATAGTAAACAGACACAAATAACACAAACAATGAAACAATTATAATTATAACATTTCTTCTTTTTACATCCATAATATCCCTCCTAGGAATATTATGGACAAATATGCAAACTCTTATTCACTAAATAAGGAAATTACGCCGTAACGGCCTTTAAAGGTTGAAAATTAAAACAAAAAATACTTTTAGTCAATAGATAGCTATAAAAATAAAGAATACTAGTATTTGTGCCCTAATATTTAAGCTAGCGCCCTAATGTCACGTCCTGTGGCAACAGGGCTAAGTAAACGTCCTGTTTACTTCACGCTTAAATATTATTTCACAAATGAAGTATTCTAATTATTTTTCTAGATATCTATTTTCTCTAAAAGTATTTCTTGTTTTAATACCTTTAAAATCGGAGATTTTTGGGATAGTTAGTATTTATTTTTGTATGTAAAAGCTTTAATTTTAACAAAAATAAGTGGCGTAGCCATTCAAGTAAAATCTGTATAATAAAAAAGGTATATATTTATAAGGTTAGTAGAATTTATAACAACTGCGATTTGTAAATTATTAACTAAATTAATTTATTTATTTTATTAAATTGTTTTGCTAACGCAAATAGCTTTAAGTGTAATTTAAATTCATATAAATATTATGAAGGATACGATTTTTTGATATGCTACGCATGAATTTTCTAACGAAAATTTTTAAAATATCTAAATAACTTAATAAAGAAAAATATAATTGTGGATTTTACAAAACAGAGTAGAGTAAAATCTTCCTTTGGTGCCTCGTGCTCTACAGGAAATTATCTTTAAAGAGTTATGCTAACTTCCCTTAGTTTAAAAAATAGGGATATGTGGTGTAAAAGGCATTTGAACAAGATTAGAGATTCTTAGTTGTTTTTGCAAAATATATGTATGTTCCAAATTATTGTCTGAGCGTTCAGCGAGTTATGATTTAGAACCATATATTTTAAGAAAAAACAAGTTAGAATCTCTTATTGAAGTGAGTTGCCTTTCTAACCACATATCCTTTTTTTAAACCAAGGGTAGTATATTCCTTTTTAAGTCGTAATTTTCTTATATTATTACTCTTCCCATCCTTCAGGCAATTCTGCATTGTGATATACATTTTGCACATCGTCATCATCTTCTAAAACATCTAGCATCTTTTGAAATTTAGTTGCTGTATCTTCATCTATTGCTGTATATGTATCTGGGACCATCTTAATCTCTGCTTCTAAAAATTCTAATCCTTCTGATTCTAGAGCCTCTCTAACAGTTCCAAAATCTTCTTGAGAAGTTGTTACAACATAAACCTCATCTTCTGACTCAAAGTCTTCTGCACCTGCATCTAATGCCATCATCATAAGTTCATCTTCATCTAAGCCATCTTTCTTTTCTATAACGATTTGCCCCTTAGATTGGAACATAAATGATACACAACCTGTTGAACCCATGTTTCCGCCTTGTTTTGTAAAAGCGTATCTTACATTTCCTGCACTTCTATTTTTGTTATCTGTTAACACATCAACTAGAACTGCTATACCTGCTGGACCATATCCTTCATATGTAATAGTTTCATAGTCTACAGCATTAAGTTCTCCTGACGCCTTCTTTATAGATCTTTCTATTGTATCATTTGGCATATTATTAGCCTTTGCTTTTGCAATAACGTCTCTAAGTCTTGGATTTGAGTCCGCACTTGGACCTCCTTGCTTAACTGCTACCACAATTTCTTTACCTATTTTAGTAAAAATTTTTCCTCTTTTAGCATCCACTTTGCCTTTTTTAGCTTGTATGTTATGCCATTTTGAATGTCCTGACATGTTATTTCCTCCCAACCTTATTAATAGAAAAATTTATCCGATGACTACCCGCTCTAATACTCCCATCTTCTTCAAAGTGGCAGTAAAGAGCGGCTATGTCCCTGGATAACGATTTCTAAGCTTTAGTGAGAGTAAAAACTCCCTCTGAAGCCAAGAACTCTGTTTATATTAATTCTATTTTAAAAACTAATTTTATTAGTATATTTATAATTGAAAATACTAATATTTAAATGCAAATTCACTAAATTATTATATCATAGAGAAAGTTAAAAATTCAAATTTATTGCTCATCTTCAAATAGCCTATTATCCATTTTAAAGTAGAAATTTTCATCTCCTTTAATTATTTTACAATTTCCGTTGGTTATCTCTAGAACTTTCTTTTCTATTGTAGATATAATATTTACTTCACAAAACATAGTTAAACTAACTTTTTCTGTATATTCTATATCTTCTATATGCCAAAGATTTTGTTCAAACAAATACTGTATTTTACCTAAAGCATCATATTCCACTATGAAAGTTATAGATTTACCTTTAACTTTTTCAACTATACCTGCATCTTTTATGGCTACGGCAGCCCCTTTTGAATAAGCCCTTACTAGTCCACCTTTACCTAAAAGTATTCCTCCAAAATATCTTGTAACTACTATAGCTATATCTGTAACTTCATTCTTTTTTATAACATCTAATACCGGTATACCACCTGTTCCTTGGGGCTCACCGTCATCACTATATCTTTGTATTCCCATGTTTTCCCCAATAACATACGCATAAACATTATGTCTTGCTTCTTTTTCTTCGCTTTTAACTTGATTTATAAAAGCCTTAGCTTCTTCTTCTGTATAAATCCTTTGCGCTCTTCCTATGAAAGTAGACTTTTTTTCTTCAAATTCATCTTTTCCAAAGTTTTTTATAGTAAAATAGGACATTTACATACCTCTTTTCTATATAGGGTCATTTATTTCTTGTAAATATTCATCTACTGCTTTTAATATATAATCTTTATCAGTTTTATTTTTTATATATATAATTTTTTCCTTTGCTTTTGTGCTTTTTAATTTTTTTAAGGCTTTTATAGCATAAGTTACAACCTGAGAATTCTCATCTTCTAATGCCCTTATTAAAATAGTTTCTCCTTTAATACTCCCTATTTTACCTAAGGCTGAAACTGCCATCCTTCTTATATTTATAAATTTATGTACTGATGCTTTTAAAAGTATGTCAATTCCTTCTTCATCTTTCAATTCTCCTAAAATCCAAACTGCTGCTTGTTTATCTTTAGGATACATATCTCCATAATTATTTTTTATAAAAAAAATTAAATCCTTTTTTATTTTACTTTCTAATCCATTTATAACTTCTATTTTATCTTGCTTTCCTGAGTTAGCTATTTGTTTAAATAATTCTTCTACATTAGAACTTTTAGCCAGTATACCATATTTAATCTTACCATCCAGTATGTGTTTCTTTATAGTGGATTTATCCAAATTTCTAATCTGACTCAAAGTTTCTATATTTTTCCCCTCTAAGTATAAGAAGTAGGTTATTTGTTCTTGGGAGTATTTATCTATATTGTTCCAATCTATATCTACTAAATTTTTATTCATACTCCTCACCTTTCTTAAAACACTTAAATTATATAAACCTTTTGTAAAATTTAATACAAAAATTCATAAAATCAATTTATTTTTATCTATATTAACTTAATCTCTTTTCTAATATATCATTTATTTTATTTATACCTAATTCTATTTCTTCTATAGTATTTTCTGAAAATCCTAACCTAAAATATTTTAAACCTTCCTTAGGATTTTTATAAAAAAGAACTCCTGGTGTAATTAAAACTTTGTTTTTCATACATTCATTGAAAAGTTCCATGGAATTTATATTAGCATTCTCCTTTATTTTTATATAAAAGTGAAGCCCTCCCCCTGGATTTTGTAATTCTACTTTATTTTTTAATATGTTTTGTATCGTATTTTTAGTAAATTCATATTTTGGTACATAAATTTCATATAAATAATTTATGTATTCCTTCCATAATCCCTTTATTAAATACAAATCTAAAGCTCTTTGCATTAAACTTGATGTAGATATATCTGTATTTATTTTACAATTTTGAATTTGTTCCCTTAAATCTTTAGGTGCTATTACATAACCTATTCTTATTCCTGGTAAAAATATTTTTGAAAAACTTTTTATATATATAACTCTATCATTTCTATCTAAACTTTTAAAGGTTATGTATTCTATATTCTTATCATATATTAATTCAGATAAATAATCATCTTCTATTATATAAAAATCATATATAGTTGCTAAATTTAATATGGCTTTCTTCTTTTCTAAGCTACAGCTTATACCTGTTGGATTTTGAAAATAGCTCATAGTATAAAAACATTTAATATTATTTTTTTTAACTATCTTTTCTAATTCTTTTATATTTACTCCATCCTCTTCCATAGGAACTTCATATATGTTTGCTCTTCTCCATTTAAAAACTGAAAGTGCTCCACTATATGTAGGTTTTTCTATTAAAACATTATCATTAACATTTATAATAGATTTTGATATTATATCAATTCCTTGTTGTGCTCCTGAAACTATAAGTATATGATTTTTTTCTATTTTGTTATTCCAAAACACTTCTGATATATGCTGTCTAAGTCCTTCAAAGCCTAATGTTTCCTGATAAACTAAAGCATCCTTTCCATCCCTATCCAAAACTTCGTTTAATATGGATTTAAAAGATTCCACGGGAAATAAATCTGAACAAGCACTTTCCCCTATAAAATCTATATAACATTTAAAATCTTCTTTATCTATGGATTTTATTGAATCTGAATATTCTTTTCTTAAATTTCTACTAATCTCTTTTTTCTTTGCATAGGTACCGCTACCTATCTTTTGTATGGCATATCCGTCATTTTCCAATTTTTTATATGCATTTATTACAGTTACCGTATTTATACCTAATAAATTTGCTAATTTTCTTATAGATGGTAGCTTTTCATTGTCCTTAATTTTATTTTTATCTATCATATTTTTTATATATTTATATAGTTGAACATATTTAGGTATAGAGTTCTCCTGAAAAATTAGTATATATTTCTCCATAAGACTGTCCCCCATATATATTTTTAATTACCTAAAAAACCTATTTAGTTGTGAAGTACTTCTTAGTCTTAGATTAAATTTACTTATAAAAAATAAAATTTTTCATTTAATCTTCTTATAAGAAATTATCCCTGTTCATAACTATCCTTTTACTACTTATAAAATATAAATGTATTAAATCAGATAGTAATAAAACAAACTTTACTTAACTAAATAGGTTGATATTTTTAATAGAATAAAATTTATTATATTTAATTTTTTTAATAGTCTATAATTGTTGTTAACCTCTAAATAAAATAAACATTTTCTTCGAAAATTAATTCTCCTTTTTTATTTTTTAATTTTCTACTCTGTTTTTTTATTATATTCTTATAATAAAGATATTCTAATATATCTTCCATACTAATTGAGTAACATTTAAATAGCTCATCCATTAAAATATCTTGAGAACTTAAAAATGTATCCTTTTCTTTCATATAATTAAGCAATAATGATGTAATGTTTCTAATATTATTATTTAAATATATTTTAATGTATTCTATCAATCTAATTATTGATTCTTCAATATTATCCTTATTAAAAAATAAATCATCTACTATATTTTTAAAGTCATCATCTAGGCTAGTGGCCATATTTATCACATCTTTACTGATCATATATCCAGAAAAATTAACATATAATTTTGAAAAAGCCTCTGTAAGTTTCACAGAATCACTATAAGCTGTATAAAGGCCTCTATTTTTTAAATATTTCTTACATACTCCTATATACTTAAAAATCTCATCTAAATAAACTAAATTCCATCTTTCTCTATCAATATCTGGATAATATCTTCCCCTGTCATACCAAGAACTTATAGAACTATCTTTTGAAAATACTAGCCTTGAAGAAGCAAATATTCTATGGGTTTTGCCCCCCCTTAAATCACACTGGTATATTTTATTTAAATTTTTTTTATCAATTATTTTAACATGAATAGGAACGTCCTCTTCTTGTGTATATATTTTTTCCACCTTAATATCTTCATTTATTACAACAAATAAGTCTATATCCGATTCTTCCCACAAATCTCCTGTGACCATACTACCAAATACCATTACAGCCAAAACAGATTCATTATTTTTTAATCTATCTATAACATTATTAAAAGCTGTTTGATACTTAATTATATTATCATTCAAGCTGATCCTCCTCCCTTTTTTAAAATAATTTAATTTTCAAAATAATGGCACAGTAAAAGTTTCTCAATTCTTTATATTATATAATACTTATTGGAGTTATTACAACTAGTAAGCATTATATGTGAAATTTTTCTTTCATATATGATATTTATACTATAATTTTTTGTATATATTCCTTTTTTTCATTACAACAATTATTACAACTAAAAATATGTAAGCAATAATCCTCATAGTCCTGTATAGGCCATGTTACACTGTATGGATCCATATAATCATGAATTACTCCCCTATCTATTAACTCCCCTCCACATTTATCACAACAATATTTTACTGTATTTAATTTATTACATATTGGACAAACTTTCTCCATATTATATCTTCCTTTCTATATTTTAAATTGTTTTTATTTCTATACCATAATCAAAATAATATAATAAAAATTTTTATATACATTAAACTAATCTTTATTTATTATTATTTCCATTTTAAAAAAATAAGCCATAAATCTAAAAGATTTACAGCTTATTTTTTATATTTTATTTAATTAAGCTTCTACAAACTCTGATTTAGGTAATCCACACAAAGGACATACCCAATCTTCTGGAACATTTTCAAAAGCTGTTCCTGGTGCTACTCCATTATCTGGATCTCCTTGTTCTGGGTCATATATATATCCGCAAGCCTCACATAAATATTTTTTCATAAACAATTCCTCCTTATAATCACATTTAATTAATAATAATTATTTTGTAATTATTATATTCTACACTTTGCTAATAATTCCTTTTTCTATTTGTTACTTTTTAATGAAGAATTTAAAAAGTATATTTTTTATTTTTTATTAAGTAGAAATTCCCGGCACTTATTATAAACTTCAGTATCTACCTTTGTTTTAATGTAAGTTCCTTTTTCTCTATATTCTTCTTCTATTATTTTACTGTTTCTATGCAAAAATGCTACTGTTTTTTGTTTATCGTAAGGAATTATATACTCTACTTCTGCTAATTTATATGGCAATGTTTCCTCTATTAGCTTTAGCAAGTCTTCAAGATTTATACCTAGTCTAGCGGATATTTCTATAACCTTTTCATCTTTAAATTTATCTCTGAAATAATTTAATCTTTCCATTGAGACTTTATCTATTTTATTAAATACTAATATTATTGGTTTATTTTCTGTTCCTAATTCCTCTAATACATTATCAACTGCATCTATTTGTTTTTCTGCTGTATCTGATGAAATGTCTATTACATGTAGAAGTAAATCAGAATAAATAACTTCTTCTAATGTAGATTTAAAAGCTTCTACTAATTCATGAGGAAGTTTCCTTACAAAGCCTACCGTATCTGTCAATGTTATGATTTCGTTGTTAAGTAATGATATTGCTCTAGTTGTGGTGTCTAGTGTAGCAAATAACATATCTGCTTCAAAAACCTTTTCTTTATTTTGTGCACTAGCTATTCCCATATCACATAACTTGTTTCTTAATGTAGATTTACCTGCATTAGTATATCCAACTAAAGAAACCTTAGGTATATCATTTCTTTTACTTCTTTGAGTTTCTCTAACCTTTTTTATTTTATATAACTCTTTCTTTAAATCGTAAATTCTTTCTCTTATATGTCTTTTATCTGTTTCTAGCTTTTTTTCACCTGGCCCTTTTGTACCTATTCCTCCACCTGTTCTTGATAGAACTAATCCTAATCCTGCTAATCTTGATAATCTATATTTTAATTGTGCAAGTTCTACCTGTATTTTACTTTCTCTACTTTTTGCTCTCCTTGCAAATATATCTAATATTAATGTATTTCTATCTATTACTTTAGTTCCTATAGATTCTTCTAAATTTCTTATTTGAGAGGCAGAAAGTTCATCATCAAATATTACCGCATCTGCATTTAAAGCCTGCCTTATTAAGGCTATTTCTCCTACCTTACCTGTGCCTATATAATAGGCTGAATCAATTTTATTTTTATTTTGTAAGACCTTTTCCACAACTTTTAAATTACAAGCCTTAGCTAATTCTTCTAATTCATCTATACTTTCTTCATCATCAATACTAACAAGTATAACCTTTTCTTCTTCCTGATCTTCTAATTCTTCATTTTTCAAATTTTGTTCTATATAATTTATTTCATTTAATAAACTAAAGTCTAATAGGCTATTTATATCTTTAAAATACTTTTCCTCTATACTTAATTTACTATCCTCCATAGTACAAAATGCCACACCAAATCCTGTTATCTTTTCATACTCTACTCCTATAGCTACCATACAATCTAATTTTAATTTTAATAATGCAGATAAATCTACTGAAGAAAGTTTAGGATTACCATTTGGATGAGTATGAACAATTCTTATACGGGAAAGCTTATTGGTTTTGATTTCCACCTCCGGCATTTCTACAGTTGTACTATCTCCTACGGAAACTGCTACTATACTACCTTTTCTAGATATTCCCACACTTATTTCTCTATTTAATTGTTCTGTTAATTTGCATAATACATTCATTAGCTCTTCATTAATGATGTCATTCTTTTCTATTTTCATTTCATATATTTCTTCTAATTCCTCTAAAACGGTTTTTCTTATTCCATCAATATTACCATATATCATTTAATATCTACCTTTCCATATAAATTATAATAAAAAGATTTATTAGGCTTTACCCTATACCTTGACAACTTTCATATAATTTTATACTATAAAAACAATATTGTAAATACTGTCAGCAATTTAAAATACTTTTGAAAAACCTAGTAAATTCAATGTTTTTAATCTAACAAAAAAATTTTTCACTTAAACAAATTGAAATAATTAGAAAACCATTTTTGACGTATTTTTGACGTCAAATAAAAAACTCTAAAGGTTAACCCTTTAGAGTTTTTGTTTATTATTAATTTAAAGGCTCTACACATTTGTCCCAGCCGCTGCCTTTATTAAATATAAAGATACCTACATCCTTATCTTCTATCTTAATACTCATTTCTACTTTACTTAATTGATTTAATGTACCTTTCTTTTGCATATTATCTACTATAGTGCTGCATAAGTTATTCCTAATAGTAGTAACTTCACCAACTCTTAAATCCTTTTTATCTTTTAAAATTAGTTCGATTTGGAATGTATTAACAGGATATAAGTTAGTTAACTTTACTTCTTTTATATAATTTTTATATTTGCCTGCCTTAAGTTTCTCTATTTCATTATTTGCTATATCTTCTATTTCATCAAAGGTATCTTTATCTTTTTGACTTTCTTTATCACTTAAATTTTCTTCTTCATTAGTTAATCTATCTATATCTTTTTTTATATCTTCTTTATTAACTATTTTATCAAAGTTATTTTTTAAATCATTAAGTCTAATTACTTCTTCTGGCTTTAATTCCTTAAATTTTTTCTTTAATATTTGCTTGTCTAAATCAGTTAACTTTATTTCTTTTATTTTTAAATTACTTTCTAATGAATATAATAAAGTTTTCTTTTCTCCTTCATCGCTAATTTCATTTTCTATATATTTTTTTATTTTCTTCACATCTGATTCTGTTAAATTGTTTTTAGCCATTAAATCATGTAATTTTATTTTTTCATCTATTGACATTTGACCATAAGTCTTATTTAATAATGCTTTTTCTTCTGAATTCAATACGGTTTCTTCACCACAAGCAACTAATCCAATACTTAAAATGGCTATTATTAATATGGATAGTATTTTCTTCATTTACTTAATCCCCCATTCATATGTAATTAATATTAATTTAACATATCTTAGGTAAATATAAAAGCTTTGATTAAAATATCCATATCTTGGATATAATAAAAATCCCTAAAACACTATACCAATCTATATAGAAAATTCCATAAAAAAAGAGAGCAATTCCAACTAAGGAACTACTCTCTTTTTTTATTCTATTAATTTATTTTTACTAATTTTATTACTTTATTGTCTCTAGGGTTACTTAAGTAAAGAAATTTTTCTCCTTCCTTTACTTTATTTAAAGATACCCAAACAGGTTTTGCCTTATCTAAGCAATACATATAATATCCGTTTTCTTTTCCATTGTCTTCTGCTGGTATAACCGCATTGGCTACACTAACAAATCTAGTTGAAGCTCCTATTAGTAAGCCTGTTAATAAACTTATAACCACCTTTTTCATTTTTAAATCTCTCCTTTATTATTCTCGATTAATAATTCTTCTCTTTCTTTTAATAAATTTCTAAGCTCCTCAATATCCTCTAGTGTTGCTTTATTTCTTATAAAGCTTCTAGCGCTGCTACGACTTTTCAAATAGCTAGCATACTCTCTATTTTTATTTTCCCAGTTTTGATTGGCTATTGTCTGTTTAGATTTTCCCACTTGAAAACCTCCTACATAACTATTTTAAATATCAAGCATACTAATAGAGCTATAACAATTAATTTTATGGATATCTTTAGCATTAATTTAAATAATACTTTTAAATCTTTACTCATATCATTCAAGGTGGTATTATAAGAGTAAGGGAGGAGTTTTCCTCCCCTGTGTTCATAACAAATCATATAGCTGTTTCAGTAGCATTATTATGATTGTTATTTTTACTAGTAGCTTGATGACTATTCCCAGTAGTTTATCAAGCTTTTTTAATTTTCTTATTAATTTGACCACCTTCTTTTCACACCTCCTTACAAATATAATTATACTACACGTAGTATAATTAATCAATACCTTTTTATGAAATATTTATATAAATTATAATAATTTTTCCAATGAAAAAGAGGGTACTTCCATTATCGAAGTACCCTCAAAATTGATAGTTTATATATTTTTAATGAATAATTTTCTAATTTGTGGCAAAAGTAAAGCTATATGCATATACTATAATATAGTGTAATTACATTATAAGAAAATGTAACAGTATAAACTAAATTACTTGACATTTGTAAATAAAAATGTTACATTTTAAGTAGCTCATCTACCAATGGTAGAAGGAGATCACCGGATTCCTGTTGGGAAGACCGGTTTTTTATTTTATAGATCTAATATATTTATTATATTCCTTGTCCATTTTTTTCTTATCACCCGGTAAAAAAACTGGGTATGCTGTTCTAAAATCTAAATAATTTAATTTTGTTTTATCTTTTTTATCATATAGTTCGTTAAATACAATTAAATAATCTACAATTCCTGCCTGATATCTAACATACCTACTCCAATGCCATTTTCCACTACTATCTTTAGAATCATATCTCCATATTTTAGTATTTTTATTCCCATTGTTAGCATATTCAATTATTTCAGGTACCCAATGAATTCTAGAAAGCCTATAGTAACACTCAACTCTATTTAATTTTTTAAAAATAAAGCTTGCATTATTAATATTACATTGCGGAATACATTTTATTGAACCTACATCATTAGTACACGGTAATATTCTTTCATGATATCCTTTATCTTTAAGACTAATACTGTGCAAATATCTTTCTTCCATTCCCTGAATTTGCTTATCTTCTATAAATATTTTGACTTCCTGTAACCTTGGTCTTATTTTAGGACTTATAAATGTATTATATAAATTTTCATATTCTGATTTTATGTCTACAAAAATATTTTTATTAGAAAATATTTTTGGCTGACTTAATCCGTAATAATTCACTTATTTTTCACCACCTATTCCTTCATTGGATGCCATATAAATATATTAAATTTATCTTCTTGACGTAATGTGGTTTTAAGTAAACTATACCCTGTCTTACATTTTATAAACTCTACTAAATCTAATTTTGCAGTAGAATTTAATGTCTCTCCCATATATCCTCGGTTAGCATATCCAACCGCTCCTATCAATATATCAACTAATTGCATTAATTCACTATCACTAGAATTAATAATTTGTATATTATTTATTAGTTTAAAATCGAAATCTAATTTTTCATTACACAAACATTCCCTGAGGTCTTTTACTTTTCTTCCTCCTCTTGTATCCTTCTTATCTATGTATATATTATTAATTTTTTTTACATTTATCATTTCTCTTAGCAAATAAAAATACATAATATAATATATATCATTATGATCATATTTTTCATAGTTAAACTTATTCTTATCCTGAAAAACAATAGTTCTGAATCTTAAATTTTGATTATTAAAGAAATAGTTAACAACTTCTTTATAAAAATTTATTTTATTATCAGACACTTTTGTCCATTTAACCTCATTGAATTTCCATATTCCATGTCTATTTTTTATTTCCCTCAATTCGTCACTTACTTTTTTCACTTCTTCTTTGGGACAACTTATTCCTCCTAATACCATAGATACTTGATTATTCTTATTTTTATCAGTAAATTCCAAATGACAACTTTCATCACAATATATATTAATCAAATTATCACTCCTTATTATTATATGGTCATTATACTACACTCTTAATATATTATTCATTAAGTTATATGTATAGATAAATGTCAAAATACCCCATAAAAACATTTTATCTGATAATTCCTTAATATTTAAGGTATTTTACTAATTTGACTTATTTCTTTTAAATTGATTTAATATAGAAGTCGCAAAAAATATAGGGAAAATAAAAAAAGGTAGCTACAGCCTAAAACTGTAACTACCCTCTAAATTAATATCTTATATATTTACCATAGACATAACCCCCATGCGGAGGATAATAAATGTGTATCCAATCTCCTTCTTTTCTATATAGTTTAACCTTTGCACCATTAGGTAAAGCACCTAATATTTTAAAAGATGTAGACTTCTTTTCCCTAATATTTACACCGCTTGGTGTATTTATTGTACCTGTTTTACCATCTAAATTAATCCAACTATTATTATTTGTTGGTTTGCTTGGTGTTACATTTGAAGATGTACCTAAAACACCATTTACTATTGCCTTTGCAATTCCATTCATTTTATATTTATTAAGTATGGCTACATCTCCAGAACTATCTATAAAACATACTTCTATATAAATTGTTTTGGCTTTAGTTCTTTTAGTTAGTGCCAAGGGTTGGTCTTTAATTCCTCTATTTCTAAATCCCAAATTATTTAATTGTCTCAATACTCTATCTGCTTCTACTAAATATTTCCCACTATAAGTATATACTTCTGATCCATAGCCACCTATTGTAGTGTTAAAATGTATACAGATATTTAAATCTGCATTTACTGAATTACATAAAGCTACCTGTTTATTTAAACTTTCTTGTAATGTTGATGCATAATCTACTCCACATATGTTAGTGCTATGCCCTCTGCCTCTTAATTCTTTATCTATTTCTCCTACTAATTGCCTTGTTAATATCTCTTCTTTTAATCCATTTATTCCTCTAGTTCCTACATCTCCACCACTTAATGTATGTCCTGGATTTAAATTAAATAACATATTAAAATTACCTCCTGTAAATTTAATTAAAAAAGAACAGGTTTATTCCTGCTCTTTGCTTTCCTTAACTGCTTGTCTAGCACTAGACTGTCCAAAGTAAAACCCTATTATTAAGGTAAATACACTCAAAAATTCTGTACTTGATATATTAGTTTTTAATGCTAAAATACAAAATACTATAGTAGTAAGTAAAGCTATTATCTTTTTAATCTGTAGAAATTGTTTTAAAAATTCCATGTAAAAACCTACCTTTCTAACTTTTCTTCTATCTTATCTACACTTTTTTTAACATCATCTAAAATACTAAATTTATCTGTAAGTGTGGAAATAATATCCTGATATTTTCCCTCCCTCTTTGAATTTTCTTTTAATACATAAAAAAGGAGATAAGCAAAAAATATTGCAAACACTCCTTGACTAGCTACTAATTTAATTATTTCATTTTCCATTTCACACCTCTTTTATTAAAAATAAAAAAAAGAACCTGTTTAACACAAGTCCTTGCTTGATAGTATAATTAAAGTATTGTTTTATATTTAGGATTAGGTATTTTTAAAGTCCAGAAAATATTGTTTTCTTTATGTGGGAAAAAGTCTTTATAATTTATTTTTATACAGTTATTTTCCAAATTTGCTTCATATTCTTTTAAGTCCACTTTAATTTTAACTTTTTTATCTTCTCTTTCTCCCATTCTATTTGCCATTTTAAAGCTATCATCTTTAAAATAAAACAAATCAAGTTGAATAGGGAATTCCAAAGATTTAATATTAAATTTGTTTAAATCAACAGATATAATTCCTTCTGAAAACCAATTATGTTTATCATCACAAACGCTATAAATTTTATTTAAAATACCTTGATAATATAATGTAGGTGGATTTTTTTCGATCATTTTTATTAACTCTGTATCCACCCTTTTATTTACTAGATATTTGACAAGCAAAAATATTGCTCCACTTACAAGTGCAACCACCAATGCTAACATTGCAACAAATAATTGCATGTTTGAATTTATATTGTTTTGAATAGTATTAATTAGTTTTTCTAAGTAATCAATTCTTTGAAGTACTTCTTTCATTTGTTCTTCCATTTATAACACATCCTTCCGAATTATGTATTAAACAAAAGAACAAAAAATCCTTTTATTATTTTCTTTTTTCTAGATACAAAATAAATCCCCAAAATAAAATAGTATGAATTATCATTGTTACAGGGAATATCTTGATACTAATATTAAACGAAGATACTAGAGGTAACAATATACTCAAGTACAATAATGGACTTACTATAAAATTAATTATGCACATGATACTTCCATCTATTTTTTTCACATTTCCACCTCATTTTAAGCAATAAAAAAAGACTATCTATAGTCTTAACTTATGCTTACTTTATATTCAATTATGTGTCACAATTTTTATCTATTGTGTCACAACTTCTTCTGGAGTATCTCCCTCATCTTCTTTTGTGTTTGGACTAACTTCTCCCATAAGCTCTGCATATTGTTCTACAGTTATTTGACTAAAAGTATAAAATACATTTAACTTATTTGTCATGTCTTCCTTCTCAAAAGCATTTTTCCCTATTAGACTTTTTAATATTTCATATAACATATTTATTTAACCCCTTTCATTAATTCATTATATTTTTGTTCTATAGAATTATTTTGCAAAATAGTTATATCATTTTCTAATTTTTCTATTCTTTCCTCTTGTATTTCTTCTTTAGATTTTGAAGTATTTTCTTCATAATCTGGAATATCTTCATATTCATAAAATATTTTTTTTGTTTTAGGATTCCAATATCTAGAAGAACTTTTCCCTTTTATTTTTTCGGGTTCTGGAATTTCTTCAATAAATACACCACCTTCCCTTTCAATTTCCTCTTTTGATTTGTGAAGTCCATAAATTTCGTCGAATGGCATAAAATGAATAGATTTTATTTTATATTTTTCATCTGTTATCTTTTCAAAAGCTTCTAAAAGCATAATTACACCTCTCTCATTTTATTTTTATGATTATTAACGTTAACGCACAAACACTCTTATATAGTTTGACTTTATAAAAACAATTGTATTTAAATCACTAGTGGCATATCTATATGGTAAATCACTGCTTCTCATAGGAGGTAGTTCCGTTAATACTCTTCCTGTTAATCCTTTAGTATTTAATAAATATTCTATACCAAAACCATATTGATCAATTAATATACCTTTACCATTTAAATTCGGTAATCCTTCCGGTGGATATAATTCTCCATAAAAACCAACTTTATTTATTTCATTTAAATTAAAATCTAAAACAGTACCTATATCAGACAGATATATTTTTTCAGCATAAACATTAGATACAATTTTATAAGCATTATTACGTCCACTATAAGAAGCAACAATAGTATTAGTTCTATAATCATATTTTACAAAATCGTAACCTGTTCTGTTATAAGAATAAATATAATTATTATAAAAAAAACTAGTGTCTTTAAAAACAGGCCCATCAGTAACAACTGAAAATTCCTCTTTAACTACATTTAGGTTTCTATCAAATATTGTTAAGTAAAATGATCTTCCGGCCCAACTATACATTACTGCTATATTGCCTGTTACTGGATCATCTAAAATCCTAGTCAAACCATGATTATATATATCACCTTCAGCTATTTTTTTTATTACTTGTGTTCCTGACTTATTGAATATATATAAATAACCTTTTTTTATTGAATCCCAGTCATATAAAAGTGCAAATTTATAGTTTAAAGAAGATTGAGGATAACTGTGTAATCTCAAATTATCTAAAGCTAAAGTTTGGTGAAAATCATTGTCATGTAAAACATTCATTTGCATAATTTTAAGCTGTCTATTATCATAATCTGATTTAAAACCTGTAAAAACATTATCCGAAAAGGTACCATGAGGAGAATAACAATCCGAATTATCATTGGATATATAAAATTCTCTTACTTTTTTATATTTTTTATATTCATTTTTTTTTATCCCAATACCATGATATTTTAATAAATCTTCTCCAAACACTAGCTCACCACCCTGTTGATTATATTGCCATCTGTATCATATGTGAAAGTCCATGTGTAAGTTTTTATAGTTATAGTACCTGTTTCGTTCTTAAATTCCCATGTATTTTTTGTATAATCATAGTTACTATCAGGATTACTTAGTTTAGATACCATATAATTAGTTCCATCTTTTCTTTTAAATGTAACTATTTTATAAATACCATTAATGTCTTTATCGCTTGCATATGAACTGTAACATTCCAATTTTTCTATTATTTTAGAAATATCTTTATTTATGCTTTCTTCTAAGTTTTCATGTTGCTTCGCAATATCAACCAATTGTAACTTATTTTCTGATATCTGCATCTGCAATTGTGCGGCAATATCTTCGTTGGGATCTAGAGAATTTTTCAAATCATCCACCCAATCAGTAAATCTCTTTCCTGTGACTATTTTAAATTCATTCATCCAAACTTCAAAGTCTTTTTCATGTTTAGATTTATTCTCTAAAAACCAAGCTTGGTACTGCCTAAATATTTCTGTAGTATCTACTTGTTTTATTGTTCCATGCACTATACCACAAAGCTCTGAATTTAATCTTGTATCTGTAATATTACTTTGCATTACAGATATAACGCCAGCTCTTACATATACATCTGCTATAGCAATTTCATAAGCATCCGCATCGCGTTGTAACATTACTCCAACTGGACTACTTGCATATTGTCCTTTTTTTACTACCGCTTTAATCTTTCTTTCTAAAAAATCTAATCTTAAAGCTATCCTATCTATTCTATTTAATACTCCATCTGCTGGGTCTAACTTCAAAATATAGTCATCTGTATTTTGATACATATACCCATTGATCCAAGCAAACCCTGCTTTAATTCTTATCTGCATATTATTATCTACAGCAACTACTTGCAATTGGTTTGCTGGATTAGGGAATACACCATTTCCTATAAAAGTACTAAAATATTTAGCAAAATCTTCAGCTAGATAAGCCCTATCGGGAGTACCATTTTGATCTATAATTGCATTAAAAAAGCTGCTTTTTTCCACTATCTCACCACCTGTTTAATTTTATCTATAATTGTAGGAATGTTATTCCCAAACACTACATTAACCTCTAACCCTTTTTCTTCATAAACTTCTTCTATTTCCGTTACCCTCGTGTCTATTCTTATTCCCCACTTTTTATCTACTATAGTTACAATGTCACCTAAATCATAATCAACTTTATATTTGTTATTACCTAATACGTTTATCTTACTATCAAAGGTTTGTATTTCCTTACATTCTTCTAATTTTTCTTTACCTCTTTGAAGTAACAAAGGTTTATACCGTTCCCAAGTGATTTCAACTTCCTCTGTTTCCTCATGTTCTCCAGTAACATTACCTTCTTCATCATAATCCACTACCATTTTTTTCTTTTCCTCTTTATCAGTTATATCTCTAGCATCTACGTACAACTCATATCTATCTAATCCTTTACCATTTTCTATATATGTTATTTTTCTATCTTTACCTTCTCCAGCACCAGCTATCAATGTTGTATTTCTATAATTATTTAAACTATCCATGTATTCCTGTTCTAAAATATTTTCAAAATCCCTAGAAAAAATACAAGGTGCTATAGATCCATTATTTATGCTTCTATCAACACCTTTATATACATCAAATAATATTTTTCTATTTTTTATATCTAATATATTTCTATATCCTAAATTATTTGTATTACTTATATTTTCTAACTGCTCTATTATATTTCCAAAGCTGTTAGTATATTTAATATCTTCGTTAAATCCTTTTAAATCTCCTAGAATTAGATTGGGTATTTTTCTATCTAAATTAGTTGGATTTATAGCATTACAATAAACTAATTCCCTCATTAAATTCTCTGTCTTTCCAGAAAAATTAACCCTATCCCAACTAATACGCCTATCTAAATAATTAGTTAAAAACTTACCTTTAATCTCTAAATATTCTTGTCCATCTTCTCCTATTTTTAGTTGCCTTGTTTCTATATAACCAGCTTCAACATCATTCTTTTTATAAACTACATTATCTCTTTTTAACAATTCCAATGTACTACAATCTAAAGCACAATGTAATTCAAATTCTCCACTTTTAAAATATCTTCTAATCCATCTTAGAGATGTAAAAGTATCTAATATACCTATTAATTCTAAATCTCTGTTAAATATATATAATTCCATAACTACACCCCCAAATATTGTGGACTAAAATATATATTAACTTCTAGATTATCCAAATTACTATCTGCATTGTAACGGAATAAATTATCTCCAACCTCTAATTGCAGGAATGCATCTCCTCCGCCAACAATATCTAAATAATTTAATATATCTGTTGTAACCCCATTAAGCTCTTGTAATATTTTTTTCTTACTATAGTTAGTATTTATTATAAATTTTTCTCCTGCAACCATTCCTTTATTAATCTTTATAAACTCTCTAGTATTTACATTAAATAAGCTAGGGTTGCTTAATGTTCCTCTTGCAAAGAATTCTATTATCATACCCGTTTTAACCTGTCCATTATTTAGCACATTAACTATTAAAGAAGGTTCCCTATGCCCCATTGTAATGCCTTTATCAATTGGAATTATTAAAGGGAAATGAAAATCTCCCTTCCATAACGCTATATTGACTTTACTGTCAATATAATCTTTCCAATATGGATTATTACATAAAAGACTTATTTGGAATTTAGGTTTATTCTCTTTAGTTATTACTGGTGCAGTTTCTACTATACATTCCACATATTTTCTTACATTCCCATCTGTATAAATTAATTTAGCCTGTAATTTAGGGTTTATTATGCTTAATAATTTTTCCCTATTAATTTCTTTATTATCTATAATTGCACCTTGGATAACTATATTTCTGTCATCTAAGGTACTTCCTACGCAGGTGCTTCCATCTTGTCCCATTCCTTTATTACTATAAATAGTATTTTTTAATCCACTTATCCCATCTATATTTTGCAAGAAAAAAGGACTCCAAATAGAAAATTCTATCCGTTGTCCTTTTTCATTTTCATATATAATTTTTTCTCTTTTATTCATATCACCACCTCACTTTTAAAAGCTTAAGGCTAGTTCCCTTAAATTATTTTTAGTTTGTCTTGCTACTTCTGAAGGACTTGGAGTTGGACTATATATATTTTGTACTACATTTATTCCATTACTGCCGCTAAATCCTTTTAATACATTATTAGCTACCTTTGTTGCTACACTTTCAGCGGTTTGCATAACCAAATCTTGACTTGCATCATGGTTAAATATTCTAGTTCCTCTTGGGAGGTCGTAAAGTTCATAATTGCTATTTCTACCTGGAGCATCATGTAAATAAGTAAGCCCTCCGCTAAAGTATCTATCTCCTGTCCATTTTTTTTGTGGTTCGGGGTCTCCGCTAGTTTTAGACTTAATCCATCTTACAATTGGGTTGTTAGCAAACCAACTCTTTAACTTTTCCCATTTAGTCATTATGTGTCCGTCTGTTGTATCAATGTCTTTAAGAGTATCGCTATTCATCTTTTTAATTTGTCCAACAACTCCAGCCTTTAATTCATTAGCCTTACTAATAGATCCTTGCCTTTGCCTTTCTGCTTCTTTTAACATTTTATCAGCCTGGTCTTTTGTTATAACCTTACTTTCATCTCTCATTTTTATTATTTGTTTCACAGTTCCATCATACTGTTTATTAGCTCTATCTACTGCGCCTTGCCTTTGCTTTTCTGCATTTTTTATTGTATCAGAAGCCTGCTCTGCTGTTATTCTCCCATTATAGTTTTTTAGCCTTTCCATTATCGCCTTTTGTTCAACTTCAGATGTACTTAGTGTTTTAACTGCATTTTCTTTCATTTGCTTTTGTAAACTGTCTATCGTTTTGGCTTCATCTGTTGTAATTTGCCTATGATTATTTGCTGCATGTTGGATAATTGAATTAATTTGATTTTGTAATCCATCAATTGTTTTTTTCTTTTCTTCCCAGCTGGTTGTAGTTGTTTGTAATATTTTAGCTTCCTCTGTTGTGGTTAAAACATTACTTCTGCTAAAAAATTCTTGCTGGCTTTGTAATTCTTCCGCCTTCTTTTTATCTAATCCAACCTTAATTTTATCCCCCATGTCTTTGTATAATTGTTGCAAATTAGAAGATTGTTGTTTTGTAATTGCAGTACTTTTGTTTAAAGTATCTGCAAAATCTTTTATAGTTTGCTCCTTTTGTTTTTTAGTAAGACCTTTTGTTCCATTAACCATTGCTGAGTACTGCTTTATAATTTCGTCCTTATTTTTCTTAGTTAATACTCCAGTATCACTGACCAATTTTTTGAAATTGGTTGTCATGGTGTTTTTTTGTTCATTGGAAAGTGAACTAGATTTTTTACTCATATCACTAAAATTTTTAAGAACTTTATCTTTAGCTTGCTTAGTAAATTTATCCGAGTTTACTACTAAACTTGTTAAAGCACTGCTAGCTTTCTTATCTATTTCCATGTACGCTCCAACCGCTTTTTTAGTTTCTTTTGTAAAATTAACTAATTTAGTCGTTGCCACAGTTGTTTTGTGCCCATATTGATCTACTGTTGTTTTTGTTGTTTTTAGTTTTTTATCGAACAAATCCACGGCTGGAACTGCATCTTGCTTTAAATTTTGGTGCAATTTATATGCCCCAAATCCTACTGCTGCTACTCCTACCGCTGCAATGCCTAGCACAGGAACAGACATTCCTAATGCTCCTGCTAATTTTACAACTCCACTTGCTGCCAAACCTCCAGCGCCTTTAACTCCACCAAATGCTGTACTTAATAATCCTGCTTTTGCTCCTGTTGTTGCCATTGTAGCTCCAGCCGTCGCACTTGCTACTTCTACTCCTTTTGTAGCAAGTGTTACTTTGCCTATTATTCCAGCCACCTTACTTCCAACACTTAAAATACTTCCAAATCCAGTTGCTATTTTTCCTATTCCTACTATAACAGGGCCAGTAGCAATAGCAAATGCTCCAAATTTAACAATATTTTTTTGTGTTTCCGGACTTAATGCTGAAAATTTTCGTGTTAATTCTGTTATTTTATCTGTAATTTCTCTTATTGCTGGCGCTGCTGCACTACCAATACTTATTGCTGCACCTTCCATTGCAGATTTTAAACTTCTAAAAGCACCACCCATATTATCTTCCATTGTCTGAGCTGCTTTTGCTGCACTACCATCAGCTTTTTTTAGTTCATCCGCATACTTTCTTATACTACCTCCGCCCTCAGTCATAAGAGCATTAATCCCTGCTATAGCTTCCTGTCCAAAGATAGTTACAAGTGCATTCATTTTTTGTTCTTCTGTTAATTCAGAGGTTCCCTTTTTAACCTCATCTATAACCTCACCTAAAGCTTTCATTTTGCCATTATTATCAAACACCTTAATTCCTAGTGCTTCCATTTTCTCTGCTGAAGCCTCTGAAGGTTTAACTAATCTAGAAATAGCACCTCTTAATGCAGTTCCTGCCTGGCTACCTTTAATTCCGTAATTAGACATAAGACCTATAGCACTTGCAGTTTCTTCAATACTCCAGCCTGCCGTATTAGCCATGCTGCCAGCATATTTTAATGCTTCGGCCATATCATTTACTCCCAAATTAGCCTTATTGGCTCCAAGACTTAATACATCGGCTACATGCGCTGCGTTTTCTGTTTTAATTCCAAATTGACTCATAGATGATACTAACACATCTGTGCTTTCTGTTAAATCAATAGCACCCGCCTGTGCCAAATTTAACACTGCTGGCATAGTATTCATAATTTCTGTTGTTCTATATCCAGCTTGTCCTAACATTACCATACTATCTGCTGCCTCTTTAGCACTATACCTGGTTTTTACACCCAAATCCTTAGCCTGGTCACTCATTTTTCTCATATCTTCTGTACTAGAATTGGTTATAGCCTTTAATTGGCTCATACTGTCATCATAGTCCGCTGTCGTCTTTGCTGCTATTATTCCTAATCCAGCTAAAGGTGCTGATACTTTTGTAGTTATACTTTTCCCTACATCAGTTATATTTTTCCCAGTGTCTTTTAGTTTTTTAGAATGATCTTCTAGTTTTTTGCCTGCTTGTACCCATTTGTTTTCTTGTTTATTTAGTTCTTCTGTTACTTTTTTTAGTTCCCCTTGGGCTTTGGTCATTTGAGATTGTGCTTTATTTAGATTAGTATCGTATTGTTGTATTTTCTTTGCATTAGACTCTACTGCTTTTTCTGCTTTTTTATGTTCTTCTGTTAATTTATCTACTTCTGCTTTAGCCTTTTTAGCCTCTTCGGATTCTTTCCCATATGTTTTTACTGCATTTTCATACTTTTTATTGGCATCATCTAAAGATTTTTTTAATTTATCTCTAACTTTTATATTATCATCTAGTTTAGATTTAGTTTTTTCTATAGCTTTACTGTATATATCTACTTTTTTAGAATGTAATTCTACTTGCTTACTTAATGCTTCCTGTACAGATTTTAGCCTTTCACTGTTTTTTCCAAATGCTTGAACACCAGAACTAGCTAACTTCATCTGCGATTGAGCATTTCTAAGTTCGCTATTTACACCTTTTAAACTAGAATTAAAGCCGCTACTATCTAATACCATTTTCGCAGTTATTCGTTTTTCCACATTACTAGCCATTATTAACCTCCTTTCTAAATCTTTGTATAAAAAAAGGCACTCTATTGAGCGCCTATCTTATAGAAATGGAATATCTTCTATATTTACTTTTTTATAACTTGCATCCCTTGTGGAATTATTTTCTTCATTATCATCTTTAATTTGCCATCTGTTAAATTTACAATGTAAGTTCCACATATCAACTATTTCTTTAAAAGTGCTATTCCAGAACTCTTCTTTTGTATAATTCAAATGTGTATGTGCTACGTAAAACAACCAATCAAAGTCAATTTCATATTTATGCTTTGATTGGTTGTTTAGTTTTTTTTATCTTCATTTTCTTCTTTCACTTGGATTTCTTCTGTTTCATTTACTCCCATGTAATCCCAATATAAATTTAATACAAAGTCAATTAATTCTGTATTTATTTGTTCTGGTGCTAAATTTTCTATTAATTCATCTATTGTAAATTCTTTAGTTATTTTTATTTTTTCTCCATCAATTTCTTTTATTTCTTTATCTACACAACAACAACTTAATAATTTAATTGCATTATTATAAAATTGTTTTCCTTCCATTATCCCGTTTACAACAAGTGCATAATTTCCATATTTTTGATCTATTTTTAAAACTGTCTTATTTGTCATTTTAAAAGAGTACTCTTTTTCACCTATTTTCATTTTTCTTGCTTTATATAACATATTATCTAATCCTTTCAACAATAAAATTTATGCCAGATTAATTCAAATTAATCAACCTTTATATATTAAGCTTCTTCAGTCCCTTTATTCTCCGTAATTTCTATCTTTTCTGTTGGTATTATTACTTCTTTAAAGAATTTCTCATCTGTCATACCTTCTTCTTCGTCGATTTTATATTTCCATCTACCATTAAAATGTAGTGGAGCAAATGTTGCTTTTAATTTTTTAGCTTGGAAATTAGATTTTCCTTCTTTACCTTTGTATTGTTCATCACTTATACTAAATGTTCCTTTATAAAGTATAATATATCTAGCCTTGCCATTACCTTTATTAGCTTTTGCTAAAAGTGCTACATCTGGTGCTTTATCATTATCGCTGTAAATTATTCCACCTTCCGTTGCTAACTTATGTCCTAATAAAAAAGCTTCATTTTGTGTCCCTAAATCTGCTATATCTACTTCGACATCAATATTAGCTAACGTGCTTTCACTCAACCATAATTTATTTTCTGCATAAAATTCATCTGTTGTAATTTTAGGTTTAATGCCTAGTTCTTTTACCCCTTCTAAATATCTTGGTTTTTCAAATATTGTTCCTGTTATATCATCTTTAGTTATTTTAGCTACATATAACTTTTCTAAACCAACTACTGGCACTACCTGCTCTACTCTTTCTTCCATATATTAATCCCATCCTTTTTAAATTATTTTTTGCATTAAAAAAGACTAGCCTTTGCTAGTCGGCAAATCTATCGAGAACCTCATAGGTTTATGATTTAGACCTGTTTCTTTTTCGTATAAATCCGCTGCCATGTCCCTGTTAAATCCATTTTGTATCATTATTCTTTTTACTACCTCTTCACATTCTGTATAATCTCCAGTAGAAAATATATCTATCTGGACCACATAAGTAGTATAATCTTCTTTCCCTTCGGAATAATCTGCACCATATTCATTTATAATCTCATATTCAAGATATAAGTCTTTATTTGAATTATTAGCATGAAGAAAATATACTTTTTTATCTGGTAATAAATCCAATATTTCTTTATTATTTAATACTTTTAAAAGATATTGCTTTATGTTCACATATAATCTACCTCACTTTGTCTAATAATTCTTTAGCCAATATACTTAATGCTTCATCTTCTGTGTTCTTAACACTTCTCTCGAAATATCCTATATTGTGCTTGGCCATGCTTGTTCCAAATTCTTCAAAAATATCATAAAATTCTTTTGTTTTAACTTCTCCAACTGTTGCTAATCCTTCTTTTTTAACTTTTTCTTTTACTTTGGCTAATTTACCACTTCTCTTAGTTGTATTCTTCTCAAGCTCATCAGCTATAGGTTTTATAGCTTCCCTTACAGCCTTTTTCTCGTCAGTTTCATCTATGGTCATGTGTTGTAACATATCAGTTAATTCTTCCATGCCTTCAATTTCTATTCCATCGGCCATTATGTCACCACCTTATTATAGTGTTCTGTGAAGTATTTATAATTGCATAACCTATATCTCTAAGTTCTTGCTGTATATTGTTAGGAATAAGCTTGATATCTGTTGAACGGTTTCCCTCTTCACAAGCTTGTTTAATTTTATTATTTATATTTCTTCTTATACATTCAAAATAATATTCCTCGGCTTCTCTAGCACTATTCATTATTAATTTATCATCAATATATTTATCCCACATTTATATCACCTCAATAGCCTTTATCTTAAGCCATCTATTTTTATATTGTATATTATCTATAAAAGTTATATCAAAATATCTATATTTATCTTTTTCTTTTGTAGCATTTTTATCTTTTATAGTTTTAATTCTATATTCTTTAGTATTTATATTTTTTAAATCTTTAGAATATCTAACTATAAATTCTACTGTATTTTCTGCTTGTACTGCCTTTGCTGCATAAAACTCTTTTCCCCATAGATTATTCATAGATGCCCGAATAGCTTTATAATCTATCCATTCTTCTATATCAAATCCATTTTCATTTTGTGTAGTTATATATTTTTGTATAACTATCCTTTTATTCAAATCTCCTATATTAACCTTAAACATTTATATCACCATCATAGTTACTTAATTTGTCAAGTATACTAGTTGTAATTCTATCCTGTTTGACATTTTGTGGTACTTCTGTACTTCTGTTTTCGTACATATCAACACAAAGTTTCCTTTGTAACAAACTAGCTAATTTAACCATTTTTTCATCTTGTTTATACCCTTCTCCTACCATAGAATCTATATATATTTGGCTTATTTCCATTAATTCTTCTGGGAGATTATCAGATTCATCATCAACTATGATATAATCTTTTATTTCCTCAACCGTCATATTATCACCTACTTATTAAAAGGGTAGCATTAAGCTACCCAATTATTAAAACTCTATTTTCTTTATACTTCTTGTAGAACCTTTTTTAACATCTATTCTTTCTAATATTCTTAACATCTTTGTATCATTTTCAAACTTTTCAGCTTTAGCTATTGTAACTTGTTTTCTATCAAAAAACTTTACAGCTTCTTTCATATTCACCATGTAAGCTACTTTTGTTTTTCCTTCTGTAAGTTTTATTAAAGAATCATCAAATTCCACTATAGGTTTCCCATTAAAATAATCTTGTCCATTTATATTGGTTATAAGATTTAAATTTCTCCCTTGTTTATCTTCAGCATTTTTCCATTCAGAATATAAAGTGGTATTAACTAAAGTAATTAATCCGGCTTTTACAGCAGGTACTTGTTTATCCATTTCTTTAGCAAAAGCTTTATAATCTACATCAGTATCAAGTATTAACGGTGCAGCATTAGAATTTATAGTATTTAATATTCTAGAATTTTCACTTCTTACAGCTTTCTCCAAAAATACGGTTTTAGCCATGTTTTCTATATCAACTGCAGCATCATCTACAACTTCACTAGATAATTTTATTAGTTTACCTATCTTGTCAACTTTATAATCTATTTCTGTAGTAGCCAAAGAATCATCTTCTATATCATCACCTTCTAATACTAATGTCAATTCATCTCCTTGATCCAAATCTACACATGGTTTAGTCCCCGAATTTGAAGTTACTGGAATAACATCACATAAAGGTTTTAATGCTCCAAATCCCTTTCTTAATTCTTCCAATTCATTTATAAATTGTTTTGGTACTACAGCTTGATTGTCAGATATTTTTACTACTGCTCTTTCTTCTTCTGTTAATTTTTGTCCTAATACAGCCTTTGTCATAGCTCTCATTTCATTTGTTCCTTCTTTTCTAGTTCTTCTCTTTTGATTTTCTAAGTCTTCTTTTTCTCTTTTCTCCTGTTCTGCAGCTCTTTCTTCTTCTTCTTTTTCTAACTCATTTATTTTCGTTTCAATTTCTCGTATTTCATTATTTAAAAATGTCATTTCATCATTTATATTTCTTAATTCTTTTATGTCTTCTGTAATATTAGCCCTCTCTACTAATTTAGTTCTAGCAGCTTTCTTTTTATTTAACATCTCTCTTAAAAATTTTAACATATATATTCCTCCTCTTATTTGTTTATATTTATTGAAATTTTAGTTCTTAATTTTTCTATTTCATTTTCATCAGAAGGTTTACCCTTAGTCTTCATACGTTCTTTTTTATTTCTTGCAGATACTTCTGTGTCCTCGTATGCTGGAATAGGAGTTATTGTACCTTCTAATAGTTCAACCTTTAATAAAGTACTTCTTACTTCGTCTTTTTCAGAATTGTAGTTTGTATCTTCTTCTAAGATATAGAATCCAAAACTGCACCCTCTACATTCTCCTGTTTTTACTAATTCATATACATCATTTGCATATGTTAGTTTTTTATTAATAATAGCTTTAAACTTTAAACCTATATCATCAGTAGTTAAGATTAATGTATTATTCCTAGTTGAGGAAAGAACCTTACTCATGTCATGATGATATACTAAGAATATGTTGTGTCCATCTGAAAGTGTTTCATCAAAAGCATTTCTATCTATTTTTTCATAATACTTATTCCAAAGTTCTGTATAAGTATCAAACTTAGCAATATATCCTTCTAATTCAATAGTATTATCATTTTCTTCCACTTCTCTAATTTCAAACTTTTCTATACTTCTAAGTTCTTTCTTTTTATTCATCTTCCTCACCTCCTCCATTATCAGTTTTATTTTTTTTTGAATAACTAACATTACCAGCTAATAAATCTTTTAATAAAACCTGCCCTGAAGGTAATGTTATTATAGGATCTCCTCCTAGTTTCTTTACACCTAAAATTCCTCTTGCCATGTCTAAGTCATAAACACCATTTCTAACATAGCTATTTATAACTTCTGCTTGTGTTTTACTATCTGTTCTTAGCAATACATTTGTATTAGATCTTATTTTATATCCTTTTTTCCTATCTGTATCAGTTAATAGTTTCCAGTCCATTTCCTGTTCTATCTGTTCAAAATACACAAGTAGTGTATCTGTATAAAATTTTAAATTGTCCTGTTCTTCGCTCTTAGCATTTTCCTTCATAAATCCTAACTTGCTAAGAGGTACACCTAAAGCACCAGCAATTTCTTCTTTAGATAATCTACGTAATTGCTCAAATTGAGCATCAGCTAGCTTTAAATCTAATGTATTCACGGAATATCCAGCAGGTATAGTAAATACTCTCCCATTACTAGAATAAATCCTATCGAATTTTGATTGTATTTTCTTAAGTTCCTTTTCTTCTTTAATATCAGATGTAAGCTGTACTGCTATTTTATTTGTTAACCCATTAGAAAAGAGTTTATTTAAATACTCTTGGCTTTTAATTGAAGTATTTAAATTTTGACTTAAAATTTTAGTTATAGAATCTGCATTTATACCATCTTCAGTGTACCCTTTCAATAAAATAATGTCTTTTTCAAAACAGCTGTATAAATTATTATCACTAAGCATGTAAAAATCATATAATATTTTATTTTTTTTATTGCTCTTTATTAAACCCATGTTATCTATTGTTATATTAGAAATTGCAACTGGATATAAACCTTCTATTCTTCCACTCTTATCTTTATTTATATAAAGTCCACTCATTCCTTTAACTATGGATAAAGCTACAAAAGCCTTCATACAATCAATTGCATTCATATATGGATTTGGTCTTAACCTTAATTTTTCATACAAACAATGCTTTTTTTCTACAACTTCACCTTTTTCAGTTTCTCTCTTAACCTGTAATGGACATTTTGCAATGGACTTACTTAGAATATCTACACATGAGTAATAAGTTATTTCTTTCTTATTATTTGCTTCATATCCTTGTTCAAATAAACTTGTATAAGTCCATTTAGATAAATCTCCATTATTTCTTTTTTCTATCTTATCCCATATCATTTAATCACCTGCCTTTTTGTATAAGATAGCTCATACTAAATAAAGCAATTGCTAATAAGTACATTGCAATGTATTTATTTAGTGTAAATGTGGTGAAAAAGACTATAAAAAAAGAAATTATCAATAACATATCAGCTATAAATAATTTCTTTCTAAATATATTTATTAACTTTTTAAACTCCTTTTTTATTTTACTCACTCCTACCAATCTGTTTTTTCTAATTCATCCACTGGATTATAATTTGTATCTCCTCCTAATAATTCTGTAAAAGCAAATATTAAAACTACAACCATATCAATTCTTTGCTTATTTTTATTTTCCTTAATAAGCATTTCATCATCAGCTTTCCCCTTAGTAGTACTTGCTTTATTCATATTCCAGTCAAGAAGTTCATTTTTAACATATCTTATCTTTTTATCATATACAGCTTTTCTATATTCCTTTGTGGCAGGACTTAAATTAGTAAAAGTTTGCTTTAATAGTACAACATCGTAATCCTCTGCAAGCCTTTCCATCATTTCTTTTGCATTCATTGGATCTGTTACTATTACGTCAATTTCACATTCATATTCAGTTTCTATATTTCGTATATATTCTTCAACCTTCGTATAGCTTACTGTCATTCCTGAATGAATATCACAATAACCTGCTTTTTCATATTTTCTATAATCTATATGCTTTTCTCTTCTATTAGGTAAACTATCTTCTGGTAAAAATCCATGTGAATTGCAATAAATTATGCCTTCATCTTCAAACTCTATCCCTACTGCTGTCAAGTCTGTAGTTACTGATAAATCAACCCCAACTTTAACCTTTTTGCCTTTAATTCTTTGCTTAAATTCTTCCTCAGTAATAACCCACTTTTTCCAGTGCTTTATATCAAGATATTTATTTTTCTCATTAGTTTCAAGAAATATATTAAAGTTTTTGGTCAATAATTCTTCCTGTTCACTCGTCTTTATTTTAGCTTTTTCCCTGTCTGCTCTAATCTCTTCATAGTTTTCTTCAACTCTTAGAGGATTGGCTTTATATAATCCTCTATCTGTCCAAGCTTCTTCTTTTGTACAATAATATAACAGACAAAATAACTTTGGATCAGCAACAACTCCATTTAATACAGCTCTATCATATTCTAATTCTTCCAACATAATTGAATCACTTTCAGCATAAGCAGTAGTTGTTTGCATTTGAATTGGATTTAATACACTTAACTGACCTTTTCTCATTGCCTGAATATTATCATTTGTTGTAAAAGCTCCTACTTCATCAGCAACAAAACATGCAGGTCTTATAGAGTTGTTTTTATTTGCTTTTGCAGTCCTCGGGACATAATAACTATTAGTTATTAAACATTTAATTATACCTATTTCACTATCTGATACAAAAAAATGTTTTTTAATATCTGGACTTGATGCAATTAATTGTGCCATAGCTTTTCTTGTTTCTTTTGCCAAATCCCTATCTATACATATACTATAGAATTCGCTAAAATTTTGTTCTGTAAGCATTAAAAGGAGGATTACTAAAGCTGCTATAAAACTCTTTGCATTTTTACGAGGTATAAATAAAACTATATCTCTATATCTAAACTTCTTTTTATTTTTCTTATATCTCCATCCAAAAATGGCAGCAATAAATAAAGCTTGAAACCCTTCTAAATTTTCTAATACTTGTTTACCAGCCACAAATCCAGTAGCATAATTAAACAATTTCAAAAGATTATTTATTTTTTTAAGTTTTTTTTCACTAAAGCAAAATTCAAACCCTTCTTTATATTGATTTATATTATAATCACATAAAAACATTTCACATTGTTGCTTCACTTCATCAGTCGTAATCTCTTTTTCTTCAATAACATCATTACAATATTTTAAAGCTTTATCTAGAAGTATCAATCTTCATCATCTTCTCTTAAGGCTTTTAATAATGGATCCTCTTGTTCTTCCTTATTGTTCAATGCTAAGTTTCCAAGTTTTGCTCTACTCTGTGGAGATAAACTTAATTCATTACAACATCTATATAAATCCTTAGTATATTTATCTTTAGCTGACATTAAATCCTTATTGCATAAACTACCTAAATTTTTATTTATTATTGTTTCTATAGTTCTTAATCTATCTACTGATATTGCACATGTAGATAAAATATAGACATCTAGATTAGTTAATATTCCAGTCATTTTTAATTCTTCTACAATAAATTTATATATATTTTTTTGTTTTTCTGAAAGATATTCTGGAGGCTTCTCAATTTTATCAGCTAGACTTTTTATTCTTTCTTCTTTTTCTTTTCTAGCTTCAATTTCAGCTTTTGTATTATGTCTACTTTGACTGTCTATTACTTTGCATGGTCTAGCCATATTTTTCACCTTCTTTACTTTAAGTTTTAAAACTTTCATTTTGGGAATTTTATGCGACTGAGAGGGCACCAGGGACTTTCTAAGTTTGTATAAAAATTTTCAACCCTCCCCCGGGGCATTAATAAAATTCCTTATTAAACTTTTCTATTAAATCTTTTAAAGCTTTCTGTATCATAATTTTATCCTTATAACTTTTATCCATTAACCTATGAACTTTCTTATGACAACAATCTCATAATGGTATTAAGTTATTTTCATCTAGTCTTAAATCAAATCTATCCTTTATAGTTTCAATATGGTGTGTATACTCACTCTCTTGTGTGAAACCCTTAACCCAACATACTACACACAAGCCAACGTAATGTCTCTTTATACTCTCAGATAACTTTAACCAAAAACTATTACTATAAAACCTTTGTCTTTCTTTCTCCTTTAAATCTTGTAACCTTTTATATTTATATTGTTTATATCTTTCCTTCCTCTTCTTATGCTCGCACTTACATAGCTTACCTTGCATTACTTTCCTACCACATTCGGTACACTTTCTATATAGAGGCACTATATCTCTATAACCTTTGAGTTAACTTCTTTTTCTTTAAGCTTAGTAAGTTTCTTATCATTTGAAACCTTGTGTGGGTCTTCCTTCCATTTAGCTTTCTCTTTATTATTCAACCAATACTTTTCTGCATTTAACTCAGGGCCTTTATATTTTTTAACTTTACTAATAACAACACCTTCATTTGTTACTATTTGTCCATCAACTACATCTTCTGTTTTAACTTTTGTTACTACTTCTTCATAGTAATGATATCCAATACAACATTTATACAATGCCTTTTCAACTTCTTGATTCTTCTTGTCCTTTGCCGTAGCAATTCGGCTCTTAAGTGCTACGTTATTGCTCTTATATTTCCTAAAAGTGGAATATGCAATTCCTAACTTTTCAGCTATTTCCTTATCCGTGTTATTACTTTCAACCCATTGCTCTATCTCATCTAGACGCTTTTCAATTATGTCTTCAAAGCTATCACTTCTTGCCAATTTTTTCACCTCATTATCGTAGCACTTGCTTTGTAAAGTGCTACGCTATTTTTTTTATATTTTCTAACTTTTTAAATTTACTGTAAAAATATAAAATAGCATTTATTAACAAAACCCTTTGAAAGCATTGATATATATAGCTTTTATACGTATGCCTAAAATCTATCCGAATGTTTAATTATATATGTGAATAGCACATTCATTTTAAAAATTAACTTCTAATATATGCACTTAATTTTATACCTTCAATACTTACTATATAATTTTTTAAACATTGACTAATAAAAAAAATAAAATATCATCTAATATATTCCTCTAATGATTTTGAATACTGATGATATTTTTCTTTATCTAATCCTATATACTTTTTAGTTTCTTCTATACTTCTATGACCTAATAACTCTTTAACTGCAACTATATTCTTATCACTTTCCATGTATATTTTATATGCATACGTCTTTCTCATACTATGTGCAGTTATATCATTTAGATCGAAATATTCTCCTGCCTCTTTTAATATATTGCTTACTGCTTGTACTCCTATATGCTGATTAATGCCTTTTCTAGATTGAAATACATATTCATAATCTTTTTTATTTTTAATCCAGCCTTTTAATATTTTAGCGAGCTTAGGAAGTACTTCAACTGATCTCGGCTTTTTGTTTCTTTCTTTTATGTTTTTACAATTCATTTTCTTTCCTTCATAAATTGTAAATTCATTTCTCTTTAAAGCTTCTTTAATATCTCTAACCTTTAATTTGACCAAGTCACCTGCTCTATACCCTGTTGTAATTCCTAGTATAAACAATACATAATCTCTTTCGTTTTTATATCTGAGATAGTCTTGTATATCTAATACTTTAGTTGTACTAGTAATTGGTTTAGCAGGCCTTTTTATCCCCAACTATCTCACCTGCCTTATTGTTCCCTTAATTTTCTTATAACTACTATGTCTCATGCATTCTTTTAAATTGTCTGTTATTTTTTGTTTTTTAACTTTCCTACTGCTGCAATAAGGACATACTAAGTATCCTTTTATTTTTTCTAATTCTTCTGTTAATAAAACAAATTCTTTATTGCAACAGATACATTTATAACTTGTATACATACTTAGCACCCCCTTTCACATTTACATAAGGTATATATCATTGGAAACTTAATAATTGAATAAAAAAAGCACTCTATTGAGCGCCTAACATTCTATTCTTTAACTTATTCATATCATTACCTATCTCCGCTTTAAGTTCATCTATTTGCTTAAGTAATTCTATGATTTTATGTTCGTCTGTTTCTTTACCATATTGTTCATATAATTTTCTGACCTTCTTTTGTTTTTGTCTTATATTTTTATCAGTAAAAAATGATGTATATCTTTCTTTACAATATGGACATTTAAAATAGAGTTCTACTATACCATCTGCATATTTTTTCTCTTTAGCTTTTATTTCAAAATCTTTATTACACTTATTACAATATACTTCCATAGTTATTTCCCTCCTTTACATACTAAAAATAAGAATCCTATTAAGGAGTTCTATGTAAAAAACGCCTAGCCAGTAGTTACATACAATAACTACTCTGGCTAAGTGCTTTTAGTACATACACAATATGTTTATTTTTGCAGTTGCCTTATTGTACGATAAAACCCCTGCGTGGGCTTTTAACCCTTATATCATATAATATATTATCTTTCCTTTTGTTGCATTAATTTTTTCTTTAATTTTTCTTGATTTTTTCTAACTTTTTATTTATTAAATATAATTTAAAGCTGCCATAAATTTTTTTAAAGTCCTATTCCTAAAATAATAAAACTTATTTTTATCTAAACTTAAGCTCTCTTGTATTTCTTCTCTTGTCATAATATCTCTAAAATACCACTCTTCAATTATTTTTTTACTTGTAGGATCTATCTGTCCTAATACTTTAGTTATTACATCAACCTTCCAACTCTTTTCCATGTCCCTTAACATATCTTCTTCTACAGTGCTTGTATGAGAATATCCATTCTGCTTTATTTGTCCCCACCTATTTGGAGAACCTAGACCTGGAGTTTCTATGGCTAACAACCAATATGGATAATTTCTTAAATCATTCTCTACATTCTTTTTATATCTCTCATAAATCTTTTTATTCATCATAGTTCTTTGTTGCTCCTTTCTTTATGCCACAAACATCACTCTCACTACAATATTCACAATTAAATTTACACATTGAATTTTCTTCTTTATCTATCTTCTTAAATGCCACTAGCCATGTAAAAGTTAATATTGCAATAGCTCCAAATATTTTATTTAACACAATACTCCCTCCTAGAACTGTCCTTTTTTCCTCCCCCTTGATTTCTCAATACTCTTAACCCTTAAGTCTGTAATATCTGCATATAATAATCTTTTCCTATATTCTTTTTGCCTTAATCTTAAATTTGCATACTCCATGAATCTTTTTTTATTTTCCTCCATGATTACCACCTCTTACTTTTCTTTTTATCCTGCCTAGTTTCATCCTTTTCTTATATAAGCTGTTTCTATTCTTAACTCTTTTTTTATATCTTTTTAAATGCTTGTCTTTTTCTTTTAAATCCTTTTTAACATTCTCTAATGCTCTATCTAATATTTCATCTATCCAACTCAAGCTATCACCTGCCTAATTCCACATATAGGAATAGGTATATATCTATTTCCCTCAATTATGTTGCAAGTGTATCCATTATTATAAATGTGAACTACTTTTCCCTGTATAATTTCATCTTTATATTCTGTTTCAACTATATTACCTAGCTTTAAAGTTTTTTTAAAATCTTGATCCATACTATCTGCATTTATTTTTTTATACTTTTCTAGCTCTGCTATCTTTATGTTGTCATACTCTAATACCCATCCATTTTCTATGACACTTATTACTTTATTGCCTTGATTAAAAATTATATTTTCGTCTCCCGGTCTTTTTATAGCCTGTCCTTTTATTTTCTTTATTTTTTCTTTCTGTATGTTATTTATTTTTAAATCTTCTCTGAAATAAATAATCTTATCCCAAGGCAGAACACTTGATTTTTTCTTAATTACAAATTCTTCTTCACCTTTTTTATTTACATAAATTGTTTCAAATCTATCTTTATATTTAATTTCAATCCCTAAAGCTCCACCAACATATCCTATTATTCTATTTAAATTCTCATATGTTTTATACTTTGCTATGATTTTGCCTTGCTCAATATTATTTATTTTTATTTCTTTATTTTCTAATTTTATAACTGGTTTATCATTACTTTTCTTAATATTTTTATCTATATCCCAGATACTTACCTGACCATCAATCAAGACATTGTCTATCTGTTTTTTAGCCACTTATAACACCCTTTCTTAATGTTATATAGTTCTAATACACTAGTACAGTTAAGGTGCAAGAATATACATTTCAATCCTTACACCTATTTACTTTTATTTCTCAAATTATAATTTATAGTCTTCCTAATTTCTTTCTTTTTTCATATAGCTTCTGTCTATTTATAACTCGTTTTTTATATTTAATTTGCTTTTTATTCATATTATCTTTTATATAGTTGTAAAGGCTCTGTATTATATCGATAGGTACATACCCTGCAACCATTCCATCATATAACTGTAAAAATTTATTTCTATGTTTCCAGTTATTAAAAAAGATATTTTCTTCTAAATCGACCCATGCATCCTTATTAAATATTGCTACTTCCATTTCTTTATATTTATATAAATCAGTAATTGTCTCTCTTGGTGTACAATAATGAAATTTTGAAGCTTGAATAGATAACTCATATTCTCCAATTTTTATGCGTTCCATTATTCTGTTTTTTAAATGAAATGTTTTTTCGATACAATTTCCATTTAATAATTTTCTAAAATTATTATTCATATTGGCCTCCTATTATTTATTAGATTCTCTTTCATTTATTTCATTCCTAAACCTTATATTTGTATTGTGACTTTAGATGTTTATTTTGCCTGAAGCTAAAGCTAATTGTTCTTCAGTTTCCCCTTCGGCAATTTTATCTGAAATACTAAAATCTTCTCCGTCTTTATATCCTTGATCATAAACCTCTGAATACCCTTCAAATTGAGTTTTTGTATCTACGGAGCCTTTAAACTTTATATTTTCATGTGCTTCAACTACTTCTGCATCCTTAACGAGGACTAACCCCCACTCTTGATTGGATCTCTTTTGTTCTTCAAACATTTTGTTTAACCCTTTAATAAAACCTAATGCATAGTCATTTTCAAGGCCTTTGGTACTATAGCCATCTCTTGAATATCGATATCTTAATTTTCTTACCGAGCTGTTGATACAGTCTACCGCATACTCTAATACTATATTGCATACAAGTGTGTCTTCTTCTCTTCCGAAAAATGCAATTGTATGAGACCTTCTTGTTTTGAAATAATAGTAGCACCCAAAATTATCAGCTATTACCCTGGCTAATTTAGCTTTCCATTTAGCCTTAGTAAATGATACTGTACTTACTTTCTCTTTAATTGAATTATTATATATCTTAAATTCTTTAACTTCCTTTAAAGAAAGTTTGTGTTTGGCAAGTAATTCTTGAGCTTTAAGCAATGAAACTTTAGCTTCATGTTCATTACTGCTTTCACTTAGAGCTAAGAGTTTTTTTATCTTCTCAACAACCTTTATATCCATACTTTCTCCTTTCAAATAGTACACAATAATTTCAAATTGTGTATTATTCTTCATATTCTATAAATACATCTTCACTATCCCCTTCACTATCTAAGATTATATTTTCATAACCTTCACTTATTCTCATCATAAGTATTTCAAAATCATTTAAATATCTTAAACTTCTTAAATCTGTAGTTTTCATATATTGACTAGTATATTTACTACCTTCTTCTGGTTTCCATGCATGTATGCTAAATTCAAATTTTAACTTTTCATCTTCTTCACATTCAAATCTAACCATAAATGTTTTATAACTGCTCCATGTTTCACTAACTTCTTCAACATCAAAACTTGTAGTAATATATGCACCACCGCAATCAAAATCTAATTCATCATTATCAATTTCGGACTTACAATATTCATTCCACTCTGAGAAAATATCGCTTATTTTTACCTCTCTTGAACCATCTTCACTTACCATTAAATTCTTAAAATTTTCAAGTAAATTTCTATTTTCTAAGGTGCTACTTTTTAATACATCAGTTAATACACTATCCAGCTTAACAATGTATTGTGAATAATCATAATTTTCTAAATATGGAATCATAACTGATTTTACTTTTTCTTCTACAACCTTTTTTACATCTCCACCCCAACTAAACATATCACTTATTGATTTTTCAATACACTTTTCTAATTGTTCTGCAATTACTTTTTCTATAATCCCTTTTTCAATCTCCTTTGTAATACAATCCTTTATACTATTTTCTAAATTATTCATATTAACTTCCTCACTTTCATTTTTTAAATTCACATTTTTATTTCATATTCCTAACTATTCTTATATCCCTTAAAATGCTTTACCATGTTTATATGTTCTATTTCTATTCTTTTTCATTTTCTTTTTGATTTCTTCATCTAAGTCTATATCCAAACCTCCAGCTAAATCTGCAACTCTTATTACTATATCTGCTAACTCTTCTTTAAAATTCTCTCTATCATCTTTTCTAATGCCTTCTAATGCTTCACTTGCTTCACTTACTATTAGCATTAATCTAGTAGCTATAGCATTGCATTTATCTATTTTTACTTGTTTTTCTCCATCTTTTGAAATATTTATTGCCATATTTTCTAGCTGTTCGATTCTTTCCCAATCTTCCCAAAAGCCATGACTTTTAGCATTTCTATGTGCCTTTTCTACTAACTCATTTATTTCCATTACTTATCCCCCTCAATCATTTTTTGGCCTACATTACCTAACATTTTTTTAATTGATGATGGTAACTGTTTTTCTTCTTTCTTTCTTATTACAGTAGCCTTATAACTTCTCATAAAATTAGAACCGATTACCTTTTCTATACCATCTACAGTTTCCTGGCTCCAATTATGCAATATATTATGACTACCTATCGCCTGTTGTATCTTTTCAGGCAACTTATTAAATTCTTCTTCAGCATTATAAGCAGAATTTTTAATAGCCTTCCGTACTAGTCCCCACGCTTCAATCTCTGTCATTTCTGATTTTCCACCACTAGTTATATAATTTATAGATTCTATTACTTCAGCCACACTTGGAGGAAACTTATTAGTTGCTATAACCTTCTTAATTGCAACTTGAACTAAATTATATTCATAGTCTTGTAACATATCATTCCATAAAGTCACCATCATTTTAGCATCACTAGCTTTTAAGTCCTTGGCCCATTGTGGGTATGCCGCTTTTATAATGCTTAATATTTTTATAGTTTCTTCTAGTGTCATTTACACACCCCCATTTAACATATCTAAAAATACGTTGCTTGAATCAGTATTACTTGAATTTTGTTTTATGGATTCTTGCTTCAATGGGAATACACCTTTCCAACTGTTCATTATTGATTGTTCTAATATTTTTATTTTTATATCATCATCATTAGATAATTTATCTAGGTTTTTAAGCATTAAGTCTAATGCATTATTTGTCATTTTAGATTTTATTAGAGTTCTCATTTTTATAAATTCTAATATAGTATTTTTTAATTCTTCATTTTCTGTATATTCATCAATTATTGTATTGTAAGTTTTCTTAGTACCTTCTTTCTTACTTCCTTTCTTTTTTTTCTTTTTCTCTAACTCTGTATCTTTCTCTATATCTAACTCTATATCTATCTCTTTCTCTAACTCTATCTCTGGTGGACGTTCGTCAGACATTTGTCCTTTTGGTAATAAATTTTGTTTTTCCATTTCTATTTTCTTTCTATATGCTCTTTTTCTATCTCCCTCTGAACTACTCTTACCTATAAAGTTTTGTATATCTAGCATATAAATAGCTCCATTATCCAATATTTCTATTAATCCTAACTCTATAAATACTTTTATAGCCTTTTCTACTATCGCAATGTTATGTCCTGTTACTGTAGCAACCATCTTAGGGTTGTATGGAATATGTTCTTTAAACATTAACCTTCCTTCATTTTTAAGTGATTTTAAATATAATTTCATTAATATGTCTGAGTATAAATACCCATTGTCCATGCTTTGTAAAATCTTTATATCTTCTGTATCATAAAAATTTTCTTTAATTCTTAGATAATAATATTTTTTATTGTCACTCAATCTTTGAACCTCCTAACTCTGTAGAAATTCTAGTATGTCATTTAAACTTTACAAATACTTCAATTTCTTATAAACTGTACTTAACGATTTTTTATTTAATTATTAGGCTCCTGGCAGGGAGCTATTTTTTTCTCTATATAATTTTTCCAACATTCAAAGCAACTACTATCACTGTTAATATACCTACACAATTCAAAATCAATCTGTTCTGGGCAACTAAATTGCTCTACACAAAATCTAGTAAACTTTTCTATTCCTATAGCTTGTACATTTCTTATATAGATCTCTTTATCTCTCATAGTCCTCTCCTTCCTATGCACACCTTTTAAAAATACTTGCACTTCTTATTGCAATGTCTAAAACATAATCTAAGCTTGTACGTTTTTTAAAACTAATCCTGTTAAATTTAATATCATCTGTTGTAATTTCAGCAACTATTGCAAATTCTTCTTTTGTTAGATTGATTCCCCTTTCTTTTAATAACTTTCTCAACATTTTAAATCTCCTTTACTACCTCAACATTTTTAAATATCCAATTTAGTGCAAATATTTTTAAATCATTATGGCTTAAAATAGTTTCACTTTCTGGTAAATTAATCATGCAAACTGATTCATAGAATTCATAATCCTCATTATCAAGAATCTGAATTATTAAAAAATATGTTTCTGAATCATATATAAATCTAAAAATATCTATATCCACATAAAGTATTGTTCCTGTAGAAACATTTAAATTTAAATCTGTTGTTCTTATTTTTTTATTCATTTGTAATCCTCCTTTTACTGTTTGTCCCCTTTGTGGTAAAATTTTGTTGAAAGGGGGTGTTTTAATGGGTTCTTATCGCATTGCTCAAATATGTTTAAACGGTCATATTGTAACTGATAGCTATGATACAACTCCTCAGTTTCGTGAAAAATTTTGCACTAAATGTGGTTCTAAAACTATAATATCTTGTCCAAATTGTAGTGCTAATATTCGTGGTGATTATGAATCTGATACTGTATGTTATCTTGGTTCAACAATGCATACTACGCCAGCTTATTGTTATAATTGTGGTCAACCATATCCTTGGACTAAATCTGCACTAGAATCAGCAAGATTATTAATAAATGAAGACGAAAATTTAAGTGAAATTGAAAAACAACAATTTTCTGAATCTCTTCCAGATTTACTAGTTGAATCTCCTACGCCTAAGACTAAAGTTGCTGTAGTTAGATTTAAGAAATTCTTAGGTAAAGCTGCTACATATACTGCTGAAGGTATAAGAGATATATTTGTAGATGTAACTTCTGAAACTATAAAAAAATCTTTAGGACTTTAATTTTTCAATAATAGGTAGCTTATAGCCTGGACATTTTTCAAAACCACAGTTATATGGCTGCCTATTCTTTATCCAGCACTCTTTACATGTTTTATTTAATTTAGCTCCACATTGCATACAAAAATTAATACCATTGGTTTCCTTCTTACACTTTGGGCATTTCACTGTTACCACCCTCCTAAAAACTTAATTGATTATTAGCATTTATTATCTGGTCCTCAAGATATATAGGAACTGTATAATTTTCTAATATCTCTTTTGCGGTTTCTAATTGCATCCTTTTTATTGCTTCATATCTACTAACCTCGAACTGTCTTTTTAACTGCCCTTGTATATCTGCATAAATTTTACCTCTTAGAGAATTATCTTTATATGCAGGTGTTCTATAACCTCCTAGAACTCTTATACCTGCTTTTCTAACCAGTGCTTGTAGTTCTTTACATTCCACATTAAATAAAGGCATATTACTTTCTAGGTTGTTTACTTTTGCTTCTATTTATTGTGTTTTCTTATCTAATACAAAAACTGCTTTAAGTTCTGGGGATAGTCCTTTATATGGACCCATTTCTTTAACTCTAAAGTAAGTTTCCTCTAAGTTGCCGAATTGTTCCCAAGCTTTGTCTGTATCAAGGATTTTACAATGTCTATTGGCTCCCCTTTCTGTCCATAGATATAAACTTGCTGCCCTTTTACCAACCAACTGAATATTATTAAGATGGTTCTTAAATTCTTTTAATTTCTCACCTTGTAAAAAATAAAAATGTTTTCCTTCTGTAAATTTACCTTTATGATTTTTAAAATTAACTTGTATGTTATTTATATCTGTTTGATATATCTCTGCTAGTTGCTCTGTTGTCAAAACTCTTTTCCCATTAACTTCTACTGGTTTTATTTCTGTTATTACAGGTTGTCCATTTTCTATAGCCAGATTTATCTTTTTCATCTTGTTACCTCCTATGAATTAATAATCTTAGATACTTCAGATAAAACATTTGCTAATATTCCTTTTAACTTTTCATTTTCTTGCTTTAGCTTTTCATTTTCTATTTCAAGCCTTCTTCTTTCTATTGGAGAAAATTTTTCTACTTTAGTTCCTTCTAACTCTGCTATATGTTGTAAGCTAAATCTTATAGCTGGTATACCACTGCACGGCGTTAAAACGCCATTTTCCCTCCAGTTATCAATCGTTTTTTCTGCAACCTGCCATCTTTCAGCTAACTCCTTTTTAGTTAAAAGTTTGTCCATTCTAATCTCAACCTTTCATCCTTTTATAATCTAATACAACTCTTAGTTGTATTAAAAGGTAAAAAAATATCTTCTAATGTACAATTAAACTGCTTGGACATTTTAATTGCTAACTGTGAACCTGGGGTCTTATATCCACCTTCCATCTGATACATCATTCCATTACTTATATTTAAAGCCTTTGCAGCTTCTTTGGCTGTATCAAATCCAGCTTTCTTCCGTAGAGTTGTAATGTGGTTTGCCAAATCTATCACCTCGTTTCAGTTTGCTTTATGTATATATTACAACTAACAGTTATAGGAATCAAATGGAATTATAACCATTAGTGAGAAATTAAGTGCTATTTTCTTTACATTACTTCTTATAGCTCTAATTATCACTATTAGTTGTATTGATATTATTACAACTACAGGTTATAATACTAATAGTGATAATAATATATTTGAGGTGATTATTTTGTTAGGAGATAAAATAAAGAAATTAAGAAAAAGTAAAAATATAACACAAGAAGAATTAGGGAAAAACATAGGAGTTACTACTTCTATGGTAGGAATGTATGAGACTAATGCCAGGAAGCCCAGTTATGAAGTATTAATTAAAATAGCAGAATTTTTTAGTGTTTCAACTGACTTTTTGCTTAACACAGAAGAAAAATTGGATATGACACTCGATTCTGTAAAAAAAATACACAACATGGTAAAAGAAGCTACTGAAAAATATGGGATTGAAGAAGTTACTGAGAAACAAGAAAATAAAATTAAAACTTTGGCTGCACATTTTGAAGGGGAAGAATTTACAGATGAGGATGTAGAAGATATAGAGAATTTCATAAAATTTATAATATCCAAAAAGAAAAAATAGACAAAATGGAGGGTTCATATGACGTATAATAAACTTTTATATGAAGCTGAAAGCCAAGGGGTAGAAGTTGTTGAAATGAAATTTAATGGTAAATGCAAAGGTCTATATGGAGATAATGTAATAGCATTAAATAAAAACATAGAGACATTAAAAGAAAAACGATGTATTCTTGCAGAAGAACTAGGTCATCATTATACTTCAAGTGGTAATATACTAGATAATTCTAATATATCTAATTTAAAACAAGAAAAAAGAGCAAGAAATTGGGGGTATGAAAAATTAATTGGTATTATTGACATTATTAATGCTTTCAATGCCGGTACTAAAAATCGTTATGAAATGGCTGAGTATTTAGAGGTTACAGAAGATTTTTTAGAATTATCTATACAACATTATAAAGAGAAATATGGAGTTTTATTTGAAATAGATAATTATATAATATACTTCGAACCTAATTTTGGAATAATGAAAAAATTTTAAGGAGGTGTTACCTTGCAATATTCTACGCTTATAAGAAAAAAAGATAAAGGTTATCAATGCATAATAACTTATAAGGTAGGCAATAAGTGGAAAACTAAAAGTAAACAAGGTTTTAAGAAAAGGCAAGATGCACAAACTGCCATGGATGAAATGCTGAAAGAGCTTAAAAAAATAGTAAAAAACAATGTAGATCCCGCTTTATTAGGAATGACATTTAAAACTTTTACCACAAAGTATTTAGATCATTTAGAGTTACATAGAACCACTAATACTATACTTGCCTTTAAAACTGTCATAAATCGTTTCTCAGCTATAGATAATAAACCAATGGAGAAAATAACCATTCTTGACTTACAAGCGATTGTAGACAATATTACACGTGAAGGATTGAACCCTAATACTATTCAAGACTATATAAGAAAATTAAATACTATTTTTAAAGCTGCCATGGATGAATATGAAATAATTTCTAGTTTACCAACTAAAAAATTAAAATATAATAAATCTAAGCAAGACACAGATAAAAGAGCTTTAACCCTGGAAGAAGAACATTATTTATTGGAGTCATTTAAAAATAATAAAAGACATAAAAAATACTACTTAATAATATTATTAGCTTTAAAATGTGGGTTAAGACTTGGCGAAATATTAGGGCTTACGTGGAAAGATATAGATGAAGTTAATAATACTTTAAATATAAATAAACAATGGAAACAGATTGAAGAAACTGAGTATGGATATGGATCACTTAAGAGTAAAAATTCCTATCGAAAGGTACCTATTTCAAAAAAAACTTTATCTGAATTGAAAAAAGATAAAAAAGTTGTTAATATAAATAGTAGACTTTTTAACTTTGGTAATACGGATAGTGTCAGCATCTGTATAAATAGATTAATCAAATTAAAAGGAGTTAATATTACCGTGCATGAATTAAGACATACTTATGCTACAAAATTAATTGCCAATGGAGTTGATTTTAAAACAGCTGCTCAGTTTTTAGGTCACTCAGTAGATCAAACTATGAAAACTTACTCCCATGTTAATGATGATATGATCAAAAAGGCCACTGGCATAGTAGAAAGTATTTTTTAGTTTTTTGACGAAAATTTTTGACGATTTTTAAGAAGCCCCGATTTTAAAAGGTTATGAGCATTTTTTCATAATATAAAAACAATATTGTAAATATACATAATGTATGTATGTATTGGAGGATTATCATGGAAGGAAAAAACAGAAACATATTAATAAGTAAAGAAGAAATAGCAGGAAAAGTTGCAGAGATTGGAGAAAAAATTTCAAAAGATTATAAAAATAAAAACTTATACATATTATCTCTTTTAAGAGGGAGTTTTATATTTGCTGCAGATATTGTAAGAGAAATAGACGTACCTACAAAAATAGGATTTATGACTACTTCTAGTTATGGTCATGAAGAACAATCCTGTGGGAATGTTAAAATAGTAAATGATATTCCTGATGACATCACAGGCTACGATGTTATTATTGTAGATGATATAGTTGATACAGGAATAACTATGGAATTTGTTATGAATCACGTAAAATCTCTTGGTGCTAATTCTGTAAAATCCTGTGTTCTTCTTGATAAACCTGAAAGAAGAAAAGTAGATTTAACGCCTGATTATTCATGCTTTACCATCCCAGATGTATTTGTGGTTGGCTATGGTTTAAATTATGGAGATTATTATAGAAATATACCTTATGTTTTTAATTGGGAAGAATAATAAAAATGTAAAGCCTTGTAGGCTTTACATTTTTATTTAATTTTTACTATTTAATTTAAAGCCTGCATCTTCTAGTTTCATATCAATAGCAGTATTTGGTGTATTACCTACTATAATAGTTTCACAGATTGGCACCTGATTTTTAACTTCTATTTCCTTAGTTTTCATAGGTAAAATAATCTTAACTTTACTCTTAACTTGAACGGAAATAGTGTGTCTTGTTTGATTTATTCCTGCACTATTAAAGTTGGATAGATATTTAGTTTCTATATATCCTATAGGTTCTATTTTAACTCTTATATTAGGACCGTAATAAGCAAGGAAATTATTTTTCAATACATATCCCGCAGGAAAAGTTATGCCCATATTTTCTAATTTTTTAAGTTCTTTTTGTGATTCTAAAGAAACATCACAGGCAATTTTGTTCATTTTTAAAGTATCTGCTTTTAATAAAGTTATATCTCCATTAACATCTTTTTCTATATTTATTATATCATCATAATTAAAATTTTTAGAATATTCATTTATTATAGCCTTGTTTATTATTTCTGTTATTTTTATCCTAATCTCCCCTTCTGCCATATCCAGCATACTAGGGGTAACCGCTCTATCAAAGACATATAGAAAAGCATTCAAAAATAAAATAAAAAATATTAATATAATTATAATCCTAATCTTTTTATTTTTTATAATCCTATCCTCCTATTTCTTATATATTATATTTTTACTTTAGATAGTAATAATTTATTCATTCTTAAATAATAATTAGGATTTTTTCTATTTATTCATAAGTAATTCAATATGTGTTATAATATTAAAAATAATGTTTTATTTTACCCTAACTAAGGAGGACAAATATATATGGGAAAAAAGAAAAAAAAGCGCAAATCTAGCGCCTTTAAAATAATACTTAATGTCTTTTTAAGTATTTTCTTAATAGCTGGAGTAGCCTTTGGGGGGATTGTGTTTGCTATGATAAAAACAGCTCCTCCACTAAATGTACAGCAAGTTCTCACTTTTGATGAGCCCTCTATACTTTATGATGATAAAGGTCAATATATGGATAAAGTTATAACTAACGAACAAAGAATTGTAGTTGATTATAAAAATGTACCCCAAAATTTAAAAAATGCATTTGTAAGTATAGAAGATGAAAGATTTTATAAACATAGTGGAGTTGACATAAAAAGATTTACTGGTGTCATATTAATTAATGTAACTAATAAAATAAAAGGAAGTTCCAAGCTTCAGGGAGCCTCTACTCTAACTCAACAGTTAATAAAAAATACAGTTTTATCCTCTGAAGTTTCTATTAAAAGAAAAGTTCAGGAAATGTACTTATCTATACAACTAGAAAAAGAACTATCAAAGGATCAAATTTTAGGTGCCTATATGAATAGTATATTTTTAGGTGGAAATGCTTTAGGAGTAGAGGCAGCATCAAAACAGTATTTTAATAAAAGTGTAAAAGATCTATCTTTAATAGAATGTGCTTTTATTGCTGGAGTACCTCAAAGTCCATCAGTTTACTATCCCTATTCATCTGTTGCTAAGAAAAACCCTTCTATTTATTTAAATAGAACAAAAACTGTTTTATATAAAATGTTAGACAATGGATATATTACTCAAAATGATTATAATAAAGCTTTAAAGGATTTAGATAGTAAAAAACTTGCCTTTGCTAAACCATCTGCTCCTAACAATAAGTTAGACTATGAATGGTTCTCTATTCCTGCTATTGAGCAAGTAAAAAAAGATTTAAAAGCTCAATATAAATATGATGACAAACAAATTCATAATCTTTTAGTTAATGGTGGCTTAAAAATATACACTACCATGAATAAAAATTTACAAGATAAAACTCAAAATACAATAAATAATGCCTATTATTTAAATTCTTATAAAAGTAATGGTATTATATATCCTCAAGCCTCTGCTGTAATAATGGACTATCATAATGGTGAAGTAAAAACTATAATTGGAGGTAGAGGTAATCAACCTGCTAGATCTTATAACAGAGCAGCTTCTTATAACTATCTAAGGCCTGCTGGTTCTAGTATTAAACCTCTTACAGTATATAGTGCTGCTATAGATAGTAAAAAGGCCACTGCGGCTACTGGATTTGAAGATTCCCCAATTCCAGATAATATAGGACGTAAATATAGCTCTGGAGCACCTTATAACCCTAGAAATACTCCTAATATTTATTATGGATATGTAAATGTAAGAGAGGCCTTAATGCACTCTATAAACGTAATAGCTGTAAAACTTGTAGATAAAATAGGACTAAATACTAGTATACAATATGCTGAAAAATTTGGAATTCCTATAGATCAACATGATAGGACTAGTATAGCAGCTCTATCCTTAGGAGAATTACATAAAGGAACTAATCCTTTAATAATGGCTCAAGCCTATGGAGTATTTGGCAATAATGGAACCTATACAGAAGCAAAGTTATATACAAAAGTAGTAGATAGAACAGGTAAAATTATTTTAGAACCTAAAACTCATACAAAGAAAGTTCTTTCACAGGAAGCTGCTTTTATAACTTATGATATGCTTCAAGGTCCTGTAAGTGAAGGTGGTACTGGACCTCAAGCTAATTTTGGTAATATGGAGGTTAGAGGTAAAACCGGTACATCTAGTGATATGAAAAATTTATGGTTCTGTGGATTAACTCCTTACTATTCTGCTGCGGTTTGGATAGGTAATGACAATTCCTCTACAGTAAATGGAGTATATAGTAGCACTGCTGCTAAACTTTGGGGGGATATTATGAAAGAGTTCCATGTTAATCTTCCCTATAAACAAGTTCAAAAACCAGCTAGTGTTGTAACTGCTAATGTAGATAGAATTTCTGGTAAACTTCCAACCCAACTCTCTTATAGAGATCCTAGAGGAAGTACAGTATATAATGAATTTTTTATAAATGGAACTATTCCAACAGAATATGATGATATACATGTAGAAACTCAAATAAATAAATTAACTGGTAAATTAGCAAGTAAATTTACCCCTTCATTCCTTGTAGAATCTAGGGTATTCTTAAAAAGAGATTACTCTCCTGGTGTAGAACTTTTAGATCAACAGTGGGTTCTCCCTTATTCTATAGATGAAGGAGTAAGCTTACCACCTACTGTTGAAAAAAACAACCCTAATATTAAAGATAAAGATAAAGATAAAGACAAGAATAAAGATAAAGACAAGAATAAAGATAAAAATAAGGATAAAGATAAGAATACCGCATCAGATAAACCTAATTCAAATAATAACAATAGCAACAACAATAACAATACTAAACCTCCTGAAAATAATTCAGATCAAAACCAAGAAGACAAAAAGAATAAAAATAAACGATAAAAAGAATAAAAACTCCTTTTAGGAGTTTTTATTCTTTTGTTTTAGGATTAAATATTAAGGACATTATATATCCAAATACAATGGCCGCAGTTATTCCTCCTGCGCCGCCTTTTATTCCTCCTGTGAAAGCACCTATTAATCCTTTAGCTTTAACTTCTTTTATAGTAGCTTTAGCTAATGTATATCCAAAGCCTGGTAGCGGTATTGTAGCTCCTGCTCCTCCTATATCTATAATATAACCATATATATTTAAGGCTCCTAATATAACACCTAACGTAACAAAACTCACTAAAATTCTTGCAGGAGTCAATTGAGTAGTGTCCATTAATATTTGGGCTATAACACAAATTATTCCACCTACTATGAAAGCACTTAAATAACCCATAAATATCCCTCCCTTTATCTTTCTATAGCAACCGCATGGGCAATTCCTGGTATACTCTCTCCCTGTTGTGATGATGTAGTACTCATCAATGCGCCTGTAGAAACTAGTAAAGCTCTCTTAAATTTTCCACTTAATATATTTTTATATATGTATCCACAACCTACCACCGCAGAACATCCACATCCACTTCCACCAGCCTCAGTATCCTGTTTTTCATTGTCAAATATTATTTCTCCACAGTCTACATATACATCTTTCATATTATATCCATGTTTTAATAAAAGTTTTTCTGTTAATTCTCTACCAACTTTACCTAAATCGCCTGTTGCAATAATATCATAATCTTTTGGAGTTCTTCCTGTATCCTTAAAATGTTGATATATAGTGGATACTGCTGCAGGCACCATGGATGCACCCATATTATCTGCATTTGTAACTCCATAGTCTTTTACTTTGCCTATAGTAACATAACTTATATGAGGATAATTTCCTTCTTTACCCAAAACCATAGCACCTGCTCCAGTAACTGTCCACTGTGAAGTTGGAGCTCTTTGTGCTCCATATTCTAATGGAAATCTAAATTGTCTTTCCGCTGCTGAGAAATGTGAAGAAGTAGCTGCTACAGCATAATTTGCAAATTCTCCATCCATTAACATAGATGCTACACTCAATGATTCTGTCATTGTAGAACAAGCTCCATATAATCCTATAAAAGGTATATCTAAATTTCTTGCTGCAAAACTTGAAGATATAGTTTGATTTAATAGATCTCCAGCACATAACATATCTATATCTTTATCCTTTAAATTGCACTTTTTTATAACATCTGAGATAGCAGTAGATAACATTGCACTTTCTGCCTTCTCAAAGCTTTCCTGATTGAATAAATCATCTTGTAATACTACATCAAAATAATCTTTTAAAGGCCCCTCTCCCTCTTTAGGACCAACTATACTAGTAGTACCTATTATTTTAGGTTTACTATCTAATTTTAAAGTTTGCATGCCAATTTTTTTATTCATTGTAAACTCCTCCAATTCTAAATTAAAGTTTACTCATTATAAAGTATATTATTCCTACTATAACTGAAGAGCTTATACCATAAACTAAAACTGGTCCAGCTATAACAAACATTTTGGCTGCCACACCAAAAACATATCCTTCTTTTTTAAATTCCATAGCTGGGGATACAATAGAGTTTGAAAATCCAGTTATAGGAACTACAGTTCCTGCTCCAGCAAATTTAGCTATTTTATCATATACTCCTATACCTGTTAAAAATGCACCTATAAATACCATTACTATAGATACATAAGTTCCTACTTCATCTTTTGGAATTCCCATACTCAAAAAAAAATTATTAAAGAACTGCCCTACATCACATATAAGACCTCCTACTATAAAAGCACTTACACAATGTTTAAAAATTTGTGGTTTTGGCTCTACTTTAGGAGATAAATCATCAAAATCTTTTCTTAATTTTTTTTCATTTAATGCCATAACTTCACTCTCCTAAACAAAATTTTATTACTTATAGTGTTTACAATATATAAATTTTTACTCAAAAATTTACTGAAAAAATATTATTTAATTTACCCTTTTTACCTGAAAAATAAAATTATTTATTAATGAAATTAATAAATTTGAAAAAGTATAATTTTATACAAAAATAAAAAACCATATGAAAATATGGTTTTTATACAGTAAGTTTTTCTTTCATTAATTTTAATACTTTTTTTTCTATTCTTGATACTTGTACTTGACTTATTCCTAGTTGTTTAGCTACTTCTATTTGAGTTTTATCTTTAAAGTATCTTAGTATTATTATTTGCCTTGACTTAATATCTAAATTTTTGAGAGCCTCTTTTAATGCTATATTATCTATAATCTTATTATCTTCCTCTGTATTTTCACTTATTTTATCAATAAGTAAAACTGGTGCTCCATCATCTTGATGTATAACATCATATAAATATTGAGGGGAACTTGATGACTCTGTGGCCATTAATATTTCATCTACAGTATATCCTGAAAACTGTGATAATTCTTCTATAGTAGGTTCTCTATTTAATTCTTTACAAAGCTTTTCTTTATCATAATGTAATTTTTTTGCCGCTGTTTTTATACTTCTACTTACTTTTATTATTCCGTCATCCCTTAAGAATCTCTTTATTTCTCCCATTATCATAGGAACTGCATAGGTTGAAAATTTCACATTATACTTTGTTTCGAAATTATTTATAGCCTTTACTAAACCTATACATCCTATTTGAAATATATCATCATATTCATATCCTCTATTTAAAAATTTTTTACTTATTGCTGAAACTAAGGGTAAATTTACTTCTACTAATTTATCTAAAGCTTGTTTGTTTCCGGATCTTGCCTCTTCCATAAGTTCCATGTTGTCTTCAAAACTTTTAGTTTCCATGATTACCTTTTCACTATTCATATTATTCACCTAACTTAATTATTTAAAAACCTTTTTCATAATTATTTTGGTTCCCTTCCCCTTTTCTGAATGAACTTGAAGACTATCCATGAATGTTTCCATAACCGTAAATCCCATACCTGATCTTTCTAAGTCTGGTCTTGATGTATATAATGGTTGTCTAGCCAATTCTATATTATCTATGCCATCGCCATTATCTGAAATTATTACTGTAACTTCTCTTCCTTTTATTTCACTTTCAATACATACCAGTCCCTTTTTGCTATTTTCATATCCATGTATTATTGAATTAGTAACTGCCTCTGATACAGCTGTTTTAACATCTGTTATTTCATCTATTGTAGGATCTAACTGTGATATAAAAGCCGCTACTGATACTCTAGCAAAACTTTCATTTTCTGACTTACTTAAAAATTCTATTTTCATTTTGTTTTCATACATCTTATAAATCCCCCCATTATAAGTTCTCTACGGCTTCATCCACACTGTCATAAAGATTTACTATTTTAAACATACCTGAAAGTTCAAATACTCTTCTTACTGCTTCTTGTACATTAGTTAAACATACCTTTCCATTCCTCAATGATAATTTTTTATATCTTCCTATAACTACTCCTATACCTGAACTATCCATAAAGTTAACTTTACTAAAATCTAATATTAATTTATTTAAATTTTCTCTATCTAATCTATCGTCAATTATATTTCTAACTTCTTCTGCACTATGATGATCTAATTCTCCTGTCATAGTTACTATAAGTTTGTCTGCTTTTTTATCAAATTTTAGATACATACTATTCCCCCCAATTTCATGTTTTTTTATAAATCATCAATATTACTATTCTACACATGGAATAATTTTCCTTCTTTTTTCTTTATATCTCCTTTTTAGTATTGTCCATATTTAATACTTTTATTCATATTTCTCCTAAATTTCAAGTAAATTTTTTTTATGTTGATTATTCTAGAACACATTGTTATAATGTTATTTGATTATTTTGATTATTTAAAATTTTCGTTATGAAAGGAGATATTTATATGGATATGTGGCTTAAAGAAAATCAAATAAGCGATCCTGTGTTGCACTATAAATTTACAAAAACTTTATTAAATAAAAAAACCCCTTTTCAAGAACTAACCATAGTAAAATCAAAAACTCTAGGAAATATGCTTTTATTAGATGGTATAGTTCAAACTACTGAAAAAGATGAATATGTTTATCATGAAATGATAACCCATATCCCTCTTTTTACTCATCCAAATCCAAAAAAAGTATTAGTTGTAGGTGGAGGAGATGGTGGTACTATAAGAGAAGTATTAAAACACCCCTCTGTAGAAAAAGCAGTATTATGCGAAATAGATGAAGAAGTTATAAAAGCTTCTAAAGAATTTCTTCCTACAATTAGCTGTGCTTTAGATAATCCTAAATGTGAAATTTTTATTGGTGATGGTATAAAATACGTACATGAACATAAGAATGAGTTTGATATTATAATAGTAGATTCTACAGATCCTTTTGGCGCTGCTGAAGGATTGTTTGGTGGAAGCTTCTATAAGGAAATATATCAAGCTCTTACTGATAAAGGAATATTTGTAGCTCAAACAGAAACTCCTTTTTACCTACCAGAAGTAGTAAAAAAAGTTTATGATGATGCGAGAACTATATTTCCAATAACAAAGTTATTTATGGCAGCTATTCCAACATACCCAAGCGGATATTGGAGTTTTACCATAGGTTCTAAAAAATTAGATCCAGCTACAGCTGATCTTTCAAATACTATAGATATAGAAACTAAATATTATACAAAAGCTTTACACAAAGCCTCTTTTGTATTACCTAAATTTGTGGAAGACTTAATAAAATAATAAAAAATTATAATATAATAACTTTTTATCTTTAATATATAAAAAGAGGGATATGAAAATAAAATCAGATCTATATAAAAAAGATTTTAAAATACATAGTTTTATAAATTTTTATTTATTTTTTATATTATAAATTTAAAATAATAATTGTCATGCCATTTATACAATTTCTATATTCATATCCCTTTTTTAAAAAGTATATATTATGGATATCTTTCAAATGACTTTTCACTTAAATTAACAACTTATTTTGCATAAATTTTATTTCATTATCATTTAAATTAAAATATTTATATAAATCCTCTTCTTTATTTATCTTAATCATTGGTATTTTTAATTTCATTAATGTATTAGGATAATACTCATATAAACTACCACCTAATTTTTTACCAAAAGTTTTAAAATAAAACTCATATATATCACTGTTTAAAATAATCAATAAACTATTATAATCTATGGTCTCTTCTTTATTTATAGTTAAAGCATATATATCTGCACTAAAATATGTTCCTTTTTTATCTAAATAAAACTTATTTTTACTAGCCTTATAGGGAAATATTATTTTTTTTTCTTCAAATATGTTGAAATTTCTTCCCCACTGCAATTCATACCACTTTCTCACCTTTTTCTTACATTCTCGCCTATTTTCTAACTTATCCTTATATTTTTCAATGTGCTTTATTATATTAGGATATTTATCTACATTTTCTATTAAATCCGAATATATTATAAAGCTATCTCTAAAATTAATTCTTGCTCTATTTATATAACTGCTTTTTATCCAAGGCTTTATTATGCTTTTTTCTAAATTTTCCTTTTCTATAGTATTTTCATCAACTATAAAAGCCTTATCGCATCCCGTAATAATACCTTGATAACTTGTACATGTTTCCCCTAAAGTTTTATAAGTCTTTTTCTCTATTTTATTTATTATATCTCTACTAACATCATCTATTAAAACCCATCCATCTTGTTTTAGTTCGGAGCTATGTACATAAAACTTTTCGTATTTATCTTCATATTTAAAAAATAAGCCCATTTTTACTTTTTCACATCTACAAGGCTTTATAATTTCTACTTTATTACTAATACTTCTATCTATAAATATTATAGCCGGGTCTATACCTGCCCCTTTAAAAGGTCTTATACCATAAAAATCTAATATCTTATATACATTGCAATTTTCTTTTAAGTATTTCCTTAAATTATACCCACTTTTAGACTCCATAAAATATCGTGATGTTATAAAAGTTATTTTACTATTTATGTTAGAATAATTTAGTGCATTAATAAAAAAACAATAAGATATATCTCCTTTATCCTTATATATCTCTCCATATTTCTCTTTTAATAACATTGAATATTCTTTATCTACAGATTTATGTCCAACATAAGGTGGATTCCCTATATATACATCAAAATTATTATTTATATCTTCTATTAAAAAATCCTTTTTCTTAAAATTGTTATTGTTATAATATCCTGTTAAATAAAACAAATCTATTATCAATATTTTTATAGCTATTGAATCAATATCAAAACCATATAAATTATTATCTAATATATGCTGGTTTATATATTGTTCTTTTAAATTTATATTATTCTTTTTATTTATCTCTTGTAAATTTTCATTAAATATATTTTTTAAATAAAAAAAACAAGGAATCAAAATATTTCCACAACCACAAGAAGGGTCTAATATTTTTATAAATGGATTATTTATTATATCCTTTTTACTTATGGTATTTTCTATCATATAATTAGAAATTTCTTGTGGAGTGTATATAACTCCAGTTTCCTTTTTTCCTTTTATAATTTCATAATATTTTAAGGATATATTCTCATATTTACCAATAGATAACTTACGTTTAAAGTTATTAATAGCTTCATATTTGTAAATACTATTTATAGGAGATATTAATATATTAAAAATTTTTTCGATATTATCTTTAAATGCATTCATATTACTCACCACAATCTTTATTATTCTATAAAAAGTATAACATAGAAAAGGATAGGTGATTTACTTATGAATAAAAAAGTTATTTCTTGTATTTTAGCTTCTTCTTTTTTATTATGCTCTTGTAATTTAAATGCTTCTAATCAAAAACTTAATGCAGACTTAGATAAAAATAATAAAAAAATAGAAGAAAATAACACAAAAAATAAATCTACAGATACTCAAGATAATACTGAAAATAAAACCCCAAATAGCAATACCGATGAAAACAATAGTAAGAATAATAAAGAAGAAAAAAAAGATACTAATACTAGCAGTAATATAAATAATTTTAAAGATGAATCTAATGTATCCCCTAAAGAAAAAGACTGGTTCTTTAAACCTAGCAAAAATAATGAGCCTGCTACTATCCCAGAGGATATGGAAAATGATCTTAATAAATATTCTGGATATTTTCTTGGTGATACCTCTAAAAAGCATTTATATCTTACCTTTGATGAGGGCTATGAAAATGGCTATACTGGTAAAATATTAGATGTATTAAAAGAAAATAACGTTAAGGCAGCTTTCTTTGTAACTGCGCCTTATATAAAACAAAACAAAGACTTAATAAAAAGAATGGTTGATGAAGGCCATTTAGTTTGTAATCATTCCGATCATCATCCTTCTATGGCTTCTGCTGCCTTAAAAGGGAGGGAAAACTTTGAAAAAGAATTTACTGTAGTTGAAGATTTATACAAAGATATTACAAAAAAAGATATGCCAAAATTCTTTAGACCACCTATGGGTAAATACAGCGAACTATCATTGAAATACACAGAAGACTTAGGATATAAAAGTATATTTTGGAGTTTTGCCTATTATGATTGGGATAGAGATAAACAACCTTCTCCTGAAAAAGGTAAGGACAAAATATTAAATGGAGTTCATAATGGAAGTATCATTCTATTACATGCAGTTTCTAAAACAAATACTGAAATATTGGATTCTGTATTAAAGGAACTAAAAAATGATGGGTATGAATTCAAAACTTTAGAAGATTTACCTAAAAAATAGTTAATTTAGTAATAGTTTTTATATAATAAAAAGCTATGAATTTAACAATATAATATTGTAAATTCATAGCTTTTTAATTTAAAAATAATTTATATTTTACAAAATTTCAAAAAAATGTTTTAAAATTACTTTTTAGTTTATATATTTTCTGTATATGAATTATGCCATTTATCTAAAAACACATATTTTCTCACATCTTTTTTAGGATGACTTTCTTTATTTTCATTTGATTCTCCTACAGGAGTCATGCCAACTACTTTATAATTTTGAGGTATATCTAATACACCTTTTACTTTATCTTCATCAAAAGCTCCTATCCAACAAGTACCGTAGCCTTCTGCTGTAGCTGCTAATATAAAATGCTCCATAGCTATAGCACTATCTACTAGATAGTATTGTTTGTTTTCTATAGTACCAGATTTATCTGGATCCGCAACAACCACAGCTGTTACAGGTGCTACTCTTATAGCTTCTGAAGCTTCATCAGATTTATTTATTATAGCACTAGCTAATTCCATTCTTTTAGTTCCATCTTGTACTATTATAAATTTATAAGAAGTTTCGTTCTTCCAAGAAGGTGATCTCATAGCTGCATTTATTACTCTTGCCATCTTTTCTTTACAAATCTCTGCATTTTTAAATTTTCTTATACTTTTTCTATTTTCAATAACATCATAAAAATCCATAAAACACACTCCTTTTTCATTAGTATGTGTGTTCTTTATTTATAATATTCGATGTTATTTTTAACTTTTATCTCATAAATATAAGATTTAACAATTATAATCTTATATAATACTTATAGACAATCCATTCCCCAACATTGATTGAAAGTAAAACTAGATCTTAAATCTAAGAATTCTGTTTATTCAATGCTACTTTTAATAAAAATTTAGGTATAGATGCTAATCGTTTTATTCTATAAGGTTCTTTAACTACTCTATATAACCACTCTAAATTACAATCTATCATCCATCTAGGTGCTCTTTTTACTTTTCCCGCAAATACATCAAAACTTCCTCCTACACCCATATAAATCTTACAAGGAAGCTTATCCATATATTTACTTATAAATTTTTCCTGCCTTGGACATCCCATAGCTATAAATAAAGCATAAGGCTTTGACTCTTTAATATCTTCTAATATATCTTTACAATTATCCATATCAAAAAAACCATTGTGCTTACCTATGATATTTAAATTTCTATATTTTATTAATAGCTTTCTTTCACATTCCTTTAATACATCTTCCGTTGTTCCTAACAAATACACAGCTTTACCATTCTTATTACAATTTTTCAATATAGAGTCCATTAATTCAATACCTGCAATTTTTTCTTTCACAGGACTTTTTATAATTTTTGAAGCTAGAACAACTCCTACTCCATCCGGTATAATTATTGAATCTTTATCTGTAAAATTTTTAAATAATTCTTCATTATTTAGTCCATTATATAAAACTTCTGGATTACCAGAAATTATATTGACTTTTTCATATTTATCTATTATATTTAAAAGTTCTTCTTTACTACCATTAAATATACTATATCCTAACATTTCTGTTTTCATTTATTCACCCCTAAAATTAAAAATGCACAATATACATTAATTATAGTTATTATATCAAACTTTGTAAACAAACTATAATTAATGGTACTTGTGCAGTAATATTTCAGCTTATAATTAACAAACACTAATGTAGCTATCTATAAAATATTCAAATTATCTTTAGTTTTTAAACTAGTTTAACCAAAACTAATTTTATATTAAAAAGCTCCTTCATTTTTAAAGACTTTAAATATTGTTTGAAATAATATTTTTATATCATACCAAACTGAAAAATTCTTTATGTAAGTTAAATCATAATAAACAGTTTTAGAGAGCTCTATTTCTCCACGTCCACTAACTTGTGCTAATCCTGTTATCCCTGGAGTTACTAGTAACCTTTGAGCATACTCTTTTGGATAATGTTTAACTACATCTGGAATTTCTGGTCTTGGACCTACTAAAGTCATATTGCCTTTTAAAACATTAAATAATTGAGGTATTTCATCTAAACTAGTTTTTCTTAAAAATTTTCCTGCCTTTGTAATTCTATTATCACTCCTGCTTTGGAAAACAAAATTAGATATATCTTCTATTTCTAAGTCTATCTTTTTCTTTTTTTCTGCATCCACTACCATTGTTCTAAACTTATATATTACAAAATCTTTGTTATCTTTTCCTACCCTAATTTGTTTAAATAGCGCTGGGCCCTTTGAATCTAATCTTATCCATAAAAATAAAAGAAAATATATTGGAGATAGTACAATTATCCCTATTAAGGATAATATTATGTCTAAAAATCTTTTTATAACAAATTGCATTTTTTTACTTTTTATATCTTTTTCTACATCTATAATTGGCATTTTAAACTCCATTTTTAACCTCCTAATGACATTAAGCAACAGCTTTATTTTTTCTATCTTTTAAAAACATCTTAATATAAGATATAATGGATTTAACTTCTTTTCTATTTATATATACAATAAATAAAGCTATAGCAATATTTATATAAACATTATTATACAACACATCTAATGTTGCTAACAATAGCATAGAAGCTGTATTTAATATATAAAAACCTAATTTAAATTTAAACCATAGTTTTCTTGATATAAGTGTTCTTACCCAAAAGAATACTGTATAAGCTATTCCTGTGGCAATAGAAGCTCCTAAAGCTCCATACTTTGGTACCAATAAATAGTTTAAAATATAATTAACCACAGCTGCTATTAATGACACTATTATATTGTAAGATGTTTTTCTTGAAAAAGATATTCCTAAACAAGTTGATTCTGATACGGTATACATTATAGGTAACAATAATAAAAATGGAACTATAATAGCTGAACTAGCATACTTTGCATCCATTATTTTTATTATTAAATCCTTAAATAAAACTATACCTACAAACATAAAGTTCATAAAGCACATTAACATATTGCTTACCTTCATAAAATTTTCCTCTTTTACCTTTTCCTCATACCATCTAAAAGCAGTTGGAGTCCAAAAAGTACAAAATGCACTTTTAACTATATCTACTACCGCAACAATTTTAAATGCAGCAGAATATAACCCTATCTCTTCAAAAGTAGACCATTGTCTCATAGCTAGTTTATCCATAGAATTTAAAAACCAAACAATTACTGATGCTGGTATTAAAGGTAACCCAAACTTAAACATTTTATTTATTAAAGCTTTATTTAGTTTAAATTTAGTAAACCAATATTCTCTTGTAAAGAAGCATTCTACTATACACATAAAAACTAATGACACGAAACCTGCATTTATTATTCCCTTAAAACTTTTATCTATATATAAAAGATAAGGCACTAAAATTACTACATTTATAACTTTGCTTATTACATTAAAAAGAGAATACAATCTAGCTTTCTCTTCCATTCTTATCAATAATAAATTAAATCTATCTATAACTGAAAAAGGTAATGATAATGCTAAAATTACTACTATATACATATCTACAGTATCAATCATTAATATAGATAGTGGTTTATAAAAAATAATAAACAAAACTCCTAGTATTAATGAAAATATTAAAGGTACAATTAAGGAATTCCAAAATAAAGATTTTTTATCTTCCTCTGCATTAAACTCTCTAGTAAAAGATTGATCCATACCTAAATATATAAACATTGAACTAATACTCAAAGCCATTGTGTACATAGAAGCTTTTCCAAACTCTGCTGGGACTACAAAATATGTAGTTATAGGAACAATAAAAAAGCTAATAATGGCTGATAATATCGGACCCACTGAAAAACCAATAAATCTTTTTATAAACTCCTTGGGATTATCACTCATATTAATTTCCTCCTAAGATAAATGCATTCAATTATAACATATTTTTCATAAACATTATAATCTACAAAAATATATTTATAGTATTTTTAAATTTTATCATAAATAAATTCTTAAAATACTGTTTATACTATATCAAAATTAAATTTCCTTTACAATATAATTAAATATTTATTTTTTAAGTTTTAATATTTTTAATAATGGTTCTACTATATCTTGTATTTCCTTAACTTTAAGTAAATATATGGCTAAAGTATAACAGACTGCACCAATAACCATACAAATTAAAATTGATATACTACTCCCTTTCATTCCATCTCCTAAACTTAATAAAGTAAGTTTATTTATAATATTAACTATTATCCCCATAAACAAAGCAGATAAAATTACTTTTAGAAAGGATATAATTATATTTTTAATATCTATGCCATTTAATTTTTTATTTAAATCTAATAACATAACTATAGTTATAACAAATGCAGATATACTAGTCGCTAATGTAAGCCCCCTAACCCCTAAATATTTTATTAATAAAACATTTATCACTACATTTATTATTATGCCTATAAAACTATTAATCATAGGAGTTTTAGTATCTTTTATAGCATAAAAAGCTTTATTTAATATATCTCTTACCCCATAAGCTATCATAGCTGGAGTATATAAAAGTAATACTTGTGATGTTAAAGAAGCAGCATCCTCACTAAAGGCTCCCCTTTTAAAAATTACATTTATAAGTGGTTCCCTAAGAGTTGCAATTCCAACTGCTGCTGGTACCATTATTATAAGTATTATATTTATAGCTCTTCCTAATTCCACCTTATATTGCTTTTTATCATTTTTAGCAGCTAATTCAGATAGCGTTGGATAAACTATCATCGCTATCCCTATAGCGAATACTTCATAGGCCAATGTATTTATTTTATTTGCATTGTCCAATATAGTAGCTGCTCCCCCAAAAATAGTAGTAGCAAAAGCTCTATTTATAACAAGGTTTAATTGAATAACAGAAGTACTTATTATAACAGGCATTGTAAGTTTAAACATTTGCCTAGTTTTGCTATCCTCTAAATTAATATATGTACTATATTTATAACCCATTTTTTTATATTTAGGTATATTTATTATGAATTGTGCAAAGAAACCTAATACTGCAGCTATTGCAAAACCTACCATTCCATAGTTACTAGCTAAAAAGACTAGATATATAATATGGACTATATTAGATATCATGGCCATAGCTGAGGGTTCCAAAAATTGTTTATGAGATTGCAACACTCCTGTAATAACACTTTGTAAGCTTATGAAAATCAAAGATAGTAGCATTATTCTAGTTATTTTAATAGAAGTATTGAAAACAATTAAGTCTTTCTGAAATCCAGGACCAAAAATATAGATTATATATTTTGCAAATATTATCATTAATATAGTTAAGATAATAGTTCCTATGGAAAAGGTATTAAGCACATTATTTACAAATTTATTACTTTCTTTCTTGTTTCCACTTTCCAAATTCTCCGTATGAATTGGTATAAGGGTGGTAGTTAACCCATAACTTATAGTAGTCAAAAGGGACACTATACCCAATGAAAAATTGTATATATCTGTTATATCAGTAGCTCCAAATTTTGCTGCTATTAAAGAATCTCTTATTAATGCAAAGACTTTTCCTAATATTATTAATAGCATGACAAAAACAGAACTTTTTAAAGCTTTGTTTTCCTTCATTTAATCCACTCCAAAATACTAAATTAGATTTTTATAACACTCATAATAGGACTGGGAAAAACTCTCTATAGAATATTTATTAATTACAGTATCATATAAATTTTCACCTAAGATATGTAATTGATTTTTATTATTGTAGGCTTCCTTCATTTTATCATATATATCATGAGCAGAAGTAGGATCTATTAAAAAACCATTATCTTTATTTATAGTATAAGGTATATCTCCTACATCAGATGCTATTACAGGTACTTTTTTTATACCACTTTCTAATATAACTAAAGGTGGTGCTCCCCCTTCATTTAAAGAAGTTAATATACTTATATCTGCTATTTCTATATAATCCTCTATATTTTCTTTAAACCCTAAAAATATAATATTACTATTTAAATTTAGTTTGTCTACCTTTTCTTTTAAATTTTCCTCTTCTACCCCATCTCCCAGCAAAAGTAATTTTACATTTTTATATTCTTGTTCCAATTTGTAAAAAGCTTCAATTAATAAGTTATGATTTTTAATAGGATGCATTCTAGCTATCATTATATATACAAAATCTTTTTGTTCAATATTTAATTTTTTTCTTAAATCAGTGTTAGTTTTAACTTTACTTTTATAATAATTTAAATCTATTCCATTATTCACTACAAACTTTTTACTTTCTATCTTATCTTTATTTAGAATATCCTTTATATAATTCGATACACATATATGATTATTAAAACTCTTTATTCCTTTAACACTCAAAGGAGTAAAGAAATAATATTTTAATTTATTATTTAAAAAGTCCTCTTTATAATTACTATGTACAGTGGCTACTGTAGGTATACTCAATTTTTTATTAATAAAATAATGAGTGAAAAAAGCCTTCGCTCCATGAAAATTAGCTATGTCTATATTATTATTTCTTATATATTCTTCTATTTCTCCATTCATAAAACATTTACTACTAAATAGTGTTGTTTCTATTCCTAGTTCTTTTGCTTTGTCATATAAAGGCCCTTCTCCTATGCATCCTAATACAGTCTTAAATGAATCTTTAGAATAATGACATAAATTTAAGACATGCTTTCCTCCACCACCTATATCATTACCTGTTATAATTTGAAGTACTTTTATTTTAATCATCTCCTAGCATTCCATATTTCATAAATATAATGATATTTAAAAAAGGAGTTTTAAACAACTCCTTTTACAAACTTTTATTTTGAATATTGTATGAATAAGAATCACTTATAGCTAAAAATATAAAAAAGAAAGCTACTACTTTAGGTGCTGAGAAAAAATTATCTATGAAATTCATAAACATAAAGGCTACTGTAGACGCTGTAAATCCTTTATAAAAATGCCTATAAAAATTATTATCCACATTATTAGAGAACCTATTAGTTTTTATAAGTGAAGATATTAAAAATCCTATTAATGATATAGAACCTACTATACCTAATTCACATTGAGCTTTTAAATAAGCATTATGTGGATGGAAGTTTGCTTGAGCTTTATAGTGAGTTAAATGCTTAATTTTATTATAATATTTTGGATATAAAGTTCTATAATTTCCACTTCCAACTCCTAGTATAGGATTATCTTTTATCATTTTAATTGCAATTTCCCATAAACTTAATCTAGACAAATTTTGTGATAAATCTCCAACCTCTTTTAATCTATTGGCTATCTTAGGTATAAACAATATACCTATACTTCCCACTATAGCTCCATATATTAATTTATAATTAAATATGAAAATTAATGTTATATATCCAATAATAAGAGCTAACCATGCATTTCTTGAAAAAGACATTATTATATTAGAAAAAGCTATTATAGATAAAATTATAAATAAACTTTTTCGCCATTTATCTTTTTCTTTGATAGCTAAAATTATAAATGGGAAAATCATCAAAACAAAAAACGCACCTAAATTGTTTGAATTTTCTAAAGTTGATGCAACTCTTATAACAGACTGAAATTCTCCTTTATGACTTAATCCCATCCCAACTAAATATTCATATATGCCTATTATACCTACTATAAAAGACATACATATACAAGAATAAATAATTCTATTTATCATTTCTTTCTTATACATCTGGTACTTAATTATAAAAAATAATATAATATAAGTACTCATTCTTATACATTCTTGTACAGCTAATTTTTTATCTGTAGCATATGTAACTGATATTCCCATCATAATTATCCATAAAAATAGGAAAACAGAATTATAACTTGAGAAAAAATTTTTTATACCTTTAACAAATCTTTTTCTGCTTTCTTCATTTATTATTATATTTACCAAATACACCACTATAATAATAGCTAAAACACTATCTCCATTTATAGGTATATTTTTATATTTAAATTTACTTGGTGAAATTGGAAGTATAAATATGTATAAACATACAAGATATGACATTATACTGTTAAGTTTATTCATTATACTATCTCCCTAAATAAAATTTAATACAACTTAAAAAATCATAAACGAACATTAATATTTATACTAAACTATTTTAATAAATTTAATAAAATAGTTTCTAATTTTCTAGTTATACTTTCTCTTGAATAGTGTTCTATAACATATCTTCTACCGTTTTCCCCTAATTTTTGCTTAAGTTCTTTATCTTTATATAATTTTAGAACTGCTTGTGCAATTTCTTTTGCATTTTCCGGCTCCACGGTTATTCCAGCATTAGCCTCATTTATAAGTTTCTCTGCTTCTCCTTCTACAGCTAATACTATAGGTAATTCAGATGCCAAGGCTTCAAACATTTTTGAAGGTAGTGCTCCTTTAAATAAATCTAATTTTTTTAATGGAACTACAGTAGCATCCATAGATGCTATTATTCTAGGCATATTGGGTTTAAGTTGTACTGGTTGAAAAGATACATTAGTTAAATTTTTTTCTTTTACCATATTGATTAATTTATCCTTCTCCGGTCCATCTCCTATAAATACAAATTGTATATCTTTTTCTTCTTTTAATATATCTGCTGCATTTATAATAACTTCCAATCCTTGCGCTAAGCCATGAATTCCAGCGTAACATACTGCAAACTTATTATTTATTTCCCATTCTTTTCTTAATTTTTCATCTCTATTTTCTTTCTTAAAAAACTCCGTATCTACTCCGTTGGTTATTAAATGAACTTTATTCTTGTCAAAGCCTCTATTTACTATATTATCAACTATACCTTTTGTTTGTCCTGTAACAGCAGCTGCTTTTTTATAGCAAAATTCTTCTAACCAAGTAGATGCTTTTATAAGAAATTTATTATGTAATACATCTAATTTCACAGCAGATTCTGGCCATAAATCGGATACATTAAAAATAAATTTTGCCTTTTTTCTTTTAGCTAAAACATATCCTGACCATCCTAAAAATAATGGTGGAGATTCTGTTATTATAACATCTTGATTATCGATATATTTAGAACCTGTAAATACAGAAGAAAAAGTAAAAGAAAGATAATTTCTAAGTCTTTTTATAAACGACTTATCTTTTGTAGCATATATACTTGTACGAACAATCTTTATTCCTTCTAATTCTTCTTTTACTATTTTTTTTCCCTTATAATCATCAAATATTTCACCTTTGGGATAATTTGGCATAGCCGTTAATATTGTAACCTCATGATCAAATTTTTTTAGTTGCTTTGCAAATTCAAAAATTCTGTTCTGAGGTGCGCCAACTTCAGGTGGACAGTATTGAGTCAAAAATAAAATTTTCATATTATCACCTCAAAATAATTACTTCATTTTGTTTATTATATCCAATATTTTTTCTGCTGCATGGCCGTTTCCAAATATTTCTTGTTGTTCTTTTTTAGGCTTAAAATTTACTATAGCTTTTAATATTTTTTCTTTATTTGTTCCTACTATTACATTCCATCCGTTTTCTACAGTCTCTACCCATTCTGTTTCATCTCTCATAGTAACACAAGGTTTTTCCATAAAGAAAGCTTCCTTTTGCACTCCCCCACTATCAGTAACTATCTTTTGTGAATTCATTTCTAAAGTGATCATATCAAGATAACCTACTGGCTCTATTAATTTTATATTATTACTAAACTGTAAGTTATAATCCTCTATATATTTTTTAGTTCTTGGATGAAGTGGTAATACTATTTTCTTTCCACTTTCATTTAATGCCTCTATTATATTTTTCAATCTATTTATATCATTAGTATTCTCTGCCCTATGTATTGTTGTTAAAATATATTCTCCAGGCTTTACAGAAATTTTTTCTAGTATGCTTTCCTTTTTTTCTGATAATTTCTTAAAATGTAATACTGCATCAAACATTACATCTCCTACATTAAGAACACCTTTATTAACACCTTCAGTATGAAGATTCTTTTCAGCTGTAACTGTAGGTACAAATAATAATTTTGATATATGATCTGTAAGAATTCTATTTTGTTCTTCAGGCATATTCATATTAAAACTTCTAAGGCCTGCTTCTACATGAGCTACAGGTATTAATAATTTACTTGCACATAAAGCTCCTGCTAATGTAGAATTTGTATCTCCATAAACTAATACTAAATCTGGTTTTTCTTTTAAATATATTTTTTCTAATTCTATAAGCATCTTACCAGTCTGCTCACCATGATTACCTGAACCTATTTCTAAATTATAATCTGGCTTAGGTATTCTTAACTCTTCAAAAAATATCTTAGACATATTTTCATCATAATGTTGTCCTGTATGTACTAATATTTCTGTATGCTCTTTTCTTATTATATTAGAAACCGCTGCTGCTTTTATAAATTGTGGACGCGCACCAACTACCGTTAATATCTTCATGAACTATCTCCTCCACATATTATTTAATTATATATTTATATATAGTATCTACCTTATTAAAGTTATCTTCTATATTAAAGTTATCTTCAACAAATTTTCTTCCGCTTTTTCCCATATTTATCCTTAAATTATCATCCTCAATTAACTTTTCTATAGCCACTGCTAATTCATCTACACTTTTCTTATTTACTAATAAGCTACTATTATTAGGAGATGTAGCTTCTGGTAGTCCTCCTACATTAGAAACAATAACTGGAGTTCCACAAGCCTGTGCTTCTACTGCTGCTACTCCAAAACTTTCACTATCTAATGTTGAAGGAAATACAGCTATATCAAATCTATTAAAAGCTTCTATTACCTTTTCTTGATTTATAAAACCTAGAAATTCAACATTTTCCTTTATATCAAGTTCTTCACACAAATTAAGTAAAAAATCCTTTTGTGCTCCAACCCCCGCAATTTCTAACTTAATATTACTATGCCTTTGCTTTACTTTTGCAAAGGCTCTAATTAAGTACTCTATACCATATTTAGGCTCTAATGTCTTAACTGTACCAACTACTAAATTGTCCCTTTTTTTATATTTATCACTAAATGGTTTAAATCTATCTATATTTACTCCAAAAGGAGTTATTTCTATATTTTTAGTAGTATACTGACTTGTTTCTTTGGCCATTACTTTACTTGTAGACATTATAATATCTGCCTTAGATAAATTGTACTCAACCATCTTTCTTTTCACAAAACTTCCCTTAGGAAAGTCATACACATCACTTCCCCAAACAGAAATTATATAAGGATGAAATCCTGATAGTGCTCCTAATAAACCATAACTAGTTGCATAATGAGCATGAACAACATCCGGGTTTATTCTTTCTATTATTTTTTTTATATCATTAAAATATTTTATATAAGAAATTTTATTAAAAGAGTTCCCTTTTCTTATCTTATCTAAATCTTTGTTAAAGCTATGTACAGTAACGCCATCTATATCTCCATCATTTAATGAGATTACATGTATATCATACTCTTTGTTTTTAAAAAATTTACACCATTTTTTAGTATGTGTACTATTAGCATCAGCTAAATAACATATTTTCATTTTTATGCCTCCAACGTTCTTATAAATGACTTACATTATATTAAGTCATTTATAACTTTTCTTGCTCTAGCTTTCCAGTCATGTTGATCTATTATTTTAGTAATATTAGATTTCTTTACATATATTTCTTGTTTATTGCAAGATAAATATTCTAACAATTTAGAAAGACTCTCTTCTGAATAATCTATTTCCCAGCCTATTGAATTATCCATAACAAACTTTCCAACAGCTGTATTTTTGCAACATATTATAGGTTTTTTATAAGATATATATGTAAACAATTTAACTGGCATCGCAAACTTCCAGTACTCTTGTGGTTCTACAAATAAACTTACTACATCAGCCTCAGCAAAATACTTGTTTAATTCTTTATCTTTTTTATGAATAATTTTTATTTTATCACCAATGTATTTTTTATATATTTTATTATAAGACTTCCATTCATTTTCTCTACAACAAACTGTTAATTTATATTTTTTCTCATTGTTTATTACAGAAAACATTTTTTCTAAATTATATAATTGAGGATTAACTCCCCCTACATAAAATATATTTATGAAATCTTCTTTTTTAGTTTGTTCACATATTTCATTACTAGGAATAGACGCTTCAAAAGCTGGTGGTAATTCTTCCACTTTGCACTTTAACTTTATAGGTATATATCTATACATTTTTTTACTTGGTAAATATAATATATCTATTATTGCTTTATATTTTAATAGATCATAAAAATAAAAAGTATAAGCCACTATCCTTTTAAAGATATTAACATTTTTTTTATATTGAGAAAATCTCCAGTGTATATCTCTATAAAATAATCCTATTTTTATATTATGATTTTTACAATATTTTAAAAATCCAAAATCTAAGAAAGGATATAATGGTATATGATTTTTTTCAGTTAATAATGTAGGTTCTGTAGAACTTTCAGAATATAAAAAATCATATTTTATTCCCTCTTTAATATTGCTTTTAATTTTTTTAATTTTTTTTTCTCTTTCTTCACCATACCCCATAATAATTTCTACATCATATCCATTTTGTTCAAATGCTTTTATCATATTTATAGGCCTTATTTGAGAACCTGAAGGCCAATTTAAATCCACTTTATAAGGTATATGAAATATACATCTTCTCTTCATACTATACTCCTAAAAATATAATTAATTTAATATACTATTATATAAATCAATTAGTTGATTTCCAATTGCTTCATAACTATAATTTTCCACAGCATATTTCCTTATATTATATGAGTTGAATTTTTCATAATTTTCAATTATATATATAAGCCCTTTTTCTAATGCTTCTTCACTTTTCTTTTCAACCAATATACCGACATCTTTTATTACAAATTCATCTGGTCCACCACATTTAGTTGCTAAAACTGGCTTTCCAGCTGCCATAGCTTCTATTAAAACACTACCAAATGTTTCCTTAACACTTGGTAATACTAAAAAATCATGGTTCATTATATATTCAGGTATTTCTTTTTTAGGTACTTCCCCTATAAATTTACATATATTATTTATATTTAATTCATTAACCATGGCTTCATATTTTTTTCTTTTAGGTCCATCTCCTATAAGGGTAAACTTTATATTATCATTATAATTCTTAAATACACTTTGTAAGGCAGGTAAAAAATACTGTAGTCCCTTTACCTCATTATCATTCATTAATCCAATAAACAATCCATTTAGTCCAGTTGCCAATTGATTTTTGTCTTTTATATAATACTCATTAGTATCTACTATATTACCTATAATTTCATCATTAAAAGTGTATCCTAAATTTTTTAGTTCATTTTTTAAACTATTACTTACTGTGATTACCTTTTGTGCATTTTTATATGCAAAATAGAATAACTTTTTATTATAATTTTTATTACTGTATTCTTTTACTTTTGAAGAATGTTCTGTAATTATATATGGTACTTTTTTGTAAAACATATTATGTACTGATGCTATAATACCAGCAATGTAACATACATGAGCATGAATTAAATCAATTTTTTCAATTTTGACTATTTTAGATAAAATGCTAACAGACTTTATAATGCTATTCACTCTTGATATCTTAGTATTTTTTATATAGTCTGTATTACTCCTATAAACTACTATATTCTCTTCTATACTTTTAACTACTTTTCCTTTTTCTATGTTTTCATCAAAAGGATAAAAAACTATAACATTTTTCCCTAATGCTTTTAAAGCTTTTACCTGCTCATATACAAATATCCCACTTACTAAATTATTTTTACTTGGATACCAACTTGACATTATTAATATGTTCATACACATTCTCCTAATAAAATATATTCATATTATTAAATCACAAATTATAATGATTTAATTACCATTCAATTTATATTAACATTTTGACTTAAAATATTTTCAAAAAATAATTAAGAAAAATTACAAATCTCTTTGTTCTATGTTCTATGTTCTTTACTAATATAACTATATAAATTAATTAATGTAAACTTTTATATCTTTAATAAATAATTATATATTATTTTAAGCTAGATTTTAAATTTATAGAATTTATACTTAAACCTATCACTATCCAAAATGGGGTATACCACATGATACTACTAGGAGCAAAAGACAAGAATATTAATCCAAACATTAAACATGCAAATAATAATAATTTTGGATTTTGTGATTGCCTTTCTCTAGAGTGTAAAACTAAATTTTTAATTATAATATGTAAATAAATGTATGTATAATATAAGAAGAATAATATCCCAAAATTTCCCAAAATTTCAAACCATAAGCTATGAACATTAAATACTCCAAATGTATTATTCATTTTCTCAACATGCTTTTCTATATTTCCTGGCCCAAAACCAAAATAATGTTTTTCATAAAAAACACCATGTACAACATCATACATAAGTGTAATCCTTTGATTATCTGAACCCTTTTTACCAATAGCGATTGGGGGCTGTTCAATGGCTGTATCCTGCTTTTTAAAATTAAAAAATTTAGAAGTTGAAAATTTTCCATAATACGGTTTCATGGACGGTATGCAAGATATTGCCACAAATACTAAAACAGTAACTGAAAATATCTGTGTTAGTTGTAATATTTTTCGTTTATTATTTTTAAATTTAAGCATATAAAATCCCATACAAAATAATATTATCAAAAATATACTTATCCATGCTGTCCTTGATCTAGTAAATATAAGATTTATTTGAGCTATAAAATACAATGAAGCATATATCATTTTATCTTTTTTATTATCAGAAAATAAGAAAGATATAGCTAAAGCTGCCATTCCTAAAACTAAAAACACAGCATAATTATTTGGATTATAAAAAAATGTTACAGGTATATGTTTTACATATTCAATTTGTGCAGCCATAGGATCCCATTCTACAAAATGGTTTCTTATGCCATAAGATATTCCGCATATTTCTAATATACCTAAAAATAATATACCTCCAAATAAATATTTTAAGAATTTTAAAGTAAGCTCTAGATTTTTTTCACTCTTATTATGAAAACATATCATTATTGCTAAAGACACCATTATAAAAAAATTATATATATATTTTATAGCTAATTTTTTGCTCTCTGCTATAAACATTGTAAAAATCATATATAATATAAAAATCATCAAAAATGAAATATACGGATTTTTAAATAATTTTTTTATATCTATATTTTTTCTATTTTTAACACAATAAACTATCAAACCCATCATATAAATAAATAATGTTACATAAAAATAATATATTGAATATCTCCTTGTTAATGGGATCTCCATTGAGAAATTAATTATAGCTAATAATAAAGTACTATAATATAAAAAATCCTTATTATTTTTTGCAAATTTTTTATATATAATAAACAAATAAACCACTGTGAATATTTGAATAAAAATTCTATCTGGAAAAATGAAAAAATTTAATAGTACTAAAACTGATAATATTATAAACATTAATTTAGACTGATCATAAACTTTGGTGTTCATCACTAACCTCCGTACTCTTTGCATTTTATTACTATAAATAAATTTATTGATTTTGTAATAATTGTTCTTCTGGAACATCTTTAAATGCCTTGGCTGGGATTCCTGCAACTATTTTGCCTTTTTCTACATCTCTAGTTACTAAACTTCCTGCTGCGGCAAAACCATCTTCATGTATTGTTTTCCCTGGTAATATAATTGCCCCTGCACCTATTCTTCCACCTTTTTTAATTGTAACACCTTTAAACTTACCAAATCTTTCCTTTGATCGAGCAGCATAGTTATCGTTAGATGTTACTACACAAGGGGCTATGAAAACATAATCCTCTACTTCTGAATATGCTGTTAAATATACATTGGTCTGTATTTTACAATTTGATCCTACTTTGCAAAAATTTTCTATAGTTGCACCTTTTCCTATTATTGTTCTTTCTCCTATAGCTACATCTTCTCTTATAACAGCTAGGTCAGCTACTAAAGTTTTATTGCCTATTTTAGAACCTATATATACTATTACTCCTGCTCCTATTAAACATTCGTCGCTAATTTTACATGGTTCAAATTTTTTATCATCTTTAAATATACTATTTACCGATCTCATAGGTTCTTTACCTATTACAGTATTATCATCTACTCTTACGTTATTACCTATAACTGTTCCTTTATGTATAATTACATTATGTCCTATAATGCAATTTTCTCCTATAACTACATCATCCTCTATAATAGCAAATCTTCCTACTTGAACGTTATTACCTAATTTAGATTTTGGTGATATATAATTCATTTCCATGTTTTCACTCCTATATAAAATAAAATTTTAAAATTACCACCATAATATAATATCATATTTTGATGGTAATTTTAAAAAATTAATTTTTAATTAATAAATTATCTATTTATCTTTTCTACATTTACCATATCCATTGTTGAAAAATTATTAAATGGGAATTTAACTGGCATACCTGTAAGTCTTGATTTATAAGCGGCTAATATTATTGCCATACCCTTTTTACCTTCTTCTCCACTCACTAAAGGTGCTCTATCCTCTTTTATAGCATCTATTGTATCTTTAAACAATGGAGTATGTCCAAAGCCATATACTGAATCTGGATCTCCCTCTTGGGCTTTTAATATATCCTCCTCTTCATTTTCAGTTCCATCTTCAAATTTCCAAGTTTCTATTTTATTAACAGCAAGTCCACCTATGCAAGCTGTACCTTTTTCTCCAAATATACTCAATGTTTCTTCTAAGTTTTTAGGGTATACACAAGCACTTCCTTCAACTATTCCTATAGCTCCATTTTTAAATCTTATTACTATAGCTCCAAAATCCTCTGCTTCTATATCTCTTAAGAAAGTATCACATTGAGCATAAACTGTATCAATTTCTCCACCCATCATCCATTGAAGCAAATCTATATTGTGTATACATTGGTTCATTAAAGTGCCCCCATCAAGTTCCCAAGTTCCTCTCCATGGAGCTTGATGATAGTATCCCATATTTCTATTCCATAGTATTCTTGCAGTACCATTTACTAATCTTCCAAATCTATTGGCTTCTACTGCTTTTCTTAATTGTTGTATTGGTGCATTAAATCTATTTTGATGACTTACACAAAGTTTAACATTATTTTTCTTTGCTGATTCTATCATTCTATCTGCATCATCTACAGATAATGCCATAGGTTTTTCACATATTATATGCTTTTTCTTATCCATGCAATTTATAGCTATTTCTGGATGATATCCACTTTCTGTAGCTATAGTAACTACATCTATTTCTTCTTTCTCTAACATTTCTTTATAATCTGTATATAAATTTACATTAACTTTTTCATTTATTTTTGATATATAATCATTTTTCTTTTCTATAGCTTTTTCTTCAAGCACATCACAAACTGCTACCAATTCAGCTTCTTCTTTATTATTTATTATAGCTTCTACATGTTTATAAGAAATTCTTCCACAGCCAACAATAGCAAATTTAAGTTTTTTCATTACTATCCCTCCAAATTTTATTAATTAGGATAAGTCCAAAAGAACTTATCCTATTATTAATATTATAGTTTGTGTATTTTTTCTCTATTATTCTTCACATCTTTTGTAGCATTTCTTGTATCATATAAAATTTTAGCTTTTTCTACTATATGTTCATAATCATAACAACTATGATTCGTAGTTATAATTACGATATCAGCTTCCTCTAATCCTTTTTCTAAATCTACTGATTTATATAATTTACCTTTATGCTTAAATTCAGGTATATATGGATCGTTAACCTGTACATTAGCTCCATTTTTCTCTAAATGCTCTATTACTTTTAATGCTGGAGATTCTCTCATATCATCTATATCATTTTTGTAAGCAGATCCAAGTAATAAAACCTTTGATCCATTCATAGCCTTTTTATCTTCATTTAATAATTTCATAGCATTTTCTACCACGAATTCAGGCATACGATCATTAATTTCTCCTGATACTTCTATTAACCTTGTATGGAAATCATATTCTTTAGCTTTCCATTCTAAATAGAAAGGATCTAATGGTATGCAATGTCCTCCAAGACCTGGTCCTGGATAGAAAGCCATAAATCCATAAGGTTTTGTTTTAGCTGCATCTATAACTTCAAATACATCTATATTCATTTTTTTACATAATATAGCCATTTCATTAGCTAAGCCTATATTTATATTTCTAAATGTATTTTCTAGTATTTTTTCCATTTCAGCTACTGCTGGTGAAGATACTACATATACTTCTCCTTCTAAAACGCTTCTATAAAGCATAGCAGCTACTTCTGTACATTCTTCTGTACAACCACCTACAACTTTAGGTGTATTTTTAGTTTTAAATTGCTTGTTACCTGGATCTACTCTTTCTGGTGAAAATCCTAAAAAGAAATCTTCTCCACATTTCAAGCCAGTCTCTTCAAGTATTGGTTTTAAAACTTCCTCTGTTGTTCCTGGATATGTAGTACTTTCAAGAACTACAAGCATACCCCTGTGAAGATATTTTGCAATGCTCTTAGTTGAACTAACAACATAAGATATATCTGGTTGTTTATATATATCCAATGGTGTTGGTACACATATAGCTACTGCATCTACTTCACTTACAAAAGAAAAATCTGTAGTTGCTTTTAATTTTCCTTCTTTAACTAAATCTGCTAATTCATTATCAACTATATCTCCTATATAGTTTTTACCTTCATTAACTAACTCTACTTTTTTATCTTGAACATCAAAACCTATAACTTCAAATCCCGCTTTAGCTTTTTCTACAGCTAGTGGAAGTCCTACATAACCTAATCCTACCACACCTAATTTAGCTGTTTTATTTTCTAATTTAGTTATTAAATCCTTTTTTAATTGTGACATCTTTATACCTCCTAGTACAACGCACAAACGCTTAATTTATATATTTTTAATTTTTGTCACTACTTTATAGCTACTATTATTTTATGTTTAAACTTTTTCAAATAAAACTTATCCGTTATTTGTTAAGCACTATTTTTTTCTTATATATGTTGAAACTTTCTTTTCTATTAATTTAAATATTTCTTCTTTATCATTATAAACAACTTCCTTAAATTCTTCTATGGATTTTTCTACAAAGTCTATATTATTTTCCATAGGTTTTTCCACAAATATTTTATTATGTCCTGTTGATGTTAAAGCTATTTCATCCATCAATAATTCTTCATATAATTTTTCCCCAGGTCTTAATCCTGTATACTCAATTTTAATATCTTCTCCTGGCTTATACCCAGATAAGGTTATTAAATCTTTAGCTAAATCTACAATTTTAACTGGTTTTCCCATATCCAAAACAAATATTTCTCCACCTTTTGCCATAGCACCTGCTTGTATAACTAATTGAGCTGCTTCCGGTATAGTCATAAAATATCTATTTATTTCTGGGTGGGTTACAGTGACAGGTCCTCCATGAGATATTTGTTTTTTAAATAATGGAATAACAGATCCATTGCTTCCTAAAACATTTCCAAATCTAACAGCTACAAATTCAGTTTTACTTATTTTATCAAAAGCCTGAATCATTATTTCACAAAATCTTTTTGTAGCTCCCATTATATTAGTTGGATTAACAGCTTTATCTGTACTTATTTGTACAAAACGTTCAATCTCAAATTCATGGGCACATTTTATTAAGTTATAGGTACCTATTACATTATTTTTAATGGATTCTGCTGGGTTCTCTTCCATTAATGGAACATGCTTATGAGCTGCTGCATGAAAAACTACGTCTGGTTTATATAATGAAAATATATTTTTTATCCTCTTTTCATCTCTTATAGAAGCTATTATAACAGCTTTGTCTAGCTCTGGATATTTATAATTTAACTCCATTTGCACATCATAGGCATTATTTTCATATATATCTAATATTAAAAGTTTTTTAGGTGAAAATTTAACTATTTGTCTACAAAGTTCTGAACCTATAGATCCCCCTCCACCAGTAACTAAAACTACTTTATCCTTTATATATTTATTTATTCCACTATCATCTAGTTTAACTTCTTCTCTTCCAAGTAAATCTTCAATACTTACATCTCTTAACTTGCTCATATTAAACTTTCCTTGTATTACCTTATCCATGCTTGGTAAAGTTTTTAATTTACAACTAGTTTCTTTACATATAGATACTATTTCACTTTTTGTTGAAGATGATGCTGAAGGTATAGCTAATATTATTTCATCTATTTTTTTATTTTTAGATATCTTTATAATACTTTCTCTTCCGCCTAAAACAGGTATCCCATTTATTCTCTTTCCTAACTTCTCTATGTCATCATCTATAAGACCTATTATACTATAATTTAATTCCTTATTTCTTTTTATTTCTTTTATAATAAGGGCTGCTGCATCTCCTGCCCCTATTATGAGTAACTTCTTTTCTTTAGAATCACAGTTACATTTGTTCTTATTACATTCTTTATCCTCTATAACTCTATATATAAATCTTGTTCCCCCTAAAGATACTATAGATAAAATCCAAAATATTATATGTACAGTAAATGGGAATCTAAAATAACTACTTTCTAAAACTTTATAATTAATAAAATAACTATAAATTATAAATATAATATTAGATATAGAAACCGAATAAATTATGGACATAAGTTCTTCTACTGAAGCATATTTCCATATACTACTATAGAGATTAAATATTTTATTAAAAAATAAGCTTATTATTATAACTGGAATTACTGATAATTTAAAAAATATCATATATTTTTTAAACTCCGAAGCCATAGAAGCCATACCAAAATCAAATCTCAGTAGAATTGCTAAATATAATGATAAAATTATTAATAATATATCATAAAGAATCAATTTCCTATCTTTTCTCATATAATCACTTCCTTAAACTCTAAACTCTACTTATTTATTTTACATCATTGATAAAATTATTCAACAATTTTTTGCAATATCTTTATTTTATCATATATACAATAAATAGAAAATATCATTTATAATCTATAAATAAATTAATAAAACCGTTGATAAGAAATATATCAACGGTTTTGTAAACTATATATTAAATAACTTTGTTACTGCATTATAAAGTTTCTGAGCTATTTGATTTTGATAAGAGTCACTATTTAATTTTCTAACCTCTGCATCATTAGAAACAAATCCAGTTTCTACAAGAACAGAAGGCATTAGAGCATTTTTTGTAACATATAAATTATGATCGCTTATTCCTCTATTTGATCCCCCTAAAGAAGACATCTCATTTACTATAAGTTGTGATAACACTTTACTCTTTAATGCTGCATCACAAGGAGTTTTATCATAAGTTATATCATCTTCCTCATATATTCCTGAATTATCTAGCTTAGGTCTATAACTACTATAATGAGCACTATATCCATTAGCCGATGATACATCAAAAGAATCAGCATGTATACTCATAAACAAATCAGCCTTTATACTATTAGCTACATTTATTCTATCTTCTAAATTTTGTGTTACTGAAGGATAATTATAAAGATCTATCTTATCTCTAGTATAGATAACATTATATCCTGCTTTTTTTAGAAGGTTTCCCAACTTGATAGTAATTTTTTGAACTATATCTGCTTCATGTAATCTTCCAGTAGCTTGAGATGATAATGCTCCTGAATCTCTGCCTCCATGACCTGCATCTAAAACTATAGTTCTCATTAAATCACCTATTGTGAAGTTCTTTTCTACATAAGAATCAACACTGTTAAGGCTATATTTGTCTTTTACATTAACTTTTATAATATAGCTACTTTGATTACTTACTGAAAAAGTAGCTAGTCTATCTTCTTTGTAGTCTCTTATCTTTACCCAATTCCCTTTACGGACATCCTTTATCCAAAATTCATATAAAACTCCATTACTACTAGAAGCATAGGCCTTTATAGTATATTTTTTATTTAAATCTAATTTTTTACTTGTTACATATTTATTTCCTTCCATTATATCATAAGTCTGTATTTTTGCTTTACCTGGTTTTTCACCCTTAGGAATTACCATAAATGTTTTTTCAACTTTTCCATCTAACTCTAAGTTACTGTTTTTGTCTTTTACATTTACTTTTATGATATACTGACCTGATTTATTTGGAGTCCAATTTGCACATCTATCAGAAGAATAATCTTTTATTTTTATCCAATTACCTTCTGATTCATTCTTAGCCCAAAATTCATATAATACTCCATTTTCACTGCTAGCATAACCTTTTATTGTATATAACTTGTTCACTTCTAATTTCTTATCTGTTATATACTTATTTCCTTCCATTATGTCATATGTTTGTATTTTTGCCTTTCCGGGTTTTGTATTCCCAGCAATTACTATAAATGTTTTTTCAACTTTTCCATCTAGCTCTAAGTTACTGTTTTTATCTTTTACATTTACTTTTATGATATATTGACCTGATTTATTTGGAGTCCAGTTTGCATATCTATCTTCTTTATAGTCTCTTATCTTTGTCCAAACTCCTGCTGATACATCTTTAACCCAAAATTCATATAATACTCCATTTTCACTGCTAGCATAACCTTTTATTGTATATAACTTGTTCACTTCTAATTTCTTATCTGTTATATACTTATTTCCTTCCATTATGTCATATGTTTGTATTTTTGCCTTTTCGGGTTTTGTATTCCCAGCAATTACTGTAAATGTTTTTTCAACTTTTCCATCTAACTCTAAGTTACTGTTTTTATCTTTTACATTTACCTTTATGATATATTGACCTGATTTATTTGGAGTCCAGTTTGCATATCTATCTTCTTTATACTCTCTTATCTTTGCCCAAACTCCTGTTGATACATCTTTAGCCCAAAATTCATACAATACTCCATTTTCACTGCTAGCATAACCTTTTATTGTATATAACTTGTTCACTTCTAATTTCTTATCTGTTATATACTTATTTCCTTCCATTATGTCATATGTTTGTATTTTTGCTTTTCCAGGTTTTGTATTCCCAGCAATTACTGTAAATGTTTTTTCAGCTTTTCCATCTAACTCTAAGTTACTGTTTTTATCTTTTACATTCACTTTTATTATATACTGACCTGATTTATTTGGAGTCCAGTTTGCATATCTATCTTCTTTATAGTCTCTTATCTTTGTCCAAACTCCTGCTGATACATCTTTAGCCCAAAATTCATATAATACTCCATTTTCACTGCTAGCATAACCTTTTATTGTATATAACTTGTTCACTTCTAATTTCTTATCTGTTATATACTTATTTCCTTCCATTATGTCATATGTTTGTATCTTTGCTTTGTAATTAGGTTGTACAGTATCAATATTATTTTCATGACTGCTAGATAAATTTTTAGCTACTTGCATCATACTAGCTATACTTTTACCATAATTGTTATCTGCAGCCCAACCTTGATCTGGATAATTAGGATTTTCTCCTATACCCAACCACTCAACATAAGGACTTATTCCTCTCTTAACATATGTAAATCTTGGATCTACACAAGAAGTTCTTAATCCTTCAGTACTACAATAAGCTTTTAAATGTTGTACAACAGCTCTTACTCCAGTTCTTGTATCTTTAAAATAAGCACCAGATACACCACCACCTGTAGCACCAATACCAGCAAAATTATTCTGGCATTCTTTAACATCACCTGTAAACCTCAAAAAATTTGTTTCCTTCATTATTTGCATAAAAGCCACATCTGGTTTTATTCCTTCTAAATTAGCTTCCTGCCACACTATTGAAATGAAGTTTTTTACAGCTTGGTCACTTTTTTCACTGTTTCTAGTTCTAAAATAGTTAAATGCTTGATCTTGTGTTAATTGAGCTCGTCCTACTATAGGTGTAGTACTACTAGCATGTACTTTAAATAAAGGTACAAAGGTTATAATCATACTAATAAAAAATATTAATGTAAAGTCTTTCACTATATTTTCTATTTTTCTTATATTCATATCTCTCCTCCTTTCTTTTAATAAAGATATATTCTTATGATTCATAAATTCACCTCCTTTGTAAATTATTATATCATATGTTTTATTTAAATTTTTACTCATATAATATCTAAAATATAAAAAAACCACCAATTATATATAATTAATGGTTTTTTATATTTAAAAACTAACATAATTAAAATTTGATAAAAGATTTTGTAATTAATTTATCAGTTTTTATATTTATTAAATTACATAAAGCTAGTTCCTAATATTCCTTTAGCAATAGCTTCTGCACACTTTTGTTGAAACCAATCAGAATTTAAAAGAATTTCTTCATTTCTATTATCTATAAACCCTAACTCAACTAATATGGATGGGCTTATAGTATTTTTTAAAACATAATACCCTGCTGTTTTAGCGCCTCTATCATATAAACCAATAGCATTTATAAGTTCTTTTTGCACTGCTTCTGCAGCTTCTTTTCCCTTTGCACTTCCATTATAATAATATGTTTCTGTTCCATAAGCTGATCCATTAAAACTATTAGCATGTATACTTACGTATAAATCTGTATTATTACTATTCGCAATAGACACTCTAGCTTCTAAATCCTGTGATTCATTTGAAGGCCAAGATACATTATCACTAGTTCTAGTATAAATAACTTTAACTCCATTATTCTCTAAAATTCTTCCTAACTTTAAAGCTACTTTTAAAGTAACATCCTTTTCTTTAATACCAGTTGGTCCTACAGCACCACTATCGTATCCTCCATGCCCTGCATCAACAATTACTGTTTTAAATCCTGAATTACTTAATACTGTAAATGTTTTTTCTACTTTCGAATCAAAAATATCTGAGCTGAATATATCTTTAACATTAACAATAATGGTGTATTTACCAGACTTTGTAGGTGTCCAACTTGCATACCTATCTTCTTTATATTCTCTTATTTTTGTTAAAGTTCCTGTATTTAAATCTTTAACCCAAAATTCGTATAAAACTCTATTAGTACTACTTGCATATCCTTTTATCGTATATGTTTTTCCTATTTGTAATTGATATGAAGTTACATATTGATTATCTAGCATAATATCATATGTTTGTATAGTTGCTTTTCCGGAATTATAATCAACATTAAAATTTTTCTCTACTTTTCCATCTACACTTGCATTACTATATTTATCCTTTACATTTACTGCTATTATATATTGTC
>NZ_BAAAAU010000010.1:0-218721 GCF_054768115.1 Clostridium sp. CTA-6
GTTTGGATTAATGATATAGCATCTTGTGAGTTTCTTGATGCTTGGTTTAATCCTCTGATTTGTCCTCTCATTTTTTCAGAGATTGCTAATCCTGCAGCGTCATCTCCTGCTCTGTTTATTCTTAAACCTGAGCTTAATTTTTCAATTGCTTTACCATTGCTTCCTGTATTGATTGCCATTTGTCTATGAGCATTCATAGCGTTTAAATTGTGATTGATTATCATTTTATATTCCTCCCTGTTTTTGTGGTGAACATCCTTGTTCATCCATTATTTTTTATTTTAACCCTTATAGGTTATAAGCACCATACCGCTTACATTATATTAATTCGTTATATTTATTTTTTACTTTATACCTTCATATATTTTTTTTATTTTTTATTTTATAATTATTAATCTTCAATTGAATAAAAAATTTTATTTAGTGTATAAAGTTAATACATTTACATTATCGCGCTTTAACTTAATATTCTTTATAGTTAATTTTAAATAGTTTTATTTAAAATATATTGAGAATTCAATTGTTTCATATTATAAGATTTAGTAGCTTCTCTGCTTTCTAAAGCATTATTTATTTTTTGTTTCAATTCTACTTTTTTCTTTAACATAATAGTTTGAAGTTTTTTTTCTAGCAATATTAAGTCCAATTCATTATTTATATTTTTAAACTCTTCTTTTGTGTAGGATAGATTATTTATTTTATTTATTGTATTTTGTCTTTTATCTAAAAGTTTTTCTGGATCATCATAATCTTCCCTTTCTAAAGCTTCTATTATACTTAACGTTAAATTTTTATATTTTATTAACTCTTCTTTTAATTTATTCATCTATATCACTCTACTTAAATTTATTTTTATCCCCTGCCTCCACCTAATTGTTGTGCAAGCCAACTAGCTTGAGAATTAGCTTGATTTACATATTTTTCCAACTGCGCAAATTGAATATAATACTTATTTTCTCTTTCTGTAAGCCTATCTTCCATTTCTTTTATAGATTTTTCTCTCTTTTCCAAATCTTTATAAAGTATATTATCTATTTCAGATATAGTTCCCTCTATACCAGCCTTATCTACTAATATACCTCTATTACCACTTGTACTTCTTGATGTTCTTGTATAATCTTTAAATATATCATTTATTCTTTGAAATATACCCTCTTCTTTATTTCTAATTTGTCTTTCTGTAAGTGTTAAATCTGGACTATAACTTGGATAGCTTGAGGATTCTTGTGAAAATATCTTAAACACTTTATCTGGTTCTTCTTTTAAAAGCTTCTTAAGCCTAGCTTCTCCATTATTCCCATTTTTATCCAAGATTTGATCAAATACTATTTTACCACCTTCTTTGTAATCTTTAGAAGTACTTAAACCTAATTCCTTTAAACTAAGTCCTGCCCCTTCTACTGAATCGAAGAAAGCTCTTCTTAAAGTTGAAAGCATATTTTGTATATTTGAATCATTTCTTAGTATACCAGATTTAGCTTTTTCTTCCCAAAGTTTTATATCATTTTCTTTCATGTCTTTTTTCTGCTCTTCTGTTAATGGTTCATATTTTCTATATTTTTTTTCTGAAGTTTTCTTCTGCAATTCATCTATTAATTTATTATAATCATCAATAAAACCTTTTATCTTATTAAAAGAATCCTCTACATTACCATCTAGTGAAAAACTTATTTCTTCGTCTTTTTTAGCTCCTGCTATATTGTAATTTACTCCATCTATAGTAAAATTATTAGAAGGTTTTATTATTGTTGTTGCTGTGGAATTATTAGGAGTCTTAAGTTCAATCTTGGCATCTTTACCCTTTGCTGTTGTGCTGCTACCTAATATGCTTGATATGAAGCTTCCTGATTTATCTTCACACTTGATATTTTGAGTAGCTCCTTCTTCCTTTGATCTTAATACAAAACTTTTTGTAATTTCACTATATGAAGCTTCCACATTAGCTTTATCTGATATATCCGCTAATATTTGTGATATAGTTTTATCTTTTTCTGATCCCGTGCTAGTAAAATCATATTTGAAATTTACACCATTTATTTCAAATTCAACTGCTTCATTTACGATATTGGACATTTTTTCATTAGTGCTCATAGACATTTCATATCTATCTGATAATCCAAGTAAAGAAGTAGCACTCTTGCCTGATTCGCCTGTAATTATTACTTGTTTATCTGAATTAGATGACAAAACTATCCTTCCATCTTTTACTGTTGCAGTTAGAGTAGTATCTAGTGCTGAATCAGTAAAGGCATCATTAAGTTTTGTTGCTAGATCTGCTACTGTATTTATAGTTCCTGCTGCCAATTTTACTGTTTTTGAAGGATCAGTACCTATTTGCACATTAAATGTATCATTAAATCCTTCTATTATTTCCTTTGCATAGGTTATAGAATTACCAGCTACTGTTACATCTGTACCTGTAATTCCGGTTCCACCTGTTATTCCTCCCAAATTAACTCCAGCCACAGAATAATTAGGTTGTGCTGTTGTTCCTGCAAATTCTATGCTCTTACCATCTGCTGATAAAGACGCTTTAGCACCTTTATCCTCTGCCAGCACATTTCCATCAGCATCTTTAGCAACTTCCAATTTACTATTTATAGCATTTGTTAATTCTTCTAAAGTAAAGTTTCCTTTAGTTAATTCTGCAGTATACTCTTTTCCATCTACCGTTACTTTTAATTCTTTATTTGCATCATCTATTTTAAATAAATTTTCTATCTTTATACTTCCATCTTTTTTAACTACTGCTTTAACTATATCTTTTAAACCAGATCCATCTTCATTTATTTTACTATTTATTTCAGCTGCTATATCTGATGCATTATTGTATTTGCTTTTACTTAATGTTATTTCCTTGCTATCTATAACTATTTTGTTATTAGAAGCATCTATTTTTATGCCATAATCACCTTCAGTTAATGTTTTTATATTTATGGCTTTATCACTTATAGCTTCAGCCTTTGATGCTAATTCTATAACCTTTAAAGAATAACTTCCTGATATAGCACCACTTCCTGTGTTTATTTTAATAGTTGATGTATCTGGTATTCCTGATGGCTTTAAACTAGAAAAATTCTTTGAAGATAACATATAGTTATCTCCATTTAATACATCAAAATATTTTTTTGTCATATCTGATATACCACTTATTACACTTCTATATGCATCCTGTTGCCATTTTACAATTTGAGCATTTTGTTTCATTTTGTCTACACGCATAGTATAGGGTTTCATCATATTTTTTATCATATTATCAGTATCTAGACCCGAAAGTCCACCTATTCTCATAAAAACACCTCCACATTTATTTACCTTATATTTAAAATAAATTTGTTACTTTATTAATAATTTGATGCCTTTGAAAGTTTATATGCCTCATTCCATATATCTCTTATTTCTTCTATTAAAGGTATCGCTTCATCTATTATATTCACATCTTTTTTCATATTAGCTTCTGCTAATTTTCTTACTATGAAATCATATAAACTCAATAAATTTTTTGCCCAATGTCCACCTTGATTCACATCTAATGTTGCCATTAATTCATAAAATATATCTTGAGTTTTTACTAGGTTCTCATGAGCTCTTGGTACATCTTTATCTATTATAGCTTGTCTTGCTATCTTTGAAAATTTTACTGCACCATCCATTAACATCAAAAGCAGTTGATCCTTTGAAGCAAAATTAACACTGTTATTTTTATAAGTATTGTATGCATTAGCTGTATACATTAAATACACCTTCCTCTTATATTGGAAAATTTAAAATTATTTTTTAGTATCTAATATAGTTCCTACTATATTATCTTTTCCTTCTATTTCTTCTTTTGTAGCTTCTATATCCAGATTTTCACCTTTAACATATTTTACTGCCTTTACTTTTATGTTCTTATTCTTATTTTTCTGTTGCTTTTTTAATTGTTCATAAAATCCTCTATCCTTTGAATTATTATCTTTATTCTGTTTATTTATGGTTATATTTTGCTTAGAATGAACCTTTCCTTCTTTTGTTTGCTCTTTTATTTTATCTCTTACCTCTAAATCTATTTTATTTAATCTAAATTCCATAACCACACCACCCTATAAAATTTAAAATGGTTGAAATGTTTTTTATTTCCCAATACTATGCCTTTTCGTCTACTAAAACTCCCGCCATTTCACATAGTTTGGCTACCATATCTATTATTTTTCTAGGTGGTATTTCTTTTATTACTTCCTTGGTTTTTGTATCTATTAATCTTATAGTCAAATCTCTAAACTTACCATATATTTCGTATTCTAACTGTATATCCTGTCCTTCTAATAGCTTATTTAGTTTATCTACAGAATTTTTAACTTCTTTTATATTTTCTTTATCTAAAGTAGTATGTTTTTCATTTAATTTAATTTTTTCAATATTTTTATCTAAATCTATACCACTATTTACAATTTCAGAATTATACGCTTGATGTCTTCCTTGACTCATAGCTTTTACTTCCATGTATTACACTTCCTTTTATTTACTTTTTATATTTTTTAAAATAGAAGGATTGAAATTAATAGCCTTTTTGTTTTCTTCCTGAACCTCATTATAAAGTTCTTTTCTTAGTATAGTTAATTTTTTAGGGGCATCTATGGCTAATTTTACAGAACCATCATCTAATTTAACTACAGTTATCTCTATATCATCTCCTATTAAAAGAGACTCTCCTTTTTTTCTAGTTATAACTAGCATTAAGCTTCCTCCTTAAATAATGGGTGTTTTATAGAATATTTATCACTATTTATTATTATTTGTTCCCCTATTCTTTCTTTTATATTTATAATAATTGGAGCTCTTAAATTTGCTGTTATTTTATCTATATCTGAATTTAAGGTAACTGTATTTAAAACTAATGCATCTTTTTCATACTGTAGTTTAAGATTTTTTATTTGCTCTTCCTCCAATTGTATTTCATAATTCTTTTCTATATTAAAAGGAGAAGTAACTATAATACCCATATCTTCCTTTTCTATAGAATGAAAAACTGAAAACACTTCATTATCTTCCACAGGAAATATTATGAATTTCTTTAATTCTTCAAATCCTGGTATACCCTTTTCAAAATAAATTACATCCTTTTCTTCATACTCTATACATCCATGATATTTCGTATTTAAATTCATATTTACCCCACTCTCTATACTAAAATTATTTATCTTCTATCCTGTGTACTTTGTTTTCTATATTGTCCTCTGTACTCTTTACCCTGTTGTTATCTGTGCTCTCTATCTATCCTCTGTACTCTGTCCTACCCTCTATCTTAAGTAATCCATAAGTGTTGGCTGTAAAACTTTTGCACTTGTTTGAAGAGAAGATATATAAACAGATTGAAGTATAGCAAATTCCATATTTTTTTCTACTAAATTCACATCTTCTATATTAGATAAGATTTCTGTCATATTGAAATTTGTTTCCTTATTCATTTCCTTTGCTGCATCCATTCTATTTTGTTTAGCTCCCACTTCTGATCTTATTCTAAGTACATTATCTAAAACCTTATCTATATTTCCTAAGTCCTCACCATATAATTTATTTATTTCTTCTGGGTTATCACTATCCAAATGCTTTACTATATTTTCTAGAAGCTGCCTTAAGTCTCCTCCACCTTGTAAAATTTCTGTAGCAGTTACGTTGTATTCCATAACTACTCCTTCAGATACTTCTGCCTTCAATTTGGCATTCATTTGATTATATTCTCCTAAGTGCTTTAAATCCTCATCGGATAAATTTTTTAACGCATCTATTTCTTCACTGCTTAACTTATCTACCTTAATTTTTTCTTCCGGTGTTAGTGTGCTTGGATCTTTGCTTACTAAACTTTTGAAATCTAATAATTCTGAATCCTTTACCTCATTTATACTTTTTCCTGATAATTTTTCTGCAGCACTTATAGCCTTTAAAGTATCATCTAGTGATAATACACTCTGATCATTTTTTAGATAAACAAGTTCATTGTTTTTACCATTCTTTTCTATTCCTGTTGGCTTTGAAGTAACTCTTGTACCAGAAAATATATATTTACCATCGAAAGTAGTATTTAGAGTTTGGGACACGCTAGCTATGATTCCATTTACCTCATCCTTTAAAGCTTTTCTTTCTGTTTCACCAAAGCCTGGATTTCCTGCCTCCTCTAATTTATCTCTTATCTTTCCTAATTGCTTTCCTACTTGATCCAAAGCTGTATCTGTAACATCTAACCAGTTTATTACATTGCTTATATTTTTGTTATACTGTTTATTTGCATCTATACCTGTATAAAGTTGCATACTTCTTATAACGCCAGCTGGATCATGAGACGGTTTAGAAAAATTTTTACCTGAAGTTAGCTGCTGATTAATCCTATTTAAATTTTCCAAATTATTATTCATATCTGACATAAATGAGTTTGCCATCATATTATTTGTAATTCTCATAGTCTTCCCCTTTCAACTTTTTACATAATAGTCTATAATAAAAACTTTCTCCATTTATTATTCTTCATCAATTGTTCTCTGTTCAACTATTTCTTAAGTCCATTTATTACTACATCTAATAATTGATCTACAGTACTTATTATTTTTGCATTGGCTTGGTAACAATGATTAAATTGCACTAAGTTTGCAAATTCTTCATCTAAAGATACTCCTGATACAGAATCTCTAGATTGTTGAAATCCTTTCAAAAGTGTAGCTTGATTTTTAACCATCCTTTGAGCCTCTGCCTCATCTACACCAAGACCACCTATAATATCATTAAAATAAGTATTCATAGTCATACCATTCGTATCTTTTCCTATGGTATTTAACTTAGTACCATTAAATTCGAACTCATCATTTGGCTTAAAGAATTCTTTTAAAAATGTTTCCCTATCTGTATTTTTATCTATATCCTGTATACTCATAAATACGTCTTTTATTTGAGATATAGCTAAAGCTCTTTTCCCATCTCCTTCACCTGAGTTTGGAACTACTCCCGCAATTATTTTCATAGGATTCTTTTTTATATCTGCATTTATCGCTATATTTCCTGCGGTTATTTCCAATTCCTTATCTGGATCTTTACCATTAATGAAGAAATTTAGCGCTCCATCTTTAGGATTTGCAGGATCTAAACTCTGTGTATGAATAGCATTTACAGAGAAAGCTAACGCCTTAGCCAATTTATTTAATTGCTCTTGATAATTATCTATTTCCTCCTGTACAGACATTTGTCCTCTTAACTCTCCTGATGGAGGTTCAAATAATTTTAAATTTTTAAAATCACAACTTCCACTACCTATAGTTCCAGTACTTTTATTAGCATTTTCATCAGCAGAACTATTATCAGCAATTTTTACTACATCTCCATTTTTATCTGTCCATAAAACTCTACCTTCATCTAATCTTTTGAATTGTTCCTCTGCCTCTTTAAGCTCTTCAGGTGTTGGATTGTTTGGATCTTTTGGGTTACCTATTGTAACTGTAATTGTTCTCTTATTACTTTCAGATTTTGTATCTCCTCCTACATAATAAGTTACTTCATATTCTCCAGGCTGTCCTGGTTTTTTTCCTGCTGGAGCTTTTATTCCTTTTATATATGAAAATCTATATACATCTTCTGGATTTACTCTCTGAACCAAATTTGCATCTTTTCCTCCTACTATAGGCGGTTCTCCTCCAAAAGGTGAAGTTTTATCTTGATAATTCTTTGCATGGTTAGATGTACTTAAATTTATTCCTTCAAAATTTTCTTTATCGATTTCTATACCGAATTTTCCACTTAACTTATCTAACAATAAGTCTCTTCTATCCATTAAGTCATTTGGTTGTTGTCCTGCTACCTTTACCTGTATAATTTCTTGGTTTAATTGGTTTATTTGATTTAGTATACTATTTACTTCAAATACTGTTTGTTGTATCTCTCCTTGCGTATTTTCTTTTAATTTTGAAAGCTCATTAAATGTATGATTTAATTCATCTGCTAAAGCTGAAGATTGTTCCATTACCACTGATTTGGCATTAGAACCTTGAGCATTTAAAGATAAATCATGCCAAGCATCAAAAAATTTTCCAAATAATTTTGATATTCCCACATCTGTAGGTTCATTTAATATATTTTCTATTTGAGATAAAAATTTATGTCTACTAGAAAAATGACCTTGTACCCCTAATTCTACCCTTGTTTGATAATCTAAGAAACTATCTCTAACCCTATTTATAGCTACTATTTGAACTCCTGTTCCCACCTGTCCTGGGCCTGCAGCGCTATTCATGCTCGGCTTACAGTAAGGTCTTGTGGTTTGAAGTTCTACTCTTTGTCTTGAATATCCTTCGGTATTTGCATTAGCTATGTTATGGGATGTGGTATTTATAGCTCCCTGTTGTGCAAACATACCACTTTTACCTATATTCAAAGTTCCGAATAATCCGGACATCTCTCTCATCTCCCTATCTATTTGTTTATATGTCTATTTTCGTAGTTATACTATAAAAGCTTTAATAATATAGCTTGTTTATAATTAATTAATGTCTTGTGTATTGGTAGTATTAAGTATAATTGTAAATTATTATTTTGTATAAAAATAGGCAAAGACCGTATAAGGCTATATAGCCTTTTGTCTTGCCTGTTTTATCGCCTTCCATAGGGTCCATAGGTTTTAGGTGTCCTATCTGGATTTAATATGCTCAGCATATTAGTAGTTAATGATATTACCTGTTTTATTAACATATCATTACTATCCTTTTGAAGTTTTATTTCTTCCAGTAAATTTGTAGCTTCTTTATATACAGACTTAAGTTCTTCATCCTTTGCGTTATCTATGAATTCTTTCATAGAAGTATCTCCTATTAGTTTACGTCTAGCCATTTCTTTTTGGGCTAACTCTTTACATTTTTCTTCTATGTCTATGGCTATTTTATCTAACTCAAAGGTTTTTTTAAAGGAAATAAACTCATGTTGATCATCTAGAAGGCTTAAAAGTTCTTTTAGTACTTTTATTTCTTCTTTTAATGATTGTTTTATTTTTTCTTCCATTAAAAATTCTCCTTAATATTATTTAATAGTTTTTCTGCTACTAATTTTGAATCAACTTTATAAGTACCCTTTTCTATTTTATCTTTTATATCATTTACTCTATCTAATCTTTCTTTTTCATTTAAAAACTTATCATCTAAAGAATAAGTAGTTAAGCTTTTACCTAAATGAGATATTTCTATTTTGTCCTTTAAGCTTTTTACTTCTTCTTTTTCTGTTATTTTTTTGTTAGCATTGTAAGCATTTATACTATTTGTTATACCTACTCCATTTATCTTCATATATATACACTCCCAAATATATTTTTAACCTACAATTAACTGTGGTTTTGCGCTGTTGTACTACTATTATCGAAAAGCTTATATTAAGGTTTATACCCTTTAGTAGTGATAAAATAGCTTTTTATCTTTCAATGTCCCTCTATTTTTCTGCTTTAATTGTAAAGTTAATTATATTAAATTTCTTATAATATAGTTGCAATATAGCTCATTTAATATCCATTTATATTATTACCATTATTTATAAATTTATTTTTATTAAAATATCCATAGAAGCCTAGTTTATTATATTATATTCTTAGTAATAAAGTATATATTAATTTATAAAAAACCTAAAATTTAATAAAATATACATTTTCTTTTTAAATTTAAAAGCTATGAATTTAAAATATTATACTTTTAAATTCATAGCTTTTACTTTCAACTATTAAATAAGGACATCTCAAAATAAATTTGATTTCAATATAGCAAATATAAAAATATATGTAATAAATTTATTAGTTAACTAAATTAGTTTGTAAATGTATTTTTTATCTTTGCAGTGTTAAAATTAAATTTAGTTTATTCTGAGGCAACCTCATTATTATATACCTATTTTTACTTTCCTAAGGATTTTATTCTTTCTTGGCTGCTAACTATATTAGTTATCCTTACTCCAAAGTTTTCATCTACTACAACCACTTCTCCATAGGCTACTTTTTTGCCATTTACTTGTATTTCTACTGGTTCTTCTGCTAATTTATCTAATTCTATTAAAGAACCATTTCCTAAGTTTAATATATCTTTTACGTTCATTTTTGTTCTTCCTAATACTACGGATATTTGAAGTGGTACATCTAATATTAGATCTATATTATTAGGCATAGTAGTTGCAGATTCCCTTACAGATAATGGTTCAAAGGAAGCTTGCTTTACTTCTACCTTTGGAGCTTCTCTTTCTATTGGTTTCTCATATACGATTTCTTGTTTTGGTGCTTCTACTGCTTTAGCAGACTTTTTCTCCTCTACAATTGGTGCTGGAGTTGAATTATTTTCTACTGATGGTTCATCCATACTTTCCTCTCCCATCATAATAGCAACTATTTTTTTAGCTGTCTTCATAGGTAAAAGCTGCATTATATTACTATCTACTAACTCACCTATATTTAAAGAAAAGGATACTAGAACCACTGGTTCATCATCACTTATTCCCTCAGCTAGTGGTGCTGTTAAATCTGACCAAATCTTTGATAGTGGTGGTGATATATTTACTTCTCTTGCAAACATAGTGGCCATAGATGTAGCTGCTGAACCTATCATTTGATTCATAGCTTCTGATACGGCACTTATTTCTATTTCTGATAATTCTTTTATTTCTCCTTCAACAATTCCATTTCCACCCATCATTAGGTTTGATATTACAGCGGCATCGTCAATTTTCATAACTAATAGGTTTTCTCCTACTATACCGCTAGTATATTTTACCTCTAAAGCTATATTAGGAATTTCAAAAGAATCTTTTAATCTTTCTAAAGTTGTAACACTTACCACAGGCGTTGTTATATTAACCTGCTGATTTATTATAGTTGAAAGCGCTGTGGAGGCTGAACCCATAGATATATTTCCTACTTCTCCTAAAAGATCTTTTTCAAGATCTGTAAGATCAGGCAATTCTGGTAATTCAGTATCTGTTGCTTCTTTTTTTTCTTCCTCCTCTTGGCTTCCCTCTCCATTTAGAAGAGCATTTATTTCTTCCTGTGAAAGAAACCCGTTACTCATAACTTTCCACATCCTTATCTATTTGATCTAGTATCTGTAACCCTATATTCTTGCCTATAACTCCTGGTTTAGCATAATAACCTGGTTCTTTTTCTATTAATAAATGGACAGGTTCCTCAGTTTTAGTATCTAAGGCTACCACATCCCCTACAGACAATCTTAAAAAATCTTCTACTGTAACTGAAGTTCTTCCTAATTCAGCAGTTAGCTCCATGCTAACTATATTTATTCTTTCCTTTATCTTAGATGAAGATTCTTCTATGGATTCCTCATCATTTTCTCTAAACCAGTATTGAACTACTAGTTTCTCTAAAACTTTTTCTATGCTTAAATATGGTATACAAATATTTATAAAAGTATTACTTTTTCCCATTTCTACAGAGAAAGTTATTAAAGCTACAGGTTCTGTTGGAGCTAGGGTTTGATTTAAAGCTGGGTTAGTTTCTAAGCTTTCTATTTCAACATCCACTTCCATTACATCTTCCCATGCTAATTTTAAATTTGTTATAAGTCCTGTGTTTATTTGTTTCATTATATTTTTATCTATATCTGTAAACTCTCTCATTTTGTAGTTTCCATTGCCATTACCACCTAAAAGTACATCTATCATTTGAAATACAAATTGAGGATTTGTTTCAAATAATACGGACCCGTTTAAAGGTGGCATTTTAAATATAGTTAAAATTGTTGGATTTGGCACAGAGTGAATAAATTCTTCATAAGTTATCTGCTGAACTGATTCTATCTTAACTTTCACATTACTTCTAACTTGAGCTGTTAAATAATTTGATATTATTCTTGCATAATTATCGTGTATAAGCTCTAAGGTTCTTATGTGATCCTTTGAAAACTTTTGAGGTCTTTTAAAATCATAGGGTTTTACTTTTTGTTTTTCCTCTTCTTTGGGAACCTCATCTGGTGTTATTTCTCCTGAAGATAGAGCAGATAAAAGGGCATCTATTTCACCCTGGGATAATATTTCTGCCATATATTTCCCTCATTTCCTTTTTGAGAATTATAATAATTTATCTATGTCTATTAATGTTACTATTCTATCTTGAAAATTAATTATTCCTTCTATATATTCTTTTCTTCTTTCATCTGAGGATCTTTCTATTAATTTTTCTTCTACATCTAAAACTTCATATACATCATCTACAGCTATTCCTACTAGTTCATCTTCCATTTCTAATATTATTATATTATTTTGGCTTTTATCTCCCTTTGGTATGTCTAATAAAAGATTTATATCTAAAAGTGAGATAATGTTTCCTCTTAAATTTATAAGTCCTTTTATATGAGTTGGTGCTTTTGGAACCTTAGTTATTTCCATAGCATCGTTTATACTTTGTATTTTATCAGTTTGAACCGCAAACTGTTCATTATTTAATTTAAATATTACAACTTGCAAAGGAAAGCCTCCTCTCAAAATAAACCATTAGTGCATTAAGAAATTTACCTAATGCACCTATAAGTTTTAAACTTTAAGAAATTAAATTTCTTTTATACTTTATCCTATAACCTTTTTGATAGCTTCTAAAACTCTATCTGCTTGGAATGGTTTTACGATAAAATCTTTTGCTCCTGCCTTTATAGCATCCATAACCATAGTTTGTTGTCCCATAGCACTACACATTATTATTTTTGCAGCAGCATCAAATTCTCTTATGGCTTTTACCGCTTCTATTCCATCCATATCTGGCATAGTTATATCCATAGTTACTACATCTGGTTGCTCCTTTTTATATAGTTCTACAGCTTTTAATCCATTATTAGCTTCTCCTACAACTTCAAATCCATTTTTCTCTAATATATCTTTTATCATCATTCTCATAAATGCAGCGTCATCAACGATTAATACTTTTGCCATTTTTCTTTCCCTCCAAATTAATACAAATTAACTTACTCCTAATGTATTTAATATTTTTTCTAATGAACCAGGCATTGGTATGTAATAAAAATGCCCACTTATTTCTGATCCATCCTCTTTGAATACAGTTTCAATATCCAAAACATGTTCATTATATTGTCCTGCTTCTATAAATGTAGTAGACAATATTGCCCCTAACATATCATAGGATACTGCTGGAACGGATGGTGTTATGGTTAAATTAGTGAATCTGGCTATAGCATTCATATATGAAGCGGATATTATATTTCCTATTTCACACATTACTGAATTTCCCATCTCACTTAATTCTTCCTCTTGCATGCCAGTTAATCTATGAACCAAATCTAATGCTGTACTTTTTTCAAATACAAACAATATATTCCCCGGAGTATCTCCTAGTACCCTTACTAATACTCCTACAGCTACTTTTTCCTCTCCTATTTCTGCCATTACCTCTTCAAAAGGAACTATGTTTATATCCGGTACATTCATATCTATTTTTCTACCTAAAAGTTGTGATAATGCTGTAGCCGCATTTCCTGTCCCTATGTTAGATACTTCTTTAAGTGCATCTAGCTGAAGAGGTGTCATATTATTGTAATCCATATATATAAGCCCTCCTATGATTTTATCATACTAAAGCTGCCACGTCTAAGATTAATGTTACAAGTCCATCTCCTAATATGGTTGCTCCTATATATTCTTTTAGTCCTTGTAGTGTTTTACCAAATGGTTTTATAACTATCTCCTTTTGACCTAAAAGACCATCTACTAAAAGTCCTACAGTTTTTTCACCAGATTTAACTATTACTATATATTTTTTATCATTTTCTGATTCTTTAAGTCCTAGTTTTTCATTTACTCTAACAAATGGTATTACATTACCTCTATATATTATAACTTCTTTATTATTAGTTTTCTTTACTATATCTTTTTCATAATCTATTACTCTATCTATATAGCCTAAGGATATAGCCATAGTTTCACTTCCAACTTCAACTAAAAGAGCTTGTATTATTTGTAGCGTCAACGGAAGTCTTATTATAAAAGAGGAGCCCTTTCCTTCTTCGCTTATAAGATCTACAGTACCACCTAATGCAGTGATTTTAGTTTTTACTACATCCATACCTACCCCTCTACCAGATATGTCTGTTACTTTTTCATTAGTACTAAATCCTTGAGCAAATATTAAATTTCTTATATCATTATCTGACATTCCCTCGGTATTTATACCTATTCTTTCTGCTTTAGCTTTTACTTTGTCAACAGGTACACCGCCACCATCGTCTTCTACTTTTATAACAGCTTTTGTTCCTTCTTGATAAGCTATTAATCTTATCTTACCTATAGGATCTTTGCCTTTTTTTACTCTTTCCTCCCTCGGTTCTACACCATGGTCTGCTGCATTTCTTATTAAATGGATTAGAGGTTCTCCAATTTCGTCTATTACTGTTCTATCTAATTCTGTGTCTGCCCCCTGTACTATAAGTTCCATTTCTTTATCTAATTCTACAGAAAGGTCTCTAACCATTCTTGGGAATCTGTTAAATACTATGTCTAAAGGAAGCATTCTTATTTTCATAACCAAATCTTGTAAGTCAGAGGTAGTTCTTGCTACTTGCTCCAAAGTTTCATTTAAATCTGTCAGCTTGTGATTAGTACTTATTTGTTCTAATCTAGTTCTGTGAATTACAAGCTCTGAAACCATATTCATAAATTTATCTAGTCTTTCTAGATCTACTCTTACGGATTGGTGAGCTTTTTTATGATTATTATCCTTTGGTTTCGCTACCCTTTTATTAGACTTTGGTTTAGTTTCTTCTACTTTAGTTTCTTTATCTGTATTTTCTTCCTCCGGTTTTTTTGTATCTATATTATTTATTTGCTCTTTTACTTTTTCTTTTACTTCTTTACTTTCTATTTTTTCTTCCCTTTTTAACTGTACATCTACATTATCGACCATAACATTATCTACTTCAGATATATTTGCCAAAATATCATAAATTTCCTCTTTACCTTTAGTAGTTAAATATATTAAATCTATTTCGAAATCAAAATTTTCATTTTCTATATCTTCTGCTATAGGTAAAGATTTTATTATTTCACCATACTCTTCTAAGTTTTTAAATATTAAAAAAGCTCTTGCAGATTTTAATAAAGTATTTTCACTTAATATTATTTTTATCTCATAAGCATTAAATCCTTTATCTTCTGCTTGTTTTATAACATTTAAATCATACTCATTTAGTGGTATAGTAGAATTTCCTTCACTTCTATTTTCCTCTATAGTTTCTATAGACTCTTCCTTTTGATCTTCTGAACTTATATCTCCCTTTGCTGCCTTTTCTAGTTCTTCTATTATGTGGTCTATTGGAACTTTTTCGTCTACTTCTTCTGATATATTATTTACCATTTGTTCTAGAGTATCTAGACATTTAAAAAGTACAGTAACTACATTCTGTGTTACTTTTAAATCTCCTTCTCTAAAATTAGAAAGTACGTCTTCCATTTTATGAGTTAGCTCTGCCATCTCATTAAAGCCCATAGTAGCTGCCATTCCCTTTATGGTATGGGCAACTCTAAATATTTCATTTAGTTTATCTATATCATCTGGCTCTTGTTCTAATTGAAGTAAGGAGTCATTTAATGTTTGTAAATTGTCCATAGATTCTTCTAGGAACATTGACATGTATTGTGATGTATCCATGTTATTTCCCCCTTATATTTTTCTATATATAAATGTAGACACCTTTTCAAAACCATAATCTTTATAATTATAAATACTTTCTGTAGCTCCTACAAAAAGTAAGCCCCCTTTTTTTAGTGACTCTGAAAATTTCTTATATATATTGTCCTTTATGTCTTGATTAAAGTATATAACCACATTTCTGCAAACTATAAGATCAAAATCTTTTTCATAATTATCTAATATTAAATCATGTTTTTTAAATGTAACTACATTTTTAATAGATGATTTTATTTTATATTTTTCTACCTCTTTTGTGAAGTATTTTTCGAGTCTTTCTTTTTTTACATTTTTAATTTCTGCCTGTGCATATATACCTTCTTTAGCCCTTTGTAATATGGTCATATCTAAATCTGTAGCTATTATTTTATGTTTTTTATTAGGTGATATTTCATCCATTATTATAGATAAAGAATAGGGTTCTGCCCCTATTGAACAGGCTGCACTCCAAATTTTTAGGGACCCTGATGTATTATTTAAAAGCTCTACTTTTATTTTTTTCTCCAATTCATCAAATATTTCTGGATTTCTAAAAAACTCAGATACATTTATAGTAATAAAATCTAGAAATTTTATCCTTTGGTCCTTATCTTTCTTTAATAAGTTAATATATTCTTCTACTGAATTTACGCCAACCCTTGACATCAAACTTAATATTCTTCTTTGAAGCTGATTTTGTTTATAGGCTTTTAAATTTATTCCAAAATCCTTTAATACCCACTCCTCGAAATACTCTAAATCCATAATTACCTCCAAAATTAAATATTTTTCAGTATTGTATCTGTAACATTATAAAGTGGTACTACAAAATCCACCTTTCCTGTTTCGTAAGTTGCTTTTGGCATACCATATATAGTACAGGTAGATTCATCTTCTGATATGGTTATGCCACCTCTATCTTTTATATAAGCTGTTCCATCTGCTCCATCTCTTCCCATACCAGTTAATACAACACTTATTAAGTTGCTGCCATAAACTTCAGATGCTGATTTAAATAACTTATCTACAGCTGGCCTTACTCCCCACAGGGTTGGTTCTATGTTTAGATGTATTTTTCTGTCCTTTCCTACCTCCATATGGAATCCTCCTGGAGCTACATAGACAGTATCCTTCTCTACAGTTTGTCCATCTTGCCCTTCTACAACTTTTAATTTACTATTAGCATTTAATCTTTCTGAAAAAGCTTTTGTAAATCCCTTTGGCATATGTTGAACTACAAATACTGGCACACCTATTCTTTCTGGGAAAGCTGTTATCACAGAGTATAATGCTTTAGGACCTCCTGTTGAGGCTCCTATAACCACAGCTTCTATTTGTTTTGAAGAAATAGTATTTTTTATAGGGTATTTTTTTTCTTCCACTTTTTTAACATTAATTTTTTCGTCTGTTTTTAAAATATCTGAAGTGTAATTATTTTTTATAACATTGGTAGCTGCTCTTATTTTTTCTACTAACTCTTCTCTTACTTTATTTATATCTAATGATATAGCCCCTGATGGCTTAGGCACAAAATCAAAGGCTCCCTTTTGAAGACAATCCATAGTTAACCCTGCACCTTTTTTAGATAAACTGCTAAGCATAATAACTGGTATCTCCCTGTAAAGCCTTTTAATATTTATTAAAGCTTCTATTCCATCCATTTTAGGCATTTCTACATCTAAAGTTATTACATCTGGCTTTATCTTTTTTAATTTTTCTAAGAGATCTTCTCCATTTCTAGCTGTATCTATTACTTCTAAATCATTTTCTTCATTTATCATATCTGATACTATTTTTCTCATTAAAGCCGAGTCATCTACTACTAAAACTTTAATTTTATTCAAATGAATCACTCCAATAACTTATCTATATTTCTTTAGTTCCTAAGCCTACAGTTTTTATATATACTTTTCCTGTAGAGGTATCAAATATCATAGTTCTTCCTTTGTTTCCACCTATATCTTCTGCAAGCAACGGTATAGATAGTTCCTTTAATTTTTCCTTTACTGCTTTTCCATTTCTATTTCCTATATCCATTACCATACTTTTATCCGAAAAATTAAACATAGATGCTCCGCCACATATTTTAGCCTTTAATCCATTTTTTCTTGCTCCCAATTTTTCCATTTTTTCTACTAATATAGGTATAGCTAAATCTGCAAACTTCATGGGGTTTGTAACCTTACTAAATTGAGTGCTATCTGGTAGCATTATATGTGAAAGCCCTCCTACACATTTTATTCCATCATATAATGCTATTCCTATACATGAGCCTAGTCCTACTGTTATTATCTTGTCAGGATTTTTACCTACATTTAAATCTGCAATACCCACTTTTATCTCTTTTATATCCATATAATTACTCCCTCAACTATATCATTGATTTTTCTTCTTCTGTTAGTATAGTTGATAAATTTAAAAATATTATTATTTTATTTTCTATTTTTATTAATCCTTTTATATATCTTTTGGATATACCTGCTACAATTTCTGGTGGCTGTTCTATATTATCTAATTTTACGTCTTTAACCTCTGAAACCACATCAACTATTATACCTAATTTATTTTCTTCCTCTTTAACTACTATTATTTTAGCTTCATTTTTAATTTCTTCTTCTTTTAAATTAAATTTTCTAGAAAGAGAAACTACAGGTAATATTTTACCCTGATAGTTTATAACTCCTTGAACAAAACTTGGTGCATCCGGTAAATTTGTAGGTTCTTCATAACCTAGTATTCTTTCTATTTCCATGATATCTGCGGCATAGTATTCTCCATTTATTTTAAATATTAATACTTTAGCTTCACTTATATCCATTACTAAATTAACCTCCTATAATACAAACTTTTCTACGGTAATCTCTCCTTTTTTATCTAAATAAGCATGTATATCTTTACTTGGTGTTTCCAATAAATATTCTCTATCACCTATAATAAATACTGTATTTTGATAGGCTACATCTACATATATATCTCCCTTTTGTAAAATTTGTAGTTTAGTAATAACTCCTGCTTCACTTCCTACCTCTTTACACCTTATTTCATTTTTAGCTGTTATGTGCCCACCTCTTGCTACACTACCATCTTTAGTAAAGTAAACATTATTATTGCTTGTTAATTTTGATATATATTCACCTTTACCCGTTATATAAATATCTCCTGTACTTTGTATTTTAGAATCTTGACAATAACTAATATTAACATTAACAGGCAGTGATAATCCGTCCTTACACATTTTCATTTTTTCTTCTATAAGATTTACTATTTGCTCTAATTCTCTGTAATTTTTTATATGAACAGGACCTAATCCTATTAATTTTTTCCTTATAATTCCTACTAATTCATCTTCTTCGTCATCACTTCTACACATATTTATATTAGCCATTATAGCTATACATATTTTGGTCAAACTTCTAAACTTATTCTCTATTAAAATCTTTATTATTTCTCCGTCTTTTTTACCTTCTCCAAGTAAATTAAATCTTTTTATTTCTTCTACAGCAGAAATTAGTTCTGTAAGAGTATCCTTTAATTTTTCTAATTTATTTAACACCATTACCTTTAAAGTATCTTCTCCACCACCGTATATATCAGAGTTTATTATATTGCCATCTATATTCAAATTACTTTTTGAAATTATTTCTGATCTCTCTACGTGTTTTTTTATTTCTACAGAGTTTCCTGCTTCTACTTTCATACCTTCCTTTACAGAACCTTGCACTACTACATCCCCTACAAATGTTATATTCCCTGTACTTATATCCACATCACTTTTAACTTCATGGACTTGATATACATAAAATATATTGGATTTTACGCAGGGCTTTCCTTCCATAGCAGCTTCTATGGTATCTTCATCCCTTAAAACTGTTCCTTGACCTGGTTTTAATATAATTTTCTTTCCTTGTTTATGTTTTTTTACTATACCTTTTATATCGATTCCATCTTGTCCCTCTTTACCTTTTTTTCTTACAGCTAATACTTCTCCTGGCTTCACAGATTCTATGGAACCTATACTTTTAAAGTCTACATTTCCTGTTTTATCCTCTGTTAATTTTAATTCTTGATTATCTGTTGTAAATTTAATCTCTATACTTTCATCCTCTTCGTTAATAGTTTCCTTTCCTTTAGCTATTAACAATTCTATACAGTTATTTTTTGTACACTGCTCTAGATTTTCTTTTACTATTCCATAAACTATGCCCATCTTTTTCAAAGCTTCTATAATTTCTTCTTCAGTATAATAAGGAGGATCTTTTTCTTCTATTTTACAAGAATTTAGTATTAAATAATTTTTATCTTCTATATCTTTCGATCCATACTTTATTTCTGGCTTATATATTACTGAAATATAAGCTTCCATATTATTTTGATCCGTTTTAACATTTAACTCTCTATGAGCCTTAACTTCTTCAAAAATAACTTCTATTTTATTTTCTTCAAAGACTTCTTTTCTAGATTTTATTCTGTCTCCATCTACTAGTATTGTTATATTATCTCCTGGAGCTATAGCTGCTGGTTTTCCACCCTCTTTAGGATTTGTAACTATTACTTGGTTTTTTACTATTTTTACTTTTCCATCATTAGCTGCTATACTTTCTTTAGCTATTGACTCCTTTTCTATTTCTATTTTTTCATCATTATGTTCTATATTTTCTTCTACACTATCTTCTATACTAACTTTATCTTCTTTCATGTTCATTAATTTTTCTTCTGCATTAACTAATATTGTGGTCTTTTTCATGAAAAAGCCTTGTTTCTCTTCTATAATTTCATAATTTAATTCCTCTTCTTTTACTCCTAATTCTTTACAAGCCTTATTTATACATTTATCTAATGTAGAGCAACTATAAATTGTCTTTTTCATATTAATCCCCCTTAAATTATATTATCCCGCCCCCTATTTTGAGGAATATATAAATTCTAAATATAGATATATATAACTATATTTTATATCATATAATAATTTATTACAATTTATTTCAATTATTTACAAAGGAAATATCATACTTAATAAATTAAACATACTCTTTTATTATTTTCGTAATTCTTAATAAATAATGTAGAGACTAATTATAAAATAATTATTATAATTTTAACAATTTTCATATTAATTCTTAATATAGGCTACTATTTCTTTTTCTTTTTTATAACCATATTCTATTTTTATTTCTGAATCTTCTTTTAAATTCGTTATTACTATAGGTGATATTAAGCTTTTAACTTTCCCCTCTAAAAATTCTTTATCATAGCTTACTAAAAGTTGCCCCTTTTTAACCTTTTCTTTTTCTTTTATATAAACTTTAAATCCTTCCCCATTAAGTTTTACAGTATCTATACCTATATGTATTAAAATCTCTAAACCTTCTTTAGTTTCTATAGCTAAGGCATGATTACTAGGAAATAAAAATTTTATAGTTCCGTCAATAGGGGAATATACCTTATTTCTATAGGGCTTTATAGCAAATCCATCTCCTAATAGTTTTTCTGAAAAAACCTCATCTGGTACCTGTTCTAATAAAACTATTTCTCCTTCCATAGGATTCATTAATTTTAATGATCTTTCATATTCTATTATTTCCTTTGGATTCATTCCTTTTTTAATTATTTGTTCTATACTATATTTTATATTTTCTGCTTCTGTACCTAATATTATCTGTACTACCTTTCCTGTCTGTACTATACCTAATAAATTTATTTTTTCTAAATACACCCTATCTAATTTTTTTTCGTCCTTTAAAGCTACCCTAAGCCTGGTTATACAACAATCTAAATTTGTTATATTTTTTTCTCTTCCTAGAGCTTCTAATATTAAAGCTGCTTTTTCATTACTTTTTATTTCTTTATTCTCCTTCAGTACTGTACCTTCTCTACCTAGAGTTTTTATATCCTTTTTTACTATTAAATAGTAAAAAACTATAAAATATAATAAAAAATAAAAAATACCTATGGGAAATATTAACAACCCATTACCTGAAAATTTATATCCTAAAATATAATCTATAAAGGAGGCTGAAAAAGTATATCCAAGTCTTATATTAAAAATACTAGTTACTATACCTGATGTAAATGCTGCTAAAACATGAAAAATAAAAAGTATAGGAGCTACAAATATAAAAGCAAATTCTATAGGCTCTGTAATCCCTGTAAAAAAAGACACTAAAGCTGCAGACAACATTATGCTAAGAACTTTCTTTCTATTGTTTTTTTCTGCAGCACAAATCATAGCTATAGCTGCTCCTGGAAGGCCAAACATTAATATAGGAAACTCTGAAGCCATAAAAACTCCTGCTGTAGGATCTCCATGAAAATACCTTGAGAAATCCCCAAAATATTTAATTCCACTAGGATCTACATAACTACCAAATTGATATAAAAAAGGTGGATAGTATATATGGTGAAGTCCCAGTGGAATTAAAAGTCTTTTTCCTGCTGCATAAAAACCTGGCCCTAAAGGAGATGTGCTTGCAAATCTAGCAAAAGTATCAATATTTTTTTGTACTTCTGGCCATATTGCCACATTAATCATTCCAAACATGAAGGAAATTATAGCTGTAAGAATGAGCACAAAACGTTTTCCTCCAAAAAAGCCTATGGTACTTGGTAGCTTTATGTTTTTATACTTATTGTATATAATTGCAGCTATAATTCCTATTATTATTCCACCAAAAACACCTAAATCTATATTGGTACTTCTTAATATATCATCATAAAATTTACTATTCATAAAATTTTCTAATGTCATATTTCTTTGGGCAGCTATTTTTATAGCCGCTTCTTTAGCAGCCTTTGAACTTCCAACATCCAATATGCCTTGCAATATTAATTGCCCTACTATAGCAGCTAAAGCTGCTATTCCTTCCCCCTCTGAAAGGCCTATAGCCACTCCTATAGCAAATATTAATGGAAGATTACTAAATATAGCATCTCCCGCTTTTAACATATATATATTATTTAAAAGATCTGGATACCCTAATCTTAAAAGTAGAGCTGCTGCAGGTAATACGGATACAGGTAACATTAAAGATTTTCCTACCCTCTGAAGAACAGTTAAAATATTTTTCAATTTTACACACCACCTTTAAGCTAGCTTATACTTTAAAAACCTTGCAAAAGCAAGGTTCTTTAGTTTATATATTTAATATACCTTAATATTGCCCTATCCTTTTTAAATGTAATGCGATATATCCTATTTCGTCCTCTGGTATTTTTATTTCAAATAATTTTTCTATAAGCATGGCTACTTTAATGGCAATACCAAACTCACTTTTCATTTCTTCTTTTATACTATCTAATAGCTCATTTTTTATAGTTTTATTTTCTTTAACTCTTTCTATCATAAAATTTAAATGAGTCAAAGTTCTTACATAAGAAAGAGAATTTTTATCTAAAGGCTTTCCTTTTAATTTAGATATAAGTTCCATTACTTTGCTTATCTTTTTAGTATAGGCTAGGGATTCTGAAACCTGCTGCTTTGTAATACCTGCTCTTATATGAAGACATATAAATCCCGCTTCATCCTTTGGAAGGTTAACCTTTAATCTATCATTTATCATATTAAGAGCCTTCATAGCTATTTCATATTCCTTTGGATAAATTATGCCTAGTTCTTCTAAAAAAGGGTTTTCTATATTTATCCCCTTTTCTATTCTTCTTAATGCAAAATTTATATGGTCTGGCAAAGAAATATGAACTCCTTCATTTAATTTTGTATTTAAAGCCTTTTCTGAAAAATTTATTATTTCTTCGGAAATACCTACTATTCTATTATCTATATTATCTAAAACTTTATTATAGTTTTCTGACATTTTTGAGGTGGTCTTTATATATACTTTTTCTATTTTATCCTTAGAAAGAGTTTCTCCTTTTTTAGAATTAAATCCTATACCTTTCCCGACTAATATTGCATCCTCTTCTTGCCAATTAGCTATTATTACATTATTATTAAGAACCTTTTTTACTGTATAGTTCTCCAAATCTTAACACTCCAAACCTTTTTCTTTCCAAACTTATATTTAACATAATATTAAATCTTCTACTCCTACCTCTATGTTATAATTATAAAATTTATTAATTTTTCTATTACAAAGTCTTTAGAAATGAACTGATTTTTATATCATAATATAAAATTATATTTTTTATCCAATATTTTGTCAATGTATTAACAAATCCTGCTACGCTATCTACCTTATAAAATCACACCACAATATTGATTTGATTTTTAAAGTAGTTATTCTTTATTTTTATAACCTTTTACATCTTCCTCTATGGCTTTATTATAGCCTTCCATAATACTTAGTATCAATTTATTCTCTGAAGATTTAAATTCTATTTCATCTACAGATTTTATTGGTAAAACCTTTGGTGATGTACCTGATATAAATAATCCCTCTAATTTGTATATTTCTTTATAATGTACTTTTTCTTCTCCAACCTTCAAATTTAGATTTTTACATACATCTATTATATTTTGTCTTGTTATTCCTGGTAATACCTTTTCTATAGGTGCTGTTATTACTTTACCATCTTTTATCATAAATATGTTAGATTTACTACCCTCTGTTATGTATCCATTTCTGTCTACTAGTATTGCTTCATAAGCTTTCTCTTCCTTTATCTTTTCTCCTACAATTTTTCTAAAATCCATATTTATAACCTTTGCATTTGGATTCTCTCTCTCTCCATGATAAAGTATAGTTTTTACTCCCCTTTTATACTCTATGTCCTCTGGATAATTATGTTTTAAAAAATAGCATAAAAAGTTATTATTCTTTCCCTTATTAAAATTAAATACTAGTTTTATATTGCCTATAGATACTTTATTTATTTCTATAAGTCTATTTATATTTTCTTTTATTTCTTCTTCATCTAACCATAAATTTAGTCCTTCTAATTTTGCAGAGTTATAAAATCTTTCTAAATGGCTTTTTAAAAATAAAGGCGCTCCATCTATTATCCTTATAACTTCATATAGAGATTTTCCCTCTTTAAGGAAACTTTCCTCAAATGAACCTCTTTCTTTTATTTTCTCATTTTCTATAAAAAATTCGTTAAAACATTCCATTAACATATCCCCCCATTTACTGTAAACATCACAATTCTTATATTGTGTATTAATATTATAAATGCTTAAATTAGTTTCAATTTAAACTTACAGTTAGTAAATTCAATATGAATTAAATTTTACTCTACTTCCAATTAAGTACTTCTATATTATTGTACTTCTTTTTCGCATTTATAAGATACGGCTTTCCTACTAATTTAAATAAAGGTAAATCTGCTAAGGAATCTGAAAACATATAGGATTCCTTAAAATCTACTTCTATATTCTCTTCTTTTAAAACTTCCATAAGCCTTCTTACCTTTTCTTCACCTTTACAGTTTTCTCCTATTATTTTTCTCTTATATGACCCTTCTTTTAATGTAAATATAGTTCCTATTACTTTATCTACTTCTTTTATATTATAAAGTTCTTTTAAATAAAATTCTGCAGAAGCAGATATAAGGTATACTTTATAGCCTTCACTTTTCAATTTTCTCATAGTATCTATAGCATCTTTGTATAATATTTTGCTTAATTTTTTATCATAGAATTCTTTTACATAACTTTGCATTTCATCCTCTGTGATACCATCTATAAATCCTATAAATATTTCTTTAGCTTTTCCTGCTTGAAATATTTTTAGAGCATACAAAAGCCCAGATATAACTATTTTAGGAGCATGAAATATAAGAGAAGGTTTCTTTTTAAGCATAAATTTATAAAATTGTATAAGTGTTTCTTTTTTGGTAAGTGTATAATCTACATCAAATATTGCCAATTTTTCCAAAATACCACCTCTTCTATAAGTTGTATTCTTATATTATACTATATATTTTGTGATTTTTTATAATATATTCACTTTTTTATTTATACTAAACTTTTTAATCCTAATATTTCCTATTAAACTAAAAGAGCCCCTGACAAATCAGAGACTCTTTTTATAATACTATTGTAAATTTTCGTAGTAAGCAGTTACTTCTTCAAATTCTTTTTCATCTGGGTTAACAAGTTCAACTTCGTCCCCTTGACCTTCTTCTCTAAATAAGTATACTGAATTATTTTCTGGGTTTTGTACTAATGCATATACATTATCTTTATATTCAAATTCTTCTATTACTTCACAAGTAACAGCATTTCCGTTTTCATCTTGTAAATCCACAAGAATTGTTTCACCGCATTCTTCATCTTCGCAGCCACAACCGCAATGTTCATGATGATGCTCTTCATGGTTATCACCACAACCACAACCGCAGTTTTCTTCTACTTCACCGCAACCGCAAGTATCTTTTTCTATTTCTTCTTCGCAGCCACAACCGCAACCGCAACTATTTATTTTTTCATCTTTCATAAAATCTCCTGATAATATTACCAGGATCTTCACCTCCTTTTTTCCTATGTTCTAATTGTACCCTTAAACAGAGTTTTTTAAAAGGGTTTTTTTGCTTTTTCATAAAATTATTTAATAATCATTATCATTTTCTTTGTATATTTATAAATTCAAAAAATATTTTATGATAAAAATATACCAAGTAAATAATTGATATTAACTATTTACTTGGTAATGAAATATTTTTATTTACTTTTTGTAGTATTTAATTTTTTATTTATTTTTTGTTCATTTCTTTAGCAATTTTTTTAAAACCCTTTTCTACGTTATCTAACATGTTGTTTACTGTTTTTTCTACTCTTCTTTTTTTCATTTTTCTTCCCATAACTTTCATCTCCCTTCAGAAGAAGTTATAGCTTTATTTTATGTATTTTCTTTTTTTATATGCTATTTGAACTTTATAAATATTTGCCTGTTTTCTATTAATTTTACACAAATAATTATAGCTAAAATCATTAATACTATATTAAATAGGAAATTAAAAAAACTTATTGTTTGTATTGAACTTACACTCATGCTAGTTTTTTGTAATATAGCTATAAATTTTAAAGTAATATCGCTCTTTATACTTAATAAAAAAGAGCCTTGCGGCTCTTTTTATTATTGTTCAGCTAATTTTTTGTAGTTTTCTAATCTTTCTTTAGCATCTTGTTCTGTTTTCGCAAATAATGCTTCAGCATCTTCTGGGAATTGTTTAGCAAGTGATGCATATCTTACTTCTCCCATTAAGAAGTCTTTGAAGTTTGCTGTTGGTTCTTTTGAATCTAATGAGAATGGATTCTTTCCTGCTTCTTTTAATTCTGGGTTGAATCTGTATAATCCCCAATATCCACAATCAACAGCTTTCTTTTCTTCTAATTGGCTACAGCCCATTCCTGCTTTTAATCCATGGTTTATGCATGGAGCATAAGCTATTATTAATGATGGACCTGGATATGCTTCAGCTTCAGCTATTGCTTTTAATGTTTGGTTTTTGTCTGCTCCCATAGCGATTTGTGCTACGTAAACATAACCATAAGTCATAGCCATTGCACCTAAGTCTTTTTTCTTAGTCTTTTTACCAGATGCTGCAAACTTAGCTATAGCTGCAGTTGGTGTTGCTTTTGAAGATTGACCACCTGTGTTTGAGTAAACTTCTGTATCAAATACAAGGATATTTACGTCTTCTCCTGAAGCAAGTACGTGGTCTACTCCACCATATCCGATGTCATAAGCCCAACCATCTCCACCGAATATCCAGTGTGATCTCTTAACTAAGAAATCTTTGTTTTCATAGATTTCATTTAGGAATTTGTCGCTTCCTTTTTCTTTTCCTACTAATTCTATAACTTTGTCTGCTCTTTCTCTAGTAGCTTCTCCTAGATCTTTATTGTCTAACCAATCTTCTAGAGCAGCTCTTAATTCTCCTGATATAACTGTTCCTGTCATATCTTTCTCTGAACAATCTTCTGTTCCTATTGCACAGCTTTGAAGTTCTTCTGCTGATTTAAATCCTAATACAGCTTTTACATCTTCTGTAACTTTATCTCTTATTTGTTTTACTCCAAGATACATACCCATTCCAAATTCAGCATTATCTTCGAATAATGAGTTAGCCCAAGCTGGACCGTATCCTTTATGGTTTGTAGTATATGGAGTTGATGGTGCTGATGCTCCCCAAATTGATGAACAACCTGTAGCATTAGCTATCATCATTCTATCTCCGAATAATTGAGTTACAAGTTTAGCATATGGAGTTTCTCCACAACCTGCACAGGCACCTGAGAACTCTAATAATGGTTGTTCAAATTGGCTACCTTTAACTGAATTTTTCTTCATTGGGTTAGATTTTGGAGATACTTTAATTGCATATTCCCAATTCTTATCTTGTTCAATTTGAGTATCAAATGGTTTCATTATTAATGCTTTTTCTTTAGCTGGACATACATCTGCACAGTTTCCGCATCCTGTACAATCATATGGGCTTATAGCCATTGTGAAGTTTAATCCTTTTGCTCCTACAGCTGGTTTTGATTTGAATCCTTCTGGAGCATTTTTAACTTCTTCATCAGATAAAAGTACTGGTCTTATAACCGCATGTGGACAAACATATGAACATTGGTTACATTGAATACATTTATCTAATTGCCATTCTGGAACATTTATAGCAATTCCTCTTTTTTCGTAAGCAGCTGTTCCTGATGGGAATGTACCATCTTCCATTCCTTTGAATGCACTTACAGGAAGTTTATCTCCTTCTTGTCTGTTCATTGGTTCAACAATATTTTTGATAAATTCTGGATTTTCTTTAACTTCACATGCACCTTCGCATTTAGCATCTTTCCATGAAGCTGGAACTTCTATTTTAACTATAGCATTAACACCTTTGTCTATAGCAGCGTTATTCATATCAATGATTTTTTGACCTTTTTTACCGTAGTTAGTTACAACGGCATCTTTTAAGTATTTAACTGCATCTTCTACTGATATAATGTTTGCAATCTTAAAGAAAGCAGCCTGACAAATCATGTTGATTCTTCCGCCTAATCCTATTTCTTGTGCTATTTTAACAGCGTTTAATGTATAGAATTCTATATCATTTTCAGCAATGTATTTTTTCATTGAAGCTGGTAAATGTGTTTCTACTTCTTCTGGAGTCCAGATAGTATTTAATAAGAATCTACCACCTTTTTTCAATCCTTCTAATACATTGTATTTATATACATAAGATTGATTGTGACAAGCTACAAAGTCAGCTTGGTTTATTAGGTATGGTGATTGTATAGGTGATTTACCAAATCTTAAGTGAGAAATTGTTATACCACCAGATTTTTTAGAATCATATGCAAAGTATCCTTGTGCATACATATCTGTATGGTCACCTATGATTTTTATAGCACTCTTGTTAGCTCCAACAGTACCATCTGAACCTAATCCCCAGAACTTACATGCTGTAGTTCCAGCTGGAGTTGTGTTGATAGCTTCTGCTTCTTCTAATGATGTATTTGTAACATCATCAACTATACCTATAGTAAATCCATCTTTTGGTTCATCTTTCTTTAAGTTTTCATATACACTTAATATGTGTGATGGATAAACTTCTTTTGAACCTAATCCGTATCTTCCTCCAACTATTGTTGGTTGCCATTCTTTTCCGTAGAACGCATTTTTAACGTCTAAGTATAATGGTTCTGCTAAAGCGCCTGGTTCTTTAGTTCTATCTAAAACAGCAATGTTTTTAACTGTTTTTGGTATATATTTAAAGAAGTGTTCTAATGAGAATGGTCTATATAAATGTACTGTTAATAAACCAACTTTTTCTCCTTTAGCCATTAAGTAATCAACAACTTCTTCTATAGTATCACATGCTGATCCCATAGCTATTATTAATCTTTCTGCATCTTCTGCACCATAGTAGTTGAATAGGTGATATTCTCTTCCTGTTAATTTTGAGATTTCTCCCATGTATTTTTCAACTATTTCAGGAAGTCTTTCATAGTAGTTGTTAGATACTTCTCTTTCTTGGAAATAAATATCAGGGTTTTGAGCTGTACCTCTTATAACTGGGTGATCTGGATTTAAAGCTCTTCTTCTGAAAGCTTTTACCCCATCCATATCAACTAAATTTTCTAATTCATCATATTCTAAAACTTCTACTTTTTGAATTTCATGAGATGTTCTAAATCCATCAAAGAAGTTTATGAAAGGTACTCTTCCTTCTATAGCTGATAAATGTGCAACTGCTGATAAATCCATAACTTGTTGTACACTGCTTTCAGCTAATAGAGCTAGTCCTGTTTGTCTAGCTGCCATAACATCTTGATGGTCTCCAAATATGTTTAGAGAATTGGCTGCTAATGCTCTTGCACTTACGTGGAATACTCCTGGTAAAAGTTCTCCAGCGATTTTGTACATATTAGGGATCATAAGTAATAAACCTTGAGATGCTGTATAAGTTGTTGTTAATGCACCTGCTTGTAGAGAACCGTGAACAGCACCTGCTGCACCAGCTTCAGATTGCATTTCCATAACTTTTACTGGTTGTCCAAATATATTTTTCTTTCCTTGAGCTACCCATTCATCAACGTGTTCTGCCATTGGTGATGAAGGTGTTATTGGATAAATAGCTGCTACGTCTGTAAATGCATATGATATATATGCTGCAGCAGTATTACCATCCATAGTTTTCATTCTTCTCATAGAAAATTCCCTTCTTTCCCTTTAATTTATATAAAATTTACGGAATAAATCCGCAAAATAATTAACATTTGTAAAATTTGACCTTTTTCTTCAAAGCCCATTATTAATATACACCAAAAATTTTTATCTGTAAAATCCTTTTCAGTGTTTATGCATAAAATAACACTTTAAAGCATAAAAATCATTTTAAATTGCGAAAAATTCATAGCTTTCCTACAAAGCACATTATAGCACTAATACATTTTTATTCCAGCATATACAGAATTAAAAACATATAAATTTTATTATAAAATTGTATATATTTTGTCTTACTACGTTCTTACCAGTACTGGTAAGACCATAAAGCAGATGACTAAGAAACAAATTTTTAAAGGCTTATTTATAAGGTTTTTTATAAGCTTCAAAAATTTGTTGCTTATTTTTATTATAATACTTAAATAAATAAATTCAATGGTATATTTTTAAAGATCTTCCCATTTAACATTAAAATAAAAAAATAATATATATACATTAACATTTAATAATTTTATAGAATTATTATTCTATAATTTAACTTAATATATATATTTTTTTGAATTTATTAAACTATGCAGGATTAATTTAATTTAACTTTAATTTTAATATCATATGTTTATTTTGTATATTTTTTTATCAATTCTGTTATATTTTTAACGCCATTATCCATTTTACTTTTGGACATATTATTTATATATACATTTCTGTTTTCATACAAGTAACTTAACTTTTCCATTAAAGTTTTATCTGATAGCTCCTCCTCCTTTAAAACTAAACTATATCCACTTTTTTCGAAGGAACCTGCATTTAAAATTTGGTCTCCTCTACTAGATTTTTTAGATAAGGGTATTAAAAGATTTGGCTTTTTAAGCGCTAACAGTTCATATATTACATTTGCTCCAGCTCTTGATATTACCAAGTCTGACGCTTTCATTAAATCAGGTAATTCTTCATTTACATACTCAAATTGCGCATATCCCTTTCTATTTTCTAAATTTTCATCTAAGTTAGACTTTCCACAAATGTGTATTATATTGAATTTTAAAAGTATATCATCCAAATTTTTTCTGACTATTTCGTTTATAATTTTTGAACCTAAACTTCCTCCAATTATTAAAAGAATAGGTTTATCATCTTTAAATCCACATAATTCTATGCCTTTAACTTTGCTTCCTTCTAACAATTCTTTTCTTATAGGTGTACCTGTTAATACAGCTTTGTCTCCTTTTATATGTTTTATTGACTCCGGGAAAGTAACGCATACTTTTGTACAATAAGGAGTAGCTAATTTATTTGCAAGACCAGGAGTTATATCTGACTCATGAGCTATAACTGGTATTTTATTTAAATGAGCTGCTATAACCACTGGTACAGTTACAAATCCTCCCTTAGAAAAAATTATATCTGGTTTTTCTCTTTTAATTATTTTTTTTGCTTGAAACACTCCCTTTAACACTTTAAATGGATCAGAGAAATTTTTTAAGTCAAAATATCTTCTTAATTTTCCACTAGAAATAGGGAAGTATTCTATACCCTCTTTTTTTATAATTTTTCTTTCTATTCCTTCTATGCTCCCTATATACTTAATTTCATATCCTAATTTCTTCAATTCTGGAACTAAAGCTAAATTTGGTGTAACATGGCCTGCTGTTCCTCCACCTGTCATTATAATCTTTTTCAAAATTATATCCCCTTTCTTTAATTCATTATGTATATAATCTAGTTTTTATTTTTTTGTAAAATTATTGTTACTTTTAATAAAGTTTATTCAAAAGAAAAAAATATGCACTTAATCCAAAACTTCTAAGGTTTTTCATCATATTTATTATACACATATGAAGTTCATTATTAATAATACTATAAATATTATTTTTTTAAATACTTTTTCATTCTATGTATAATTTATATTTTTTACCTTTAATATTATAATATATATAAATTATTATTGGTTAATATATTATTAATTCTATATATTTAAATATTCTATATTATATTAGGAGGTGCTAATAATGACAAAAAATTTAGTGCCAGAAGTAAAAGAAGCTTTAAATAGATTTAGAATAGAAAGCTCAAAAGATATGGAAATAGGTTCTACAAATTTTAATAATCCTAAAAATTTTTCTAATAAAGTAAAACTTAATTCAGATGAATCTTTTAATCCATATAAATTTTAAACGAATAATGATATAAAATTCACAATATTTCTTTAAAACTCTATTATAGATTAATAATAAAAGCCCTATTTAATTGTAAATTTTATTTACCTAAATAGGGCTTTATATATTTTCTAGTTTATATCTGAAAACTCTATATGTATTTTTTTAGAAATATCATTGTGTATAACAGTTTTCTCTATCTTTTCATAACATTTATCCATATTTTTATTTATTTTAACAGTAAATGTAGTTCCCTTTCCTAGAGTACTATTTACTTTTATTTCTCCACCCATAAGATCCACAATTTTCTTAACTAATGAAAGTCCTATACCTGTTCCTTCTGCATTTCTTGATAATGAACTATTCACTTGGGCAAATCTATTAAAAATGCAATCTATTTTTTCTTTAGGTATTCCTGCCCCTTCATCCTTTACTATTAATTTAAAATTATTTTTATATATTTTAAGAGTAACATATATAGATTTGTTTTCTGGTGTAAATTTTACAGCATTAGATAATAAATTTAATAATATTCTTTCATATTTATCTTTATCAATCCAAACCTTTTCTTCTTCTTTTGTAGTATCAAATATTAAATTTATATTTTTAGAATTAGCATAATTTGTTATTGAATTAACTATATTTTCTGTTTCCCATACTACATCAAAATATTCATTATTTAAAGCTAAAAATCCCGCTTCTGCTTTTGATATATCTAGTATATTATTTATAAGTTTTAAAAGTCTAGCTGTATTTTGATTTATTCTTTTTAAAATCTTATCGATACTTGGGTTTATATCCTTTGAATAAATATCATAAGCTAATTGTAGGGAAGAATATATTATGGTCAACGGAGTTCTTAATTCATGAGATATTATAGTAAAAAACTCATCTTTAAGCTTATTTACCTTTTCTAGTTCCAAATTATTTTTAAATTCTTCTGTTACATCAGAACCATGTATATGAACTCTTTTTTTATTTTTAGTTTCATGATAAATATATTTTACTTTAAAGAATCTTTCTTCTCCTGACTGTAGAACAAATTTTTCAGGTGAAAATGTATACTCTTTAATAGTTCCCTCTTTCATTTTCTGTAATACTTCTAACTGCTCTTTAAATTCTTCTTTTCTAAAAACATCTTCCACTGTATTTCCAAGTAAATTACCCTTTATTTTTTTAGTATATAATCGTTCTACTAATTCCTCATATCTTTCGTTAACTAATTTATATGTTAAATCAGGATAATCTAATACTGCTAATGGTAGCTCTATACAATCTACTACATATTTTATAAATTCTGCTCTTTCTTCAGATATTATTTGACTTTCTATTAAATCTGTAACATTCTTTATACTTGATATAGTATATAGTATCTCATTATTTTCATCTATAATAGGATTACTATTATATTCTATATACTTAATCTCATTACTATCTTTTTTTACCAATTTCAATAATAGGTCTTTTACACTACTATTATAATCTGGATTTACTTTTTTAATTTTATATTTCATATTTTTATGATTATCTAGTATGTATATATCATACTCATTAATTATTTCTTTAATGCCCAATATTTTTTTAATTTTCATTCCACCTATTTGTTCAATAGCTTTATTCCATAAAATTAATTTTGAATGCTTATCAAAAACCAATATTCCTTCAGATACATTATTAATTACATTATTAAGATATTTTATGTAATCCAATTCTTTTTTTCTTAATATGTCTATAATTTCACTCTTATTTTTTATTTGTTCTGAAATATTTAAAATTTCTTCCTTATCTTTTTCTATGGTTTCTTTATAGGTGTGCTCTTGACTAATATCCATTAAATTTACTAAAGCTCCCTTTTTGGTTCCTTCTAAATTTATAGGTATTACAGTTAAACTAAAACATACCTTTTCACAATTGTTTTTTGTAAATATTAATGAAACTTCTTTTATCTTCTTTTGTTCTTTAAGAGCTATAAAAACAGGAAAGTTTTTTTCTGTAACAGGTTCACCATCGATAAAATTTATTTCGTATTCATCTAAACAATCCATCAATGTTTTTTCTTCTCCAGGCCGTAGCTTAGAACTAGATTTTCTTTTTAGTTCTTTGCTTAACTTTAGAGCTATACTATTTACATAAAGCAATTCATATTTATCGTTTACAATATAACATGAATAAGGAATGCTATTCATTATACTTTTTATTGTATTTTTATCTTCCAAAAAAACACTTCCTATTGGTCCCATATTTCCCCCCTATTATTATATATCACTTTATATAGTTTACTCTTTTTCTACGCCCTTAGTCAACTTCTAAGGAAAGTGCCACTCACTTTTCTTATGTAGAGTACAGAGTATAATGAACAGAGAACAGCTGTAGATGATTTTGTTCCGCGCCTCTACACAAAATCTTTAATTTAAATATTTTTACTAAAATTATTAAGTAGTTTAAATATTATAAAATTAAATTTTCATTTCATATATAGATATTTTAAGAAAAGTGATAGCGCGTCCGCAGGCTTTCTATAGCAATTAATATTTAGATTAATATAAAAAATTTAAGTAAATATCCCAAACCTATAATTTTTACATGGGTGCTTACTTATGCAAAGAATTAAGCAGAAGCTTGATTTACAATTATCGGCTTAGTCAGAAGTTTTGTAGCTAAACATTTATAAGAATTTTATATAGAGTAATATTAAAAATTTTCTTCATTAGAGGAGTATAACTAAAAAAATATATAAAAGCCACTGATTACATTAAGTTTATATAAAAACTAGCTGAAATTAGTGGCTTTATATATTAAATTTGTTTGCTAACGCAAATAGTTTTGAATGCAATTTAGATTCGTATAAAGATTATGAAAAGTTCAATCTTTGGCCATGCTACGCATTAATTTTCTATCGAAATTTTTTTTGAGGTCTTAAATCTTTTTTATAAAAAAAGAAAATATAATTTTACATTTTACGTAGCAAAGCGGAGAAAAATCATCCATATCTGTTCTCTATTATCTATACTCTGTTCTTTAAGGAAAATACGTCGCACTTTCCTTATTTTATCTATTTATTCTGTAGTCTATTATTCTTAATTGGGTGTACACATTTCCGTTGTATTCATTAATCATTGGATAGTATATTAAATCTAATTTTAAACCTGCCATAAGTGGGTTAGTTATAATATTTTCTATACTTTCATCTCCATATATATTTTCTAAATCTCTTTTAAATTCATCCACTTTTCCAAAGGCTATTGCATCTATTCTTCTATTTGTATCTTCTATTCTACAAGTTAATTTTAATGTGTTTTGATCTTTGCCTAGTATTCTTATTCCTTCTATCTTTATATTTTTTTCTGCTAGTATTGGTGAACTATTTCCTTTACCAAAAGGTTCTAAACACTGTAAGCTATCTATTAACTCTAAGTTTACTTCTTTTAAAGGTAGTCTTTTATCTATTCTTATTTTAGGTATAAAATCTTCATCTTTTAAATTGCAATTTTTGTTTAATTCTTCTCTTATTTTATCTATGTTTTTTTCTTCTATAGTAAGGCCTGCAGCCATTGGATGGCCACCAAATTTATATATGTATTCCTTGCATTTCATAAGTTCTTCAAAAAGATTGTATCCATCTATAGATCTTCCAGATCCTTTAGGCATTTCTTTTCCTTTAGTTAAAACTATTGTTGGGCGATTATATGCATCCTTTATTCTTCCTGATACTATACCTGCTATACTTTCGTGTATATCTTCTTTATAAATAACTAATACTTTATCATTCTTTAATGATGAATTTTCTATGGTATATGTTATTTCCTCTACACCTTCCATAGTTATTTCTTGTCTCTCGGCATTTAAGTTTCTTAACTCTTTTGCTAGTTCCTCTGCTCTTTTTATATCTTTGGTCAAAAATAACTCCACGGAAAGAGCCGCTGTATCTAATCTTCCTGTAGCATTTATACAAGGCCCTATTATAAATCCTACATTATAAGAAGTTATATTTTTTCCATTTAATGAAGTCTCTTTTATAAGTGCTCTTAGCCCTAGGTTATTTGTATTATTTATGTTTTTTAATCCCAATTTAGCTATTATTCTATTTTCATCCTTTAAATCTACTACATCACATATGGTTCCTATAGCTGCAAATTCTAATAATTCTTTATATTTATTAGGATTCATATTTAGTTTTTCATATAAAAGTTTTGAAAATTTAAAAGCTATGCCTGCTCCACAAAGCATTTTAAAGGGATAATAACAATCCTTTTGTTTTGGATTTATGATAGCATCTGCTTTTGGTACTACATATTCTCTTTCACCATTTTCGTTTTCTATAAAAGGTAATTCATGATGGTCTGTAATTACCACTGTCATACCTAACTCTTTTGCTCGTTCCACTTGCTCTAATGCAGCTATACCATTATCACAGGTAATTATAACCTCTACACCCTCTTCTTTTAATTTTTCAACTCTGTCTGTACACATACCGTATCCTTCTGTTTCTCTATCTGGTATGTAATAAGTCACATTAGCTTCGCATTCCTTTAAAGCAGTATATAATATTACGGTACTAGTAACACCATCTGCATCATAATCTCCATAAATGGCTATTTTCTTTTTATCTATTATTGCCTTTTTTATTATTTCTGTACCTTTGTCCATATCTTTCATTAATAAAGGATTATATAGTTTTTTTAAAGAAGGATTCAAAAAACTCTCTATATCTTCTAAATTATATATTTCTCTATTAACTAATATAGTACATAAAGTTTCACTTATACCTGACTTATGGGCTATATCTTTTATATTCAATTTACTTCTTCTTAACATCCACTTTTTCTTCAAGCCACACACCTCTTCCTTGCTAATTATACCATTACGGTTAATACTTTTGTATTCATTTTATTTATCTCAATTTTAATTCTGATTTTACATACTCTTATAAATATTATATAATAATCATTATCAAATTAGTTTTAAATTATATTTTTCATAATAATATGTATATTAAATTAACGCAATGGAGGTTTTATTTATGGACAGATTACTTTTTGGAATATCCGGCCTACCCATAGGTGATGGAACTACTAAATTTAATTATAAATCTGGTATAACATATTTAAACAATATAGGCTTAGATGCCATGGAATTACCCTTTGTAAGATCTGTTAATGTTACAGATAAAAACAAAGAAGGCATATTAGAGGAAAAAAATAATAGTAATTTTTATTTATCTGCCCATGGTTCCTATTTTATAAATCTAAACGCAGATGAAATAGAAAAGCAAGAAAAATCATTGGAAAGAATAATAAAAGGTGCTGAGGGCTTAAAAAAAGTTCAGGGAAGAAGTTTAATATTTCATCCTGGATTTTATCTTAAGGACTCCAAAGAAGAAACTTTTAAAACTATTTTAGAAAACTTAAAAAAATTACCAGATTTAGGAGTAGATTATAGATTGGAAACCACTGGGAAAGGAACTCAATTTGGTTCTTTAGAAGAAAATGTAGCCCTATGTAAAGAAGTTGCCACTTGCAAATTATGTATAGACTTTTCTCATATACATGCTAGGTCTAATGGTGGTTTAAAAACCTATAAGGATTTTTATAATATATTAAGTTATGTAGAAAAAAATCTAGGAAGATCTGCTTTAGATGATATGCATATCCATCTTTCTGGAATACATTATAGTGAAAAAGGTGAAAGAAACCATCTTCCTTTTGAGGAAAGCGACTTTAACTATATTGCTTGCCTTAAAGCTTTTAAAGATTTTAATATCAATGGTTGTATAATATGTGAAAGTCCAATACTTGAAAAGGATGCCCTTCTTCTTAAAAATTCCTATTACGAACTTTAAGGAAAGTGCTATGCACTTTCCTTATTTCATGTTTATTTTTTCAATTTTGCCATTATTTGTATTACACATATATATACTATCTTCATATATAGCTATTCCATTTGGCTCATTTAATCCTTTTTTTATTATTTCTACTTTTTCATTTAAAATATCTGCTTTTATTATTCTATTGTTATATGTGTCCGCTATATATAATACATTGTCTTTATATTTTAAGTCTAAAGGATGCTGAAGCATGGTATTTTCAAAACTTCCTACTTTGCTTCCAAAATAAAACAATCCTTTTCCTATAAGTGTATGAACTTTATGTTCTTCTAAATCTGCATATCTTATAGAACTGGTTTCTGAATCTACAAAGTATAGTCTTTTTTTTCCATCGTAACATAGAGCTGATGTCTGCGCTAATAAACATTTATCAAAGCTTCCATCTCTTATGTTTTCTCCTCCTGTACCTATATGACTTTCTATACTTTTATCTTTCATATTATATTTCCAAATTTGATGATTTCCTGCCATAGCTATATATATACAGTCTTCTAATATTTCTAAATCCCAAGGAGAATTTAAACTTACATTCAAAGCATCTCCCTTTGCCATAGGACTATATTCCTTTTGTCCATTACCTGCTATAGTTTTAACCATTTCCTTTTCTAAATCACATTCTCTTATGGAATGGTTTTCAGTGTCTGCAACATAGATCTTATTTTCTATAAATCTTAGCCCTTCTGGAGCTTTAAATTGAGCTTCTTTAAAATCTCCATCCTTTAATCCATATTCACTACTACCTATTGTTTTTATTTTTTCTAAGTTTTGATCTAATATTACTATTCTATTCCTACCTTTTTCTGAAAAGGCTATTAATCCATTTTCATTTATAGATATTTTTGATGGATATATATATTCTTCTTTTTCACATTTCTTTTGCAAAACTATGTTTTCTTCTGACCAATGTATATTATCAAAGTATTCTATTGTGTCACCTATTATTTGATCCAATAATTCTCTATTACCTTCTCCTGATACCATAGCAAAGGCATATCCTTCTGGATCTATTAATACAAATGTTGGCCATGCATTTACTGTATAACTATCCCATATACTTTTATTTTTATCATTCACTACCGGATGACTTATTCCATATTTTTTCATAGCATTTAATATAGCTTTACTGTTTTTTTCATATTTAAATTTAGGAGAATGTACTCCTATAACCTGTAACTTATTCTTATATTTTTCTTCTAAATATTTTAGATCCTCTATTACATGTATGCAATTTATACAACAAAAAGTCCAAAAATCTAAAACTATAACTCTATTTTTTAGTTTATCCAAATTTGTCTTTTTGGCACCTATCCATTCAATAGTCATTGGGAAATTAGGGGCATGAACTCTAGCATTTTTATACTTTTCATACAAATTACTCATATATTTATAAGGATAATTATATCCTTATTCCCTCCTCTCAAATTTCCTCATTTTTATTATATAGTATACTATTATATATATATAAATTCATTTTTATATTCTTTAAATTTTATATATTAATAAAACTATCTTCTTATTTATGTTTATTTTAGTTGTGAAAAAATTATTATAATTAAAAACTATCCACATACTTTTTAATTATAGTAATTTTCCGACTTTTTTACAAGGATAGTAACAAAAAATTTTATTATAAGCATTAAATATACGCAAATTTTTACATATTATAATATTATATTCCGAAAATATATAAATATAAATTTAATTTTAATGTTTAGTATATACTATGTACAAATATATTATTGGGTTATAGTTCATCCTATTTAAGCTTGGCACTATAATATATAAAACGATCCTCTCTTTAAAGTATTTTTATATGAACCGTACCCATTTATTTTTTAAATTACTTATATAAAAAGGAGATTAAAAATGAGAATAGGTTACGCTTGTATTCCAATAACTATAGATGCTAAAAATTCTAGAAGTTTTATACTTAAAAAGTTTTCTTATGAAAAATTTTATGAAGTCTGCAAACTAAATTTACAGGATCTTTATTCTATATTAAATTATAATATTTCTAAAGATATTTCCATGTTTAGAATAAGTTCTGATATTATTCCATTTGGTAGTCATTCTATTAACAATATAGAGTGGTGGAATTTATTTAAAGAAGAGTTTTATAAATGTGGTAATTTTATAAAGAAAAATAATATAAGAGTATCTATGCATCCTGGTCAATACACTGTATTAAATTCAACCTCAGAGGATATAGTAAAAAAAAGTATTAAAGACATAGAATATCACACTAAATTTTTAGATTCTTTAGGAGTAGATTATTCAAATAAAATAGTTATTCATTTAGGTGGAGTTTATAATAATAAACTAGAAGCTATGAAACGATTCGAAAATAATTTTAAATATCTCTCAGACTCAGCTAAAAAAAGATTGGTACTAGAAAATGATGAAAGAAATTATGATATAAAAGACATACTCTCTATGTGTAATAATATACATGTTCCTGCTGTTTTTGATAACCTTCATCATAGAGTAAAAATGAATAAAAATTTTGATGAATTAGAAGAAATAAAAGAAATACTAAAACAGGTTAGATTCACTTGGATGAAAAAAGACGGAAATATGAAGATTCATTATTCTAATCAAAATCCTTACAAAAAACCTGGTGCTCACTCTCAATTTATATTTTTAGATGACTTCTTAAAATACTATAATCTTTTAAAAAAGTTTGATGCGGATAGTATGCTGGAGGTTAAAGATAAAGAAATATCTGCTATAAAATGCATAAATTCATTAAAAGAGAATCATAAAAAAAGTTTTATTTATGATGAATGGGCTAAATATAAATATTCTGTTATGGAGAAAAACTACACTCTTTATAAAGAGTGCAGCAACTTAGTTAATTCTAATATAGAAAACAAAGCTATAAGATTTTATAACTTTATAGATAAAAGTTTACTTAATGATTTTGATAAAAAAAATTATAAAAATACCCTTCTTCATGTTTATAGCTATGTAAAAGATGAAGTCAATGAAAAAGAAAAAGCTAACTTTTATTCTCTATATAAAGACTTTGAAAAAGATTCTAACATAGAATTAGGCGAAAAAATCAAAAAACTTTTATATAGATTATGTAAAAAGTATAGTGTGAACTATATTCTGGATTCCTATTATTTTATTTACTAAAATTAAAATATTAAGATTATAGAATTCTTAGCAAATTACAAGTTTTAATAGATCCTTCTAAAATAATAAAAAGCTATTTCAAGCTAAAAAAGCTTTAACTGATCTTAGAAGAACTTTACTTTAACATAAATTTATATTAATAATTATTGTAATATTTGTATGACTTTATTTTTAAAAACCTTTTTTAATACTTTTTTTATATTTTCTTCTTTTATTAAACTTAAATCTTCTATAGAATAATCTATATTTAAACTGTCCTTATACATAAGTTCAGAAGTGGTAATATCTAAAGCTAGTCTTATAGACATTTCATGGCGTATAGCTTTTTTAAGCTTTATACTTTTTAAGGCTCTACGTATATTTTCTTTTGTAAAATATTCTTCGTTATCTATTATTTCTTCTAAAATTTTGTCCATTATATTAATAGCTTTACTTACTTTTTCTTTGGATGTACCCATATAAAAATCAAATAACTTTATACCTCTTTCATTTTTAAAATTGCTCCCTACATCATAGGCTAAGGAATTTTTAGTCCTAATATTATGGAACAAAATGCTACTTGTACCTTCCGCAAATATCTCATTAAATATTTTAAGAGCTATTATTTCTTCTTTATTTAGACTATGAATATCATAGCTATATATTATTTTAGCTCCTTCCATCCCCTCTTTATAATTAGTATAAATATTTTCTTTTCTATTTTCATATCTTACTTTTTCTGTTTTTCTGTAGGGCTTATTAAAGTTTTCAAAAAATTTCTTTACACTTTTTATAATTTCTTCTTTATCCATTGATGTTACTATGGTAATTACACAATTTCCAGGGGTATAGTAGGCATTATAAAAATCTTTTAGATGATTTAAAGTAATATTTCTAATACTTTTCTCATTCCCTATAATCAATTCTTTTATTCTTCTTTCTCTAAAAGAATTTTTTAGCATTTGATCCTCACAAAATTGATAAGGATCCTCTCTCCATTCTTTTAATTCCTCTAATATAATAGATTTTTCTTCCTGAAAAGCTTTTTCTTCAAACTTTGGATTTAATAATATATCACTATAAAAATCTAAGGCTTTTTTTAAATCCTCCTTCAAAAAACATCCATAATACACTACATAAGGATAATTAGTCATAGCATTTTCAAACCCAAAGATACTATCTGCTAAAATATTTATTTCTTTCTCTGTTCTATTAAAAGTTCCCTTAGACACCATGTGCTCCACAGCATGAGCTGTACCAAAAGGGAACTCATCTTTTTCTTCTAAAGCCCCTGCATTAAAACCTATAGATATAGAGCTTATATTACTTAAAGTTTTTTCATAAACTACCTTTATTCCGTTTTCTAATTTTAGTTTTTCCATAATTTATATTTTAATCAAAAATTAAAATATTCTCACCTCTTTTAATTTTATATTAATTTCAGTAAATATACCTAACTTTTTATTTAATTAATTAGATTTTATAACTCTACCTTAAATGAATATTTTAAATTTACATATTATAGCTTGTACGCTATAAATACAAATAATATATTCTATTATACTAAAAAATAAAAAATTTTAAATTAATTTTTACTTTTTTCACTCACCTTTTAATCAAGAAAGTTTTCCTTCTTTGGTTTATAAGATTTTAAGTTTTATATATTTTGTATGAATTATCCCTTTTAAATTTATTATTTTGTATAAAACTCCCTTATTAACTTGAAATATTATACTTTAAAGTATAATATTATGATATGATTCATTTTAAAATATTAATTATCTTTATATAGAATAGAAGGGGTTTTATGTTTAAAAATAAAGGCTTTATAGAATTTATAAAATATGCCTCTATAGGAGCTTTAAATGTACTTATAGATTTTTTAGTATTAAATTTGTTATGGTTTTTTACTGGTATGTATAGTGGAAATATTAATTATTTATTTAAACTTATTTCTTTTTCGATTTACTCTATAAACGGATATTTTTTAAATAAAAAGTTTACATTTAAAACAAAAGATAGCTCATATATTCAATATGCCTCTGTAATTGGTATAGCTGCCATACTAAATGGTATGATACTATCTAATCTATCTTCTTACAATTTATTAAATGTATCTCAAGTTCTTTGGTCCAATATATCTGCGCTTATAGCCTCAATGGGTACAGGTATTTTGTCATTTCTAATAAATAAATTTTTTATATTCAAAAAAAATTAATATTATTGTTTTAATAAATTGTATAAAATTAGTATAGTAACTTAATAAGATTAAAGGAGGAACATTTATGACGAAGATTTTAGTATTTATAGCAGAGGGCTTTGAAGAAATTGAAGCTCTAACTGTAGTAGATGTATTAAGAAGAGCTAATATTCAATGTGATATGTGCAGTATTACTTCTAATAAAAAAATAAAGGGAGCTCATAATATTTTAGTTAACGTAGATAAAACTTTGGAAGAAATCAAAAGTGATGAATATAATGCCTTAGTTATTCCTGGTGGTATGCCTGGTGCTACTAATTTAAGAGATAATAATAAATTAATAGATTTAGTAAAAGAATTTAATAAAGATAAAAAATTAATAGCCGCTATCTGTGCAGGTCCAATAGTTTTAAGTAAGGCAAATATAATAAAAGGAAAAGAGGTTACTTCTTATCCTGGTTTTGAAGAGGATTTAAAAGAAGGCCTTTACAAGGAAGACTTAGTTGTTCAAGATGGAAATATAATAACCAGTAGAGGACCTTCCGCGGCAATGTATTTTGCCTTTAGAATACTAGAAAATTTAAAAAAAGATTCTGTAAAAGAAATAAAAGAGGATATGCTTTTACACCTTCTTTAAAATTATTTTTATCTTATATCTGATAAAAAAGTATAATAATTAAATAAAATATTTTCATGCTATCTTTACTTTTGATGAAATATGGAAAAACATATGTGGCTATACTAACAAATTTAACTACCTTTTATACCACATATGTTTTTTGTATCTTTCTAATTATAATGTTATATTTAAATTATGAAATTCTATATATGTTTTATTCTATAAATAAATCTAATATATTATAAACTAAATTAAATGGATCAATCTATCCTATTACTATACTTCATATAAATTATATATCTAAAGATCCCAAAGATCCCAAGAGGTGGTAGATATAGCTACTGCTCCTGCAGATAAAGATTCTATTACGTCCTTTTTTTCTTTTATTAATCCTCCTGCTATTATAGGAATATTTTTTACTTTAGTCTCTAATTTATTTATTATTTTGCTAGCAATTCCAGGCATAACTTCTACCGCTGTAGGTCTATGTTCTAATATATTTTTTATTCCTGTTTTTAAGGATAATGAGTCTATTATAAAAATTCTTTGTATTGCATATAATCCTACTTGTGTAGCATGTTTTATATTAGAAGTTTTTGTGCTTATTATTCCATCTAATTCTACACATTCCTTTAAATACTCTATCCCAGCTGAGTCTCCTTTTAGTCCATCTATCATATCCACATGAACGAAAATTTTCTTTTCTTTTTCTTTTAGTTTATGACAGTTACTTTTTATATTTATAATGTTTCCAAAAAGTACAAATACTATATTAGCCTTACTTTCCAATGCTTTTTCTAGATCTTTTTCATCTCTTACTGCTGCTATTACAGGATTTTCAATGAAGACTTCTGTTAAATTCATACATAATGCTCCTTCTTATATTAATTTTTTAATAATTACTTTATAATATTATTTTTTTAATTCTACTACCTCCACAAAATCATTTAACAAAAGAGGCATCAAGCTGTTTCCTATACCAGCTCTATTTTGAACTTTTATTTTATTTATTTCTACAGTTCCTTTATCCTTTGACTTTGTTTTTATTTTTATTTTTCCTGTATCATTTTCATCTATTATTAAGGCTAATATTACTTTATCTAGATCTTTTAAACTTATACCTGTAACTCCTGATGCCATTTTTCCCATAGGATTTACAGCCTCACTTTTAAATCTTATGACCATTGCTTTTTCTGTTATTATTATTATATTTTTTTCTTCCCCATGTTCCTTTATAAGTATACTTACTAATTCATCCCCTTTATCTTTAAATTTATAAACTTGAGTTGAATTCCCCTCTATCTTTAGTTCACTTAATACTGTTCTTTTTATTAATCCTTTTTTGGATATAAAATAGATACTAATATCTTCTTCAAATCTAAAAGTAGATATTGCATTTAGCAAACTTATTTTATCCCCAGTAAAGGCTGAAATATTTATACCCTCTTCTTTTATATTTTGAAGCATAAAGGCTGGTATATAATATGCTTTACCCTCACTATCAAATAAAACTATGGTTTTAGAAGAATCTGTAAATAAGCTTACATGTGATTTATTTTCTTTCAAATCTGATATAGTTATTAACCCATCTTTAGATATATTTACATAAAAGCTCTTATATTCATAGTTATCACAAAAATCCACCTGTTTTATACTATCATTAGGTAAAATATCAAACAATTTATATCCTACTATATTTCTATCTACTGCCTCTAAGCTAGGTTCCTCTATATTAAAGCTTAGTCCTTTTTGAGTTTTTATATTAAAGAATTTCTCTTCTCTAGTTCGGTCTACCAAATCGGCTTTAAGAAGTGATTCTTCTTTTTTAAGCTTTAAAGCCATTATTTTGGTATAATTTGTATTAAATTTGTCTAATGTAGTTTTCTTAATATATCCACTATCTGTTATAAATAACATATCCTTTTGAGCAGTAAAATCATCTATTGAAAAAGCTTCTATTATAGTTTCAGATAAATCTATAGTTTTAATTATTTCATCTAGTTTAACACCTTTTTCTTTCCACTTAAATTCTGGTATATTTATAACTTTTATTTGATACATATTACCCTCTTTAGTTACTAAACACAATGTATCCTTTGTATTACACTGAATTAAAAACCTATTAAAGTCCCCTTCCCTATACTCTATATCTTCTACATTAGCACTAGATCTATTATAGGATTTAAGAGCTATTCTCTTTGTAAATCCTTCATTAGATAAAGTTACTACCACATCTTCTTCCACTATTATTTCTTCTATATCTATTTTTGCTTTTTCATCATCTTCTATTATAGATGTTCTTCTCTTATCATTATAGGTTTCTTTAACTTCAATTAATTCTTTTTTTATAACCTTTAAAAGTTCTTTTTCGCTGCTTAATATTTTTTTAAGCTTATTTATTAGCTTTTCTAATTCTTTATATTCTTTTTCAAAAGCTACTATTTCAAGACCTGTAAGTTTATACAACATCAGTTCTAATATAGCCTCTGCCTGAATATCTGTAAAAGAGAACTTTTCCATTAAATTTTCCCTTGCATTTTTTTTAGATTTTGATTCTCTTATGGTTTTTATGATTTCATCCATTATTCCTATAGCTTTTATAAATCCTTCTACTATATGAAATCTTTTTTCTGCTATTTCTAATTCTCTTTTAGTTTTTCTTGTAACTACTTCCTTTTGATGTTCTACATAATATTTTAACATAGCTTTTAAACCTAAAGTTTTAGGTTTTCCCTCTGCTAAGGCTACCATGTTAAAGGATATGTTACTCTGTAGATCTGTCTTTTTATATAAATATTTTAAAGTTTTTTCTACTACATCCTCAGTAACTATTTTTTTGAATTCTATTACAGCTCTTGTTCCGTTTCTATCAGATTCATCCCTTATATCTGTAATATTTTCTAAAGCTTTAGAGTGTTTTTTATCTGCTGTCATTTCTGATATAAATTGAAGAAGTTTTGCTTTGTTCTTTCTAAAAGGAAATTCTGTAATTACAATGGCTAGTCTTCCATTTTCTAATTTTTCTATAGTGGTTTTAGCTCTTAATGTTACTCTTCCCTCTCCTGTTTCATAGGCCGATAACATGGAATTTTTACCTATTATTACTCCTCCTGTTGGAAGATCCGGCCCCTTTATGTAATTTAATAACTCCTTAGTAGTTATTTCATTTTTATCTATGTAAGCTAAAGTTCCATCTATAACTTCTCCTAAATTATGAGGTGGTATGTTAGTTGCTAGCCCTACAGCTATTCCAAATGCCCCATTTACAAGTATATTTGGAAATTTTGCTGGTAATACTTCTGGTTCTTTTTCTGAATTTGAATAGTTATCTACCATATTTACTACATCTTTATCTATATCTCTTATCATTTCCATGGCAATGGGGGTAAGCCTTGCTTCTGTATAACGCATGGCTGCTGCACTATCCCCATCTTGACTTCCCCAATTTCCGTGCCCATCTATAATCGGCATCCTTGTGGTAAAACTTTGCGCTAATATTACCATAGCATCATAAACAGAAGAATCTCCATGAGGATGATATTTACCCAAAATATCTCCTACTATTCTGGCAGATTTATAATAAGGTTTATCTGGAAAAGCTTTTAACATATATGAGCCATACACTATTCTTCTTTGTACTGGTTTTAATCCATCTCTAACATCTGGTAATGCTCTTTCCTTGGCTACTTCTACTGCATAAGGCAAATAATTCTCTGGCATAGCCTCTTCTAATGGAAATGCTACTATATTGTTGTCTTTAGGTATTACTATTTTTTTAGCCATACAAAAGTCCTCCCTGTGCTTTTATATTTATTTACATGACAAAGGCTAAATATATAAATTATTTAGCCCTTTTATCTAAAATTCTGCGTATTTATATAAGTAATTCTTTCGTGGTTCTACTACGTCTCCCATAAGTAAAGATACCATCTTTTCAGCCTTTGCTGCATCTTCTATGGTTATTCTTTGAAGAGTTCTTGTTTCAGGATTTAATGTAGTTTCCCATAATTGTTCTGGATTCATCTCTCCTAAGCCTTTATATCTTTGAATTAAGTATCCTTTTCCAATTTGCTTTTTAGCCTTTTCTAATTCTTCATCATTATAACAGTAAATTGATTTTTCACCTTTTTTATCTTTTTTGTAAACTTTATACAAAGGTGGCATAGCTATATAAAGATGTCCATTAGCCACTAAAGATTTCATATATCTATATATATAAGTCATCCATAGAGTCCTAATATGATATCCATCTACATCCGCATCACTTAATATTATTATTTTATCATATTTTAAATCTTGCTCTTTGTAATTATCTAACACTCCTGTCCCTATAGCCGTGTTAAATATTTTTAATTCTTCGCTACCTAATACATTTTCTATTTTTTGTTTTTCTGTGTTCATTATTTTACCCTTAGAAGGCATTATGCTCTGAAATCTTCTATCTCTTGCTTGTTTTGCGGAACCTCCCGCAGAATCTCCTTCTACTACTATAAATTCTGTCACATTGGAATCTCTTAAAGTACAGACAGCTATTTTACCTGCTAATGGCGCTAGTCCTTTACCTATCTTTTTCTTTTCTGCTTCGTTTATTTTTTTTATTTTTTCTCTTCTAGCTGCAGCAGCTAAAGCATTATTTATAATCAATGTAGAAATTTCTTTATTATCTTCTATCCATTCTAAAAATTTAGTATAAGCTAAATCATTCATCATGGTATAAGCTTCGTTGTTGCCAAGCTTAGTTTTTGTTTGCCCTTCAAATACAGGATTACTTATTTTTATTCTAACTATAGCTGTAATTCCTTCTCTAAGATCATCACCATCAAATTCTTTATCTTTTTCTTTTATAAGATTTAATTTTTTTGCTCCTTCTTTAAAAGCTCTAGTCATACCTGTTTTAAAACCTGTTTCATGGGTTCCCGCCTCTGTGGTTGGAATATTATTTACATAACTTGCTATATTTTCTGTTGAAGAATCTGTAAATTGGAAGCATATTTCTCCTTCCATTTTTAAATTATTTATTTCCTTCTCGCCCTCAAATAATACTGCTGGATTATGTATTGGGGTCTTACTTTCATTTAAATAATCTATGAAATCTAAAAGTCCTCTTTCAGAATGATATTCTTTTATTTCAGGCTCTTCTTTTCTATTGTCTATAAGTTTTAACGTTATTCCTTTGTTTTGAAAAGCTAACTCTTGTAGTCTTTCATCTATAACATCAAATTTAAAATCTATAGTTGAGAACACTTCTTTATCTGGTTTAAAAGTAACTTTTGTACCAGTTTTATCTGTATCTTGTATAACTTTAAGTTTTGTTACAGGAGTTCCTGGCATTTTTTTATTTAATTTTTTATCTATGGCATATTCAAATCTTTGTTTGTATATTTTACCATTTTGAAAAACTTCAACCTCTGTCCACTCAGATAAAGCATTAACTACTGATGCTCCAACACCATGAAGTCCTCCAGAAGTTTTATATATTGAATTATTAAACTTTCCTCCTGTATGAAGTTCTGTAAAAACCATCTCCACACCAGATTTCTTTTTTATGGGGTGTATACCTGTAGGAATTCCTCTTCCATTATCTACAACTGTAACACTTTTGTCTTTATTTAATATAACCTCTGCAGTATTTCCATATCCATTTGAAATTTCATCGATAGCATTGTCTAATATCTCCCAAATACAGTGATGAAGCCCCTTGGTTCCTGTGGATCCTATATACATTCCAGGTCTTACCCTTACAGGTTCTAATTTTTCCAAAGAGGTTAACTTGGTAACATCATAATCTTTTGTGTTATCTATTCTTTCCTCCATTTTTATCCTCCAAATCTATACTTAATGTTTATCTTATTACTTACAGTTTCTATTTAAATAAGAAATAACCACTATTATCTGTCTAAATAAAAATATCTGTAAACCTCAGCTTAATAAATGTATTCCTCATAAACAGAGTTCTTGGCTTCAGATGGAGTTTTTGCTCCATCTGAAGTTTAGAAATCGTTATCCAGGGACGTACCCGCTCTTTACTCCCACTTTAAAGAAGATGGGAGTATTAGAGCTGGTAGTCATCGGATAAATAAACTGCTACTAAGTCTAAACATGATTTTATATTAATCATAAATAGTTATTAACTTATTTTTACATTTTATTCCATGTAATTCTTTACTGTTTATTATACCTTAAAAAACCTACTTATTGTAGTTTTAATAATATATGAGCAAAATATTAACTTATAAATTTATCTTGCTAATATTATATTGATTATAACAAACAATGATTTTGAAAACAAACGTTCTTATTTTCAAACCTAAAAAATAATATGCTGATATATAAATATCTGCATATTAAAATAGTATATATATTTACCCTAGTTATTATATATTAAAAAATAATAATTTTAAATATTTCATCTATAATTATATAAAATTATTTATATAATTCATTCATTAAAGCACAATTTATTCTTATTAAATATCTTAAAGTATCCTCATTTATTTTTCCTTTAAATTTATATTCTTTTAGTAGCTCCTCTACCTTTTCTAAAGCTTTATTTTCTTTTATATTGTTAGATTCCTTTTTAAAATTCTTTTCTACATAATAGACAGAAGAAGCTATAGCTCTTAATATAATTTTTATATTTTCCCTACTTTTTTCTTCTTCATAATCTGTATTTATTATTATATCAGAAAGTCCATAATAATTTTCTAAATAATCATCACTTCTATTTTTAATTAAATATAAAAAATAACCTATGGCTATTATTAATATAATTATTAATATATATTGTGCTACTATATATCTCAAAATACCCACGCTCCTTTAATAATCCTCTTACTATCTTTATATGCTGCATATTTTTTTTGGATATGGACTCTTTATAAATTTGATATATTCTATTCATTTGTTGTATACTTAATATGAAAACAAAAATTTTAAATTTTTTATATAAATTTTAAAATTAATAGATTTTATTTTAGGGAGGAATATTCAATGAATCCATTTATAGGAGTTGGTATTGCTCTTATTGTTGGTGTACTTTTTGGAAAGATAATGAATCGATTCAAAATTCCAGCAGTAGCGGGTTATATCATTGCTGGATTAGTACTTGGAGTGTCGGGTTTTAATCTAGAAAATAATATAATGATTGAAAAATTATCCTTTATAGGAGATTTTGCTTTAGGAATTATAGCTTTTAATATAGGTAGTGAATTAGAAGTATCTGTCATAAAAAAATTGGGCAAGCCTATTTTTATAATTGCATTTTTCGAAGCTACTTTAGCCTTTGCTGCAGTTACTATAATTACACTAATATTAGGTGAAAAAATATATACTGCACTAATATTAGGAGCAGTAGCCTCTGCAACAGCTCCAGCAGCTACAGTAATGGTACTTAAGGAACTTAAAGCTAAAGGGCCTTTAACTACTACTTTACTTGGAGTAGTCGCAGTAGATGATGCTATATGTCTTATGATATACTCAGTAGCCTCTTCTTTGGCAAAGGTTTTTATTGCAAATAAACCTATTAATGCCTACTCTATAATAGTTCCACCCATTGTAGAAATATTCTTTTCTCTTTTAGCGGGTTTTGTTTTAGGCATAATCTTAATTTATATACTTAATAAATGCTCCAGAGATTCAGAAATTCAAACTTTAACATTAGGCGCTATTATAATACTTACAGGACTATGTATAAAATTTAATTTATCTTCTCTTTTGGCTTCTATGTGTTTAGGTATAACTGTGGCAAACTTATCTACCCATAGTGATGACGTCTTTGCTACTATAGAAAATTTTGCTTCACCTGTTATAACAGCATTTTTTGTTTTAGCTGGTGCTAGATTAGATATAAGAATGATACCTAAAATAGGTATGTTAGGTATCTGTTATCTTATATTTAGGATGATAGGAAAAGTATCTGGTGCTTCTTTAGGTGCTGCAATTTCTAAGGCTCCTAAACCTGTACAAAAATACATAGGCTATGGTCTATTTTCGCAAATAGGTGTAGCTGTAGGCTTAGCCATTATAGTGAGTAGAGAATTTAAAGGAACTGGTCTCGATACAAAAGTTTTAACTATACTTTTAGCAACTACGATTATTACAGAAATAATAGGACCACTATCTACAAAAACTGCTATAATAAAAGCTAAAGAAGCAAATGTATAAAGGAGGCTTTTTATGTACGCTCTTGTTTTAATACTTAATGACGTAAAAAAACTACACGAAGTAAACGAAATATTTTATGAAGAAAATTGTGGAGCAACTAATATAAACAGTAGAGGTCTTGGAAAAATTCTATTAGAAAACAATTTAGATGTACCTATTTTTGCTGGTCTAAGAAAGCTTATAGAAGGTGATGTTCCTTATAACAAAACCATAATAAGTGTAATAAACTCTGAGGAAAAGAAAAATATAATAACTAACAGAATAAGAAAGACTTTAGATATAGATAATAAACCTGGTATAGGTTTTATGTTTATACTTCCTGTAATTGAATGCTTTGGTGCTAAAACTGACCATTATGAATAATACACTAAAGTATTTAACATTAAGTACTTCCTAAAAAGTAGCTCTATCTTAAAGAAATAATTACTTAATATATCATATATAAAAGAGAGTATATCAAAATAGATTTAATTTTGATATATCCTCTTTTATTTTTTTACATTGTTACTTTATTGTTACAAATGTCAAAATTTTATATGTATAATATAAAATATAAGGAATAAAGGAATATATTGTTGTAAAAAACAATTAATTTATAAAAATTTTGTTGAAAGGAAGAGATGACCTTGAGAGAAAAATCTCAATCTAAACTAATTTTATTACTAACTGTGACGGTTATTTTATTTATATTTTCTTTTATTAATATAAACAGAGTAAATACCTATAAAAATAAAAATGAAAATTTAAATAATAACTTAAAAATCTTACAAACAGAAAACCAAAAATTAAGTTCGGAAAAAGAACAGTTAGATAAAAAACATAAAGAAATAAAAAATAAAGTTTCTACTTTAAAAGGAGTTTAATAAAAACGAGGGGTTGGCTATGAGAAATTCTAGAAAAAATATTTACAGTAAAAAAAGACATCATGATTTAAGAAATACAGTAACTATATGTTTATTATTCTTTTCAATCATAAGCACTTTTATAACCGGTGGAAGGCTTTTAAAAGTTAAAATTCAAAATAATATGTTAGCAAAAAAAATTACTAATATGTCTTCAGAAAATAAAAATATCAAAAATGAAAATATAAAACTTATGTCTAATATAGATAAAGAAAATGAAACATATAAAGAAAAAATGAAGCATATAAAAATAGCATATTTAACCTTTGACGATGGGCCATCTAAAAATACTAGAGAAATATTAAAAATATTAAAAGAAAATAATGTTAGGGCTACATTTTTTGTTAATGGACATCCAGGTTTAGAAGACTTATATAAAGCTATAGCAAAAGATGGACATGTTATAGCTAATCATACCTATAGTCATGACTATAAAAAAGTTTATATGTCTCCTGAAAACTTTGAAAAAGATATAAAAAAATTAGATAAATATATTGAGGAAACTGTGGGACAAAAACCAAGTCATATTATTAGATATCCTGGTGGTTCTAATAATACAGTAAGCCATAATTATGGTGGACCTGGTGTAATGAAACAAATAATACCTCATATGAATAAATTAGGTTACATGCATTTTGATTGGAATGTAGATTCAACTGATGCTTCAGCTTTTCGTCAAAGAGAAGATAAAATTATAAATTCTGTTTTAACTGAAAGTCGTGGTCAGCATAAGGCTGTAATATTAATGCATGATACTGATCCTAAGACTACAACTGTCCAGGCCTTACCAGAGGTAATAAAAGGCTTAAAAGAACAAGGCTTTATATTTGATGTAATAACTAAAGATACACCACAAATAAGCTTCACAAAATAAGGAAAGTGCTATGCACTTTCCTTAAACTGTTATATTTCTTATCCATTTATTTGATTTTAGTCTCTTTTATCCTATTACAAATTTACTTAACTCTTCTGCGATGGATAGTACTACTACCCAGTATACTAGTAAATTTAAAACAAAGGCTTCTAATAAGGCCTCTGTAAAAATTTTAAAACAACTTTTTTTCACACAACACACATATTATATTATTATAAAACTTCCTGCTTTTTGTTAACATATAAATTTATTCTATGTAGCTTTAAACTTAATTCCTCTAGATTAAGTTTGTAATAATAAACCCAAGGCCCTACTATATCTAATCCTAGAGCATTATCCTTTGTTATAATACACAACTCTCCTCCTTCTTTTCTTATTTTATATATTCCTTCCTTACTATTTCCTGAAAAATATATGTTATCTCTTGTGAGTACTATAGCTCTTGAACAGTCTTCTTCACATATTTTTTTTCTTTCTAATCCATCTATATTTATTCTATATAAATAAGTTTTATAACTATCTATATCCTTTCCATAATAAATATGTCTATTGTCCATCACAGCATTTATACAACTATCATCATTTAATTTTTCTTCGTAATTTCCATCTAAAGTTATTCTATATAAATTATTTCCTAGTTCTTCGTTAATATAATATATCCATCCATCCTTTATTTTCATAAAATTTCTACTAGAATAATTATTTATTTTCTTCATATCTAATCCGTCTACTCTAATTCTGTATATAGAATAGTTATCCTCTATATTTAAATAATATAAAAAAGGCCCTTGTATTATAAGATTTGTGCCTCTTACATTACTTAAAGCTATTTTATTAGATCCGTCCTTTTTTATTCTGTATATTTTATAATTATCCTTACTAGACGAACTTATATATTGTGAATAAAAAATATAATTATCTGAAAAGACTAAAGAATATACAGTAGTATCTGTTAACCTTTCTCTTGAACTTCCATCCTTTTTTATTCTATAAAGACAATTTTCTTCATTGCCTCCTCTATGATTTATGTAATACAGCCACTGCCCATTTATCCAAATATTACTTGCAAAGTCATCACAAAGTTTTATATTTAAAGACCCATCAAGATTAACTTTTCTTATTTCTCCATGAGGATTATAATCCATGTAAGTATAAATTTTTTCATTGCCACTATAATAAATCCAATTGTCTTCTTTTACTACCCTTGTACCATTATTTTCGATTTTACCTTTATTTAAACAAAATTTTATATTATCTAATTCTTTAAAAGCATTTCCATTTTTTGAATATATACAATCTTTAAATTCCAACATATATTCATTATCAATATACTCTTTATCTGCTTTTATCTTTATATTAAGTATATTCTTTTGTTCTACTTTTATATGAGATGTTACTATATTTCCCCTAGTGTCTTTTACAACTAAAATATTTGAATGTATGGATTTTTCATCTATTTCTTCATTAAACTTTAAATTCAAATCTACAAATTTATCTTCCATAATTTCAAACTACACTCCCTTATATTTCTTTAATATTTTAATATCCATTTGGATGGGATTTATGCCAGTTCCAAGCACTATCAATTATCCTTTCTAAAGAAGCTTTCTTAGGCTTCCAACCTAGTTCTTTTATTATTTTTTCAGATGATGCTATAAGTATAGCCGGATCTCCTGATCTTCTTGCAGCTATTTCTGATGGTATAATATGTCCTGTAACTTTCCTACATATCTCTATAACTTCTTTAACACTAAATCCCTCTCCATTACCTAAATTATATGTAGCACTAGTATTATCTCTTCTTAATTTTTCTAGTGCTAGAATATGAGCTTCTACTAAATCCATTACATGAATATAATCTCTTACACAACTACCATCTTTAGTATTATAATCATCTCCATATATCATTATTTTTTCTCTTCGTCCTAATGCTACTTGAAGTATTATAGGTATCAGATGACTTTCTACTTTATGAGCCTCCCCTATATTACCGCTTTCGTGAGCTCCTGCTACATTAAAATATCTTAATACAACATATTTTATATTATAAGCCATTTCTGCCCATTTAAGCATTTTTTCTACTGCAAGTTTAGTTTCACCATAAGCATTAGTAGGTCCTGTAAGATCTTCTTCTAATATGGGTATATTTTCTGGCTCTCCATAAGTTGCTGCTGTAGATGAAAATACTATTTTCTGTACATTATGTTCTTTCATTGTTTCTAATAGGCTTAATGTTCCACATACATTATTATTATAATATTTAAAAGGTTCCTCCATACTTTCTCCAACCAAAGAAAAAGCTGCGAAATGAATAACTGCATCTATTTTATTTTGGACAAAAACCTTATTTAAAAATTCTTTATCTCTTAAATCACCTTTATAAAATTTACCACCACATATGGCTTGTTCATGACCTGTAACTAAATTATCTACAATAACTACTTCTTCATTTTTCTCAATTAAAGCTGCCACAGCATGGCTTCCTATATATCCTGCTCCTCCGCATACTAATACAGCCACCTAATATCCCTCCAATCTAAATTTAACAATAAAGTATATATTATTAATTATACACATTATTTTAATATTACTCTATTAAATAAAAGTAACTTATTAGTTAAAAATTATTGACAAAAAATAAAAATCAGTGCATTTTTAATATTTATATAGGGGTTATTTTGATAACTATTTTTCAACTATACAACACTCTGTCTGGAGGACAGTTATCCTATATAAAATATTAAAATATGCACTGTTTTAAACTTTATGTGTAATTTAATTATGAACTATTAACTTATTTTAACTATATGTTATATATGTTAGTTTTAACAACTAATTAAAAACTATTTATATAATAATATTAATTTTACCTATTGTGTATTGTTATACTAACTTTTGTGCAAAAGCTTTGCATTCTTCTATTGTTGAATCATCTGGTTCCCCTTGATGTATTAAACTTTCAGCTTTTATTTCTGCACCGTAGCTTTCCATTCTTTCTTCCCAATCTCTCATCCATTGACCATCTCCCCAGCCATAGGATCCAAATAAAGCTACTTTTTTACCTTTAACTATATTGCTTATAGAATCTACAAAAGGCTCCATTTCTCCTTCTTCTAATACCTCGTCTCCCATAGATGGGCAACCTAAAACTACTACTTCTGTTTCTTCTACATCCTTTGTAGTTGCATCAGATACGGATAATAATTTTACTTCTGCTGATGCTAGTCCTTCTTTGATAGCTTCAGCCATTTTTTCTGTGTTACCAGTACCGCTCCAATAAATTATATTTACCTTTGCCATTATATCACTCCCTTATTTAACGAAAACGATTTTCATTTACAATTAATATTATATATCATTTTCATTTTTTGTCAACAGATAATATAAAAAAAATAAAAAGTATTTTTAAATAAAATAAATAGTTATAAAAATATTTAAAATACTTTGTTTTTATAACTATCTATTTAATAAAAATACTTTTTGTTTTAATTAATTATTAAATTTTTTACTCCTATTGTTACTATATACTTTATCTAAGCTGTTTCATCTTCTTTATTATTATAGACTTTAAAGACCACCTACTTCTACGGATCTTCCTTTGAATGCTTTCTCTTTTCTTTCTTTTTCATATTCTTGAGCTTCTATCGCCTTATCTTTTTCTTTTAACGCTACTCTTACATATATTACTCCTGTAATAGCTGATATTAAATCTGAAATTGGGTAAGCTATCCAAGCTCCCATAATATTAAATTTGCCAACTAATATAAATAATAATGGTATAAATATTATCATTTGTCTATATACAGATAGTATAAGTGAAGTTCTTGCTTTCCCCATAGATTGATAATAATATATAGATACATAATATATTCCTATAGTCGGAAATAGGGATATTATTATTCTAAAAGCTTTTACAGTTTCACCTAAAAGACTTCTATCCTTTAAAAATAATCCTATTATAGGGTTTGCAAATATAAGCATTACTGCCCATAATATTAAAGTTGCTCCTGTTACAGCTACTATAGTCTTTACAACTACTTCTTTTACACGAACTAAATCTTTTGCACCATAGTTAAATGCCGCTATAGGTTGCATTGCCGAACTTATACCTATAACTGTTATGAACAAGAACATTGATATTTTAGTAGTTACCCCTACTATAATCAAAGCCTTATCTCCTCCGTAAATAGAAAGTATATTATTTAATATTACTGCCACCACTGCATCAGATATTTCTATAATAAAGGTTGAAAATCCTACTGCTAAAATTGGCTTTAATATATCTAATTTAAGTTGAAAATTTAATTTTAAATTTAATCCTGTTTTCTTTTTAACCTTATCAAACTTATATATCGCATATACTAATGCAACTGTTTGTGAAACCACAGTTGCTATAGCTGCTCCTGCTACTCCAAAGTTTAAATGCATAACTAAGAAATAGTCAATTATAACATTTAATATAGCTCCTACTGAAGTAGCTTTTAATGTTATATTTGTATAACCTAAAGATGTCATTATATAACAAATAACTAAGGTTAAGGCTTGAAATAGTCCACCAAGTACTACTATAGAAATGTATTTTTCCGCATAAGGATAAATAGATTGACTAGCACCTAATAGGCCTGTAATCATGTCTTTCTTAAAAATTGAAATTATAAAAGTTAAAGTTACCATTATGACTATGGTAATATTTATAGCATTTAATATTACTGATTTTAAATTATCATAATCTTTTTTGCCTAAACTTCTAGCTACGGCAGTAGATGCACCCACTGCTATCATCATACCCAGTGAAGACATAAGTCTTTGTACTGGAAAGGCTATAGTTAATGCGCCTATGGCTTTCGGCCCTATAGCTAAGCCTACGAAAAATGTATCTACCATATTATATAATTCCATAACTAATAAAGAAATCATAGCTGGAACTGCAAATTTTAATAAAGCTTTTTCTACCTTTTCCTTTGAAAATAACTTATAGTCAATTCCCATGTTAAGCACCCCGTTCTAATAGATTTTGTATTTTTAGGTAACATTTTTGCACTCATTTTGTTATCCACTCCTTTTTAAAATTATAATCTTATATAAATTAACCATATTATTTACACATATTAAAAATTATTTTATTTATTTAAATATCTATCTTCTAATATTTAATAAAAAAATACATTAAATTTAATATAAAAATCCTTAAAATTAAGAAGAACCTACTATGTTCTATATTTTTAAAATATATTATTGGTCATAATTTTAAATGTACTTTTATTTTCTTTATATTAATATTATATTCTTTTAAATATATATTTTCATTCACTATGCTAAGGACTATAAGGTATATAATTAAGGACTATAGTTTTTTCCATTTATTATCAATAAACAAAAAAACACCTTATTTAAGGTGCTTTTGTACTTTTTGTACATATTTTTTTATATTTAATTTGAATTTTGAAATAAATAAACTGAAAAAAGTATTTTTGTACTTTTTGTATATATAATTGAGTACTATTTTAATATTATACTTTTATATTTAACATTATATAGATGAGAACCATGTGTTTATAATATCCTTTATCATACTATTCTTCATTTGAAAAGTTCTTTATTTTTAAGAAAGTTTTATCTAAGAATATATTTATACTCTTTGCAATATAAATAAAAATGCTCCATATCCTTCTATCTTTGAAACTATATTATATATAGGAGATTTTTTAGCAAAACCTAATTTTATATTGGGTACAGAACTTTTTATTAATAAATCTCTCTCATATTCATCAATCCTCTTTGGCTTACCCATAGATAACCAGTTATTATAAGAAGATCCTTTTCCTTCATCTATTTTATAAGTAACTATTTTATAATTATAAGGTAGTGCTGCTATATTTATAGAAAATTTCTTTTCTGCAGTCTCTTTTAAACCTCTTCTTTTATACAAATCATCTAGAGAAATCAAGGACTCTAATTCTTCACTATGAGAATAAACAAGAATTTGAATATCATCGTCTTCTTTAGTAATTATATATCCATCTCCCTTTTCTATTACCTCATTACCCAATTTAGATAAAAGATAATAAGCATAGTAAGAAGGCTTTTTTATTCCTTGACGATTTATTATTCCAGAACCACCATAAAACAATTCATTATTTATATACTCTCCTCCATATATTTCATCAAAAGTAGTTAAAAAAATTACATTTGATTTTTTATTTAAGTATTGGTTTAATATGTAGGGAACCATGTAGGCAGTATCATAAATATTATTTACTTCCTTATAATCTAAATCCCAATTTATAAATTCTATATCCTCATATTCTTTTAGGAAGCTTTCTAAACTCTTCTTATTTTCATCTAAGGAATTTTTTAAATAAAATCTCCATTTTTTAATCTCTTTATCTCCAAAAAAATCTGTGAAATAATCAATAAAATCCTTAAAAAGCGTCAAGAAAAATTCTACTTCATACTTATGAAAATCTATTAGTATAGCAGGTTTTAAATCTAAATCATATATAAATTCAAATACTTGTCTTATCTCATACCAATTAAAGAATCTGTCCTTTTCTGTTGAAAAAACATTCATATCCTTTGAAAATATATTCTGTATAATTGCATATTCACATTCTACATATTTTTGAAATTCTTTTATAAGCTTTACATGATTACCTTTTAATATTTCCTTAGCACTGCCTAAATTAATAATGTCATGCCAATTCTCATCTAACTCTCCTGTATCCTTGGATAAATCCACATGAATTTTTATAATTTTACCTTCATAATTAAATCGTGGATAATCCTCTAAATAATGCATTAAATACTCATATGCATCCTTTAATTTTAATTTTTCATAAAGTTTTAGTTTTTCATAGGTTTCTTCATCTACTTTATATTTTTTTCTATATTGCATTGGAGTACATTTATAATGTTTCTTAAAATGTTTATTAAAATACCTGGTGTGTGAAAAGCCTAGTTCTTCGGATATTTCAGATATGGTTTTATCTGTATCTAAAAGTAATTTTATAGCTTCTTCTACTCTAGTTAAATTTACAAAATCGTTAAAACTATATCCTACCTTATTTTTCATTTCATTAGATAAATAATGAGAGCTTAAGAATTCTAATCTAGCTATATCTTGAATACTTATTTTATTGTTATAATTAGAATATATATATTTTATTATTCTATCATATCTTTCAAACTGTACCTCATTTTCTTTTAATTCCTCTTCATCATATATTAAATAGTGAAAATTATTTATAAGATGATATAAAAGATCTACTAAAATTTCCTCTACTACATCTTCATAATTATCACCCTTTTGAGCTATTTCACAAAGCATTATAGAAAGATATTTTCTTAATATATCATACTTTTCATGCTTTTGAGCCTCTGGCGCAGAAAAATCCGTATAAAAAAACATATTCTCTATATCATAATATTTATTAAAAAAACTAGTATCTATTTGAAATATAAGGACTTTATTGTTATTAGTTATACTTTTTATACTGTGAGCTTCCTCTGGATTTATTATTCCTATTTCCTGCTTATTTACCCTATGACTTTCTGTTTCTATAGTTATTTTTATGCTACCTTCTAAAACATATATAACTTCCATAGCATTGTGCCAATGAATAGGACTTTTTTTTATATTTTGCATAGAAACTTTTATAGGTAAATCATTTGTATACTCTACAAATTCTCTTGGCATAAACTTCCTCCTATCAGTTTTTAACTGTGTCTATTATATCATAATTTAAATAAAGTTATTTATGTTCCTGTTTTAATCTTACAACAATATTATATCAAAATAATATTATGTTGAAATTATCATAGCTACAATGTATAATATTTACAATTAAATTATTGTTTATACTCGGTTACAACTTTAATTATTATTTTTAATCTACCAAATTCACACTAACTTTTTATTAAAAATTTTTATTAAACTAAATGATTTATCTAATAACCACTAACTCTAATACTTCAATTTTCTTAAAGTTAATATTAAAGAGCAAGTATGTATCTATATAATCATTCACTAAGCTTTAATAAGAATAAAAACTTTATCTAAATCCAAAAAATTTATTTATATTTGTGAGGTGGAATAAATGCTAAAATTAGCGAAACCAAAAAGATTAAAACCTGGCGATAAAATAGCTACAGTAAGTCTTTCATGGGGCGGTGCTGGTGATGCAGACTTACTTTGGAGATATAAATTAGGAAAAAAGAGATTACAAGAACAATTTGGTCTAGAAGTTGTAGAAATGCCAAACACTTTAAAAGGATCAGATTATTTATATCATCATCCAGAAAAACGTGCAGAAGACTTAATGTCAGCTTTTTCTGATTCATCTATAAAAGGAATTTTTTCTTGTATCGGCGGTGAAGAAAGTATAAGAATGTTACCCTATATTGATTTCAATATTATAAGAAATAATCCTAAAATATTTATAGGATATTCTGATACAACTGTATCACATTTTATATGTCTTAAAGGAAATCTCTCTAGTTTCTATGGCGCATCCGTTCTTGCGGAACTGGCTGAAAACATTAAAATATTTGATTATACTACCCATTGGCTAAAAAAAGTTCTTTTTGAAACTTCTCCAATTGGATTAATACCAGCAGCCAATGAATGGACTGGTGAAAGAATAGAATGGATTGAAAGTAACTCATCTATTGCAAAAAACATGGTGAAAAATCAAGGATATGAATTTTTGCAAGGCAATGGAATAATTCAAGGACAATTAATAGGTGGTTGCATGGAAGTACTAGAAATGATAAAAGGTACTACATTATGGCCATCAAATGATGTATTTAAAGATACTATTTTATTCTTTGAAACCTCAGAAAATATGCCACCCCCTACTTATGTAGAATATTGGCTTAGAAATTATGGTAGTCAAGGTATATTACAAAACTCAAAGGCAATAATTTTCGGCAAACCATACCAAGAAAAATATTATAAAGAATATAAGAACGTAATTATGAAAATAATATCTGAATTAGAACTTTACCATATACCTATCATCTATAATATGTCCTTTGGGCATAATGAACCAATGATGTGTATACCCTATGGTGCAATGGCACAAATTGATTGTAATAAAAAAAGTTTTTCTATACTTGAATCAGGAGTCATTTAAATTGACGCTATACAATTAAAAATTGGGATATGTGTTATAAAACACATTGGAAAAAGCTTAGATACTATTATTTGTTTTCTGAAAATATATTAAGAAAAACTGATTATTTAAGCATTAGCGGGTTATCATTTTTTCCAATATATTTTGCAAAAACAAATTTATAATATATTAGCAAATTGAGCTGTCTTTCTAGACACATATCCCTTATCTGTACTCTTTCATCTATACTCTGTACTCTAAAAAAGGAAAGTGCCACGCACTTTCCTTTTTTATCTTATTCTTTTTCTTCCCAATCCATTGATTTTGTTACTGCCTTATGCCATCCTTTTATAAGTTTTTCTTTCTTTTCATCTTCCATTGCTGGATCAAAGCTTTTTGAGATTGCCCAATTTTGTGATACTTCATTTCTATCTTTCCAGTATCCTACTGCAAGCCCTGCAAGATAAGCTGCTCCTAATGCTGTAGTTTCTACTACCTCTGGCCTATCTACTTGTACACCTAGTATATCTGATTGGAATTGCATTAAGAAATTATTTTGACAGGCTCCTCCATCTACTTTTAATGCTTTTAATTCTATGCCTGAATCCTCTTCCATAGCTTTTAAAACATCATGAGTTTGGTATGCCATAGATTCTAATGCAGCTCTTATTATATGTTCTTTTTTAGCTCCTCTTGTAAGACCTAATATAGTTCCTCTTGCATAAGAATCCCAGTATGGTGCACCTATTCCAACAAAAGCTGGTACAAGATAAACTCCATTATTATCTTCTACTGCTGTAGCATATTTTTCTGTTTCTTGAGCAGTTTTTACCATTCTAAGTTCATCTCTTAACCATTGAATTACTGCTCCTCCTATGAATACACTTCCTTCTAAAGCATATTCAACTTTTCCATCTATACCTACAGCTATAGTAGTCAACAGTCCATTCTTAGAATCTACTGCTTTTTCTCCTGTATTCATTAATAGGAAACAACCTGTACCATAAGTATTTTTAGCCATGCCCGCATTAAAGCAAGTTTGTCCAAATAAGGCTGCTTGTTGATCTCCTGCATCTCCTGATATTGGGATTGATACTCCAAATAATATTTCATCTGTTTCACCATAAACACAGCTAGATGGTTTTACTTCTGGTAACATAGATTTTGGTATATCAAATATTTCCAATAATTCTTCATCCCATTTTAATTCATGTATGTTAAATAACATAGTTCTTGAAGCATTAGTATAATCCGTTACATGAACCTTACCTTTAGTCATATTCCATATTAGCCAAGTATCTATATTTCCGAATAATAAATCACCTTTTTCTGCTAATTCCCTAGCTCCTTCTACATTATCTAATATCCATTTTATTTTTGTAGCAGAGAAGTAAGCATCTAACATTAACCCTGTTTTTTCTTTTATAGTCTTATCTATGTTTTTTTCCCTTAGCTCATCACAATAACCAGCAGTTCTTCTACATTGCCATACTATAGCATTATATACTGGCATTCCTGTTCTTTTATTCCAAACTACTGTAGTTTCTCTTTGATTAGTTATACCTATACCTGCTATTTGTTCTGGAGAAATTCTAGCTATATTTAATGCTTCTCCTGCTACACCTGCTTGTTTTCCCCATATTTCTAGTGGATCATGTTCTACCCATCCTGCTTTAGGATATATTTGTGTAAATTCCTTTTGAGCAACGCTTACTACTTCACCTTTTTTATTGAATATTATACATCTTGAACTAGTAGTTCCTTGATCTAAAGACATTATATATTTTTCCATTACAAACTCCACCTTCCCCTTTTAAATCATGTATACTATTTAAAATTGCTTTTTAATAATATAAATTTCTTTTAAAAATATTAAGATAAAAAACTAGTAAAATAATTCTTTTTAAACATAACTTTCTTATATTTAAACTTTCAACTGTAAAAATAATTATAAATAATATGCAACCTTATTAACAACAAAGTTCTTTAAATATTTTTCTACTATATATAACTTATTAATATTATTTTTGTTTTATTATATCATGATAAAATAATTTGATTAAATGTCTTCATAAAGTTTTGATTAAAAAACTAACATAAATAATAATGCTCCTGCTATTCCTCCTAGTATTGGACCTAATACTGGTATCCATGCATATTTCCAATCAGAATCTCCTTTACCATCTATAGGTAAAATTGCATGAGCTATTCTTGGTGCTAAATCTCTGGCTGGATTTATAGCATATCCTGTTGGTCCACCCAAAGAAAGTCCTAAAACAAATATAAATGCACCTGCAGTTAATGGACCAAAACCATCTACCATTTTAGCCTGGCCAAAACCCATTAAACCAAATACTAAAAATGCAGTTGCTAAAAATTCAGTTATAAAGTTAGCCTTTGTATCTCTTATTGCTGGAGCTGTACAAAATACACCTAACTTGGTAGCTTTATCTTCTGTAGCTTTCCAATGTGGAAGGTAAGTAAGCCAAACTAAAACTGCCCCTGCAAATCCCCCTAACATTTGAGCTATAATATAACCTGCTACATTTGCCCAAGGAAAATTTCCTGCTATTGCATTACCAATAGTAACTGCTGGATTCATATGAGCTCCACTTATACCTCCAAAAATATATGCAGGTATAGCAACAGCTAATCCCCAGGCTGCAGTTACAACAATCCAACCACCATCTTTTCCCTTACTTTTATTAAGAGCTACACTGGCTACAACACCGTCTCCTAACCAAATTAACATCATAGTACCCAAAAACTCCGCCATATAAATTGACATAATTTTTACTCCCCCTGTTAAAATTATTTAATTTTGGAAAAGACAAAAATAGAGCCAATTCACCTATTGAAATGTAATGAATTGGCTCTCTTATCTCCGCCTTAAAATATTAAATTTATTTTATTTTATCATCTTTTGTTTACGTTTTCAATATATATTTTTTCATTTTTTTAAAATTAATTATACAAAAAATATAAAATTCGAAAACATTGTAATTATTTTACTTTTAATTTACTACATACTAGTTTAAATACAACCAAATGTTAATTCACTATAGAGTTTTTCACCAAAATTTATAATATGTGCTCTTCTATAAAAAATAACTAAGAATTTCCCTCCCCCCATTTAAACTTATTCAATTAAATTTATATATTAAAGAATTAATATTGACTTTGAATTATATTTAATATACTTTACACTTTTAGTATATGCTGGCTAATTTAAAACTAATATTACTTTAAGAAATTTTTAATATTAATTTTAAAGGATTTACATAAACTATATAGAATTGTTTCTATTAATAATTTTTAGGAGGTTTTAATTATGCTAATTACTACTACTAATAACATAGAAGGTAAACAAATAAAACAATATAAAGGAATAGTCTGTGGTGAAGTTATTACAGGAGTTAATTTTTTAAAAGATTTCATGGCTGGAATAAGAGACTTAGTAGGTGGAAGATCTCAAGGTTATGAAGAAGAGTTAATTCGCGCAAGAAATGAAGCTATAGATGAAATGATGGATAGAGCTGCTTCATTAGGTTGTAACGCAATAGTAGGAGTAGATATAGATTATGAGGTTTTAGGTCAGGGTGGGGGAATGCTTATGGTAACAGCTTCTGGTACTGGAGTTATAACTGAATAGCAATTAACTTAATTTTTAATATTAAAATAATGCTAGTAATATTAACTTAGTTATTAATTACTAGCATTTTTATATTTATTAAGGATAATAGATTATAACTAGTAAAAACAATTTATCTTGAAAATAAAATAGCTCTGTCATGAAAACCTAATATTACAGTAACTAAATATGGAATTATTACACAAATTACAGGTAATATATTCCATAATGGTTTCTCCACACCATGTTCTAAAGAGAATTTTTCGGTAAATTTTGGAAACAATTTGTGAAAAACAACAAATGTTAAGTATCCAAGCATTGTTCCTATAGTATTTAATATTAAATCATCAATATCTGTTCCACGTGCCAAAAATAACTGAGAAAACTCAATTGTAAAAGAAACTAAAAAACCAAATAAAACAGTCTTCGAAAATTTTCTAAAATATTTCCATAGTAAAGGTAATAATAACCCCAGTGGTCCAAACATTAAAATGTTTCCAAATATATTTGCCCCTAGATATAATATAGTCTCATTTCTTGGTATATTTTCAACAACTGCCATATTAAATACCTCTTTAACCATTCCCAAAGTGCTTACAACTGGAATATATGAAATTTCATCAATTCGAATATCTGTATGAAATCCACTAATAGGAGAAATACCTGTTAACCCAAAAATTACATTCATTATAAATATAAAAAATAATACTCCAATTATATGACCTATCTTATTCTGTTGTTTTTTATTTATCTTTAAAAGTATAAGTATAATAATAATAGATATTATCACATTTCTCAATAAAATTTCAATACCCTGCATAGTTATCATCTCCTTGCAAAACAAGTATCATTGAACATAATAATATTTAATTTAAATACTATCATGTATATTTCTTTATAATTTATATTTGAAATTTATTATTTAAGGAAAATGCATAGCACTTTCCTTAAACTCTATTTACTGCAAAATTTTATAACCAATTTTGATATGAAATATCCTATAATTGTACCTATTAATAAGGTTATATATATTAGTGGCATATTAGTAACTGGTTCTGGTCCTTTTGGATATCCAAACATTTGTGAAAAAATCATTCCTACACATATGCCTACCCCTAATTTAAATGCTGTTTCAACAGGTTTAAATATAATTAATTGATTTATTCTTTCTAATTTGACCTTGTTATATATAATTACTGCTAAAATAGAGAAAATAACTATTAAAACTATAAGTACCATTATTTTAATATCAAAATTTTCATATATAAATTTATAGGTATTTCTTATCTCTTCTCCATTTGGCGCTTTTTCAATTCTTTCCAATCCTTTAGTATCTACTATTCCATATATATATAAATTCCTAACAAATTTCTCTAATGCCATCAGCCTAGGACTTTCATACTGTAAGTTTTGACTTAATCTTATTAAATCTACTACATATCCTACTACTATATATGGTACGTATAAAGTTATTGGTGCAACTATAGTTGCTGCAAAATATTGTCCTACTAAACTTTGCATAAACGTCAAAAATATAAAGAAAAATAAACAAAACAATAAATTTATAGAATAAAACTTAGGTATATCTAAATAAGAAGTTCCTATATGGGGTTTATTGTTAAAATAAAGAACCGTCATTATTGTAAAATTAATGAAAAATGGTATAGCTACAGTTAATATACCCACTTTAATCTTAGATAATATAATATCCTTTCTTGTAAAAGGCATAGAATGTAATAAATCGCATGTGGAACTCTGTTTTTCTCCTTTAAATAATAGTATGGAAAATAACGCTATTACTCCTAATATAAGTATCAGTTTCCCGCTATTCCAACCTAATAAACATTGATTAAACCACATTTTATCCAATACAAAATCTTTATCTATAAGCATGCTATATTTTTGATAGCTGATTTGTTCAAGCACATTATTAGGCTTATCCCAAAATAAAATTAAAGTCATAAGTAGACAAATCCATTTACTATTTTTCCATTCTTTATAAAACAAAGGATTTCTAAATAAGCTTTTCATTCTCTTTTTCTCCTTCCATGGAGTATATAAACATATCTTCTAAACTCAAATCTATTTCTTCTACAAACTCCGCTCCTGATTTTATTAATTTTTCTTGCAGTTCGTTTGAATAATTATTTGTTATTAAATAATTTATTCTCCCTACATTTTCTACTGTCATTATTTCATCCCAGGCTTTTATTTCCTCTATTTTATTTTCATCTTTAAATAAAACTTGAAGTTTCTTTATATATTTCTTCATATCCTCTATATTATTTGTGTATTTTATTTGTCCGTTTTCTATAATAGCTACAGAATCACATATTCTTTCTAAATCATCTAAATGATGACTTGCTATAAATATAGTAGTATTTCTTTCTGAAACCTCTTCTAATAATATGTTAATTAATTTTCTTTTTATTATAGGATCTAATCCGGAAGTAGGTTCATCCAATATTAATATTTCTGGATATATACTCAAATTTAACATTAAAGAAACTCTCATTTTCATCCCTTTTGAAAGTTCTCTTATTCTCTTGTTTTCTGGTATTTTAAATATCTTATTAAGCTCTTTAAAACGTTCATAAGAAAAAGTGCTATAGGTTAAAGTATAGAATTTTACAAGTTCCTTTACTTTAAAAGATGAATAATATTGAATTTCTGATGCTACATAACCTATTTTGCCTTTTACTAAAGTATTTTCAAAAACAGGTTTTCCATCTACCTTTATTTCTCCTTCATCCTGTTTATATATTCCTAGCATGCATTTTATAAGGGTAGTTTTACCCGCTCCATTTTCTCCTATAACTCCAAATATACTTCCTTTTTCTATATCTAAGTTAATGTTATTTAAAGCTTTTTTATCTCCTAACATTTTTGATACATTACTTATACTTATCAACTTAATCACCTCTTTCCATCTAAATCTTCATAAATTTCTTCTATTAACTTTAAAAATTCCTTTTTATCTATTCCCATATATTGTGCCTCTATCAAAAGTTGCTTTAATTCTTTTCTTAAAAAACTCATTTTTTCTTCATCCTCCCTAGGATTAAAATCTGATATATAAGTTCCCTTTCCCCTTAAAACCTCTATGATTTTTTCTCTTTCTAATTCTTTATAAGCTTTACTAACTGTATTGGGATTTGTAGTTATCATTACAGCTAGTTCTCTTACAGAAGGCAATTTATCTCCAGGTTTCAATATTCCTCTTATAACATTTTCTTTTATACCGTCTATTATTTGCTCATATATGGGTTTGCTACTTCTGCTATCTATATTTATCATTTCTTCACCACCTTACTTTATTGTTATTACTAATACATTTATTTTTTAATCTATGTTTTAAACTATTAATAATATTTAAAATTAAAATATAAATTACATTTGTCTTTTCTTCTATGCTATATTATCTAACATTAAAATCACTCTATAAATTTACTATAGATTATGTTTATAATCTAATTGTATATAAATAGCGCTATTAATATAATTGCAACTGGTATCATAATTACAATACTACAAATAGTAATGAAATTTTTTACTTTCTTATCCTCTTTGAAAACTCTCTCAATTACCATATATATACCTATACCAATAATTCCTCCAATAGTATTAGTAATAACATCTGTTATATCACTGGCACCTATGCCAAATATATACTGACTAGCTTCAAAGATTAAACTTATTGCAAAAATTTTATAAATTCTCTTATATATAGCGTTGTTTTTATTGATTATATTCATATAAATTCCTAATGGAATAAATAAAATTATATTGCCCCAAATATCTAAACTGTTATAATTTCCATTAAAGATATCATAAAAAGGAATCAAATTAAGTGTTCTAGAAAAATATCTATTAGTACTAAATACTTCTAATGGCGATACATATTTAAAAGGAATATTCCACAGTAGGAATAAAATATAAAATACAAATCCTATAGTGAATAAAATGTTAATTATTTTTTTCTTCATTCTGAAATCATCCCATTCTTTAAGAATTTAAACAATTATTAATTTTCTCTTATATCTACCATCTGTAAAAAATAAGGTGTGTATAAAGTATTAAGTGTACTACTACAACTAATACACTTATAATATACTAAAACTTTTAACTATTGTCAACAAAATTATTATATATTGCTTTATAAAATTTTTAACCTTTAATTAAAAAGCTCTTACTATTAAACAAACTTCAGCTAACATTCTTCAACTAACATTAAGGACTGCTTCATATTGTTTTTTCAAAATTATATAACAAATAATCTCTAATAAAATTTTTAGAAATTGTTTTACTTGTAACATAGGTTACAGAATTAATCATATTTTTTTTATACAATTAATTCAGAGTTAAGTGATATACTTACTCTACTAAATTAGTAACTAAAAATAATTTTAAATATATGGAGGTATTAATAATGAGTATGTTTTGTTATCAATGTCAAGAAGCTGCTGGTGGCCGTGGTTGCACTGTGAAAGGTGTATGTGGTAAAACTGAGGATATAGCTAAAACTCAAGATTTAATTATATACGTTGTAAAAGGAATAGCAATATATAGTTCTCAAGCTAGAGAAATAGGTCTAAATACTGATGAAGCTGATAAATTTATAGTTGAAAGTCTTTTCTCTACTATAACTAATGCTAACTTTGATGGTAAAGCTCTAAATGCTAGAGTTCAAAAAGGTCTAAAAATAAGACAAGATTTAAAGGATGCTATTATAAAAGCTGGTTGTTCTTATAATTCTAAGGAAAATAAAAGTTGGACTTCTAAATTCTTAAGTGTTTTAGGAATAAAAAATGATAAAGATGAAAAAGAAATTCACGATGCTGCAGTTTGGGCTGCAAATAATCCTGAAGATTTTAAAAAGAAAGCTGAAACAGTAGGAGTATTAGCTACTGAAAATGAAGATATAAGATCTTTAAGAGAACTTTTAACTTACGGATTAAAAGGAATGGCAGCTTATTTAGAACATGCTAACAATTTAGGTTATGATGAAGATAGTATCCATGCCTTTATGGCAAAAGCTTTAGTAGCTACTTTAGATGATACCCTTTCTGCAGATGAATTGACTGCTTTAGTTTTAGAATGTGGAAAATATGGTGTAGATGTTATGGCTCTATTAGATAAAGCTAATACATCAACTTATGGAAATCCTGAAATAACAAAGGTTAATATAGGTGTTAGAAATAATCCTGGTATATTAATAAGTGGACATGACTTAAAGGATATGGAAGAACTTTTAAAACAAACAGAAGGTACTGGAGTAGATGTATATACTCACAGTGAAATGCTTCCTGCAAATTACTATCCTGCATTCAAAAAATATAAACATTTTGTTGGTAACTACGGTAATGCTTGGTGGAAACAAAACGAAGAATTTGAATCCTTCAATGGACCGATTTTAATGACTACAAACTGTATTGTTACACCTAAAGCTTCTTACAAAGATAGAATGTACACTACTGGTGTAACTGGTTTTGAAGGAGTTAAACATATTAATCCTTCAAAAGACGGTAAAAAAGATTTTTCAGAAATAATTGAACATGCGAAAAGATGTGCCTCCCCTAAAGAAATAGAAAAAGGTGAAATTATAGGTGGATTTGCTCATAACCAAGTTTTAGCTTTAGCTCCTCAAGTGGTTGATGCAGTAAAAACTGGAGCCATAAAGAGATTCTTTGTAATGGCAGGTTGTGATGGAAGAATGAAAAGTAGAAATTACTATACAGATTTCGCTAAAGCACTTCCAAAGGATACAGTTATATTAACTGCAGGTTGTGCAAAATATAAATATAATAAACTAGATTTAGGAGATATAAATGGAATACCTAGAGTATTAGATGCAGGTCAATGTAATGATTCTTATTCATTAGCTGTAATAGCTCTTAAATTAAAAGAAGTATTCGAACTTGAAGACATTAACGAATTACCAATTTCCTATAATATAGCATGGTATGAACAAAAAGCTGTAATAGTATTACTTGCATTACTTCACTTAGGTGTTAAAAATATTCACTTAGGACCAACTTTACCAGCCTTCTTATCACCAAATGTGGCTAAAATATTAGTAGAAAACTTTGGTATAGGAACTATATCCTCAGTAGATGAAGATATAAAAATGTTCATGAACTAAATAATTAAATTACGACTTAACAGCCTTTAAATGTTGAAAATTAAAACAAAAAATACTTTTAGTCAATAGATAGCTATAAAAATAAAGTATTCTGATTATTTTTCTAGATATCTATTTTCTCTAAAAGTATTTCTTGTTTTAACACCTTTAAAGGTTGTTATAATAATTTCCTACTGAAAGGAAAACCTACAATAAAAAAATAAATTAGAAGCTCTTATCGAAGTGAGCTGCCTTTCTAACCATATATCCTTTTTTTAACTATGGGCAGTATAATTCCTTTTTAAGTCGTAATTTCTTTATACAGTGAATTTGGATACTAATTCTTGTAAAATCTCTGCCCTATGTTCTGATTCTTCTGATTTTTCCTTTACCTCATTAGCCTTCTCTACTACTATAGAAGATTTATTAGCTATATTAGTAGCGCCCTCTGCACCTTCATTGGCAGCTAGGGCTACAGTATTTATAACTTCCACTATATTTTTTATAGAAGCTAATAGCTCTTCTGAAGTAGCACTTATCCCTTGAGAAACATCATTATAGTAATTAGCATCTTCACTATACATATCCCCAGTTTGAACGAACTTCTCATAATCTTTTATTACTTGTCCATTTATGAATTCTAGTAATTTTTTAGCACTACCAGAAAGATTTCCTACTGAATCTATAACTAAGGCTATTACCTCTTTTATTTGTGAAGCTGTGTTACTAGATTCTTCTGCTAATTTTCTTACCTCATCTGCAACTACTGCAAATCCTTTTCCTGCTTCTCCTGCTCTAGCAGCTTCAATAGCGGCATTTAATGCTAATAAATTTGTTTGATCTGTTATTTCAAGTATAGCTTCAGATAATTCATTTATCTTTTCTACAGATTTAGATTGTTCTATAGCAGAATATAATTCTTTTGCATTATTTTGATACATATGTATAGCATTATTTTTTGAATTTTCTCCACTTACTTTTAACTCTTCTGCTTTCTTACTTATATCTGTAGACCTATTAGCAACTTCCTCTGCTTTTCTTGCTACTCCTTCTATTGCTCTTTCTATCTCAATAGATGTGGCATTTATTTCCTCTGCAGAAGCAGCTGTCTCTTCCATTCCAGCAGATAATTCTTCTGTAGTTGAGGAAACTTCTTCTATATTCATATTTAATTCATTTATTAAACCTACAGCAATCTCACTAAACTCTAGTGATTTTTCAGATTCATTTTTTACACTATTAACCATTCCCCTCATTGATTCTTGCATATTAACAAGAGATTTAGCTAAATAACCTACTTCATCTTTTCTATTAAGTCTTTCTTTAGGAATTTCTGCAGTAAAATCTCCCTCTGAAAAATCATTTAAATATTTCACCATTCTTCCTATAGGATCTACTATAGACCTAGATATAATAGATGCTAATATTATTGCTATTACTATTGCTAATAAAAAAACAGTTAAAAAAATTATTTTTATTTTACCATAATCTTTATCATTATTTGTATTTGTTTCTTCAGCTTCCTTAGAATTTTGTTCTGATAAAGTTCTTAAATCATTATGGAATTGTTCTAAAGATTTACTGGTGCTTATATAAGCTTCATTAGCTTCTTTAAGTTTATTATTATTTATTAATGAAATTATATTAGCTATATTTTTTTCATATTCTGAAAATCCTATTTCTACCTTTTGAAATATACTTTTTTCTTCCTCTTCCATCTCCTGTTTTTTTAAATAGTCCATATTTTCTTTAAATACTTTTTTTCTATTATTAATACTCTTAATTTTTTCATTTAAAACAGATTTATCATTATTTTTAATTATCATATATAATAAATCATTTTCAATGCCTCTAGTTTGATTTCTATTGTCATTAATTAATTTTACAGACATTAACTGATCAGTATACATCTTACTCATTTCTTTGTTACCAGATCTTATATAATAAAATCCTGTAGCAGCTATAATTACTGAAACTAAAATCATTATTAATGTAAGAATTATAATTTTTCCTCTAATTTTTATGTCTTTTAACACTATGTCTCACCTCATTATTTAATTTTTATCCGTTAATTTCACAATTCTAATATACTAAGTGTCCTTCATCTAAAATTGAAGCAAAGTAAAAAATCACTCTAAATTAAGTTTAGCTTTACACATTTAATTTATAAATCCCCTCTAAATTTAAAATATATTCCTAATATTTATGAAATATTTTCCTAATGATAATAAATTATTAATAACCATATAATATTATAAATTAGATAATGCAAAATGAAAGGTTAGGTGATATTTTGAACATTAATTATAAAATAAAAACATTAACTTATAATCTATGTAAATATATTATAAGAATTCTTATTTTTATTAATGTAATAAATAATTTTACAAAAAAAGATTACTATTTTACACTAATTGGAGTTGCTGCTTTTGTATTAACTTTTATACCTTCTTTAATTTTTAAAATAATGAAAATTAAACCTGATAAAAGCTTATACTTGTCTATTATATTTTTTATATTCATTTCTCTTTACTTAGGCACCCTAAATAATTTTTATAGATATGAATGGTGGGATACTATGCTTCATGTTGTATCTGGTATAATAATAGGATTTTTTGCTATTATTATATTAAAAAAGCATAATCCTCACAACTCCATGAACAGTTATAATCCAATTTTTGTATTTATTTTTGTCTTATCCTTTGCAGCCTTATGTGGTGTTATATGGGAAATTTACGAATTTACCATTGACACTTTATTTAATTTAGATATGCAAGGAGTAGAATGTTGTGGTGTTACGGATACCATGGTAGATTTAATAGCAGATCTTGTAGGATCTATAATTTCTTATATTTTTTATTGTTTTACTTATAAAAAACAATAAAAAATTTATTACTAATATTATCGTCTTAAGACTTATTATAATTTAGGTAAATTTATATCTTTTTCATAATAATATAATTATTAGATTTAAAAATTAATTTAATATAAAACACTATGCAAGTTTTATCAAATAAAAAAATTGTATAGTGTTTTACTTTATTTATAAGATTTTTATATTGAATATTTTTATTTAAAGTTTGCTTAACAAAACTTATATTTTAAATTTATTAACTAGCTCCATTAAAAGCTCAGCTCTTTCTTTAGATTGCTCTGACTTTTCTTTAATTTACATTCATAAAATCTAATAGCTGTTATGAATTATTAGCAAGTTCTTTTACAGAACTTACTACAGTTTCTGTTATTTTTTGTATTTGTCCCGCTGTATTACTGGATTCTTCTGCTAATTTCCTTACTTCTTCTGCTACTACGGCAAAACCTTTTCCAGCTTCCCCTGCTCTTGCTGCTTCAATAGCTGCATTTAGTGCTAATAAATTTGTTTGATCTGTTATATCAAGTATAGTTTCTAATAACTTATTTATTTCATCCACAAATTTAGTATCTTCTATGGCCTTTGATAATTTTCCTTTATTCATTTCATATACATTCAAAGTATTTTTTCTTCAATTTTCAACCCCAATTTTAAGATCTTTAGCTCTTTTATTTATAGTAATAGATCTATCTGATACTTCCTTTGCCTGTTCTGGAACAGATTCTATAACTCTCTTTCTATTTGATTTGATGTAGAATTCATTTCTTCTGACGAAGCTTCAGTTTCTTCTACTTCAGCGGACAACTGCTCTGTGGTGGATCATACTTCTTCAATATTCTTATTTAATTCATTAAATAAAATTGATATATCAGCATTAAACTCCATAGATTTTTCAACTTCATCCTTTACTTTAAATATCATTTCTTTTATATTGCTATGCATTTTTTTAAGTGAGATAAAAACTATACCAATTTCATCACTTCTATCTAAATATTCATCTGTTATATCCTCAGTAAAGTCCCCTTCAGATAGTAAATTCAAATTATCAGTTTTATTTCCTGCTCATCCAATTTAGTAGATTGTAATGTTTTAAAATTATCATTAAACTTTTTTTTCCCTTACTTTTATATCTTCTATTCTTTTACTTTGCTCTTCTTTGTTATTTTGGTTAAGCATTATGTATAATATGTCCGCTTCTAAAGCCCTAGATTGATTCCTATTATCATTAAGAACTTTACAGATATTAAGTTTTTTCATATAAAGAATTTATATCCCTATTATTCTTCCATATATTAAATACACCTAAAACTCCAACAATTAATATGGACATTAACATTATTATTGTTAATATTAACATTTTTCCTTTAATTTTTACTTTATCCAACATATTGTCCCCCTATTAATTATATTATTGATAAATTTTGTATAAATATCATATATTATACATTATTTTTCACTTAATGTTATATTTTTGTTAAATATTTTCACTTAATTTCATTATTTATAATATTTTTCCATTCTATTTCACCTGTTTACAAAGGTTTTATATGTTTTTTATATAATGTAATTATACTTATAATTCAACTTATATATTATAGATATATATTCCTAATTAATTTACAAATATTATTGACTTATATGTTTATTGGTATAAACTAATAATAAAAGAAATATGTGCTAAGCCAAAGCACATATTGTAAGGAGAGTGTTTTTATGAATGATTTTAAAAAGCTTTTAGAGAAATATGCTGATATAGCCATTAAGATAGGTATAAATATAGAACCTAACCAAACACTTGTTATAAATTCACCTATAGAGTGCGCAGAGTTTGTAAGAATTATAGCTAATAAAGCTTATGATGCTGGTGCAAAAAATGTACACGTAAAATGGAATGATGAGGAACTATCCCTTATAAAATATATGAAAGCTCCCTTTGAAACTTTCGAAGAATTTCCAACTTGGGAAGTAGAGGAATTAGAAAGCTTGGCAAAAGAAAATGCAGCTTTTCTATCTATATCTGCTTCAAATCCTGAATTGTTAAAAAATGTTGATCCTCAAAAAATTGCTACTGCTAATAAAACTAGAGGTAAAGCATTAAAAAAATACTATGAATATATAATGAATAGTTTTGTATCTTGGTGCGTTTTATCTGTTCCTACAAAAGCTTGGGCAAAAAAAGTATTCCCAGACTTAAAAGAAGATATGGCTGTAGAAAAGCTTTGGGAAAACATATTCAATATAGTTAGAATAGATAAAGAAGATCCCGTTAAAGCTTGGGAAGAACATTTAAATAATTTAGCTGATAAAGTTAATTTTTTAAATGATCAAAAATTAACTAAACTGCATTATAAGTCAAAAGATACAGATCTAACTATAGAATTACCTAAAGGACATATATGGTGCGGTGGAGGAGAATATAATAAAAATAAAAGATATTTTGTTGCTAATATGCCTACGGAAGAAGTTTTTACTCTCCCTTTAAAAACTGGTGTAAATGGTATAGTAAAAAGCACAAAACCTTTAAATTATAGTGGAAATCTCATAAATAATTTCATTCTAAAATTTAAAAATGGAAAAATAATAGATTTTTCCGCTGAGGAAGGTTATGAAACTTTAAAAAAATTGATAGAAACAGATGAGGGTTCCTGCTATTTAGGTGAAGTGGCTCTGGTACCTTTTCATTCTCCTATTTCAGATTCAAATATAATTTTTTATAATACACTATTTGATGAGAATGCGTCTTGCCATTTAGCCCTTGGAGAAGCTTATCCTACTTGTATTGAAAATGGTGATAATATGACAAAAGAAGAATTAGAAAAGGCTGGAGCTAACAATTCTTTAACCCACGTAGATTTTATGATAGGATCTTCTGATTTAGATATTATAGGTGAAAATAAAAAGGGCGAAGAAATTGAAATTTTCAAAAAAGGTGATTGGGCATTTTAAATAAAAAATATTATGTTCTATAAAATAACTCTATATAAGATTTATTAAGATACAAACCTTATCCTATAACTAACAATTTTAAAACCCTCTTTTATGCTAGATAAATAAAAATTGTTAGTCTCTAAAGTGATTCAAATAAAATTTATCTTGAATAAAAACTTAATCTAAATTAGGTTTCACCTTATTTTCAAATGAAAAAGATATGAATTTGTAATATTATATCCCAGATTCATATCTTTTCCGTTTTTAATTATTAAATGTTTTATAACAATTTAATTATATTTAATTGAAAGTTTATTTTTTTTAATTAACCTTTTTATTAAATATATTAATTTAAACTAACTAAATAATATTTAGCTTTATCATTGAAACTAATTAATTAGAAAGTTCCTCTAACCCCACGAATTAGTCTCATATTTATGTCTAATTCTATTTCTGAATTACTTACCACATCATCCCAATTTACTCCAGTGTTTCTACCATATTTAGCCGCTGCCACACTACCTAGGTTTAAAACATCTACCTTGTATTCATTTTGCATTTTATTAATAAATTTATAAGACTCTTTATATATTTTTTGTTCAAATTTTTTTACTACAACGTCTTTTCCTTCTTGATTGCATAATTCATCCTTACAAGACTTACAGTTAATCATATCTCCTTTTATATCTAGTTTTATTACAAATCTATATTTACCCTTTTCTTTATAACATTCTACCTTTCTTTTTATATAACAGTCCATTTCTGCAAAGTTTTTATAATTTTTTTCAATACTAATAATTCCTTTAGTTTTGTCTTCTCTTAGCCTATTTAGCACTTGCATTTCATTTACATCTATTTTTCTTTCCATTTTATCTCCCTTAAAAAGTGCCATTCCTGTGATTTCTATCCCATCCTTTGTTGCTTCTATATAAGGAAGGACTAAACTTTTTCCCTCTGTTTTCATATGGTAATAATTTGCATTAGTAGTATAGGCTTTCACAGGAAAAAAATTATATTGTGGTGAATTTTGAATCAATCCATATATGTAATCTGCAGAATTAGGATATCCCTGTATTTTATAATTTAACATATCTTTTGGGTTTCCAGCACAAACTAATGAAATTGCCTGCGAATTAGCTAAAGGATTAAAAAACAAAAGATTAGTAATTTCATTTATTCCATCATAAGCAGATTTTTCGCTAATTAAATAAACTTTTTCATTACCCAATAAGAATTTTCTATTAGATTTTCTTTGTCTATATTGGCGAGTTTTTAAGAGAGTTTCTCCTTTTCCTTCGTGTACAGTACTTGTAGTAGTACCATTTGAATTAAAAATATATGTACTTATAGGTATTTTATAATATCTTATATCATCTATTTTGGTTTGAAAATCATAACCTATTCCAGCGGGTATGTCTAATTCCTCTGCATATTTTATATTGGGATTATAATAATATATATTTAAAGTAATTATTATAATAATTATTATATTAATTCTATTCTTCTCTAAACTTTTCATTAGTTTTTGTACTAGTTGTTTCATTTTTTCCTCCATTCTTTATAAGGGTTATAATAGTTATGATAGTTATAAAAATTAAATTGAATACTAAATAAAATATACTAACACCTTCATTAATTTTTTTAAGGAATATAAAACTATCTAACCTACTAACAATTATAGTAGCAAACAAAAATACTATCATATACAAAATGGTGGAATTTATTTTTTTAAATATACTAGAAAGTGAATAATAAAAAAAATAATTCTGATTAGCTATAGTTTTAAAAATTATACTGCTCCATAAAAACATAAATACAAATTTAAAATTACTTATGCCTGGTATAGAAATTGTTTCTGCAATAGATAACGTAGGCCAATATAAATTTTTTGCTACATCTGCTCCTAAATAATATATAGATACAAAACTTAACCATATATACAAAAAAACTATAATTGCAGTGGCTTCTAAAAATGAGCTCTTTATCTTAGTTTTATCCTTCATTAAGGGAACTATTAAAAAAATAATCTCTATGCCTACAAAAGAATATATAGGTTCTATACTAGCTTTTAAAATAGTGGAAATAGGAGTACCCAATATAGGTTTAATATTTAATATATTTCCTTGTTTTAATGCCAATACAGTTAATAATATTAGTGGAATGGATGCATAAAAAATAACCTCATTTATTCTTCCTAAGGCTCTTATTCCCTTAGAAGCAGTGTATACTGAAATTAATAGTATTGGAATTGCTAATTTATATTGCTCTAAAAATAAAATTAAATAAACTCTTAACATATTGCTTATATTAGCAGCAGTAATGATTATATAAGCTAAAAATTGAATAGTGAATATAAGTCCTAGCAAGTTTCCAAAAAACTTTCCAAAATATGCTTTACTTATTTCTATTATATTAGTATTTTTGTAAGAATTATCTTTAAATATTATAAGGGCACAAAACACCATATAAAAGGGATATAAGCTTCCTATAATTACTCCGATCCAACCATCATTGTGAGCTACCTTAGTTAAATTAGCTGGAAGAGATAATATTCCTATCCCTATCATAGATCCCGCTATCATAACCATAGTTTGACTCGTAGTTAAAACATCATTTCTATTATTTTCCATTATCATTTCCCCTAAATTTTTTTCTAAAATCCTTTTGCCGTACAGGATTTTTATTTGGTATAGCCTTTGGTCTTTTATTCATTTTCCATAAAGGAGCTCTCATAAATGTATCCTTCATATCAGATTTCTTAAACTGAAGATATGGAACCCCCATACTATCTAAAGAACATAATTCAACCAATATAAAAAACCACCCTATGGAAACTCCTATTATTCCTAAGGCATTAGTAAGAAACAATATAGGAAATTTTAATATCCTAATGGCCAACGACATTTCAAAATTTGGAATAAGAAAGGTAGCCACCGTAGAAATACCTACCATTAAAAGGGTGGTAGAACTTACAAAATGAGATTTTATAGCCGCATCTCCAATTATAATACCACCAACTACGCTTAAAGTTTGCCCTATCTTTGAAGGTAATCTTAATCCTCCTTCTCTTAAAAATTCTATTATAAGTTCCATTGAAACTATCTCCATTACTGGACTGAAAGCAATCCCAACCCTAGATTGAACAATAGGTTGCAACAATTTATCTGGCAGTAATTCCACATTGAATTTTACGAGAGTTAAATATATAGAGGTTAAACTTAATACTAAAACTACAGCTATTACTCTAAAAAATCTTATAACTGTGGATAACATGAATTTTTGGTTATAATCTTCTACAGTTTGAAAAAATTCTATAAAAATAGCTGGTAAAGTTATCCCTTGCTGAGATCCTTCCATTAATATGCCTATTTTCCCCTCCATGATATTAACTGCCATTACATCTGGTCTTTCTGTAGTAAAAGACTGGGGAAATACAGTATAGGAATTATTTTCTATATATTCCTCTATATACCCTGCGTTTTTTATATGATCTACTTTTATTAAATTTACTCTTTCCATTATCTTATTTACTAATTTCTCATCTGCTATATCCTCTATATATATAATTGCTACTTCTGTTTGTGATCTTTCTCCAACTATAAACCTTTCAATTCTTAAATTTTTGTCTTTTATTCTTCTATTAATTACAGATAAATTACTTTCTATACTTTCTGTAAAAGCCTCCTTAGGCCCTCTTATAGAAGTCTCTATTTCTGGTGGAAGTATAGGTTTATAATCTTTTTTAACAGTGTTAATAATTATAGTATTTTCACTATTAGGAACAAAGACTGCTGTAGATCCCTTCTTTATAAGATCTGTTATTTCTTCATTATCTGTTTTTAAAATAGTATCATCTACACATATATATTTTTCCATTAAAATTTCTGTAATATTTTCTTTACCTGTAAAACTTTCCTCCACATGAAGCATTAATGGTTTTAATATGTAATCACTTATTATATTTCTATCTATTAAATCCTTATCATAAACTAATGCTATTTTTATATTGTTTCCTTTACCTAAATTTATTTTTTTTACATTAAATTTATCCGGAGCATTAAGTTTATCTAAAATAGGTTTTATTTTATCATCTAATTTATCTCTCATTTTTTATCCTTTCTTATATGATTTGTATATACTTATCATATATTATGTGCAGAATCACCAAATTTAATTATATTATTCATAAAATACCTATTTATTTAAATAATTATTTAAATAAATTTCTACTAAAAAACACTATGAAAATTTATTTAAATAATAAATTTTCATAGTGCTTTTATACTTTATAAATTCTAGTAAACTTAATGTAAAGCATTCTACCATATCTAGAATTAGAAATCCTTTAATATTTTTCTTTTAACATGTTCTTTTATTATATAGCTTGTTTACCTAAAAAATATATAGAGTTATTATTTAACCAGTATTTCCCTGAGCCTTCCATTTCACAAATTAAATTATCTTTAATATAAAATTCGCAAAGCATATTATTTAAATTATAAATATAAATATCTTCTATAAAATACATTCTATCCCCGTATTCATTATAAACGTATCCATTTTGTATAAATCCCCTGTCTAGCATAATGCACACCCTCCATTTGAATAAAATTCCAAATCATATTTATATTATACATCTTTTGGTAATTTTTTTCAATTATTTATAATTAATTATGCATTCTATAATAATTTTATTGAAATTGCTATGGAATTTTCCAAGTAAGAAACTCTTTTTAAGTTGCATATTTGATGTACACACTTAAAAAGAGTTTTTTATATTTAAATAAGTTTATTTTATATAATTATATTTATTTAAAATACATACTAATAAGTATAAAAAATACTTTATTTATTTTTTATAAATTTATCTATAAAATATTTATGAAATCTTGTATCCTCTGTAAGTTCTGGATGAAAAGATGTTACTAAAACATTTTTCTCTTTCGCCGCAACTATATTCTTTCTTACCCTTTTTAATATAGTTACATTAGAACCAACGGTTGTTATATAAGGTGCTCTTATAAACACCAATTCTACAGGTTCTTTATCTATATCTTCTAACATTTCTTCTATAGAAAAACTATTTAATTGACTACCATAGGCATTTCTCTTCACTTTTATATCAATAACTTTAAAGTATGACTCTTTTTGTCCTTGTATATCTTTTGCTAATAATATCATACCTGCACAGGTTCCCCAAACTGGCAAGCCCTTTTCTATTTTTTCTTTTAACGTATCATATATATTAAAATCTTTTAAAAGCTTACCTAATGTTGTACTTTCTCCCCCTGGTAATATTATTCCTTGAATATCATCTAAATCCTCTTTATACTTCACTCTAACAGGCTCTACATTCTCTATTTTTTCTAATATTTTCATATGTTCCGCCACAGAGCCCTGTAAGTCTAACACCCCTACTTTTATCATTTTACCAGCCTCTTTCAGCAAATTCTGTTTCTAGCTTACTAATTTCTAAACCTGACATTGCTCCTCCTAAGTTCTCTGAAACCTTAGCTAAAACCTCTGGATCTTTAAAATAAGCTGTTGCTTTAACTATAGCTTTTGCTCTTTTTTCTGGATTATCTGATTTAAATATTCCAGAACCTACGAATATTCCATCACACCCTAACTGCATCATTAAAGCTGCATCTGCTGGTGTTGCTATACCACCTGCTGCAAAATTTATTACTGGAAGTTTACCCTTTTCTGCCACATATTCTACTAAATTAAATGGTGCTCCCATTTCTTTAGCTGCAGTCATTAACTCTTCTTTTGGCGTAAGTTGCAGTTTTCTCATTTCTGAGCTTATAGTTCTCATATGTCTTACCGCTTCCACTACATTTCCTGTACCTGCTTCCCCTTTAGTTCTTATCATAGAAGCTCCTTCTCCTATTCTTCTTAAAGCTTCTCCCAAATTTCTTGCGCCACAAACAAAAGGAACTTTAAAATCTTTTTTATTTATATGGAACAAATCATCTGCTGGTGTTAAAACTTCACTTTCATCTATATAATCTACTCCTATAGCTTCTAATATTTGAGCTTCTACAAAATGACCTATTCTAACCTTTGCCATAACCGGTATTGAAACTGCATTTATTATTTCTTTTATCATCTTAGGATCGGAAGTTCTAGCTACTCCCCCTTGTTTTCTAATGTCTGATGGAACCCTTTCTAATGCCATAACAGCTACAGCCCCAGCTTCTTCTGCAATTTTTGCTTGCTCTGGGTTCACAACATCCATTATAACTCCACCCTTAAGCATTTGAGCTAAATTTTTGTTTAATTCATGTCTCTTTTCCATAAATATATCCCCCTTTTATGCATTTTCAAATTAATCAATATCATTATTTCATAAGATTAGCAACACCTCAATTGTATCCATACATTTAAAATAGAGATTATTTTTTTCTACTTAGTGCTAAAACTATTCTTACGATTTCCCTTATGGATCTTTCACTACTAGATTCAAAATAGAATTTCACCTCCAAATTCCTCTCACTACTAGGTGTACATAAAAAATACTTTTAGAAATTATATCAATTTCTAAAAGTATTTTTAAATAATTATTTAGAATCCATAATAAATTTATTTTTAACACCTTGAGTATACATATTAATATTAATTGCAAAAAATAAAACATGGATAAACCTAAACATTTCTATTTTTTATAAGGAAATATGAATTCTGGAGTACTCTTATCAATAATTTTAAATTCATAGCCTTGATTTTTATAAAAATTAATTATATCTGGTAAAGCTCTACAGGTATTTTTATTTAAATGATCACAATGCATGAGTAATATAATTTTAGATAATGGTTTTTTTCTTTTAGTTCCCTCTTTATAAAATTTACTTACAGGTGCCTTAGGATTTATACCATCTGTTAATGCCATATTCCAGTCGTATATTTTAAAACCTTTCTCTTCTAATTCCTGTTTAAATTCTTCATCTAACCTTTTTACACTTCCCCCAGGAAATCTAATTATATTAGTTTTAACTTCTGTGGCCTTATAAATTTCATTTTGGCATTTTAACATTTCATCTATAAAAACTTTGTTATTTTGATAGATAGTCTTATAATTATGACTATATGTGTGTAAACCTAAACTATGCCCTTCTTTAACTATTTTTTTTAGAACATCCTCTCTACCCTCAATATATTTTCCTATTATAAAAAAAGTAGCTTTTACGTCATTTTCTTTCAGCACATCAAGTATATCTTCTGTAGTTTTATCACTAGGACCATCATCGAAAGTTAAATAAATTTCTTTCTTATCACTTATATCTTCTTTCTTATCAGCCTTAACTTTATAGTTAAATGCAATGAATCCACTAAAAATTAAAGTTAAAAATAAGAGTAAATAAATAGATCTTTTAAGTTTAGTATTCATTTAAACATATACCTCCTAAATTTTTGTTATATTAGTTATTTAGGATTACTCTATTTTTTAGTATTAGTATTATTAATTAAATTATTCTCTTTTAATTTTTCATTATAAATAAAAAACTTATATATTATGTAAAATGTTATTTAAACAAACTTAACAATTCTTAATTTATTTTATTCAAAGAGTCTTTAAGAAAATCTCATGTTTGAGCTATAGTGAATTCGGAATTTTTAGGATATTTCAATAAAATGAGTTTAGATTTGTTAGTATAGTAGATTAGGATTTATAGCAATATATGACTTTATTATATCAAAAAATAACAAAAGCTAAGAAACAAATAAAATTCACCTCTTAGCTTCTAAATTCTCTAGTAATTCCCCTTTAAACAACTAAAATTAAAATAATTTATTTTTTACTTTTAGCTATCTCGATATTAACTTTTCTTCTATTTAATTTTTTACCTGAGCATTTATTTATTATTTTTTCTGCAGTGTTTGATGATACATCCATAAAAGTAAATTTATCTAATATGTCTATATCTCCAATTTCATGATTTCTTACAGAAGCTTCATCTTGAATAAATGTTAATAAGCTTTTTACATTTATACTATCTTTTCTTCCTACACTTAAGAATAATCTTACTGGCACTTCTGCCTCTAATTTATCATTTGTATAGTCAAAGCTCATTTCTTTACTAAATAACATTTCCATTAAAGCTGCTGACACTTCAGATAAATCAAAGTTTTGTTCTAAAGTTTTTACCATTGGCATAAATTTTTCATATTTGTTTTCTTCTATTTTAGAAGTTATATCATTTAATAAATTATCGTATTTCTTTTCTAATATATCCTCTAAAGTAGGTAATTCTTTTTTGGTGATTTTGCTCTTAATTATTCTTTCTATTTGTCTAATAGAAGATACTTCTCTAGGGGTAACTAAAGAATAGGCTGTTCCTTCTTTATCAGCTCTTCCTGTTCTTCCTATTCTGTGAACATAGGATTCCGCATCTTGAGGTATATCATAATTTATTACATGAGATATATTTTCTACGTCTATACCTCTAGCCGCTACATCTGTTGCAACTAAAAAGTTTAAGGTAGCTTTTTTAAATTTTTTCAAAGTATTTATTCTTTGATTTTGGCTCATGTCTCCATGCATACCTTCTACATTGTATCCCTTTGATTGCATAGCTTCAACTAATTCATCAACGCCTCTTTTTGTTCTACAAAATATTATAGCACTTTCTGGTTCTTCTGAATCTATTATCCTACATATAGCTTCTAGTTTATCCTTATTTTTCACTGCAAAATAATGTTGTGCTATTTTATCTACTGTTAAAGATTTTTTTAATATAGCTATATGCTCTACATCTTTTTTCATGTAGTTTAAAGCTAATTTTTTAATGGGTGCTGGCATTGTAGCTGAAAAAAGCATAGTTTGTTTTTCTTCAGGAGTACTTGCCATTATAGTTTCTATATCTTCTATAAATCCCATATTAAGCATTTCATCTGCTTCGTCTAAAACTAGGAAATCAATACCTCCAAGTTTTAAAGTTCTTCTATTAATATGGTCTAATACTCTTCCCGGAGTCCCAACCACTATATCTACTCCACTTTTAATATCTTTTATTTGTCTTTCTATAGACTCTCCTCCATAAACAGGAAGTACCTTTGTTTTACTATATTTAGATAATCTCTTTAACTCATCCTTTATTTGAAGGGCTAATTCTCTTGTAGGCGTTAATACTAAAGCTTTTACGCCTTTTTTCTTTCCTTCGTCACATAAAGTGCTTATTACAGGAGCTCCAAAAGCTAAAGTTTTGCCTGTTCCTGTTTGAGCTTGAGCTATAACATCTGCTCCTTCTAATACTACTGGAATTGATTTTTCTTGTATTGCAGATGGAGTTTCAAATCCCATATGTTGTATAGCTTTTAGTACATCTTCATTTAAGTTTAAATTTTCAAAGTTTTTATTTTCCATATAATGTTCCTTTCTGGTTGTTAATTAAAAATGGCTGTTGACATATAATCAACAGCCAATAAAAAATCTTTTCTAATTATCTAAAAGATCTGTTGTTGTTTCTAGCTTGTTTTCTAGCTCTTCTACAATCTGGGCATCTTTGTGGTTCGTTTTCGAATCCCTTTTCTTTGTAGAATTCTTGTTCTCCTTCTGTGAAAACAAATTCTTTTCCGCAATCTTTACATGTGATATTCTTATCTGCCATTTGTATATCTCTCCTTTTTTAAGAAAAATTATTTTAATTTAATAAACAAAAATCTATACTTCTTAAAAAAGAAGAACCTAGTTTTTATCTTATTAAATCACCTTCTATAGAATAGCATAAATAAATTTTATATGCAATATATTTTAAAATTATTTATTTTAAAGCTGTTTTTTAAATATGTTTTTTATGGTATAATAATAAACAATTATTATCCATTAGTATATATTCATTTTTTTTAAATTATCTGTATTTTATTTTTTACTTAATTATTAATATTATACACCTATTTCAATAATTTTTAATTCTTAATATTTTGCCCCCTACATAAAAAATTTCTGTTCTAATTGTTATAATTGTATTATAAAAGTATTTATTTTAAAAACATACATAATATAAATATACAATTATATAAATTTTTCAATTTATATATTTTTAAGGAGGTTACATTATGAAAAGAAATAAGAATACTATAGGTAAAATTCTAGGTGCTACAATAGCTGTAGCAAGTTCTGTATTTATAGCTAAAAAACTTAACAACAAACGTAAAAAAAATAATTTTGAAAAAATGGAGTATAATAAAGCTTTTAAAAACAAAATTCATAACATAAAAAATGAAGGGGATAACCTCAAAAATAAAATAAGAGATAAAGGAAAGAATATTAAAGAAAATTTAAAAGATAAATCTGAAAAAACAGAAGGAAAACTAAATATAACTGGCGAAGATATAAATAACATATATGAAGAAGGTAAAAATGAATTCCAAGAAACTCTAAAGGAAACTATGGAAGATTCTAGGGATTTTTATGAGGATTTAAAGTAATGCCCAAAGGATCTTTATGAGGATGTTAAAGAAGATTCTAATGATTTTTATGAAAACATAAAAGAAAAAACTGAAAATAAGTATAAAGAAACTAAATAATTTATTAATTTTAAAATTTAGCTATTAAAAAGCTATATATTTGTAACCCCATATTACAAATACATAGCTTTTTAATTTTTATATTTTAAATTTAGAAATTGAGTTTATTAATTTTTCGGAATTAGACATAGATTCTTCTGACTTACATTTAACATTGTTGCTTTCTTCCAATATATCATTTGCACTTTTAGCTATATTACTTGTACCATCTGCTGCTTCATTAGCGGCTATAGTTACACTATCTATAGATTCTATAACGTTTTTCATAGAGGCTAAGACTTCTTCTGTAGTTGAACTTATATTTTCAGATACAACCTTATAGTATTCTGCATCACTACTATACATTTCACCTATTGTAACTAAATTCTCATAGTCTTTTACTACTTTTCCATCTATAAATGTCAATATCTTATTAGAATTGTTTGCTAAATTTTCTACTGCGCTAACTACAATTTTTGTAATCTCTTGAATTTCATTAGCTGTATTATTAGATTCTTCTGCCAGTTTTCTTATTTCCTCTGCTACTACTGAAAATCCTTTTCCTGCTTCCCCTGCTCTAGCAGCTTCAATAGCAGCATTTAAAGCTAACAGATTAGTTTGTTCTGTTATTTTAAGTATTGCTTCTGACAATACATTAATTTTTTCTACTGATTTTGATTTTTCTATAGCTTCACTTAATTCTTTTTCATTAGTTTTATACAAATTAAAGGCTTCTTTCCTAGAGTTTTCAGCATCTTTTTTTAATTTATTTGCTTTATTGCTTATATCATCAGATTTTTTATAGGTTTCTCCTATTTTATTAGCTATTACTTCTATAGACTTTTCTATTTCATTAGCTGTAGCGTTTATTTCTTCTGCTGAAGCTGCGGTCTCCTCCATTGCCGCGGATATTTCTTCTGTAGTTGATGTAACTTGCTCTACATTTGATGATAATTTGTCTATAAGTATAAATACATCTTCATTAGACTTTATAGAATCTTTTGAATCACTAATTACTTCCTTTAATATATCCTTTATGGCTATTTGCATATATTCTAAATTATTAAACATTTGCCCTAATTCATCTTTTAGTTTTAAATATTTAGCATTTAACTCCTTATTAAAATCTCCCTGAGACATATTTTTAAGATATTCATTAAAGGAATATATATTTTTGACTATGCTATTACCTATAAAATTAAATAATATTATTCCTATAATTAATACAATTAATATAATCAAAAGAATGTAACTTAATATTTTCCAAACTTCTTTTTTAATAGCTTCTTTTTCTACCCCTATAAACCACATACCTATAATTTTAGAATTAGAATCTTTTATAGGTTTATAGTAAGTTAAAACATCCTTGCCAGCTACCTTCGCAGTACCCTGGAACTCCTCACCTTTATCTAAAACCTTTTCTAATACCTCTTTTGAAGCCTTAGTTCCTACAGCTCTTTTTCCATCACTACTAATTACATTTGTAGATACTCTAGTGTCCTTCATAAATATAGTTACTAAGCTTCTTGTTTGTTCTTTTATGTTATCAACCACATAAAAATTATTATTAATTAATTCTTCTCCTTTATAAAGTTTATCTCCTTTTATATTCCATTTACCAGGATACTTTGAATCTAAATAAGAGTATCCTAAATTAGCATTATCTTTTATATTTTTCAAAAAACTTTTATTTGCCATGTTATTAACTGTAATATAAACCGTTGAAAACATAATTATACAAAATAAAAAAAGTATTATTGAAAAAGACAGTACAAGTTTTTTTCTGAGTTTCATATCCCACCTCCTAATTATATATAAATTATTTTCCTAGTAATTTATACATATAATATCGAATTAATTATCATATTTTTAATATATAGGTTTTAATTTAAAATTTTGTTTTAAATTAAAAAACATTATGAAATTAGTTTAAAACTAATTTCATAATGTTTTTATTTTAATAGTTTAAAAAATAAGAGCTTAATTTATTTTAAACAACAATTACTGGCACTTCAGAAGTTTTAACTACTTTGGTAGTCACAGAACCCTTCATTTTTTCTAAGCCTTTTCTATTAGATTTAGCCATAACTATCATATCAAAATTATCTTTTTCTGCTTTTTCTACTATTTTATCCGCTGGTATCCCAAAACATGAATACATTTCATATTCATATCCAATATTTTTAATCTTTTGTTTTGCTTCCTCCATAACCTTTTCACTTTTACTTTTAAGTTTGTTAATTTGTTGTTGAATTAAAAAAATATTATTTACTTGAACTTCTTTAACATTTATTAAAGTAACTTCCACCTGTTTTTTATCAAACATATTTTTTAATAAATTTAAAGAATAATTGCTTCTTTCAGATGAATCCACTGGAACTAAAACTTTTAATTTTTCCATCTTATATACACCTCTTTATATAATAATATTGAAATTTAGATGAAAGCTATTTGTTATATTATTAACAATATCCTTGTTATTATATTAACATACTATAAGTATAATTTCAACATATTATCTAAATAATATTATATTAATTATGTTTAGCATATTATTTAAAACAATTTGCAATAAAATATGATTAAAATAGCAAAAAAGCAATCCTCTTATTCATCATATATATCAACAGTTTACTCTTGTTTAAAAAAACTTATTATTTATTAAAAAGTTATATATCATATGAAATTTTAATATGTTATAGGAAAAGTCTATTGTTTAACTTGTATTATTTATTGTTTATATTTTATATTAAATTATTAAAATTCAACAATATAATCAATAAATTATGTTATTTTTTTATCTATTAATTATCTAAAAATTATACTACTCTCTATTAATCAAAGAAACCTAATCTTAAGTACCAAACCAATTTTAATAATAACTAGAGTTATGTAATTTCCTTACTCACCGAAGCAAAAAGATATCATTTCCTTTAAATAGAGAACCAAACTCTATGATTCTTACACAGAGTTAAAACTTGATGTGAATTCCTTAAAAAGTACTGATTTAATATGAAATGCTACTCAGTTGAAAAATAAAACTAAGTTTAAGCTTATATTTTGTTATATTTAGACTGTTTTTCTAATATATTCTATTGACATAGTTTTTGTAATATATTAAAATCTTTGCATACCCCATATGGGTATATTATTATTTTTTATGAGGTGATTAAATGAAATTTTCTTTTTTTAGTTTTTTGAAAAAATATAGTTATATTATTCTTATATTTTTTATAATAGCAGGTATGTTTAATCCTACAATAGCTTTGACAGCTATTATTTGTATGCTAGGTCCTATTTTCTTAGCCATTTTAGGTAAAGGAAGGTTTTGGTGTGGAAATATATGTCCAAGAGGTAGTTTCTTTGACAATGTTCTAATTAATTTTAGTAGAAAAAATAAGGTTCCTAAATTTCTTAAATCTAAACTTTTCAGAACATCTGTTATTATATTTATGTTTTATATGTTTGGAAGTGGAATATATAAAAACTGGGGAAATGCTGTAGGTATAGGTATGGTTTTTTATAGAATGATTGTAGTTACAACCTTTATAGGTATTATATTAAGTTTTTTCTATAATAATAGAACGTGGTGTAACTTTTGTCCTATGGGAAGTATTGCATCTCTAATATCTTATTTTAAAGAGGATAGAAAAAAATTAACTGTATCTTCAAGTTGTATTTCTTGTAAACTTTGCAAAACAACTTGCCCTATGGGTATAGTTCCTTATGATTATAAAGGAAATCCAATTGAGCATCCTGATTGTATCCAATGTGGAAAATGTATAAATATTTGTCCTAAAAATGCCATAAGATAATGAAATTCAAAATATTGTATAAGAATCTATAAATGAGAAATTTTATAAATTTCTACATAGTAAGATTAAATGGATTTATCACTAAATAAATTTATATTTAATGATAAACCCCTTATTTTTTATATACTCTTTCTAGATCCTTTATATATTTTTCTTCCATTTTTATAATATCCGTTAATATTTTATATTCATAACTATCCCCATCTCCATTTTTTTGTATCATTCTACCTCTTATATCTATAAATAGTGCTCTTATATCCTTATTCATATTTAATACACATTCTATAAATTCTTTTATGGTTTTATCTTTATAACAATTTGTTGAGATTTTATTATTAAACTGAGCAATTAAAGAAGATATCTTATCATATATATATAAATCTATTTCTTTTATTTTTTCTTTATTTAGCCTGATTTTTAATGAATGATAATAATCTATCTTTTCCTTTTCATATTTCATAAATATCTTGGAAAATATTTTGAAAGAATTAATATCATCATATTCTTTATTCATATCAATATATATTTCAATAACCTTATTCCCTGTATCTATAGCTCTATCTATTAAATCTACAATATTGTATGCCACTTATTGCCTCCTAAATAAAATTTTAAAATCCCCTTACTTTATTGTAAAATTTTTTAAGCCTAATAAATATTTTATTATTTTTTATCTAGTATTATTTCAAATTTAAATATTCTTCTCTTTTAAAAAATACTTAAATCTAATTGCTTTGAAAGCTCTTCTAATATCTTAATTCCAGCTATACTATTACCTTTTTCATCTAAAGCTGTACCTAGAACTCCTATACCCATTCTTCTTGGAGCACAGGCAAGTATGCCTCCTCCAACTCCACTTTTAGCAGGTATTCCAATATGTACAGCAAAATTTCCTGATGCATCGTACATACCACAGGTCACCATTATAGTTTTTACAATTCTAGCCACATACCTTGGAACTATTCTATCACCAGTATAAGGAGATACACCATCATTGGCCAACATAACTCCTATTCTAGCTAAATCTTTACAAGTAATTTCTATGGAACATTGTTTAAAATATACATCTAAAACTTCTTCTACATTCCCCTCAAGGGCTCCTGTACTTTTCATAAAGTAAGCAAGTGCTCTGTTTCTGTGTCCCGTTTCTTTTTCAGACTCATATACATTTAGATTTATATCAATGTTATTGTTACCACTTATTTTTCTAGTAAACTTTAAAATTCTTTCAACCTTTTCATCAGAATCTTTTCCAGCTACCATAGAAGCTACAACTATAGCACCGGCATTTATCATTGGATTTATAGGTTTCTGAGATTCTTTTGCTTCTAAATTTACTATAGAATTAAAAGCTGTTTCTGTAGGTTCCATTCCTACCTTTGAAAAAACATAATCCTCTCCATTGTCTATTATAGCTAACATTAAGGTTACTATTTTTGATATACTTTGAATTGTAAATTTGACTTCAGCATCTCCTTCCCAATATTCCTCTCCCCCTAAGGTACATACAGAAATGCCTAATAAGTTTTTATTCATTTTAGAAAGTTCGGGAATATATGAAGCAACCTTTCCTTCCCCTATCCACTTTCTATTATTTTCTATAATCGTCCTAAGTAGTCTGTTCATATATGTTTCTCCCTAATCCTTATAATATTATGTTATATAATAATTATACATGTTTTATATAATTTTTTTAAGCTAATTTTTGTTTTATAAAAATTATATTAATATATTTTTAGAATTATTAAACTTACTTTAATATAATCTTATACTACAAATAACTTTTAATACTTAAAAAATTTTATAAATTCCTATAAAATAAAATATACCCTATAAAATAGATTCCTTTTTACTCATCTATTCTACAGGGTATATTATTATAAAGTTAAATATTTTCACATTAAAATTTAATTTTAAAACAATATTATTCTACATAAATTAATTGCCACTATTTATTACTACATATAAAATAATTTTTATTTATTTCTAAAATAAATACTTACTATCCTATTACATAAACTTTTACAGTTCTTCTTCCCCAACTATTACATTCAGCCTCTGAATTCATAAATAAATCTATTCTATTACCTTTAATAGCACCACCAGTATCATGGGCAATAGCATATCCATAACCTTCCACATACACTCTAGTTCCTATACTTATTACTCTAGGATCTACAGCTATGGTACTATATCCATTAGGATTTCTACTTGTTCCGTTTCCTGAAGCAGTTATGCCATCTCCTGCATATGCAGTTGCTTCCATTACCATTACTTTCGAATAGGACGTAGAGTTTGATTCTCCTCGAGATAAAGTTTCCCCATTTGAACTGTTGCTATTATTAGATGCAACCTCTTTAGCTTGCTTACTATTCTCTTCAGCTTCTTTAGCTCGTTTACTATTCTCTTGAGCTTCTTTAGCCTTTGCAGCTTCACTAGCTACTATTTGATTTTCTTTTTCTTTTACGTTACTAAGAGCTTTCTTTTCTTCTTCTACACTCTTATTAAGCCTCAATAAAGTAACTTCATTGCTCTTCTTTAAGGATACTAATTTATTTTTCTCTTGGTCTAAGTTTTCTTTTTCCTTTACTATAGCTTCTTTTTCTTCCTTTAACTTAATAACAACATTTTTATCAAATTTCATTATTTTTGAAACTGTATCTATCCTTGACATAAAATCACTTAAACTTTCTGAGGCGAAAAGTATATCTAGGTAGCTATCTCCACCACTTATATACATAGCCCTTACTCTTTTCCCAAATAGTTCTTCTTTGGCTTTTACGTTGTTTTTTACCTGAGTTAATTTTTTCTCTGTATCTTTAACATCATTATTAATTTTATTCATAAGTTGCTTATTTTTATCAATTTCATTTATTACACTATCAATTTCACTGTCCATTTTTTCAACTCTTTGCTGGATTTGTTTCTTTTGCTCTCTAGTTTCTTTTAAATCCCCTGACTCTTTAGTATCTGGTGCGGCCAATACACTGCTAGTACTTGTACTTAAAATTAGGGTTAACATTATAATAAAAGATAAAACTTTTTTATTCAATTTATCACTCTCCTATAATTTATCTGCAAATCTAAAATTCACTATATTTGCTATACACTTTACAATTCTAATACTTTCTATTTTATAATATAAAAGTAATATTTGTAAAGGCATTAATTTTCTTTAGTTAAATTTCCAATAAATAAAAGCTTATTCTAAACTAAGCTTCACTTTATTATTTATTAAAATTATGTTTATATTATACCATAATAATTAATTTTTCAATGTTTTATTATTATATCATGTTTACTAGCTAGATAAAAATTATATATCTATATAAATATTAATTAACTACACTAACAAATATATGAATCTTAAACTTAATAAGTGTTAAAATACATAAAATTTATAGAAGTAATTCCATTTGTTAGTGATTTTTAAATATAAAGAAACTCCCCATAAAAAAATAGAATGCTTGAAGTTTTTATGATTTTCACTACCTTTTTTTGACCTTCTCCTAGGATTTTCTTAACTTCATTATAATTCATTCCATATTTTAACTTGTTATAATTTTTGATATTTACTGCACTTTTAGTTCCACAGCCTACCAACACTAGTACAGTTAGACATAACGGCAAAATAATTTTTTCATTTAGTTGCTTCTTATGTATTATTTTACCATATTTTATTAATTTCTTCATATTATGTATTGTATAAAAATAGGCTGAACAATATTTATCTTAAATACCATTCAGCCTATATAATACTTAATTTAGAAGTATTTAATATTTAAATCTAGAAATACTCACCTGCATATCCTCTGCTAACTTAGCTAAAGACTCACTGGCATTAGCTAGTTCTGAAATAGAAGCAGTTTGTTCTTCTACTGCAGCCACTGTCTCTTCTGTCCCCGCAGCATTTTCCTGGGAAATAGCAGATAAATTATCAATTACTGCAATTATCTCATTCTTCTTGCTTTCCATATCCTTTCCTGATTCATTTAATGTTTGTACTACTTTCTGCATTTCATCAATAGCTATAGAAATACCTTCAAATTTTTTATTTGTGTTTTCTACACTCTTAGTTTGTTTTTTGGTATTGTCACTAACTATTTCCATACTTTCAACTGCTTTTTCTGTCTGAACCGCTAATTCATTAATTACCAAAGAAATTTCATCGGTGAAAGCATTAGATTGCTCTGCTAATTTTCTTATTTCATCCGCTACCACAGCAAAACCTTTACCTGATTCTCCCGCTCTAGCGGCCTCAATAGCTGCATTTAAAGCTAAAAGATTAGTTTGAGATGCTATACTTTTTATCATTTCACTAGCATTTTCAATTTTTTCTGCACTCTTATTGCTATCAATAATTACTTTATATACTTCCTTCGATATCTTTTCGCTATCCATAGTCTTTTCTACTAATTCTTTTAAAGTAGTTACCCCTTCATTTTTCAAAATATCTACTTTTTCTATAGCCTTATTTAAGCTCCCCATCATCTGTTGATTTTTTGAAATTGTCTCTCCAAGAACATTTACATTCATAGCGCCACTCTCTGTTTGCCTTGCCTGATCCTCTGCAGAGTTAGCCATTTCCTCTATAGTTTTAGTAATTTCATTTGCTGCTTCTGCAGTTTGTTGACTAGTAGAAGTAAGCTCCTCTGAGGAAGCTGCTACCTGCTCTGCACTTTCTAAAGTTTTTCTAGCAAAATCTCTTAAATTTACAGAAATATTTTCAAAAGCCTTTGCTAATAGTCCTATTTCATCTTCCTTTTCCACTAGTTCCTTTGATATATCCTCTGTAAAATCTAGGTCTGCCATTTTCTGTCCATATCCTTCAAGACTTTTAATAGGTTTTACTATAGCTTTTCCTACTAGGAAAATTAGCGCTGCAATAATAATTCCTCCTAGTGCATAGGAGATAATAAGTAATTTTCTTACCATAGAAACTTTTTCATTAAATTCACTTTGATCTATTACCGCTGCAACAGACCATCCATTAGATGATATAGGATAATAGCCTACATATTTATGGTTATTTTTATAAGAATACATTCCTGTACCCTGCTTTTGTGCAACCATATTTCTTCCTATGTCTCCCATTTCTCCTTTTTCTTTTGTCATATTATTTTTCAAAATCATTTCTTTTACAGGATGATAAACTAGTTCCCCTTTTTTACTTATTAAGAATACAAATCCACTTTTACCGATCTTATACTTTTCCATAATACTAGGCAATTCATCAAGTAGTACATCTATAGCCACTGCACCTAAACTAGTTCCTTTTTCATCATATACTACCTGTATAACACTAATTACCATCTTTCCTGTTACAGAATCTACATAAGGTTCTGTGTAAAGCACTTCCCCAGGTTTTAATTTTAAGGCTTCTTTATACCAAGATTTTTCCTTAATAATCCAATTTGTTGGAGAGTCCCACTGATCTTGGGTAACTAAATAACTAGCATCTTGTAGACCAATCCATACTGTAGCAAGATTTTTATCCATTTTTTTTATTTGCTGTAAAGAATTTATTACATCTTTATAATCTGGATGACTTCGAACTTTATCCCTAGTCTTTACACCCTTCATTAATTTTATAATATCTTGATTAGTTGCCATTTGTCTTACTAAAACTTCATTCTTTTTAAAAAATTCATTGTTTTGATTAGAAGCTGCCTTTGCTTCCGTTAGAAGATGCTCATAATTCATCTTAGTCACAATATCTTTAGTCTTTAGCTCTAAAAAAATACCAGAAGCTAAAAACACAACCAATACTGCTGTAAGAATATACAACATCATCTTAGCAAAAATACTCTTTTGGACAATATTTTTAACCTTCATTTATTTTCCCCCTTTTTACTTGGTAAAAATCTTGTTTCCTCCCCTTTTCCACTAGATTTTACGCCATTATTTTTTGCTATTTTCATTATATATCAGAAAATACAAAATTTAAATATTTTTTTCAATTTTTCGTCTATTTTTTAACAAAAATATAGTAATAAATTCTTTTAAAACAAATTTTAAGCTTATTTTTTATGTAAATTTAAAATTAAATTATATAAAAAATTAAATATATATTTTTTTGAAGGTACTAAGCTTTCTCAAATAGACTTTTAAACATACTTAATGTTAAACTGCATCTTCCTTTTAAATACTATCTTTTTTTGTAAATTTTAAAATATTATAGAGTCCTCTACAAATAAGAAATTTTATAAGTTGTTATATAATAAATAAAAGCCATGAAATTAAGTTATTAACCTTAATTTCATGGCTTTCCCTTTTAAAATAAGGAATATTATAATTAGTTCTTAAATTAATTCAATTAAAATTGATACAAAATATCTATGTGAATTAAATTTTATCTTTTCATCATATACACAGAAATTATATAAAATATATAGATATGTGCTGGATAAAATACATAGAATAAATATTTCATGCCCTTTCCCTTTTTACCATTGTATAAATAGAATAAAGGTGCTGCGAATATCATCATCCATTGATAATTTTTAAATAAAAGTCCTTGTATAGTAATATCTCCACCTGTTAACATAATAATAATACTCAAAGCTGAATATACTATTATAAGCATGTTCTTTTTTTCTTTAAATAAGTACATTATTATTCCAAGTAATATAAATACAGGTCCACCTTCTACAAGTAATGGAGTAGGAATTAAAAACATAGCATACATCATGCCTGGTGCTGTAATATTCATAATCATTACAAATCCTATAACTATAGGTAGTATAAACAAGCATATTCCTTTAATAATGCCTAAAACTTTCTTTTCCTTTATAGCTTTTCCTAAATACTCTATAATAGATAGGTACATAACAATTACAAAAAGTGTAGTAAATATATTATTCATCAATCCAAAACTATCTGTTCTTTCAAAGTATTTTGGTATAAAGGAATTTCCCAAACTCATAAGTACTGATCCTATATAAAGTCTTGTTGCATATTTTTTTCTATTTCTTGTATGAATAAATCCTTGTACTGTCATAAATATAAATATAGGTGCTACTATTCTTCCTACCCAATTAAATGCTACAGGTATGCTGTTTGTGAATCCAAACATTTCATGAATATGATCAAATATCATTAAAAATAATCCTATTAGCTTTAACTGAAATCCTGTAAGTCCTTTTTCCTTCATAATTATCCTCCTAAATCATTAATATGATACCATTATATAAAGCTAATCTTAACTAATTATCACTTGTACCTTAAATAAACCTTAAAATACATATTTCATTGCTATCATCCCTAATAGTCTTATTTAATATATAAAAACAAATTTTACAAAATCATAGATTGCCTAGATGTGATTTTTAAAGTAAGAATAATAAGTACCTATCTAACCCATTTTAACCTTCAGTTAAAATTAAAAACTCCATCTAAAGACAATAATTATTTATAAATATTATAAATAATAGCCTAACAAAATGTATTTTAAAACTTTGTTAGGCTATTTTTATAACTTCATTTATAATTATTGATTTAATTAATCAAGATCATCAAAATCAAAGACCGCTGCTTTTGTATAGTTTGTAACCTTTGCTTCAAAGAAGTCGGTCTTTGTACTATTTAATTTTGAAAAACTATCAATCCACTCCATAGGATGTTTATTGATTTCTGGATATAGAGGCTTCAAACCTATAGCTGTTAATCTTAGATTAGAAAGATATTTAATATATTTATCTATTAATTCATCATTAAGGCCTAAGATTTCATTATTAGTAACATACTGTCCCCATTTTATTTCATGCTCTACACCCATTCTCATCATTTCTCTAAATTCTTCTTCTAATTCTTCTGTAAAAATATTTGGATTTTCACTTTTTAGTTCTTTAATAATATTTTGAAAAAGCACAAGGTGAGTAACTTCATCTCTATTTATATATTTAAAAATTGTACTAGTGGCAGTCATTTTCCCTTGTCTTGCTAAGGTATAAAAGAAACTAAAACCAGAATAAAAGTATATTCCCTCTAATATATAATTTGCCATTATTACTCTTAAAAAATTATAAATTTCAGGTTCTTTATTAAACTTTTCATAAATACCTGCTATAAATTTATTTCTTTCTAAAAGCTGTTCATCTTCTCTCCATTGATCATATATTTTATCTCTAGTAATTGGATTTGTAACTGTATCAAGTATGTATGAATAACTTTGTGCATGTATTTCTTCTTGAAAGGTTTGAATATTTAAAAGAGAAGAAACTTCTGCAGCAGTTATATATCTTGATATATTAGGAAGATTTTCACTTTGCACGGAATCAAGGAAATTTAAAAAAGAAATAATCTTATCAAAGGCATTTCTCTCTCCGTCTGTTAAGTATGGAAATTGTTTTACATCCTCATTTAAAGAAATTTCCTCTGGTATCCAAAAATTATTAAGCATTGTTCTATAAAAATCGCTGGCCCAACTATATTTTATTCTATTCCATTCTCTTAAGTTAGTAGTGTTTCCATTTATCATTGATTCCGTTCCCCGTTGACCCTTTTCGTTAAATATCATTTTTTTAAGCATTAAATATAGAGCTCCTTTCTTTACTATCTATTTTGTAAGTATGGTTATTATTTTAAAAGTATATTTAACAATTTTCTAACTAATAAATCATTCTACATACGTGTATAGTTATCATATTAAATATATACTTTAATACTATGACCTTATCTACTACAAGATTATAATATTTTTATATTTATAATCTTAGGTATTCAGTTAACTTGAGCAACTTGTACATTCATCCATTTCTAAAGATTTATTTCTTACATAATATATGGTTTTAACTCCTTGTTTCCAAGATTCCATATACATATTAAGAATTTCTTTAGCTTTTATTTCTGGAGTTATATATAAATTAAAGGATTGAGCCTGATCTATATGTTTTTGTCTCGCAGCACAAGCCTTAATACTCCATTGCTGGTCTATAGTATGAGCTTCTTTGTAATACCAAAAATTTTCTTCATTTAAATCTGGTGCTGTTTTTGGTGTAAAGCTACCCTTCTTTTCTTCCATAAAAAACTTCTTAAATACAGGATCTATTCCTGCAGTTGTATTAGCTATATTGGAAGTACTACCTGTAGGGGCAATAGCTGTAATGTAACCATTTCTCATACCATATCTTTTGATATCACTTTGAAGTTGTTGCCATTTTTCAGAATTATAACCTCTTCTTTCAAAATACTTCCCTGTTTCCCACTCTGAACCTTTAAAGGCTGGATAACTGCCCTTCTCCTTAGCTAATTCCATAGAAGCCTTTATAGCCGTATATGCTATTTCTTCATAGATTTCATCTGCTACTTTAATATGCTCATCACTTTCCCATCTTATCTTGTTATTTACAAGGAAGTGATGATATCCACTTGTTCCTAAACCAATAGCTCTATACTTGTCACTGGTAACTCTGGCCTCTTTAACAGGAAGCTTATTAAGAGATATAACATTATCTAGCATCCTTATTTGGAGAGGGATACACTTACTAAAATCTTCTTTTTCTACTTTGCTAAGGTTTATTGAGTTAAGGTTACAGGTTACCATATCTCCAGCCTTAATTCTTTGAACAACCTCTGAATAACCATTCTCATCAATTATTTCTTCTTCTACAAGTTCACTTTCACTCATATTTTGAGCTATTTCATGACAAAGATTGGATGAATATATCATACCTTTGTGCTTATTAGGATTTGCTATATTTACAGTATCCCTAAAGAAAATAAAAGGAGTTCCTGTTTCTACTGCACTTTTCATTAATTTTTTCATGATGTCAAGGGCTGGTACTGTATTCCTTGGGATATTAATGTTTTTTTCACATTCTAAATACCTTTTTGTAAATTCTTTACAATCCACATCATCAAAATAATCCTCAAGCTTATAATCCATTATCTTCTCTACCATGTAAGGATCAAATAAGGACCACTGTTCTCTTTTTTCTAATCTTTCCATAAATAAATCTGGGATACTTACAGAAGGGAAAATATCATGAGCCTTTCTTCTATCATCTCCATTATTAGTTTTCAGGTCTAAAAAATCAAATATATCTTTATGCCATATATCTAAAGTTATAGATGCTCCACCTTTTCTCTTGCCAAGCTGATCTACAGCTACAGCTGTATCATTATAAAGTCTTATCCAAGGTACAACTCCACCAGATGCATTTTTATGTCCTCTTATTTCACTATTTAAAGCTCTTATTTTTCCCATATAAATGCCTAGTGCTCCGCCATGTTTTGAAACCTGTGCAAACTTTTGATTAACATCATAAATTGACCATAAATTATCTCCTACAGTGGAAATAAAACAACTACTTAACTGATAAAAGGGGGTACCTGCATTTCCTAGCGTAGGAGTTGCCACTGTAACCTTTAGCTCACTTAAAATATCATAAAACCCTTTTGCATAAAAAATTTTTTTATCTCCTTCAGGAATAGCTAAATGCATAGCTATAGTCATAAAACGTTCTTGAGGTAGCTCTAGTACTTCTCCATTATGTCCTTTAATTAAATATCTGTCATTTAATAGTTTTAATCCTTCATAATTAAATAGTTCATCTCTTTCTGGCACTATGTATTTTGATAATTCCTTGATTTCTTCATCAGAATAATTTTCGATTAAATATTCCCCATAAAGTTTCATTTTAACTAGCTTTTTTACTAATTCATAATAATCACCATAACCAAAGCTATTATAGTGTCGGCTGATTTTAGCTTCCTTGTATAAATCAAAGCATAAAAGCCTTGCAGCAACATACTGCCAATTAGCATTAGTTTTTTTTATATTATTTCCATTGTTATCTTTACTATTTTGAATAACCTTTTCGATAGCAGTTTGTATCAAAGTTCTTTGAATTTCCTTAGTAGTCATACCATCTCTAAATTGAATTCTAGAATCCAATTCTAATTCAAGAGGATCACAGCCTTCTATGCCCTCACAGGCTAACTTAACCATTTTCTTGGTTTTTTCTACTTGTAGTGGTTCATATTGTCCATTTCTCTTTTTTATTTTAATATTCATTGTTAAAACCTTACTTTCTAAAAATTTATTTAATCAATAGAATATATTATAAAATAACTATTGTTAAATAAATTATATAAGTAATTATCTTCAAAATCAATATCATAGAACCATTGTTTAATAAGATAAACTCTACATATTGTATAAAGATCTTATTTTTTCACTATATATTGTATATTTTTTATTATAGAGTTTTCCACAAATTATAAATTTTATAATTTCTTTTTAGCTTTTTATAAATTCTTTATAAATAAAAAATCAAATTATGTTTAAATTATGGAAATTGTTCTTTAAAGGATTTAGATGAATTAGCCGATATATAATTTATTAATTACCTAAGTTTTGTAACTATAAAAACTTAATATTTTCAACAATCTAAAAGAAATAGTTTTTCTTAAAATTACTAACAATATAAAATGCTTTATTAATAACTTTAAAGACCTAATAAAGAAATTTACTATATATTATCTTAAATCAATATAAAGGAGAATTTAGCTATGAAAGAAAATAGGAAAATCAAGTGGAAATCTAATGATAACTGTTGTGAAAAATCTAAAATTTTCATAGAAATACTTTCAAATATTTCATCTAAACTTGTAAATATTAACTTGCGTAAAGAATATTTAATTGAGGAATGTTTAGAAGAACTGGGTAAAAAAACGAATTCCTGTAGAGCTTATATATTTTTATTCAGAAATAATTTAGAGTACATGGATAATGTTTATGAATGGTGCGCTAAAGGAATTAGCTCTGAAAAAAATAATCTTCAAGATTTAAAAACTTCATTATTTCCTTGGTGGATGAATGAATTAAAAAATAATAAAATTATTATTATTGAAAATGTAGAAAAGATGACTGCAGAGATAGAAAAAGAAATTCTTTCAGAACAAGGAATAAAATCTCTTATTGTTTTACCTATATGCTACAAAGATAATTTAGTGGGATATGTAGGATTAGACAATAACTTTCAAAATAAAAGTTGGAATGAAGATACTCAATTTTTATTAAAACTAATTTCGGAAATGCTTTCTGGAGCTTTGGCAAGATTAGACCATGAAAAAGAACTTGAATATGCTGCTAAAGAGCTAATAAAAAATGAAAAAAACATTCACAGCTTAAAAGCTCAACTTATTCAGCAAGAAGAAATGTTTAAACTTAGTCAAAGCAAAGAACTATCAAAGCCAATAGGTTTAAGTAAAGAAGATTTTAATGAAATAATAAATTATGTATTAGATATATTAAATTTTGATATGATGATTTTTGATAAAATCCATTTAAATCTTTCAGAAAACTTACCTTCTATACTATGTAATAAAATAGAAATTAGTCAAGTTATTATGAATATACTTAAAAATGCTATCTATGAAATGAATAAAAAAATAGAATTTTTAGGTGGAAATAAAGAAATTAATACTAATATCTTAAAAATAGAAACCTATAGTGAAGACAATTTTTTAGTTTGTGAAATATCCGATAATGGTATGGGATTTTCTGATGAAATTGCACCAAAGCTATTTGAACCTTTTTTCACAACAAAACCCTTTGGACTAGGAACCGGTCTAGGATTATCCTTAGCCTATGATATTATTACCCATAAACACAATGGTCAAATAATAGCTAGTGAAAGTGAATGGAAAGGTGCTAAGTTTACTATAAAGTTATGTTATAAATAATAATTATATCTTTCTTATTCTTAAATATAAACATTAAATTACATAAGCTAAACCATATATTTACTAGATAAAATGCTATCTCAAAATGTATTTAATTTTTAGATAGTATTTTTTGTATTTTATTTTTTATAAATTTTGAAATTAATCCTTTTTTTATATAATTATGAAAAATTAAAATGTTTATTTTAATAGATTTTAAACCATAATATTATAGACTTAAATTATAAAATAAACTTGGGAAAATGCTTTATAATACCAGATAAAGGAGATAAAGATTATGGGATTTTTTCAAAGAAATAAAACTAATAAAATTATAGTTAACTTTATTATAGTAATAATTTTATCAATTTCTTTTATATCATTATTTCAATGGAAAAATGTTTTAGTTTATAAAGCTAATGATAATATTCATAATACTGAAATTACTAAATTAATAGATGATATTTTTGAAAATAGAAATAAAGCATTGTTAAAAGGGGACTTAGAATTTATTGAATCTATTTATGACACTGATACTAAATATGGTGTATGGGCCTATGAACATGAGAAAAAAAAGATAAAATATCTTCATAACTGGGAAAAAAAGCAAGGGGTTAAATTTATTGATATAAAACCTAAGGTTGTTATTAGAAATATAAAAGAAAATAAGGATAAATATTCAATTAATTTATTATGTTCTACTGAGTATAAATATATTTATGAAAATGACCCTGAAAAAGTAAATACCTCTACCATAGGTACAAATCATTTAGTTAATCTCGCTAAACAAGAAGATGAATGGGTAATTACAAAGGAATGGTATAAAGATCCCTTTGCAGATTCTCTTAATATAAATAATCTAAAAAAACCAGATGATATAAGGGAATATATATTAAGCAATAGTTCCAAAGACTTTTCTGATTTAGATGAAAGAAGATTAAATTCTATAGAATATGCGGATAAATATTGTGGAACTGCTAGTAATGGAAAATATGGATATAAATATAATAAAAAATATAGAAATTATAACCCTCAAGGAGGAGATTGTGCAAATTTTGCATCTCAAATTTTATTTGAGGGAGGAAAATTTAGAAAAAACTCTGCCTGGAACTACGATTCTAAGGGAGCTACTAGAGCTTGGATAAATGCAGATGGATTTAAAGATTATATGATTCATAGTGGTAGAGCTTCTGTAATTGCTCATGGAGATTATGAAAAAGTATATAAAGCTTCTTACAATCTTTTACCTGGAGATTTTGTAGCCTATGAAAAAAAAGGAGATATAACTCATATATCTGTAGTAACTGGAGCAGACTCCAAAGGTTACTCTTTAGTAAGTTGTCATAATACAGATAGAAATAAAGTTCCTTGGGATTTAGGCTGGAATGATAAGGGAATAAAGTTTTGGTTAGTTAGAGTACATTTTTAGAAAGAGGTGATTTGAAATAAAAAAATTATTAAAAAAAATCATTTTTTTTAATATATTATTTTTTATTTTTTGTAGTAATACTTATGTAGTTAAAGCTTCAAATATAAAAAGTAATAATAAAGATGAAGAATCATATAATGTAACTATGAAACAGGATATATTATGTTTAATGATGTCTTATGGTGAATATATAAAAGATATTGAATGTGAAAATGATAAAGTGTATATAGTAATGGAATCTGGTAAAAAGATTCTTTATGATGATAAAAAAGAAAAAAATTTTCAAGAAAAAATATATAATTCAGATATCCAGGATATGATGGAACAAATTTATCCTTTGAATATAACAGGTAAAGTAATGGATAAAAATTTTGATCCCGGTAGATTTAGAGTATACCCTTTGTTAGAAGATGTTTATGGAAATAATTCTAGCAAAATTCAAAAAAACTTAAAAACCATTAATACAGCTTATGGAACAGTTCAATTTAATAATAACAGTAAAGGTGCAGAAAGCTTAAAAAATACTTTAGACGAACTTAGTAGTATTTCAAAAAGTAATAACAAATTAAATTCTTATATCTCCCCTCTTAATGGGACCTTTAACTATAGACATATTGCAGGGACAAATCTTTTAAGTCCTCATGCTTTTGGAATTGCCATTGATTTAGTAAGGGATAATAGAGATTATTGGAAATGGGCTACTGAAAGTGAAGGAGAAAAAAGAATAGCTTCCTATCCAAAAGAAATTGTAGAGACCTTTGAAAAAAATAATTTTATATGGGGCGGAAAATGGAACCATTTTGATACACTACATTTTGAATATAGACCTGAAATTATAATGAAAGCTAAATATTTTAACAATAAAGGTAAAATAGAGACCCCTTGGTACAAAGAAGCTCCATTAGAAGATAAACAAGTTAAACATTATGTTGATAAAATTAATAAGGCTTTAAAATAATTTTATACTCTGTGGCTGGTTACTTCATATCCTGTCCATAGAGTATAAGACTATTTATCTTTATAATATATTTCGTATTATTTATAAATCATTTACAGTTTCGTATAAATTTAAAATTAATATTGATTTTTAATCATATTTAAGGGACTTTATTTAACTTAATAAATATTAAAGGTTAGTTGCTTAATTTTATTTTCTCCTAGATTTGATACAGTAAGACCTATAAGTCTTATAGGTTCTTTAAAATTTATATTATCTAATATATCACAGGCTATACTATAAATTTCATCTTTATCCCTTGTATAATCATTTACTGTTTTACTCCTTGTATGAGTTTTAAAATTAGAAGTTTTTATTTTTACGGTAACAGTTTTCCCGGCACTATTTCTTTTATATAAATTAGTAGATATTTTATTTGAAAAGTCCAAAAGATATTTTTTCATTTCCTCTTTATTTATTATATCCTTTTTAAGGGTTATCTCCTTACCTATAGATTTTCTTTCTCTACTGACTTTTACTTCTCTATAATCTATTCCTCTTATTCTGTCATATATTTCTACTCCAAATTTTCCAAAATACTCTATACAAAAATCCTTAGATAACTTATGCATATCTGCCACAGTAAAAACACCTATATTGTGTAATTTTTCCACTGACTTTTTACCTATTCCATGAATCTTATTTATAGGAAGCGGCATAAGTATTCTTGGAATCATATCTTTATTTATTATTTTTATACCATCTGGTTTATTCCAATCAGAAGCAAGTTTGGCTAAAAATTTATTATATGAAATTCCTACAGATAGAGTCAATCCTATTTCATCTTTAACTCTATTTTTTATATATTTTGCTACTTTAATAGGTTTTTCTTTAATATGGCTAATATCTAAATATGCCTCATCTATAGATACAGGTTCAATAATAGGAGTAACTTTATATAATATTTTAAATATATTATTTGAAACTTCTCTATACCTATTATGTCTTCCTGGTACATATATACCGAATGGACATTTCTTCTTAGCCATAAAAACAGGCATAGCAGAATGCACACCATATTTTCTTGCCTCATAAGATGCGGTAGAAACTACTCCTCTTTCTCCTATTCCCCCTACTATTACAGGCTTACCTTTAAGTTTTTTATTATCCATTTGTTCTACAGATGCAAAAAATGCATCCATATCAACGTGCATAATAACTCTATCCATAAGTATGAATTCCTCTCTAAAATATAACTTATATTTTAATATATCTTATATATAATTATATCAAAATCTCCAAAGTTAAATACAAGTATTTTAAAGATTACATTAATTATATATATTAATCTATTCTAATTCATTATTTTTACTTTGAAATAGAATTCATCATAAAAATTTTAATATAAAAAATCCTATTAAGGATAGACTTAATTTTAATATAGCAAAGATAAAAAACATACGTAATAGACCCTATGAATAAATAAAGTTTAGTAATTCTTAATCTAGTGGATTTTAAAATTCACCTATTTTTTAAAGTAACATATCTTTCTTTATTATAATAAATACTAGATATTTGCTTAAATAATATTAAACTACCTGAATTACAAATTAAAACCCACTTATGATTAGTGGGTTTTAATCTCTTTATAAAATTATTGAATTTTCATATCATGTTGATATTTAATGCCATTTACTACAATTAAAATTTCCTTAATGTTTAATTAAATAATTTTCTAGCTAATTACTATATATTCTTTTCTAGTTACTTAAATATTTATTTTTGTCTTGTACTTCTTTTCCTATTAATTTATGAAGCCAAATCCCCCCTATTTCAGAAGTATAACCTAAAATTGCTCCACAAAGCAAAGCTATAATTACTCCTTGCCAATTTCCATTAACACCAAAGGTTGAACAACTTCCACAAAAGGTTCCAGGTATAAAAGATAACAATTGAAATCTTGCCTGTGCACACATTACAAAGGAAAATATTCCTATCATTATAGCTCCTTCTAATGGAAAACCTAAATAACTAGATGTTATAATAATTAACATAGCCCATAAAACTCCAGTCATATTAGTAACAACAGATTTTTTTAATCCTTGTAACTTACCACCGGCGGCATAATAACTTGTACATCCTATAAAACCTACCCAAGTTATTAGTCCAAAATTGGAACTTAAACATCCCCAAAGTCCAGACAAAATTCCTACACTTATTGAAATACACATTAATAAACTCATATTAGTTATACCTCCAAAGTACTGGCTGTATTTTTTTACGTTCCTATGTTTTTACATTTGTGTATTTTATTTATATTAAAGTATTACCTTCCTAGCTATTTCATCCTTTTTAAACTCTATTTCTCCTTTTGATATACACTGTACTGGACACACATTAGCACATAAATGACATCCTACACAGTTTTCTTTTTCTAATATAGGTTTTCTATTTTCAACATCCCACTTGATTGCTTGATGTCCACCATCATAGCAAGATATATAGCATCTTCCACATCCTACACAGTTTTCTTCATTAAATTTTGGGTACACAATATATCCTCTATCTAAATCCTCTGCTGGAATTATGTTTTTATTTGCTAATCCCACCATATCTTCTAATTTTTCAAATCCCTTTTCTTCCATATAATATGAAAGACCTTCTATCATATCTTCTACTATTCTATATCCATATTGCATTATAGCAGTAGTTACTTGTAAGTTTCTTGAACCTAATAATATAAATTCTGCAGCATCTTCCCAAGTTTCTATTCCACCGATGCCGCTTATTGGAATATCTTTAAGTCTTTCATCTGTAACAAGTTGTTGTATAAATCTTAAAGCTATTGGTTTTACTGCTTTTCCTGAATATCCTGAAATTGATGACTTTCCGTTTACAATAGGATATCCTATAAATTTATCCAAATCTACTCCTGTAATACATTTAATTGTATTTATTGTAGCTATACCTGTTGCTCCACCTTCCATAGAAGCTATTGCTGGAACACTCATATCCCCTATATTTGGAGTCATTTTAGCTAATATTGGAATATCAGTTCCTCTTCTTACTGCCTCACAATATTTTTTAACTAACTGTGGATTTTGTCCCACATCTGATCCCATAGCGCTACTGGTCATTTGTGGACATGAAAAATTACATTCTATTATATCTGCTCCCACTTCTGTAACAAGCCTTGCAAGTTCTTCCCATTCTTTTTCATTTTGTCCCATGATTGAAGCTACTAAAACTTTATTGGGATAATTTTGTTTTAGTTTTTTCATAGCTTCTAAATTTTCTTCTAGTGAGTGTTCTGCTATTTGCTCCATATTTTTAAATCCTAAAAATGGAGTTCCTTCTTTTTCTAAATTCGTAAAACGTGGAGAAACTTCCTTTGCAATAAAGAAACCTATAGTTTTAAATACTATACCTCCCCAACCAGTTTCTAAAGCTTTAGCACACATTTCATAACAGTTTCCTACTGGTGATGATGATAAGAAAAATGGATTTTCACATTTTACTCCACAAAATTCTATGGAAAGATCTCTTCTTTTCATTATCTTACACCTTCTTTCTTAGCTAATAAATATTTTACTATAGCCTTTGCCGCTTCTTTTCCTTCTTTTACAGCATTTACAACAGTTTTATCTCCTTCAATTATATCTCCTGAAGCAAAAGTTCCTTCTATATTTGTACTATAATCTATAGTTTCAATTGTTCCCTTTTCATTAAATTCTACTGTTGTTACTCCCTTTGTTGCAGCTACTTCTTTTACTGCTTCTTTTAATTCTTTTATTTCTTCTGCTTCTTGTCCAATAGCAAATATAATCCTATCTACTGGAAGATTTAATTCTGAATCATCAAACATTCCTGTAGCTTTAAATCTAGCCACTTTTCCAGCTTGTCCAATTATTTCAGCTGGTTTTAATCCTGTAAATATCGGTATATTTAAATCTTGAGTATAAGCTATTTCTTTTCTATCAGCTGGCATTTTTTCTATAGTTCTTCTATAAACTATTTTCACATCCTCTGCTCCTAACAATTTAGCAGTTACAGCACAATCCATAGCTACATCTCCACCGCCTATAACTATAACTTTACTGCCAACTTTAACTTTTCCCTTAGAAGTTTTAACTTCTGCTAAAAAATCTGTTCCAGCAATAACTCCTTCTAAATCATTGCCTTTTATTTCTATATCTTTACTCTTTTGCATCCCTACTGCTACTAAAAATGCTTCAAAACCTTCTTTTCTAAGATCATCTATATTAACATCTCTTCCAACTTTACAGTTAGTTCTAAAATGAACACCTAATTTTTTTATGAATCTGATTTCATTTTCAACAACTGATTGTGGAAGCCTATCTTCTGGTATTCCATAAGTTAACCATCCACCTAATTGATTTCTGGCTTCAAATACAGTAATCTTATACCCTTCTAAAGCTAATTCAGCAGCTGCTGCAAGTCCACTTGGACCTGAACCTATAATAGCTACTTTTTCTTTTGTTGCCTTTATAGCCTCTAAAGCTTCTATTCCTATTGATTGTTCATAATCTGTTAAATAACGTTGAAGTTTTCCTATTTGAATAGGTTTATCTATACCACACCTACTACAGGCTCCTTCACAATATTTATCTGTAGGACAGACTCTTGCACAGACCCCTCCTAGTATATTATTTTCACGAATTGTAGCTACGGCACCCTTAAAATTTCTAAAACGTAATGAACGTATGAATTTCCCAGGGTCTGTACCTGCTGGACATGCTTTTGTACAGGGTGCATCATGACACAACAAACATCTTGATGCCTCTTCAATAGCTAAAAGAGGTGTAAACACTTCTTCTCTTTCTTTCATATAAGCTAATTTATTTTCCAATCTTCTTCCTCCTTTATATTTAATATTTAAAGATTAATTGCAGTTATAACAATAGTTTAACAAAAAAAATAGACCATTTCTAACTTAGAAATGGTCTACTTCCATTATTTAAGACAAATTTAACCTCTGTGCCACAATGTGGTAAATTTAACCATAGTTTTACCCAAGATTTCGTCATTTTTTTAACAATCACTATATATTTCTAAAAACTCCAAAATGTTCATTACAAAAATAGCACAGTTTAATTTTCTTTATTCTATTATTTAACCTTTTTTATCAATTATTAACATTTCTCTTGATTTAAATATTATATTGTAATTTTTAACGAGATAAATATAATAATTGTTAATTAAACTTGAATTTTAAGTTTAAAATAACTTTATAAAAACCCTGTACAAAATTTATATATAATATAAAAATTTTCTGCAATTAACCTTTAATATTATCTATATAAAGGATGTACAAGGATTTTAACTGAATCATTACCATCTATTTCATTAAGTTCTACTAAAATAGCTTCGCTTAATGAAGTAGGTATATTTTTACCAACATAATCTGGTCTTATTGGAAGTTCCCTATGACCCCTATCTACTAAGACAGCTAATTGAATTTTACCTGGTCTTCCATTATCAAATATTGCTTGTATAGCTGCTCTTACAGTTCTTCCAGTATAAATTACATCATCTACTAATATTATTTTTTTATCTTTAATATCTATATCTAATTTATTATTTTTAACTATTGGATCCTGTGATAACTCAGATAAATCATCTCTATATAGGGATATATCTAAAATCCCTACAGAAATATCTATACCTTCAAAGTTCTTTATATTCTCTGCAATTCTTTTAGCTATTGGTACTCCTCTTCTTTTTATTCCTACCAATACTATATCTTGTCCACCTTTATTTTTCTCTATTATTTCATGAGAGATTCTAGTGATAGATCTTTTTATTTTTACCTCATCCATTATTACAGCCTTTAAATTCACCCTAATTCCACCTTTCATCTATATATAAACAAAAAATGTCTCGACCCTTAGCCAAGACATTTGTATAGACTTATTACTTATATGCCTTACAATCTCTCAGGATCATTTAAAGGGCTTTATAATATTTAATTTTTAAAATTATACTATCATAAAACCTAATATATTTCAATACTTTTTTGTAAAAACTTGGTGTTATATTTTTCTTTACAATTTATTTTTATCCCAGTAAATTTTTATTACACTATATCCTGATAAAAAAATCACACTACCAAAATAGTTAATTTGACAGTATGATTATAATATCTAAAAAATTTAATTATTATAAGAAAGGTCTAACAAAATAAAAATCTATAATAGTCATTAAGATACTAAATAAAAATGCCAAACTTATAATAAGTATATTAATTTTTTTGTAAATATACATAACTCCTATATATTCACGAATAAGTGCATTAAGTGAGAAATATAGTTTAGTTTTAGAACCTGCACCATCACATTCTAGCCCTACTATTCTAGCCCATATTAAAGAACGAAATAGATGAAAATTATTAGTTACTACAATGCATCTATATTGTTTTTCTCTTGTGCCATAATCCTCTTCTAAAAGTTTCTTTGAATTAGATAGATTCTCATAGGTATTTACTGCCTGATCCTCAATTATCATATGCTCATTTGGAATTCCCTTATCCTTTGCATATTTCCACATGGCAAGCCCTTCTGAAATTTTCTCATCAGCACCCTTAGCTCCTGTAAATATAATTTTGGATGGATGACCTTTTTCAAGCTGATTTTTGTATATTTCAATCCCCTTGTCTATTCGACTAGCTAATAGAGGGGGAACTCTATCACCAATTAAACCACTACCTAAAACAATAATGTAATCATATTTTTTTCTTTTTGGCATATAAGTATTAATTGCTGCTGATATTGCAAAAATAAACATCATCATAAAAAAATAACTAATTAAGAAAGTTATAAATCCTATAATTCCTGTAAGTATAGGATTTGTAACCCCTCGTATAATATTTGGTGTAAACCAAATCCATAATATAATAAATATTCCTAAGGATAAAGATAAAAAATTAGTTACACGAGCACCCTCTTTTTTTATAAGTTTATACCCACTTTTAATAAGTATAAATATAAAGGATAAAAGGTATAAAGGAAATCCTACCATAATAATTATTATAATAATTATTATAGAAGTTAGCAGCATTTTTATTTCATAAGTCTCACCTAAAATACCCAAAAATGCAAATATAGATCCGACCCATAAAAGAAATACTATACCAATCCATAATGTCCTTGGCTCCCTACGAAGCATAGCAAAAAATCCCACCGTAAGTGCAATAAAAATAAATAATAAAAAATACATAATTACACCTCTTCTTTAGTTTTGTATATATCTTATAAAGTTTATATTGTTTGGTTCCATATGTAATTCTAAAACTTAATTATACAATCAATTACAATTAGACTATATAATTATTTTTCTTTATTATTATACATTATTAACATTATTATATTCTATAAGCTATTTCTTAACTTGTGTATAAAATCTAAAAAAATATTGGTATTTATTTATCGAACAACATTATAAATAATTGATTTAATTAAACAACACTTGAAATAAAAACATCTAATTCTAAATATTTTTTAGAGTTTTATAATAGATCTGAAAATAAACTGAAGAAATTGAACTGTAGATAGCTTAAATAAACTATTTTGTAGTTAAGTTGTAAAAAAATAATAAGAATATATAATAACCTAATATTACACATTCTTATTATTATAGCTTATACTAAATACAGATCAATATATTGTGACCTTTTAATTATACTAAAAAATATAATATTTTCTCAACATTATAAAATATAGTTTATATAAATATATTTTTAAAGGTTTAAATGTATCTTTTTATAAATTTTGATATTATTTTTCTTTGTTGTATTCAATTTATATTTTAGTATTACTCTTCTTTATAGGAATCCGTAATTTTTTTACATAATGTAGAGAAAATTCTTAATTCATCTTGGCTAAGTGTTTTTTCTATTAAATTCATTATTTCTTCACCAAATTTTTCTGATCTTGCAAGAAACTCTTTACCTTCAGATGTAATGAAAATATTATAAGAGCGACGATCAGTTTCTTGTCGTTCTTGCTTTATATATCCTTTCTCTAAAAGTCTTTTATTTAATTTCGATATGCCCGGTTGAGTTATTCCTCTTATTTCAGCTAATTCTTTAGTTGTCTTTGAACCTTGCTTATCTAATATATCTAATATATAGTATTGAGCAGTTGACACCCCTTCTAGATTAAATCGATTAATGCTGCTAATAATCATACATTGGAAAGGCATATAATTTTCTTCTAATTCTTGTCTAAGCATTATCTTCACCCTTTCTTTTAAAGAATGTATCTTTTTAAGTATTTCCCCGTAATTGAATTCTCATTGTTAATTATATCTTTTGGTTCCCCTTCAAACATAATTCTTCCACCATTTTCTCCAGCCTCTGGGCCAAGGTCAATTATCCAATCAGCTTGAGTCATTACATCTAAATTATGCTCTATTACAATTAAGGTACTCCCCTGATTAACTAACCTATTCATAATAGCTACTAACTTTTTTATATCAGATATGTGAAGCCCTGTTGTAGGCTCATCCAATACATAAATATTACCTTTACTATCTAATTGAGCAGCTAATTTTAATCTCTGTAATTCTCCTCCTGATAAAGTATTTAATGGTTGTCCTAAAGTTATATAATCAATTCCTACATCAGCTAACTTTTTCAACACTAAATATATTTCATCTTCTTTAAAAAAGTCAATTGCCTCAGCAACAGTCATTTTTAAAACTTGGCTTATATTTTTCCCCCTAAATTTAAAATCTAATACTTTATCTGTAAATCTGTTTCCTTCACAAACTTCACATGTACTTATAACAGTATCCATAAAAGCTAAATCAGTATAAGTAACACCTAACCCTTTGCATTCTGGACATGCTCCTTCTGAGTTAAAACTAAAAAGAGAGGATTTAACATTATTTTCTTTAGCAAATAAATTTCTTATAAAATCAAATATACCTGTATAAGTGGCAATATTGGAACGTATTGAAGCATGTATTGCTCCTTGATCTATAAAAATTGTTTCTGGATAAATTTTGGGCAACAATCCATTAATAAGAGTACTCTTACCTGAACCAGCTACACCTGTTACTACAGTCATAACACCTTTAGGAATATCTACATTAATATTTTTTAGATTATGTAAATTTGCATTTTTAATTGACAACCATTCCTTTGCTTTCCTTGTATGAAGTTTTATATGTGGTTTATACTGCAAAGCCTTACCTGTTAGAGTATTAGATTTCAATAATCCTTCTGGAGTTCCTTTATAAACAATGTTACCACCTTCTATACCAGCCTTTGGTCCCATATCAATAATATAGTCTGCAATTTTTATTATATCAGGATCATGCTCAACAATAAGAACAGTGTTTCCTTTATCCCTTAACATCTTTAACAATTTATTTATTCTACCAATATCATGTGGATGTAATCCAATGCTAGGCTCATCAAAAATATAAGTAAGTCCTGTTAAACTGCTTCCCAATTGTTTAACCATTTTAATTCTCTGTGATTCACCACCGGAAAGTGATGAAGTTTCACGGTCTAAACTTAAATATCCCAATCCTATGTACTCTAAATGCTCTAGTCGACTAATTAGGGCTTTTAATACAGTTTGAACAGATTGTTCTTTAATTTCTTTCATAAATATTATTAAATCATTTATTTGCATCTTTGTACAATCCGCAATATTTTTCCCATTAATTTTGCAAGATAATATTTTTTCATTTAATCTTGCACCTTTACACACAGGACATATTTCTTTAGTAACAATTTTATTAATTTCTTTTTTATATTTATCCCTTTCTCCACCTTCTTTTTTTAGAAAGCTTCTCTCAATTCTTGGTATAAGACCCTCGTATAAAGATGTCTTGGGCCACTCTGGATCATCTGTTTCAATTTTTATATCAGTTTTATTTAAAAGTAAATCTAATTCTTTTTCATTATAATCTTTTATTTTTTTATCATTATCAAATAATCCTGAATGTATATATCTCTTTAATCTCCATCCACCAGGCTTAAAGCTAGGAAACAAAATAGCGCCTTCGTTAAGAGATTTATTTTTGTCTAATAATTTATCAATATTAATGCTATCAACTTTTCCTAACCCATCACAATGCATACACATTCCGGTAGGATTATTAAAAGATAAAGAATCAGAATATCCAACAAAGGGTTTTCCTATACGTGAAAAAAGAAGCCTTAATAATGAAGCTATATCTGTAATAGTCCCCACGGTTGACCTTGAATTTCCACCAATTCTTTTTTGATTTATTATAATAGCAACAGATAAATTTTTAATTGAATCTACATCTGGTTGTCCATAATGTGGTAGCCGATGCCTAATAAAGCTAGAATAAGTTTCATTTAGCTGCCTTTGTGATTCTGCAGCAATAGTATCAAAAACTAAAGATGATTTACCTGAACCAGAAACCCCAGTAAATACAGTGATTTTCTTCTTGGGTATTTCAATATCAATATTTTTTAGATTTTTTTCTCTAGCTCCTAATACATGAATGCTTTCTTTTCTATCCATAAAGTATTCACCTCCAAATAATTCATACTTTTAATTAATATATAACTAAGTTAATATATAACTAAGTTAAGTATATTCTACTACTTACCTATTTTACTATCAAGCACTTCACTTAAATCTTATGAAATTTTTTTGTATTATTTTTTAAATATATAGTTTGGTTATTGTAAATTTAATTAAATAAGCTAGAAAAATCCTTATAAACTATTCGAAAAACAGCTCATAAGGATTTTTATTTATATCATTAATTAATTATATTTTAAATATAATAATAAAATTATATTTATTATAAATTTGTTTTCTGACTTTATATTATTATTTCTTCTAATGGCTCATAAACTAATTGTTCATTGAATCTCTTACTTTCCATAAGAGCTATTGAAGCTATTGGAATCTTTATAGGAGAAAAAATATTTTTCTCTATAGGACATTTTGTTACTATTTCTCTACCAATTGTAATATGAGGCTTATATTTTCTATTCTCAATTTTAAATCCATTATTAATTAATAAATTTCTTAAATTCCTTTGTAATGTTATAAGTTCTTTATTTTCTTCAATTCCAAGCCAAATTATATCTTTATCTCTCCTTTTAAATGAACCAATATGTGAAGTAATAAGTTCCTTAGGTGGATTCTGCAACTTATATAATATATTAGTTAGTAAAGACAGCTCTTTTTCATCAACTTCACCTATAAACTCTAGGGTTAAGTGGAAATTATTTTTATTTGTGAATCTACCTTTAACTGAATTATTAGAAACTAAATTTTTATATTCTATCAATTTTTCTTTTGTTTCTTCCTGAAATGTAACCGCATAAAATACTCTCATTTTTTCACCTACATTTAAAATAATTTTTTTGTTAATATAAGCTTAGTTTATACAAACTAAGCTTATATTATCTATATTTAATTTTAATAAATACTTCTTCATTTATATCTTCATTAAATTATTCAATTGGTAAAGCCAATTATAATAAGATTAATATATGATAATAAATAAAACAGTCTATTTACATTAAATTATTTAACGTTACTTTCTATTACAGCTATATGATAGTCTTTGTTATTATTATTATCCCATGTTGTTCCCTCATTATAAAACTCTTGTTTAAAGCAATAATCTACTTTTGAACCTTTTTCTACATAAATAGTTGTATAAAAGCTTTCAAATGTTTTTCCCATATAATAATCTACTACGCTTCTGTTTAATTGAACATCTTTAACATCTTTCCATCCATTTACACCATAGTGTAATGTTGCTTTTTTTATTTGAGATGTATCTACTTTACTATAATTAACAGGCATATAAATTCTATATGCTACCATTTCGTGATTTTCTGCAGCCAAAACTTGCTTGGGCGCTATGAACATACCAAATGCTAATGCTGTTGCCATAATAAAAGTTATTATTTTTTTCATTTTATTTCCCCCTAATTCTAAGTATGTTTTATATATTTTAATACTCATTGATTATATTTACAACTTATCAATTAGGGCCCCTTTTGATTACATGTTTTATTATAACACTCTTGCCTAAATGTTAAAAATTGTATTTCAATTCAATTTAAGGCATGTAATCATTTAAATCAATGTATTATTATACTTTATTGGAATATAGTTGAAGATGTTAATATGTTTTTCTTAACACTATTAGCTTACACTAGCTAAATTAATACTATATGTGTTTTATTTTAAATAAATACTCCTTAGTCTAAATATTATAAATCCCTAATTTTACGCATAAAGACTATGAGGTTATTAATTAAAATTCCTCATAGTCTTTTTATTATGGTTGGAAGATTTTTAAATTTATATTTTAAACTTATGCACCATTTCATTTAGATTTTGGGCAAGTTCTGCTTGACTTTGAGCGGTTTCTGCTACTTGTTCTATAGCTTTAGTTGTTTCATTCATACTATCTTTTATTATGTCTGCTTCCTCATTAGACCTTTGAGCAGATATTGCCATATTCTGCACTGCTCCACTTACTTGTCCTAATGTTGCTGTAACTTCTTCAGACATAGCTGCAATTTCCTCGGACATTTTACTTACAAAATCAGAATCCTCATAATATTGACTGCCTGTCTCTCCATAAGCATCAAATTGTTCCATTACTTGTATGTTTATGAATTCCAATATGTCACTACCTGTATCAATACTACTCTTAAATGCCCCTTGTACTTTAGCTATAGTTTCTTGAATGCTTAGTACAGCATCTTTTGACTGTTCAGCAAGCTTTCTTACTTCTTCAGCTACTACTGCAAAACCTTTTCCCTGTTCTCCTGCTCGCGCTGCTTCTATTGCTGCATTTAGCGCAAGTAAATTAGTTTGCTCTGAAATACTTGCTATAGTATCTGCCATAACCTTGATGCTATCAACAACTCTACCTTCCTCAATAGCCTTTTCCATATTACTTTTCTTTTCTAAGTGTATTTTTCGTGATTCTTCTATAGCTTTTTGGCTATTCTTTTTAACTTCTGTGGCTCTTTCTTTAAATTTATTTGAATTATCACTTCCTTCCATAGCCTTTTGTGATAGTTCATTAGCACTTGAATCTACTTCTTCAACGGATGCACTAATTTCTTCTGATGCAGCACTAGATTCCTGCATACTTCCTGCAATATTATTTATTGCAGTATCTATAGTCTCCACTTTTGATGATAATTCCTCTACTGTAGCTGAAAGTTCTTCAGAAGAAGCACTTATTTCCTGTGAATTCTCCATAATTACCTTAACTAATCCATTTACATTTTCTTGTGCAGTATTTAAAGCTATAGCTGTTTGTCCAAATTCATCTCCTCTTGTAATTGCAATGGAATTTGAAAAATCATAATTGGCTAATCTCTCTGCTAAATCTTTTATATTATTAAGAGGTTTTGCTATATTTCTTGCAATAAATAGTCCTATTAAAATTGCCATTGCAAGACCAACTATACTTAAAATAACAATAATCATATTAGATTTAGTATATATAGAATTAATATCATTATTTGCTGATTCAGCTGAGTTTAAATTTATTTCAGTTATTTTACTTATACTCTCAAACATAGCATCTCTAACTTTTGGTATTTCTTTATATTGCTTTTCTGCTTGAGCATAATTATTATCTTCTACTAATTTTATAACATCTTCTCTTAGTGTTCTATATTGACTTAATTGCTCTTTAAAAACTTCAAATATTTTCTTTTCCTCTTCTGTCTTTGGTAATTTTTCATACTCAGAAAGATATTTGCTATTTTCATCTTTATTTTTCTGAATATTCTTTACCAATTCAGCCTTCTTAGATTTATCTTTTTCATATATTAACTGTAACATATCGCTTTTAATTTCTGTCAAATTTTGATTCATATCTGTAATCATATAAACAGATTGAAGATTAATGCTATACATTTTTTCACCATATCTAGCTACATTTTTAAGAGCTACTCCACCTACTGCTCCTACTATAACAATAAGTACAGCTACTATTAAAAAAGCAGAAATTAGTTGTGTTTTTACTTTCTTTTTTATATTCTTAAGCATGGTTCATCATCTCCTTAAAAAATTGTTAAAATTTAAGTTCATAGAAACATCAATACTATCTTCATTTTTTAACTTTTGTATCATTTCTTTAGTTTTTATCATTATTTAATTAATTTTATTATAAATACATATATCAAGTTTTCATGCAAATTATCTCCTTTATTTTTAATAGTTTATGTTGAATTCTTACTCTTCTTTTAATTGGCTCTAAATCTGAATATTAGTTATCTTTTCTTTAAGATAGAAAAAGTAAAAACACTATATTTATTGCTTAAAATAAATTGTACTATGTATCTTGTATTTATTTATCGAACAATATTATAAATATTTAATTTAATTAAGTAGAAATTTAAATAAAAAGATAGGATATTTTAATATAAACTGAAAAAATTCAACAAATCTAAAAATCTAGTGAAGATATTACTCTAAATAGTAAATCTTCACTAGATTCTTTCTTTTTCCAGTTATGAAAAAGTATAAAATTTATAAAAAATAAATTTATTCAACTTGCTTTCATATATTTTTTTAAAATTGACAAGCTAACCTAAGAAATACTTTTGTACATTTTATCGAATATAAGGGCCCCCTTTAGACAATGCATCCTTTAACCAATCAGGATGCATCTTTACTATATCTATAGGTAATTCATCTATAGGGAAAAATTTCAAGTCTAAAGTTTCCGAAGACTCACAGGAAATCTCTCCGCCTATTATTTTTGCTTCAAAACAACAAGTTACAAAATGAGTTATTCTCCCATCTGGGTACTCAAAAATTTGAGACTTGGGGTCGGAATATACTCCAATAAAACGCGCTACTTTTACATGTAATCCTGTCTCTTCAAACACCTCCCTTATTGCAGCATTAGTTACTGTTTCTCCTGTTTCTACATGACCTGAAGGTATACCCCAAAGGCCAACATCTGATCTTTTCTGTAACAAAACTTGCTTTTTATCGTTAAAAATTACAATAGCTACTCCCGGACAAATTTCTTTAGCTTGTCCCATAACATCTCCTCCTTTATTTTAAAATATAAAAAACCGAGAAGATAAGAATTCAGCGCATAAAAAAATCCGCTGAACCTTCCCCCTCGGGCATTTTATTCCAATAGGTGCCTCTTGCAAAACAAGAGCTATAGCGCTCGGTCACAAACCCTTAAAATCTTAAGGCGGAACCCTAGCTATCTAGTCCCAGTTCAATAAAAAACTATATAATATTAATATTCATGCTATACCCAAATATTAATCTTGTCAATAAATAACTTCCAATAATTCATATAAAAGCTTATAAATTTTAAAATTTTCTTTATCACTATTAAGAATCTCCATCATAAGAAATTATACAATTTTCTATCTATTGTCTATCTTAATTTCTTCTATATAAAATGAACATCTTTAGTAAAATCATAAGCAATTGTAACCAATATATATTTTAAATAATATACTATAGTACAAACTAGACAAGCTTTAAAATAATTTAATTAATTGTACAACTAATTATTTAATAAAAGGGGTTCTAACTTATGATTACAGAAGATAGAATATTATCAAGAGAACTAAATTTAATAAATGAAAAACTGGATTATTTACTTGATAAAGCTGAGCATACAGATGAAACATTAAATGCTTTAATTAATATTACACTTTCCCCTCCATCAGATTCTATTCCAGAAGATCTTATTAATAAAGATAAATCTGATGTATGCACCTATGCTGTTGATCCAGGAGCATTAAGACCATGTGTATTTAAATATGTATATATATGGCTCGATAATGGAAATAGTTTTTGGGCATGGCTAACTTACGTTGGTCGAAAATCCGCTTCAGGATGGAGATGGAATAGCCAGCGTTGGGTTTATTTTGGAGTTGACCTAAATTGTATCGATTATTTTGAATGTTACTAATAAACTCTTTAAATATAATATATAAACTTACAGTGAGTTAAACTGTAAGTTTTTTTAGTTTCTTTGTGTTTTTTAATAATAATCTATAATTTATAAATAAATTCATAATTAAAAACTTGTTTCTTAATATGCCTTTATCTATTTATCTCCTCACTTAAAATAAATAATCTTAATCATTTTTACAATTTTTTTTATAAGATAAATGATCCTTTTTTTTGTTATTTTAAATCCTCATATGAGTAGATAGTATATACTATTTTTTTATATAATCGATACAGACAATCATTATTAAATATTTTATGGATCTATCTATTAATATTAAATCATTATTAATAGATAATACACAAATTTATATCCAGTTATTTATTACTTAACATTAACCTTTAAGGAGAATTTATATGTCAAAAGAATTAGATTTTTATAAACATATTTTTAACTCTAATAATATCAGGCTTACAACTAGACGAATTATGATCATAAAAATTTTCTTAAATCATAAAAATGATCATTTAACAGTAAATGAAATTTATTATTTAGCTAAAGAAACTTACCCATCAATTGGTCTAACTACTATTTATAGAACTATTGAAATATTGCTAAAACTAGATTTATTAGACCATCTCTCACTTGAAGATGGAGTTAATCGTTATAAATTATTTGTAAATAAGGATACAAATCTTAAAGCTTATAATAAACATCATCCTCATCTTATTTGTCTTGATTGTAAAAAAATTATAGATTGCCACTATAATTTTATAAATACTATTAAAACTGAGATAAATAAAAGTTGTTTATTTAAAGTTACTGACTTTCAAATGAAGTTTTATGGCTATTGCGAGAAATGTTATATTAAAAAGATTAAGTAATTATTAAATGTAACATTTATTGAATTTATATATTTTTAGTTATTGAATGATATTTTTTATATTTTTGTTATATATTGATAATTATATAATAAACATTTACTATATAATTAACATATAAGGAGGTGTACACTTTTGAATAAAAAATTTAAAACTATTAATAAGGCAAACGCTTTAGCTCTTTCAGCAGCTATATTATTAGGTGTATCTACACCTGTTTGTGCTCTAGAAAAAAATAAAGAAGAAATAGATATTAATAAAGTCCACTTAAAATCTAATAATAGTTCTTATGTATTGAACAATTCCAAAAAAAATCCAAAAGTTCTAGATACTCCAACTAGTGTTCCATCTGATTTCCAACTTTCTAAAGACAACTGGGATGGTTCTCCCAATTACACAATTTCAATGGATATGTGGTATGGCGCTAATGGTGATGTATGGAAACTTTATGAAAATGGTAAATTAGTTCATGAAGTTAAACTTGTAAACAATTCACCCAATGCTCAACATGGTGAAGTAAAATTCACTAACAAAAGTAATGGAACCTATAAATACACTGCTGAACTTATAAATGCAGCTGGTGTTAAAAAATCTAAAAATACTGTAGTTCATGAGGTAACTAAAAATGATACTCCTATAGATGTTCCTTTGCCTGAATCCGTTAGTGGGCAACCTGCTGTAGGATATACTGTTTTAAATGAAGATAATAATAACTTTGAATGGGCAGTGTTTGTTTCAAATCCTAATAAAAATTATATATGGCAAGGTAGTAGTTTTTCTTTATGGGGAATGTCTTTTGAAACTGATAATGAAATAACTTCTGTTTCTAATGCAGATTCTTTTAAGCAGAATGGTAAAAATGTAATAATCAATGTAAAACAAGACGAAAGACTTTTACCTTACAATACTACTAGAATATTTGTAGTCAAAGGTAAAAAACATTCTTCAAAAGCACCTACAAATTTTAAATCAAACTTAATTAGAGGAGATATTAGTTATCCTACTTTTGCTTCTCTTCCTTCTAGCTTTACTAAAAATAAGCCAGATTTAAATGAAAAAGATTTAATTGCTAATAAATCTGATTATTATAATCCTAAAATTAAGGTGAATACTGACAATAAACTTATGTATAATAATCCTGCATCAAGTACTCAACTTATAATACCTATGCCAAAAAAAATGCCCGTTCCTATAAATGGTGTAAATGGTTTAAGAATTTGGATGCCTTCTAAATACTTAGCTATGGGAATTGGAACAGGTACTGAATACTTTGGATTAAATCCGAATTTTATGATTGGTTTATCAATAAAAGAGAACTTTACTTGCGGTTTAGCACCTTTAGAATCTGGGTACACAGAAAATATTGTTACTGTGGATGGTGAAAAATGGTCATGGCCAATTCAAAAAAAGCATCCTGATGGCCCTTTCCAACAAGAAAAAGGCAACTTTAACGAAATAAAAAAACAATATCCTGATTATTTTGCAGATTCAGCAGAACATGAAAATTATGTTACTTTAAAAACTGGAGAACCAGATGATCCATCTTATGTTCATGCTGCTATGTCTTCTTACATGAGCCTTACTATGACAAGAGAATTTTTATATGCTATTCCAAATAATGATTTTAGCGGCGCATTAAAAAAAGCTAAAGATCCTTGGGCAGAATTTGTTTTAGTAGATAATGCTTATAATAGGGGTGTTTATGGATTACTTCAAAGAAAATTATTTACGGAACATAGAGATAAACTTATTAATTCCCCTGATATAAATAAGGAATTTAATCTTTCTGGGTTTGCTAATCATATTGAAAATATCCAAAATGTTATTAAAGCTATGGATTCAGAAACTCAAAACTTCTATGATGCTGATATAACTTGGGCTGACATGGAAAACTACTTTAAAGAATTAAGACTATATTATGGTAGAAATGTCCCAACTGATGCTGATTGGAATGTTATGAAAGCTGATGTTAAAAAAGCCTATGATGTACTTTCTAAGCATTGGGGTGGAGGCCGCGTATCTTTAAGATATGACTTCTTAACACTTTTGAGAGTTTGCCAAAAGCATCTTCCTGAAAATAAACAGCCGGCTCCATCTGGTGCTTCTTGGATAGAACAAGTAAACTCAGCTAATAATATTCACTAATTTAATTACTAAATAAAGCCTTTTACTTTTAACACCTTTAATATTTTAAATAAGAAATGTCAAGCTAAATTTACTTTAGCTTGACATTTTTTATATTATTTATTACTTTCTGTTACATTTACAACTAGATCATCACTTCTAGTTACACCAGCTTCATTTATAAGTTCTGCATAATAGGTGTACTTACCATTTTTTCTTCCATTTATTTTTAGGCTATAAGTTTGAGCTTGAGGAGTATTGGATGTTAAATTTGCTTCCTTAATTAAAACACCATTTTCATATATTTTTACCTTATCACCATTAACTCCCCACCACATACTCATGGTAATAGTATAATCTCCATCAGCTGGCCACCAGTTATCATGAGTCAATGCAGGTTTACCTGGTTTTTCTTTAACTGATGAGTCCTTGTCTTTTACAGTTACTTTTAAATCATTACTTTCTATCTTATCATCTTTTCTTGATATTTCAGCTTTATAAGTGTACTCTCCTACTTTTTTATCTTTAAATTCTTTAATAAAAGTTTTACTAGTTGATCCATCAATCTTTTCTGTTAAAATTTCTACTCCATTTTCATATAGTTTTAGTTCATTTCCATTATTATCTTTTAAAACTTCCATAGATATTTTATAATCTCCTGTGTTAATTTGTTTATCCACAGAAATTATAGGAGCTTTTAATTTATTAGGATCTGTTGCTTTAACTACTATAGTGTTACCTTTAGAGGAACCATATTTATTGACAAGCTCTGCTGTATAAGTGTATGAACCTTCTTTCTTTCCTTTAAAATTTTTTATTATATTGTTTGAAGGTAATTTGTCTATATCTTCTTCTAAAATCACTTCATTATCTTCATATAACTTAATCTTATCTCCTCTACTATCTTTTGGTATAGATATATTGATATCATAGTTTCCATAATTATCATCATTTTTCAAAGATACTTCTGGTGACTTAGGCAGCTTATCATCTGAAGGTATACCTCCATCTCCAAAGAATCCTTTATAAATAACATCTGTTAAACTACTTCCTTTTAGAGGTGCATCTCCTGCTAATTCCCAGAAAATTACCCCACCATAGTTATTATCTTTTACATATTTAACTTTTTCACCTAAAGAAGTCTCATCTTCATAGGTATACATTTCTCCTTTAGATTCACTATATAAATAAGGAACCCTTGAATAAGGATCTCTATATTTTTTAAAAGATGGATCTTTCTCTAAAGTACCCTTTATATAATGGTAAGGATTGCATCCTGCTGCACGTCCCCCATCCCATGTTCCCTTTGCTCCTCCAGTTGCTGTGGCAAATAATCCTGGCAGTTCCTTTATAGGTCCATCATTTTTTACACCTTTCCATCCACGAGAATAATATGGTGATCCAACTACAAGCTTATCCTTTGGTATATTATAAGCTTCAAATAACTTCATAGCTGTGTCTACATTATAATAATTCTTTACTGTATCATCATGATTGTCATAAGGATTTTTGTATAAAGGTGATTGATGTCCTGTTACATTTTCCCAAGCACCATTCATATCATATGTCATAATGTTTATAAAATCTAAATACTGTGAGTATTTTTCTGGTTCAGTCTTCTCTATTTTATCTTTTCCAGATCCAACTGCAGCGGTAAGTTCATAATATTTATTATCTTCTTTACCAGCTTTATTTAATGTTTCTCTTAAATCCTTTAAAAGAAGTGTAAAGGTTTCTTTTTCACTTTCGTCTGCCAAAGGTGTTCCTTGATCATTAGGATTATCTACAGTATCTCCTTCTCTTTTAAAAGTAGGATATTCCCAATCTATATCAGCACCATCTAAATTCCAATCACGAATAAACTCTACAACACTGTCAGCAAATATCTTTCTGTTTTCTGGAGTCTTTGCTACATTATGAAATCCAGCTGATTGACTCCATCCACCTATAGATATAAGAACTTTTACATTTGGATACTTCTTTTTATATTTTTTTATTTGTCCTAGATTTCCTTTATAAGGCGAATCCCATCCATCACCAAAATCTATACCTGTAGCAGCCCATTCATCAAATAAAGCAATTTTATTATTTTTTATAGTTGCAAATGCATAATTTATATGAGTAACTTTATCCCAAGGTAAATCAGATATCTTGTAATTATTATGACCTCCGTAAACACTCCATTCCGTAAAATAAGCCACAATTTTTTTTCTGGATTCATTAGAATCAGCTGCCTTAGCCGTCTTTCCTTTTAAAGGAATAATACTAAATAACATAAATAAAGATAGAATACATCCTATATATGCTCTAATCCTCTTTTTTTTATGATTTTTCATAAAATTTCCCCCTTTATAATTATTTATCACTTTTTACTTTATTCGTATATTTTTACATAAAACTTAATATTATAGAAAATATTAGTTAATATCAATATATTTTACAAAGAGGTTTGTGTTAACATTTTTTTGTATTTTTTACATATTAATGAATTAAAAAGTGTTAGGTAATTCATCCCTATAACCTAAGGGCACGAATTCCTAACACTTATATTTTAAGCTACCTTTACTTCAAATTTAACTTGCTAGCAGCTTCCTTATCTATAATAACAACAACATCTCTGTGTAATTGAAGAATAGATGCAGGTATATTAGGGGTAATTTTACCATTTATAGCTTTAAAAACGGCATCAGACTTTGCACTACCACAAGCTAACAAAATTATCTTTTTTGAATGTAATATAGTTTTAATTCCCATGCTAATAGCTTTTGTTGGTACCTGATCTTTTGAGCTAAAAAATCTTGAATTAGACTCTATAGTTTTTTCATCTAAATTAACTAGATGAGTTTCTGATTCAAAACTTGCATCTGGTTCATTAAATCCAATATGTCCATTAACACCAATGCCAAGAACTTGTAAATCAATGCCATCTGCTTTATCTATTTTTCTTTCATATTCCTTACACTCTACTTCTATGTTATCAGCCATTCCATTAGGAATATTGATATTATTGTCATCAATATTCACATGATTAAATAAATTATTCATCATATAATAATAATAACTTTGAGGATTTTCTCTACTTAAACCATAGTATTCATCTAAATTAAAAGTTTTAACTTTAGAGAAATCCATCTTTTGATTTTTGTAAATATTTATGATTTCTTTATACATTCCTGTAGGGGTATCTCCCGTTGCCAATCCAAGGACACTATCTGGTTTTAAAATAACTTGGCTAGCCACCATAGCGGCTGCTTTTTTACTCATTTCTTCATAATTATCTACTACTATAATTCTCATAAAAACACACCTCATTAAAATTAAATTTTCTCTTTCAATAAATTAATAACTAATTATGTCTAATAATCTAAGTCAAAATGTTTTATTTTTGATAAACAATATTGCCCTCAACAATTGTCATACTAATATTAATGTCTTTGTCAAAAATAGCAATATCAGCATCTTTTCCTTTTTCAATACTTCCTTTTTTATCATATATATTTATATCTTTAGCGGGATTAATTGTTACCATAGATATAATTTCACATAAAGAAGCATCTATATTATTTTTCATATTCTTGATTGCATTATCTAATGTCAAAATACTTCCAGCTAGGGTATCATCTTCTAGTCTAGCAGAACCATTTTTTACAATAACTTTCTGTCCTCCTAGTTCCCATATACCATTGTTCATGCATCCAGCTCTCATTGAATCTGTAATTAAAATAATCTTGTCTTTACCTTTAATTTTAGTAAGAACATTAATAGCTCCCTTATGAACATGAATATTATCTGCTATAAGCTCGCAAGATATATCTGTATTCATAATAGCTCCTATTATTCCTGGCTTCCTATGATTTAAAGGAGTCATAGCATTAAATATATGAGTAGCACGACTTATTCCATTATCTATAGCTGCCATAGCTTGTTCATAAGTTGCATCTGAATGACCTATAGATAAAACTATATCTGTATTTTCTTTAATATATTTTAAGAACTTAAAATTTTCATCTTTCTCTGGTGCCAGCGTAATTATTTTTATTACATTCTCATAACCTTTAATAAAATGAAAACTTGGATTTTTTATAAAATCCGCCTTTTGAGCTCCTTTATATTTTGGGTTAATAAAAGGTCCTTCTAAATGTGCTCCTAAAACCTTAGCACCACCTAAATCCATATTCATAGCTTGTTCTATAACATCCAAAGCTTTATATATACGTTCTTTAGCCATAGTCATGGTAGTTGGTAAAAATGAGGTCACACCTCTTTTAGCTATAGTATTACTTATAACCTTTATAGACTCTATTTCCCCATCCATAGCATCTTTTCCACCTGAACCATGTATATGAACATCTATAAACCCTGGAGAAATATATAACCCCTTAGCATCAATAATATAATCATTTTTACTTAAACAAACATTCTCTCTATCTAATATGTCGATTATTTTTTTTTCAAATAATAATACTTTATTCTCTAATATTTCATTCCCTACTATAATCTTTCCATTGACTATAGCCTTCATATTAATCACTCCCCATATCTACCTAGCTTTTTAAAGCATAATAAACTCTACCTCCATGCTGTTGTAACTTTTCTTGTGCTTTTTCAACTGAAATTCCTGTTTTAATCATAACTATAGCAACTTTGGGATCATAATTACATTCCTTAAGATATTTTTCAACTACCTCTAACTCTTTATCTGTTGCCAACATAACTATTTCTTTAACTCTGTCTTTTAGCTTGTTATTTATAGGCCTAACATTAACCATAAGATTAGAATAAGTTTTTCCAAGATTAATCATGGCAGTAGTACTTAACATATTAACAATCATTTTTTGTGCAGTACCAGCTTTCATTCTTGTTGATCCCATTATAACCTCTGGCCCCAAATCTACAGCTATAGTTAAGTCACATATATTTTTAAGCTTTCCATTTTTACTACACATAATGCCTATGGTTTTACATCCTAGCTGTCTTCCATATTTCATAGCACTATTTACATAAGGAGTATTGCCACTAGCAGTTATTCCAATTAAAACATCCTTATTATTTACTCCTATTTTTTCTAGATCTTCTATGGCTAACTCCTCATTATCCTCAGTATGTTCAAGACAATCGCTTATAGCTGCTTCTCCACCTGATATAATGCCTTGTACCAAGAAATCATCAATTCCAAAAGTTGCAGGACAATCGGAAGCATCCAAAACTCCAATTTTTCCACTGGTTCCACTACCAATGTAGAGCATTCTGCCTTCTTCCTTTAGAGCTTTAACAATAATATCCACTGCATAAGCTATATTTTTTTCTTCTTTTTTTATAGCTTTTGCCACTTTTTCATCTTCTTCATTTATTTTTCTTATTATTTCCAAAGTACTTAAACTATCTAAATTAACAGTATTTATATTTCTTTCACTCATAAGTTCGCCTCTTTTCTCAAGATTAATATAGTTAATCTTTAATAAATATTAATCTATTACTGGAAAACCAACTCATACTTATATATGTCACTTCTATAAATTGCTTTTGTATATTCTATTGGAACTTCACCTTTTATATAAGTAGTTCTTCTAAACATTAAGGCTAAAGCATTTTCATTTTGGTTTAAAAGCTTACATTCGTCCTCATTTAGAATTATAGGCTCTATAGTTTGTTTTGCCTTATCAGGAAAATAATTGTATTTATTTTTAAAAGTTTCATACAAAGATTTTCCCTCTATAGTTTGTCTATCCATATCACTACATAAATTATGTGGTATCCACACAGTTTCTATAGCTACTGGTTCACCTTCACTCATTCTTAATCTACTAATTTCAAAAACTTTATTATTATAATCTGATAAGTTTAAAACAGACTGTATTCTCTTTGTAGCTTCCTTTATTTGAAAAAATAAAATTCTAGTTTCTGTTTTTAATCCCTTATCCTGCATTACTTCACTAAAACTTTTTAGACCAGCTATTTCTTTATTTTCTTTAGGTTTAGCAACAAAAGTACCCTTCCCCTGTTCTCTATATAATAATCCTTCATTAACTAAAGACATTATAGCCTTATTTACTGTCATTCTACTAACACCTTGAATTTCACAAAGTTCTCTTTCTGTAGGTACAGCATCTCCAGGCTTTAATTCTTCATTTTCTATCATCTCTTGCAATATCTCTTTAATTTGAAAATGGAGAGGTACTGGATTTTTTTTAGAAACAATTTTCATCATATCACTAATCCCTTCTTTGTTTATCTAAACCTTTATTATACTAATCCTTATATTTCTTAATACTAGAATTTATGGTTTATTTTTATAAAACTTAATAATAAATTTAATATTCAATTCCTATTCTTTATGTTATTATATCATCATATTGTTATGTTGTATATACCAATTTCCCTTGAAAAATATTTTGTTTGATTTTATACTATATTATAAAGAGAGTATTTGTAATCTTATAAATATATAAAAGTTAATTTAATTTTCATATAAAATTTATCTATATTTCGGAGGAATTGTAATGAATGGTTTACAAGACAATTGCTATCAGGTTATAAAAGTATTTAATAATAATGTTTTACTGGTACATGAAAGTAAAGAAGAAAAAATTCTTTTTAGCAAAGGTATTGGTTTTGGAAAACATCCTGGAGATAGTATCCCTTTTGATATAAAAATTGATAAGATATTCACTATACAAAATAAAAATAATTTTAATAACTTTAAATTTTTAATGTCAAATGTAGACAGTGATATTATAGGTTTATGTGAAGAAGTAATTTCAATGATTTCCGATGAACTAAATGAACCTTTAAATGAAAAAATACATGTATCTTTAACTGACCACATATCTTATACTATAAAACGACTCATGGAAAATAATTCTATAGAAAATCCCTTTTTAGTAGAAACAGAAACTCTATATAAAAAGGAATTTGCTATAGCAAAAAAAGCAATAAGAATGTTAGAAGATAGACTTAATTTAGTTATTCCTGATGAAGAGGCAGGTTTTATCACTTTACACATTCACTCTGCAAGAAACGAAGGGAAACTATCTAATACCATAAAATACGCTTTTCTTTCTAACACTATCATAGAGTTCCTTGAAGACGAACTTAACATAGAAATAAATAAAAGTTCCTTAGACTACGCCCGATTTTTAACTCACATAAGATTTGCAATAGAAAGAATTTTAAATAATACACCAATAAAAAATGAACTTTTAACTGCTATAAAAAGTCAATATAAAATTTCATATAAATTGGCTAAAAAAGTAAGTAAAATAATAGAAGGGGAGCTTTCCGTAAATGTGTCCAAAGAAGAAATAGCCTACATTGCTATTCACATAGAAAAATTCAGAAATTCTCCTACTAAAAATTAAGTATCCACTTAACTTTTTCCTATACCTAATTAATACTGCACTATAAAACTTAATTTTTAAGAAATTTTTCATTCCATATAATTAAAAAACCTTTAATACAGAAAGAATAATAATAATTATTCTTACACTAAAAGACGTAATACTAATATACATAAATTATACTAGTATTACGCCTTACTAAATAAACTTTAGTTCTAATATTCCAAATAAGTTTATAAATTATAACTTTATTAAATTATTTATCAGTATAGATAATCAAAATATCCTTTCCAGGACTAGCATTAAAACCTGTTTTATATTGTATATTTTTAACATTATCAGGATTTGTTATTAAAACAGGTGTAATCAAAGAATATCCTTGAGCTTTAATAAACTCCCTATCTATCCTGATAATAGGGTCTCCTGTTTTAACTTTATCACCTTCCTGTAATAATCTTTCAAAACCTTTTCCTTCTAATTTAACAGTGTCAATACCAATATGGACTAGAAGCTCTGTTCCATCCTCTAAAGTAATACCAAAAGCATGATTAGTTTTAAATATTAAAGAAATTACTCCATTTGCTGGAGCAACAATAGTATTATCTTCACATTCAATAGCAACACCATCTCCTGCTAATTTACTTGCAAATACTTCATCTGGTACTTCTGATAATTCTAATACTCTCCCTAAAACTGGAGCGACAATCTTGTTTTCTCTCTTAAAAAAACTAAACATTTTTAAAACCTCCTAAATATATCTAATACAAATATTACTTACATTTTTATAAAAATTGAAATAAAAAAAGGCACAAGTTATCTCTAACTTATGCCTGATCTAACAGTTACACGTTTAATACTTATATCAGTATATAATCTAAATCCATTGATGTCAATATATTATAAAAAATTAATTAAGTATAATATATTGACATTTTTATTTTTATAGCTTATACTTAATTTATCGGCGTGCAACCAACGTTGGGCAAGAGCTGAAAAGGTTATCTATACCTTTTCGGCTTTTTTTATTACAATTTTTTAACTAAATTCATATTTATCCGATGACTACCCACTCTAATACTCCCATCTTCTTAAAAGTGGGAGTAAAGAGCGGCTATGTTTCTGGATAACGATTTCTAAGCTTTAATGGAGTAAAAACTCCCTCTGAAGCCAAGAACTCTGTTTATAAGTATATTTATTTTAAGAAATGCATCTGTAGGGTTAATTTCAAGAATTTTCTTTCATTTTTTATTCTTTTGCAATACTTTTACTTAATAATAAATAAATTCTTAAGTTAATTAAAGATGTATTCTACTAAAATATCTATACAAATTAAATGGAAATATATTATTAAACATGTATTAGGAGGTATAAACATGGCAAAAAACAGTAAAATTTTATCAAAGGTTCAAAAGTTAGGTAAATCTCTTATGACCCCTATAGCTGTATTGCCAGCAGCTGCCCTACTTCTTAGATTAGGACAGCCTGATATTTGGACTTGGGTTGGTTCTTTACCAAGCGGTATTCCTTGGATGTCTTCAGCTGGATCTGCTATTTTTGATAACTTATCCCTTATTTTTGCTATAGGTATAGCTGTAGGATTAGCAGAGGAGAATAATGGTGTTGCTGCAATTTCTGCTACTGTTGGCTACCTTGTGCTAACAAATGTTTCTTTAAAATTTGATGATACAATTAATATGGGAGTTTTATCTGGTATAATCGTAGGTATATTATCTGCATCCCTTTATAACAAATATAAGGATATCAAACTTCCTGATTATTTAGGTTTCTTTGGTGGTAAACGTTTTGTTCCAATTATAACTTCTCTATATTCTTTAATTTTAGGAATTATATTTGGATTTATATGGCCTCCAATTCAAAATGTTATAAATAACTTTGGTAACGCAGTTGCTGGAGCAGGAGCTATTGGGGCATTTTTCTTTGGATTATTTAATAGACTTTTGATTCCAACTGGATTACACCATATTATGAATACAATATTTTGGTTCCAATTTGGTACATTTAAAAATCCAGCAGGTAAAATTGCTAATGGTGACTTAAATAGATTTTTCGCTGGAGATCCTACTGCAGGTACTTATATGACTGGATTCTTTGTAATAATGATGTTTGCTCTTCCTGCAGCCTGTTTTGCTATGATAAAAGCTGCTAGAGAAGAAAATAAGAAAGCTGTTTCAGGTATGCTTTTAGGGTTAGCATTTACTGCATTTCTTACAGGGGTTACTGAACCAATAGAGTTTTCATTTATGTTTATTTCTCCTGTTCTTTATGCAATACATGCTTTGTTAACTGGTATAGCTCTAGCCCTTACATCAGCCTTAGGAATAAAATGTGGATTTGGATTTTCTGCAAGTCTTATAGATTATGGTCTTAATTTTGGTATATCAACTAAACCACTATTTATAATTCCCATAGGTTTAATATTTGCAGCAATATACTACTTTTTATTCTTGTTCTTTATAAAGAAATTCAATTTACCTACACCAGGAAGGGAATTAGATTCAGAAGTTAATACAAATATCAATGTTGATACGTCCAAAAAAAGTGGACATTCTAAATTAGAAGATAAAGCTAAAGGAATACTAAACGCTATCGGTAATTCTGAAAATATTGATTCTATAGATGCTTGTGTAACTAGAATAAGACTTGTTGTTTTTGATGGAAGCAAAATAAATGAAGCTAAACTTAAAGAATTAGGCGCTAATGGAATTATGAAGCTTGATGATAAAAATTTCCAAATAGTGGTTGGCACTATAGCTGATCCTTTAGTATCTCAAATGAAACTATTAATGAAAAAATAAATTACTTTATAACTTAAACTATATTCCTTATATAACTTAAAAGCCTACAAATATATAAATATTTATATTTGTAGGTTTTTATTTATTACTTAAAATACTATCATAAATTACTTTATCACTTAATTTTATATAATACTTTGGTTTTTTATTATTCCAATCTATATATATTTACCTAAGATATATTATTTCAAATGTTTTTTGTTTTACCCCTAAATATTATAATAAATACATATCAATCTATAAATTCAAACAAATCTTCAACCTACATATTAAAATTTTAGCAATATCCACAGTAAGTTTTAGTGAAGAATTGTATTTTCCATTTTCAAGATGCATAATAGTTTCCCGTCTAACTCTTACTAAATCAGCTAATTCCCTTTGCTTCATGTTTGTCTTTTCTCTGAACTCTTTTAAATTGGTTTTTAAAAGAGCCATTTTACAAAAATGTATCTTCTCCAACTTCTCCTATTCAATTCAAAATTAGCTTTTTTATAATAGAGCAATATAAATTAAAATAATCCTTTTTTCGTTATTTTAAATCCTCATATGAGTAGATAATATATACTAATTTTTTATACAATCGATACAGACAATCATTATTAAAAACCTTAGAGGATATATTCATTGATATTAAGGGAGGTAGATAAAAATATAATCAATCACAAAATTACTAATACTCACTATCATAAAAAATAATTTTAAAAAAGGAAGGATATATATGAATAAAAATCGCGAAGAATTAATTAATGGTAATATGCTTACATTGCTTTTAAAACTTTCTATTCCAGGCATTATAGGAATGCTAGTCATAGGATTATATAATTTATGTGATGCTATTTTTGTCGGAAAACTAGTAGGAGAAACTGCCTTGGCTGCTGTAAGCATATCCTCTCCATTTACTTTTATAAACAATTGTATTGCTGTACTCGTAGGTGTTGGTTCATCTTCAATTTTATCTCGAGCTATTGGATCAAAAGATGATAAAGTTATTAATGAAATTTTAGGAAATTTAATACTGTCTGTATTAGTATTATCATTGGCTGTAACTATATTAGGATGCTTATTTTCAGAAAATTTACTTAGATTTTCAGGAGCTACAGGAGAAATATTAAAATCAGGCATAAACTATTTAAGAATAGTTTATATTGGATCATTCTTTGTTAATTTTTCACAAAGCGCTAATATGCTCATAAGAGGAGAGGGAAAGATGAAAGAAGCTATGAGTATTATGGCATTAGGTGCAATATTAAATATCATTTTAGATCCAATATTTATAAAGACTTTAAATTTTGGCGTTGAAGGTGCAGCTATAGCTACAATAATTGCACAAATAATCCAGGCTCTAGTTACATTTATATACTTTAAACGTAACAAATCAATCCTATCAGTAAATAAATTAAAGTTTGCTTTCGATTTAATGCCAGAGATATTATCCATAGGAGGTTCAGCTGCAATGATGCAACTTATGTATCTAGTACAACAAACTGCTTTGTATAAGCTCACCTCAATATATGGTGGGGATGAACAATTGGTATTAATGGGTGTAGCTCTTAGAATTTTAATGTTTACATTTATACCTATCTGGGGAATCGGACAAGGACTTCAACCTATAGTAGGAATGAATTTTGGAGCTAAAAAATATGATCGTGTTAAAGATGCTGTTAAAATCTTTAGTATAGCTTCTACTATCTTCATTGGAATATTATGGGTCTTTTATATGCTTAAACCTAGAGTTGTTCTAAGTTGGTTTATTAATGATAAGACTATAATCGAAAATGGATACGAATTTTTTAGACTTATGTTTTTAACTTTCCCAGTATCAGGACTTATAGTTATGTCTATGACATTTTTCCAATCAATAGGTAAAGGCGGAAAATCTGCACTAATAACTATTTTAAAACAAGTAATACTCTTTATGCCTATAGCTATAATTCTTACTAAAATTATAGGAATAAAAGGAACATGGTTATCTTCTTCAGTTACTGATTCAATAGTATTTGTACTTTCTCTTGTTCTTTTAGCCATGGAATTTAAAAAATTAAATAATATAAATTCTTCAGAAAATCAAAATATAACTTACATTAAATAAAATGGATGAAGAATATATATTTAGATAAAAGGTGACATTTATGTTATGTTACCTTTTATTCATTTTTAATCAATATCTTTTTCATGCATTAATATTCTGTAAAAAACATAATCTCACTCACTATATCCTATAATTACTTTAAAAATCCATTAATGATCTGTTCTTCTGCTTCTATTTCCGTAAGTCCTAAGGTCATTAGCTTAATAAGCTGTTCACCGCAAATCTTGCCAATAGCTGCTTCATGAATTAAACTTGCATCAATACAATTGGCTGCAATTTCAGGAATTGCTCTTACACTTGCATTATCCATGATAATTGCATCACATTCTGTATGTCCTGCGCATTTATTATTTCCATTAATTTTGGATAAAAATAATTGATGTGAATTATCTTTTGCTACAGATCTTGATATTACATTCGTACTAGAGTTCACACCATCTAAATCCACTTCAAATTCTGTCTCAGCAGTTTGCTTTCCATGAGTCATTATTTTCTCTTGAATAACCAATGTAGAACTATCTTTCAAAGTAGCCTTTGTTACACGCTTTGTAGAATTGACACCCTCAATCTGTACAGTATCCATTTCCATATAACCACCATTATCAATTTTTATAATTGTTGTAGGATTCATAATACGTTCTCCATTACCATCGCCAGTTCCATAGTGCTTTTCTACATATTTTACTTTCGCATTTTTACCAATAAAAAAACTATGTATGCCATTATGTTCAGATTCTTTACTACCATCATTGTGAATTCCACAACCGGCAATAATAGTTACATCGGAATTTTCTCCAACATAAAAATCATTATATATCATTTCTTTAAAACCACTCTCACTTAATAAAACAGGTATATGCACACTCTCATTCTTTGTATTAGGTTTAATAATGATATCAATTCCCGGTTTATCTGTTTTGATAACAATATCTATATTCTCAGTTGTATTTCTTCCAACTGCTTTTCCATTTGTTCTAATATTATAAGCCCCTATGGGAATCTCGTGAAATCCTATTACTTCTTTTAATAAATTTCTATGTATTGCATTCATCATCTCATTCTCCTTTGTAAAATTTACAACTTTTAGAACTATTTAATAGTCCCTGAAGTATTTCATCTTTCTTGCCAACTTGTTTTACTTCACCACCATCAATTACAACAATCTGATCTGCAATATTGAAAATTCTTTCTTGATGGGAAATAATAATAATTGAGCCGTGAATTTTATGATACATTTTTTCAAATACCTGAATCAGATTATTAAAACTCCATAAGTCAATTCCAGCCTCTGGTTCATCGAATACAGAAAGCTTTGTACCTCTTGCAATGATCATAGCTATTTCGATTCTTTTTAATTCTCCACCAGAAAGACTAGCATTTACCTCACGATAAATGTAATCTCTTGCACAAAGCCCTACTTCTGATAAATACTTGCAGGCATTTGCTGTACTCAGATTTTCTCCTGATGCCAATGTAATTAAATCCTTAACGGTAATTCCCTTAAAGCGAATGGGCTGTTGAAATGCAAAGCTGATACCCATGTTTGCTCTGTCTGTGATACTCAAATCTGTAATATCCTGTCCATCAAACAGAATCTGTCCACTAGTTGGCTTTTCAATTCCAGCAATTAATTTTGCAAGAGTAGATTTACCACTTCCATTTGGTCCTGTAATAACAACAAACTGCTCTCCAATCTTCAAATTAATATTTTTTAATATATCTTTTTGCAAATTATCTTCTTTCACCCCAAAAGAAACATTCTTCAATTCTAACATATATATCCTCCATTCTTTATCCAACATAACATTATACATACTCCATAATAAAAACCATACTATCTAGTTTTATCTCTATAATACTCCCTTTACAAATCACAATTATCAAGCAAAAATTTTCCATGTGCTAAATCTCTACTATCAGATACAAGTTGTGCAATTTCTCTGGCCGAACATTTGGGTGCACACTCAAACCACCATTTAATAATTACTAAAAAAGAACACGAAAATATTCTGATAAATAGTTCATCTTTTTTATCTAATTGCTCTGTATCTGTATTTAATTTAATCCAAATTCCAATCTTTTCTTCTAAAATTTCCTGCATTTTCGATAAAACGCAATCTTCCATATTTTCATCCCACAACGACATAATCATTTCTTCTTTTATTTGAAAATATAACATTAATTTTTCCAATTCATCTATATTCAAGGTAATACTGTTATGTGTAGATTTGATATAATCTAGACTGAATTCCTTTTCGTAATCTTTTAAAAAATCATTAATTATTCTTTCTTTTAAATCATATTTATCTAGATAATATTTATAAAAAGTTGATCGATTTATTCGTGCCCTCTCAGTTAAATCTTTTATGGTAATTTTAGTAAAACTTTTCTCTTTTATTAATTGTAAAAAACTATTTTTTATATTATCTAATGTTTTTACAACTCTTAAATCTTGTGCTTCAAACAATATAATCACTCCTAATATGAATCAATTTTCTGATAAATTATATGAACATTAACGTACTTCTCTTATTAAAATATAATGGATTTATCATAAAATCATTATCTACAAAATTGATGAAGATATCAATATTGAAATCTAATAAAATTAATTTTTCTTTTTAAATTTATAATAATTTGATAATAATGCTTGAAATAATTCGATTTAACATTAACATTAGATATTAATTTCTTATTTTAATTTAAATAAATACTATAATTTTTTATTAACAATAACATAAATTCACTAATATTTCTCTCTAATAACCTTATATACTTACCTAATAAGTAATTGATATTAATTATCATCTACATGTATATTCTATTTTAACTTTTAACCTTTTTCAATCATCAATATATAATTATAATGTTGCATAAACAACTTTATGATATAAATTGATGCTTATCCAATTTTCAAAAATTATTTAATGATTTTATTTAAATAAATACAATAATATAATGTCTTTATATCCAAATTTTATGCTTATTACTTAACACCAAAGTTTAAGGAGAATCTATATGTCAAAGGAATTAGAATTTTATAAACATATTTTTCACTCTAATAATATCAAACTTACAACTAAACGAATCATGATTTTAAAAATTTTCTTTGATCATAAAAATGATCATTTAACAGCAAATGAAATTTACTATTTAGTAAAAAAAATTTGTCCGTCAATTGGCTTAGCTACTGTTTATAGAACCATTCAAACATTATTAAAACTAGATTTGTTAGAACATTTATTATTAGAAGGTAGAGTTAATTGTTATAAACTATTTTTTAATGAAGATACAAATTTTGAAGTTCATAATAAACATCATCCTCATCTTATTTGCCTTGGTTGTAAAAAAATTATAGATTGTCGATATGACTTTAGTCAATATAACTTTATTAATACTGTTAAAAATCAAATAAATAAAGACTTTTTGTTCAAAATTACTGATTTGGAAATGAATTTCTATGGATATTGTGAGAAATGTTCTGGTAAAAAAAGCAAATAATAGATTTCGTGCATATAAATATTATTTTTATTAATGCTATTTATATTAAAAGAATTTACTTAACCCATTTAAATATGTATATAATAGTGTTTTAAATTTTTATATAATTTTAAAAATTGTATAATATAAAACTCTAGGGAAATAAAGATATCGCTTACATTAGGTTCATTAAATAAAAAAATAAGCGAAAATAAAAGGTGACACATATACTATGCCACCTTTTATTTTTGCTTATTTTTATTTGTATTAATAAATAAGACTTTTGAGAAACTCTAACTAACATATATTTGTAAACATTTTTCCATATATATACTTTCAATCTGGTCTTTATAAGGATGAAACTTTCTTTACTGAGTCTAAATTAGTCTCTTCAACCATTTCCTTTTTTAGGCTCTTATTTAACCAAATTGCCATTATAAAAGTTTCTATAAACGCCAAGCCATCCGCTGCAGTTTGACAGAATATTACTCCTTCTAATCCTATAAATTTTGGTAATATAAATATTAAAGGTATATAAAATATACCCTGTCTAGAAATAGATAATATAAAGGCTCCTAAAGCCTTACCTAAGGCTTGATATAATACTGCATAAGTATTTATATATCCAAAAAGTGGGAACAACAAACTTGCTGCTCTAAAGGCTTTTATTCCTATATTTATAACTTCTCTATCCCTTGTAAATATGAGCATACACCCTTCTGCAAAAACTATAAATAAAATAGATATAACAATTCCAGATATAATACTCCATTTAATAGATAATTTTACAGCTTCTTTTAATCTAGCAAAATTTTTAGCCCCATAATTATATCCTGCAACAGGTTGGAATCCTTGGCCAATTCCAAACACTATATAAAATCCTATAGACATAACTCTAAATACTATTCCCATAGCAGCTACAGCTGCATCTCCATAAGGTTTTGCTCCTAAATTCATGAAACCTAAAGCAAAACTGGCCAATACTTGAGTTACAAAAATAGGAATACCTATCTTAAGTATTTCAAAAAACATATTAAAAGTTGGTTTAAAAAACTTGATTCCTAATTTTATATAGCTTTTCTTAGAATAATAATATCTTAAAAGAAAAACAAAAGATACTATCTGTGATATAACTGTAGCAACTGCAGCACCTTTTATACCCATACCAAATTTAAACATGAATATAGGATCTAATATTATATTTATAACTCCTCCTATACAGGTAGCAATCATACTATATTTTGAATTTCCCTCTGCTCTAATAGTATTACTCATTATTCCTGTCCCAATAGTAAAAACCGCTCCTAATACTATTGTATATCCATATTCTCTGGCATATGGCATTATTGTTTCTGTTGCTCCATACATTAATAAAAATTTATCTAAAAATATTATAGAAATCACAGTAAAAATTAAGCTGAATATACATCCAATTATTATAGTAGATGTTAGCGTCTTATCAGCTTCCTCTTTTTTCTTTTCTCCCAACAATCTTGATAGATAGGAAGCACCTCCTGCACCAAACATAACCCCTATAGCTCCAATAAACATAAATAGTGGATATACTATAGATACGGCAGCAATAGCACTAGTGTTATTTAACATTCCCACGAACATAGTATCCACTATGTTGTAAATAGCATTAATTAACATAGCTATTATTGCAGGTACTGATAATTTTAAGAGCACCTTTGATATACTCTCTTTCTCCATCATTTCTGCTGTAGATATTTTGTTTTTCATATTCTTTCTTGCCTAATAAAAGCCTAGAAAAGCTTAGACATGCCTCCCTTCATAGTTTAAATTTTAATTTTTAAAATTTTATTATAGCGCTAGGCTTTGGATTAAATTTTACAGGTTCTAAAATTTAGAACCACTTGATAATATAACACTTTCTTTTGTTTTTGACAAATATTCAAAAAGGACCAACTCACCAGAATTGTCCATGAATTGGTCCTAAATTTATATTTTTATAAAATTATTTCATTGACTGAATAATACTATCAGCAACGTCATCAATTGAATCTTCATCCTGTTCTTTCACACTGGAATTGACTGATATATCATTATCTAAAATAGTCATTTCTTTCATATCACTTAAATGTTTACGCATTAGTTTTCCTGATTGAGGAGCCCAAGAACCATTTTCTATAAGAGCAAAAGTACGTTTTTGAAGATTTAATGCCTTTATATCCATTATATATCCTAACATTGGTGGATAAATCTTTAAGTTATAAGTTACACAAGCAAGAACTACATGACTATATTTGAATGTCTCAGAAATCAAATATGAAACATGAGTTTTTGAAACATCATACATAACCACATTAATTATTCCTCTTTTAACTAACTTTGTTGCTAAATTATTGGCAGCAGCTTCGGTATTGCCATACATTGTTCCATAAACAATCATTACACCCTTTTCCTCAGGCTCATATCGACTCCATTTATCGTACTTATCTAAGAAATATCCTAAATCACTACGCCATACTGGTCCATGTAACGGACAGATAATCTTAATATCAAGTTTTTTAGCTTTCTTCAAAAGAGCTTGAACTTGAACACCGTACTTACCTACAATGTTTGTATAATATCTTCTAGCTTCATCAATCCAATCTCTATCAAAGTCCACCTCGTCATTAAACATTTTACCATCTAATGCACCAAAAGTACCAAAGGCGTCAGCAGAGAATAATACACCATTAGTGGTATCATATGTTACCATAACTTCTGGCCAATGTACCATTGGAGCAAACATAAATGCAACATTATGTTTACCAAAGGACATATTATCTCCTTCTTTAACCTTTACTACTCTGTCTTGAACGTTAAAATCAAATTGATGCATAAACATGGAAGCTTTTTCAGTACACACAATCTTTACATCTGGATAACGAAGAATAATTTCTTCAATGCAAGCTGCATGATCTGGTTCCATATGATTTATTACCATGTAATCTAAAGTTCTATCTTTTAAAACCCCTTTAATGTTCTCAATGAATTGACGGCAAATTGACCAGTCAACTGTATCAAATAGTACTGTCTTCTCATCTAAAAGTAGATAAGAGTTATAGGAAACACCTCTCTCAATGGGATGAATATTTTCAAATAGAGCAAGTCTATGATCATTACCACCAATCCAATAAAGATCTTCAGTTATATTTCTAACACAATACATAGATTAAATCCTCCTTTACGCTAAAAGCACATTATTATGTCTATTTATTTATAAAAATCAAGCTTCTATAAACATATCTTTTCCTTCGCCACAAGCAGGACAAGTCCAATCCTTAGGCATATTCTCAAAGATTGTACCTGGAGTTATGTCACCTTCAAGATCTCCTACGCTAGGATCATATTCATAACCGCATCCATTACATACGTAATATTTCCAAGTTGGACGAACTTTTTCTGGAACAGCCCTTTTCATTTTTTTCATTGGGGGTGCTGCCTTCTTAGGTTCTCCGTTGTCTAAAGCATCAGTAAGCAATGGTAATATTTCCATCAAATCTCCAACAATTCCATAGTCTGAGTTCTTAAAGATTTTAGCATTAGGATTATTATTTATAGCAACAATTGTAGAAGCTTCCTTTATACCTTTCAAATGTTGAATTGCACCTGAAATACCACAAGCAATGTATAAATTTCCTGTGAATTTTTGCCCAGACATACCAATGTATCTATTCAATGGTACATATTTAAGTGTTTCTGCTACTGGACGAGAAGAGCCTATAGCTGCGCCAGCTTGAACTGCTAAATCTTCTATAAGTTTCATATTTTCCTTTTTTCCTATACCTAATCCTACACTGACTACTCTTTCAGCTTTATTTATAGGAGCATCTATAGGAATTCCAACTGTAAAATCATAACCATCTGCTTTAAGAGCTTCCACAAGTGCATCCACTCTTTCTTTAGGAGTTCCTTTCTTAAAAATCGTCTTTTTACGATAACCTGTAGCAGATTTATTTTTATAAGTTTGACCTGTATTCTTAGTTTTTGGCATTTTACCTATAATATTGGCAGCTATAACAACACGTTGAATTTCATTAGTTCCTTCATATATTGTACAAATCTTAGCATCTCTATAGGCGCGCTCAACTTCCATACCTTTCATATAGCCACTTCCACCAAATATTTGAAGAGCATCGTTGACAATCTCTAAGCAAACATCAGAAGCATATTGTTTTGCCATAGCAGCTTCCATACTATAACGCTCATGATTTTCTTTCATATCTGCTGCACTATAAACAAGTAATCTAGCTGCTCTAAGTTTTGTAGCCATATCTGCTAACTTAAAAGCAATAATCTGTTGGTGACAAATAGGTTTGCCAAACTGAATTCTTTCTTTTGAATACTCAAGTGCATTTTCATATGCTCCTTGAGCAATTCCTATGGCTTGAGCTGCAATACCAATACGACCACCATCTAAGGTAGACATAGCAATCTTAAAACCCTCACCCTCTTTACCTAATAGATTTTCCTTAGGAACTTTAACATCGTTTAAAATTAACTCTGCAGTAGCAGAAGAACGAATACCCATCTTATCATAATGTTTTCCAAAACTAAATCCTTGAAAACTTTTCTCAACAATGAAGGCACTAATGCCGCGAGTACCTATATTAGGTGTAGTAACTGCAAAAATAACATAAATATCTGCCTCACCTGCATTGGTGATAAAAATCTTTTCTCCATTTAAAACATAATTATCCCCTTCTAAAACAGCCGTAGTCTCTGTACCTCCAGCGTCACTACCTGCATTTTCCTCCGTAAGACCAAAGGCTCCAATCTTCTCTCCTTTTGCCAATGGAACTAGATATTTTTGCTTTTGCTCCTCTGTTCCGTAAGCAAAAATTGGATATGAACCTAGAGATGTATGAGCGGAGAGAACTACACCTGTACCACCATCTACTCTTGATAATTCCTCAACAGCTATTGCATAGCTTATTACATCTAAACCTGCTCCACCGTATTCTTTTGGATATGGTATCCCCATCATATCCATATCAGCTAACTTATGAATTGATTCTAAAGGGAATTTATTTTCTTGATCCAGCATAAATGCAATAGGCTTAACTTCTTCTTCAGCAAACTCTCTAATTTTTATCCTCAACTTCTCATGTTGCTCCATAGTTTTAAATAACATAAATATGCCTCCCTTTTAATTAAAATAGTCCATAAATATGTTTCTGCAACGAGTTTTTATAACTAGAGCTTCTTAACCTTAAGCATATTCTACAAATCTCTTTTACTATATGAAAATCATATAATAAATATGTTTTTCTGAATCAATTATTTTGATATTATATTACTATATAGTTTATTTAAATCATTTTCATTGCCATGCTAGTTCTCATTTATAGAAATACAGAAAATTTCTCTGACCTTTAATTCTTTTAATCATCAACTGCTATCTATGTCTTTTTTGGGGCTTATACCTATTATCAATAGTACTGCCTTTTCAATGCTTATATACACATTTTGATACTAATCAATTTCACTTTTCTTAAAATATTCCTATATATGCTTTATTTACTTGAATTCAAAATTCTACAATTTAACTCATAATAATTAAATTTATTACAAGATATATATTGCATGCATAATAAATCTATGTTATTATATATGCAAGTAAACAATTTCATATGTTTTAACACATTTTTGTTAAGGCATGTTACTGGTAATGCAGGCAAGACCAAAATAAAAATGGATTTCTTTTATGAGAAATACATTTTATTTTGGTCTTTTTTTATTTTTAATTTTAATATAGGAGGAAAAATTATGGATTATAAAAAAGTTGGCCTTCAAGTATTAGAACTTGTAGGTGGGGCCAAAAATGTAAACAAACTTACTCATTGTGCAACACGACTTAGATTTGAACTAAATGATAAATCAAAGGTTCAAATGAAAAACCTTGAAAATTTACCCGGAGTTATAAGTGTGGTTGATAAAGGTGGTCAATTCCAAGTCATTATTGGAAATGATGTTCAAACATCTTACAGAGCCATAATTAATGAGACATCAGATCTTATTAACTCTCCAAATAAGCAACACAATAAAAATGTAGAAAAAGAAAATATAGTTTCACGTTTTATAAGCGTTATATCAACAACATTTACACCTATGATACCAGCAATTACAGGTGCTGGTATGATTAAAGCTGTATTATCTATTTTAAGCTTAACAGGCCTTTTATCTGCTGATAGTCAAACTTATTATCTATTAGACACTATTGCAGATGCAGCATTTTTCTTTATGCCAATACTATTAGCATATGGTGCAGCAATTAAATTTGAATGTAATCCCATATTAGCAATAACTATCGCTGGAGCATTATTACATCCTAATTTAACATCTCTTATGACATCTGGAAAAGCAGTACATTTTATAGGTATACCTGTAAGATTAACCAATTATGCAGGTTCTGTATTACCAATAATTATTACTGTCTGGGCAATGTCTTATATAGAAAGATTTGCAGAAAAAATATCACCATCAATTATTAAATTCTTTACTAAACCATTGATAATTTTATTACTTACAGCTCCACTTGCTTTAATTGTTATAGGTCCTTTTGGTACATATTTAAACGATTTAGTTGCTGCTGGCGCAGCATTTATTAACGGAAAAGCTAGCTGGTTGATACCTTTGCTTATGGGAGCATTTCAACCTTTCCTTGTTGTAACTGGTACAGCATGGGCTATGACTCCTATTGCTACAATGCAATTAACTAACAATGGTTCAGAAATGATAAATGGACCTGGTATGTTAGCTTCAAATATAGCTCAAGGTGCAGCTACTTTATGTGTCGCCGTAAAGAGTAAAAACAAAAATTTAAAACAACTTGCAGGCTCAGCTGGTACAACAGCATTATTAGGTATAACAGAACCATCACTTTATGGAGTTACTTTAAAACTAAAAAAACCATTAATAGCAGCTATGATTGGTGGTGGATGTGGAGGAATATATGCAGGACTTTCTGGTCTTGTCCGTTATGCATTTGTTTCACCAGGATTAGCAGCTCTTCCAGCCTTTATTGGTAAAAATCCAATGAATATAATACATGCTTTAATTACTTGTTTAATTGCTTTTGTAGTTACATTTATATTAACTTGGATTTTAGGTTTTGAAGATTCAATAGATGAGGAATCTATAAAAACTTCTGTCACTAATAAAAATGAAACTACTATATCTGATACTAATATAATTGAAATTGCTAGTCCCCTTTCTGGAAAATTAATTCCATTAACTCAAGTTAATGATGATGTATTTTCAGGTGAACTTTTAGGAAAAGGTATGGCTATACTACCTAATAATGGCAATGTAGTATCTCCAATTGAAGGAATAGTCTCAACTGTACTAGAATCAAAACATGCTGTTGCACTACAAGGAGATAATGGGGTTGAAATTTTAATTCATATAGGACTTGATACAGTAAATCTTGAAGGAAAGCATTTTAAGTCTTTTGTAAAAAGCGGAGATAGAGTTAAAATTGGAGATAAATTAATAGAATTCGATATAAATGAAATTAAAAAATTAGGTTATGATACTGTTACTCCAGTAATCATTTGTAATTCAGATAAATACGAAGCAATAGTAGGTGAAAAAGAAAATGAAGTTACATTTGGTAATAACATTATAAAAATTAAATAATAAATATTATAAAAATTCTATTTCTAGGCTTAACTTATTGAAAGGAGAAATTATAAATGCTATATAAAAATATTAAAGGATTTCCAAAAAACTTTTTGTGGGGGGGTTCTACCTCTGCTTATCAAGTAGAAGGAGCTTGGAATGAGGATGGTAAAGGATTATCAATAATAGATATGTGTGAACATCCTGAAGGTACAGCAGATTTTAAAATTGCTAGTGATCACTACCATAGATTTAAAGAAGATATAAAACTTTTTGCAGAACTTGGATTAAAAGCATACCGCTTTTCTATAGCATGGACTAGAATTATTCCTAATGGAATTGGTGAAATTAATCAAGATGGAATTAAATTCTATAGTGATCTAATAGATGAACTACTAAAATATAATATAGAACCAGTAGTTACAATGTTTCATTTTGATTTACCATATTCATTAGAAGAAAAGGGAGGCTGGAATAACCGTGATACAATTAATGCCTTTGTTGAATACTCAAAAGTATTATTCAAATCTTTTGGATCAAAGATAAAATACTGGCTAACAATAAATGAACAAAATACTATGATACTTCATCCCGGTGCTATAGGAATGCCTAAAGGAAAATCTTTACCTTCTAAAAAAGAATTATATCAACAAAATCATCATATGCTTTTAGCTCAAGCAAAAGTAATGAATTTGTGTCATGAAATGTATCCAAATGCTAATATAGGTCCAGCTATTAATACAACCGCAATGTATGCTGAAACCTGTAATCCTTCCGATGCTATTGCAGCTCATAATTGGGAAACTATTCGTTGCTGGAGTTTTCTTGATATAGCCGTATGGGGAAGATATAATAAACTAGCTTGGAGTTATTTAGTAGATAGAAATTTACAACCTACTATATTAGATGAGGATATGAAAATCCTAAGCAGTGCTAAACCTGATTTTATAGCTATTAACTACTACTCAACAGCTACAATTTCAGAAAGCAAAGGTGATTCTTCTGATATATCTGCTAGAGCTGGTGATCAACAAATAATGTTAGGTGAGCAAGGTGTATATCGCCCTGCAGAAAATCCTTATGTTTCTAAAACAAAATATGGATGGGTTATTGATCCTATAGGTCTTAGATTGACATTAAGAAAAGTATGTGAAAGATACAATTTACCCATTCTAATTACTGAAAATGGAATTGGTGCACCTGATGTTATAGAAGAAAATAAAATTATAAATGATGATTATAGAATTGATTATATTAAAAAGCATTTAGAACAACTTAAGTTAGCAATTAATGATGGTGTAGATGTTATTGGCTACTGTCCATGGTCTGTAATTGATGTTGTGAGTACACATCAAGGATATAGCAAGCGTTATGGTTTTATATATGTTAATAGAGATGAATCTAATTTAAAAGACTTGAAAAGAATAAAAAAGAAAAGTTTTAATTGGTATAAGAATGTTATAAATACTAATGGAAGTAATTTATAAAACTTCTATATAAATAAAAATTATTTAGGGTGAATAAGATGAAAATAGTTAAAGTGATGAATAATAGTCTTATTTTAGCAAGAGATGAAAATGATAAAGAAATTCTTGTAATGGGGAAAGGTCTTGGTTTCAGACGCAAATCAGGAGAAGAAATAGATGTAGATAAAATAGAAAAAATATTTGTATTAAAAAATGAGACTAACACAAAAGAATATGTAAAACTTATTGAAGAAACTCCTAATGAATATATTGAAATTACTAATGATATTATACAATACGCCAGTAAAAAATTAGGTGGAAAATTAAATGACCAAATTTTCATTACACTAATAGATCACATCTCTTATGCACTTACAAGATATAAAAAAAATATAACATTACAAAATCGTTTGCTATGGGAGTTAAAAAAATTTTATCCAGAGGAATTTAAAATAGGAAAATATGCAGTTGAATATATTAATGATAACCTTAATGTAAATTTACCAGAAGAAGAAGCAGGCAATATTGCATTCCATTTTGTTAATGCACAAACAGATGAAGCCGTAATGCAAAATACAATGCTCACAATAAAAATGTTAAAAGATATTTTTAATATAATTCAATATAACAATTGATAAAGATTCACTTAACTATTCCAGATTCTTAACCCATTTACAGTTCTTTGTTCAGCGTTTACTGGATGACACCTTGATTGAATCTAAAGAGACATTTATTTTTGAACAAATTATAAAAGAATATCCTGAAGAAGTTAAGTGTGCTAAATTAATTGGAAAATACGTAAAAAAAATATTAAATAAAAAAATTTCTAATGATGAACTGCTATATCTAACTATACACTTAGTTCGTATAGTGGAAAAATAATTAATCATATTTAAATGTATATACATTTAAATATGATTAATTAAGTATTATAGCATTGTCAAAAATATTTAAAAGTATTATTCAAATAAACTTCTGAAATATAAGTTTAATTTAAATAAATAGAAAACAGTAAGTGGTTTAAATTAAACCTCTTGCCGCATTCTATTTAACTTATTTTTTTATCTAAAGAACTTTTTTGATTTTTGATTGTTTGTTTCATTTATTCTGGTAAGCAAACTTCTTTACTATTTTAAATTGCTGAGAATGCTTTGAAAAAAACTGTCTGGATCATCATAAATTCCAAAATCCTGATTAATTCCATCTTTTTGAATATAAGTATAGTTTATATTCCACTTAATAACCGGATTCTTAAAATCAGATACCGCCACTCCATATCCACAGAAACTTCCCTCACACGTGGAGGTACTACAATAATGATACCATAAGTATATAGCATTTTCTTAGTGGTAGACTAGTATTTTTTTGTAATAAGATAATTTATTAGTTTTTATTTCATGAACTCAAATGTCTATATATTTCCGGTATTTATACTGTATATCCTTGTAATATTTTATATTTTCATACATATCTATTCCTATTTCACTCGAGATGACCTCCTTTGTTGACGTTAGAGATATTATCTCATATAAATTGATGAATTAACATGAAGGTTTTGATTTTATGCTTATCCAACTAATTATTAAAAATAGACTGCATATTTTTTCCTACTGCTTTTAGCAATTCTTTTGGTAGTCTTTCTACTTGTTCACCAATCATTACTCCGTGTGGTTGTTTGTATCCTTCATTCCATACGAAGTTAAATATTTTTTCATTTGTTTCGCTATTCTTTCCTATTTGAAATGCATAGACTTCAACATTTTTAGATAATAATTCTTGTACGGCTTCTTTTGCTGATCCTGGAAAACTTGATGCACCGTCTGTAATTTCGAAGACTATCTTTATTTGTTTTCCTTTTTTGAGTTCACTTTCCTGTATAGATGTAATTCTATTGGATATTTCTCTAAGGCAACTTGCATCATCAGTTGCTCCATCTGTTGCATCTAGCTTTACAATTGAGCGAATTATGTCGCTTTTTTCTTTTTCCTTCACATTTTTATCGTTAAATTCTTTAACATTATAATACTTACTGCCAAAAAACCAGGTTTCACTTAAAACTTCTACTTTTTGATTCAATTGTTCTGCATTGCTTTTCAGATATCTATTAAAATCATCTATAGACAACAAAGTCACTGCCAAAGCTTTTCTTGACGCCTCAATTTTTGACGCATTCATTGATCCTGAATTATCTATAACAAAAGAAATCTCTATTCTTTCAGGCAATATATCTGCTTGAGTTTCTAGTAAGTATCTATTAAAAATCAGAAGGTTTTTATAATTCCCCTTTTTTTCAGCTTCTACAAAATCCGGATAAAAATTAATAAAGCTATCCACATCTAGTTTTCCCTTTACTTGACCATCTTTTTTTACACTCACTTCTTTTTTTGCGTCCCCTATCAACTTTTTCCAAAATTGACGCATTTGTTCTCTTTCCAATTTCATTTTATTTGAATAAAATTGAAACAATTGTTGATCTGATTGGCTAATCCCATAAGGCTCTAAATCTACTTTACCTTGCATGGTATTTTGTATGCACGTACTTATTTGATCTTGTTGATCTATCATTTCTTCTAAAATCTTTTCCACTTCTTCTTGAGTAGATTCCAGTGAATCTGGTATCTCATCTGCTTTTGACTGTTCAAAAGGATTTTCACTTCCTTTAACTTGCTCTTCTTTTTGTCCTTTTGATTTATATAACATCATTTCATCAATTTCTTGCTTCCACAATTGCTCAAAAGTTGGAAAGATGAAAGAACGAATGAATGGATCTCTCTCTATAATTCCTTGACTATTATTTATCTGTCTAACTAATTGATAATGAATAAAATCAAAAAAAGGCTGATTGAAAATTTTTCTATCAAAGGGACTTTCAACACACTCTTCAATTTTAGGCTCTATTTTATATAATTCAATAATAAAAAAGCTATTTGCAAAAGCTCTATGTCTAGGCATTTGAGAAATTGACTCAATGGTCTTACCTGTTTTTCTCATATATGAAACAATTTTTTTAAAATTTTCTTCATCCCTATATATAGGACACATTTGCAAAACTCTTAGAAATGATGTCTGTTTATCCACTAGATGTAACAAATCAAAAATTTCTTTTCTCACATAATTAGAAATAATTTTTGGTTGGTATGCAAGATCATCTTCTAGTCCTTCTTTTTTTACTCTAGTCATAATATAGCTTGTCATGTGATCAATTTCTTTCTGCCAATCTTTTTTTCTATTCAGATATTTTTTAGTTTGCTTTTTCCAATCAGGATATAATGCTAGCTCATAATAGATATGCCACATAATTTGATTATCATCTAATTTTCTATCCAAAAAACTTTCCAAGGGCAAATATAAAACTCCCTTGGAAGGGTCTAATAAAAATCTTTGTAGTTTTGAATCAGGAATATACATCAAACTAGAATCTCCTGTAAATGTGGCTAATGAGCGTTGTTCTTTTTGCAAAAACTCTTCGCAATGTTTTTTAGATTCTTCAATTAGTGTTTGTTCATCAAAGTCAAACATACTCATCCCCTCCTATTAATACAGCGGCAGATTCCACAAGTCTTTTGGTGTGTCAATTCGATCAATGTACAATAGATTTAATTTACCTTCTATATCCATGAGTAAATATTTTGAAACATCTAATTTAAAGACATTAGTAAAAAAGATGTCTTTAATCGTTGCATCTTCATTTAGATACCAATTTCCAAAATTCTCTTCAAGTAAGTATATAATTCCATCTTCACTTAAAACTACAGCTGTGCCTTTTTTAGATCGAATGTCAAACAAATTGCCTTTCAAATCATTCAATTCTATTTTTATATTTTTTGAATCCTCATATAAAGAAAATATCTTAAGCTGCCCTTTATTCCCTGCCACTATAATGAAATTCTTATTACCATTTTCATCCTCTAAGAATCTAATTTGCCTTATTTCATCATTTAGAAAATCAATTTTTTCTATAACAATAAATTCTCTGTTCTCATATTTGATAAAATATAATTTTCCCGTCTTTGTTCCAACTACAAAATAATCCTCATTTATTTTTTCTAGTGTAGTCCAATCTGGAATAGTGGAATATATATATTTATAAAAAAACAAACTATATTTATCACTTTCTTTTATTATTTCAAATAAATTTAACTTTTCATCTCCATTTTCCACTACAAATAAACCATCTCTAATTGCTAAACATCTTCCAAATCCATTAAAGTCATAATTTGCTTGAATCCTTTTAACTTTAATCTCCTCATTAACATTAGGCAGCTTATCAAAATTATCGCTTGAAAGTAGATAGCATCCTCCTCTGACCCCTAAAAGCAAAATTTCTTTGTCATTCAATTTATATATAAAGGAAATCGTCTCTTTTATTTCTTTAATAGGAGGACTCCACTCTACTTCAATTTGTTTATGATCAGAAAAATCATCTACAATATCTATATAAAAAAATTGAACTTTTCTATCTATACTACTTGTAATAAAAAGGTTTTTATTAATCCTCAATATAGTTTGTAAAAAACTATCAAAACTAAAAGCTCCCAATTGTTTTATTGGATTTATCCTCATTGAAGTTTTTTGGATATCATTTGCATAAACTCGATAATAGGGAATTAAATCAGTCAATAACTCTTCTTCTATTTTTAAAAGTTTATTTAATTGTTCTTTAAATCTATCATCTAAAATTCCATCTCTTTGGCATTCATTCAATTTTTCTCTTAGATCTTTAACTTGACTCTTAAACTCCTTTTCGTCTACTGATAAATTTATTTTCATTTTTCTTCTCCATTATCTTCTAAGTATTCAAGTAGATCTTTTGAATGCTCTAAATGAAATAATTGTTGATCTAATTTTTGATACTCTATGGCATCAATTCGCGATGAATCATCAATAGCAGCTTCAAAAGTTTCTTTTAGTCCTTTTGGCAAAGTTTTTCTTGGCGTTCCTTTTCCAAATATAAGATGAACTACATCTAAATAACTTAAAGTTTCTGTTAATGGGCGAACATAGTGATATGGACGAGTTCGAATTTCATCATATGTTGTGGTTGCTTCTCCTATGCCTTTTGTCTCAACCTTCCATCCCTCTCCCATAGGGAAAAATCCAAAACGTACTGCTTGTGAAAGAATATAGTTTTGATCGTCAGGATAAGTGATTGAACTAATAAAGCCATCCCACAAAGCTTTACTCAAGTCTTTTTCTTCTCCTTTATTCCAATTATCTAAAACGTGTAAAATATTACGAATTGATAATACAGACTCTCTCAACTCTAGTTCATCTATTCCGCAATCTTCTTGGGCTTCGTCATCTTTCCATTTCCCCATAAAAACGTTTTGAGTAACCCTGCACAATTGAGAAAATCTAAACAATTCTTCTAATGTTCTTTTGGAATTAGGAAGATGGATATTTCCATTTCTGTCAGTTAATCGCGCTATTATTATTCTAAAAAGTTCATTTTTTTCTGGCAACTCTTGATCTTCTAAAGAACCAATTGTATTTTGAGGTACATAATTATATTCAATGGTTACGAAACGTGATTTAAAGGCTGGATTTAACTCATTGGTTCCTTCATAATTGACCATTTGACTTGACAGGTTTCCTGTACCAATAAATCCAAATCCAGGCTTAATCAAAACAGGACCAACTCCTGTGATATAAGCTGTATTTCCTGCATGACGCTGTAGAATATCATTTAAAGCAATTAAGTTTTGCATGGCAATTGTATTTAATTCGTCTACAATTACAGGGCGACCTTCTTTTACTGCAATCAAAATTTCTCTTTCTATTTTTTTGATTTCGGTACCAAAAGCGCTATTACTTGCTACCAATAAATCAGAAAAGCTCTTCCATATTTGAATCTTAAGCTGCAACTGCTCTTCATCAGTCATCTTCTCTAGTCTAGTTCTATGCTCATCCATCCACTCATAAAAATCTCCTATAATCATATTCAGATAATCCGAATAAGATCCTTTAGAAAAACTGTGTTTGAGGGTCAAAGTTTTCTCTACAAACATATCTTCATAAGTTAAATTATGGGATCCAGATATAAATAGTGGTTGTAAAGATTCTATTTCATCTTTACTTCCATTAGTTAAAATATTTTTATAGTAAAGTTTTCTTTCTTCATTAAATTCTTCAAATTTTTCAATAGCATCTTTTTCTGTGGCACTTGGATTTCTAGAAAACCAATCTTCCATTTTATCTTCTAATTCTCTTTGTATTCTATTTTGAATAGTAAAATCTAGAGCTGCTTCAGTTGCTAATTGTGTTTTTCCACTTCCCAAATGTCCAACAATATATACAGGAACACCTAAATTCAGCGAATCTATTACTTTTTGTTTTGCTTTAACTACATAAGGTACAGTTACCAAACGCTGCTGATGTTGGGTTTCTATATCACTTGTCAATTGACGTTTATAATAAAATTCCCATGCTTCCGGAGAATTTTCTAAAATTGTCTCCAGCTCTTTTTCTAGTCTTTTTATGCAATCAACTCTATATCTTGTAGCTGAATTACTGCCATAATGACTATAATTATTACTTTCGCTATTAACTCTTCTTTCCCAACTAAGGAAAAACTGTTCATATCCAATTGAATTTTCAATTTCTTGTATCTTTTTGCCCTTATTTTCTGTTTCTTCTTCTACATAAGTTTTATATTTTTCATAATACACATTATTTTTTTTAGAATCAGGAGGAATATCATAATCCCTTTCTTCAAATTTTCGAAAAGCTTTAAAAAATGCCCCTTGTTCTTCTATTTTTTTATTATTCTCATATTCCAATGATTTTAAGGCTTCTTTTCGCAAATCGTCTTCATACCGATTTTGCATTTCTTCTATAGTAGGAATATAACCTTGCTTGATCTCTGTTTTTTCTTTCACAAAAGTTTCCTCCTTCGTATGATAATTCTATTATATTGTTAATATACCAAGTATCAATATGAATAATAACTACATATAAATTAAAATCCCGATTTTTTTAAAATTCGGGATTTTAATCAAATTATCTAACTGCAAATGGCATTAAATAATTCCATATTCTTTTAATAACTTTTCAATGTCTGTTCCTGCTACTTGTTTTAAAACTTTACGTTTAGCCATTGGTGGTAAATCAAGTTTTGGTTTTTCTCCATCTAATAAACATACACCAGCATTTAATAAATAACGAATATCATATCTTGAACCAAATACCTCAGGAACTCCTTTTTCAACTCCAGTTAAAACATATACTGCTTCCATAGCTGTACGTCCTGAATATTCTATAGTAAATACAGTATCACGGCCTGGATCATCCAATGTTTCAGCAAATTGTCCAAGGAAAGCAAAGTTTACTCCATTCTTTGGTACAACATATGGACGATCTCCAGCTGCACGAGGCATAAATTGAGATGTGATAAATGGCATCATAACAGGAACTGCGCTACATGATCCTGCTAATTCTTCAATTTTATCTGTAGGAACTCCTATATGATATAACCATTCTTTTGTGATTTCCTTACCAGTACAATCTCTCATAGGCTTTTTAATATAATCTCCAGGGACATCAGAGAATAAACCATATACCCAAACTAAAACATCTTTTTCTGGTTGTCCATAATATTGTTCTTGGCGGTTTATTGTCCAACTCATCAACCATGAAGAATCAAGTGCTGTAACTATTCCACCTGTTACAGTACGTCCACCATATGGTGAGCGTTTTGTGATTTTTTCAATGTACTCAGGAACACGTTCATCATGACAAGTTACTGTACAAGATTCCCAATTAGATTTTTCTGTATCTGTACAGAATTTATCTGGTCTTCCAAATTCATCTGATTGAGCTGCTATATTTCTCCATAACTTCCAGCATCCTTCTGGTTCTCTATTAAATGGTGCAGGAGTATTGTCATCACCATATCCTGAACCTTCAGTCATAGAACCATTAGTAATAAATACTAAGTCGTTTTCTGTTAAATCAATAGAAATATCTTTTCCAGTTTTATCTGTTGCAACTATTTTCTTTGCAACCTTTTTATCATCTGAAATTGAGAATTCAACATTATCAACAGTAACTCCATATTCAAATTTAGCACCATGGTCTTCTAAATATTTAACCATAGGTTTTACAAATGAAGTATATTGGTCATGTCTTGAAAATTGTAGAGCAGAAAGACTTGGCAATCCCCCAACATGGTGGATAAAACGATTCATATATAATTTCATTTCTAAAGCACTATGCCAATTTTCAAAAGCAAACATTGTTCTCCAATATGTCCAGAAATCAGTGTTTAAAAGGTCTTCAGAAAGAAGATCTTCAATAGCTTTATCTTCAAGTTCTTCATCTGTCATATTTACAAAAGCAGCTAATTCTTTTGCCAAGTCTTGACCCAAATTGAATTTGCCATTGTCATAACGTTCACCTTTATTTTTAGTAATACGACAATTACTAAAGTTTGGATCATCGTAGTTTGTATAATAAAAATGATCTAAAACAGTCATATTAGGATCTTCTGTAGATGGTAATGAACTGAATAAACTCCATAAAACTTCAAAACAATGACCCATTTCACGTCCACCACGTGCTACATATCCCGCATTCTGACGAACTTGACCGTCTAAAGATCCACCAGGAATATCTAATTGTTCTAAGAAGGTAATCTTGCTGCCATCCATGTGAGCATCACGAATTAAAAAACAACCAGCAGCTAAAGCAGCAATTCCAGTACCGATTAAATAAGCTTTTTTATCTTCAATTCCTTTAGGCTTTCTTGCATTTACTAAAGCATGATAACTTCCATTTGTAAGGGTAAGTCTATCATCATGTGTTTTTAATTTCATTATTATCTCCCTCTTTCTTAAATTTTTAATAGTTTTCTAAATTATACCATTATGTTTGGAGTTCTTCTATATTCACTCCAATAGTATACCCATATATTGTAATATATAATGAGTCCTTCTTTAATTTTGTGGATACTTATTATCTGTAAGATCTCTATAAATCTATAATATAGTTTTTTTGTGTCTTTTTCATTAGATAAACAAACTGCGGTGTTCAAAATTCGAACACCGCAGTTTGTTTATCTAATTTTTAGGCATTGAGGTCAGAATGTCTGATAAAAAAGAAATCTCCTATCGTTTTTTACTAGGTATCATTTAAACCAGCACTTCGCTTAAGGGACAATTCGATGTTTCCATCGAAAAGATACCCGATTCGTCTAATAATAGTATCAGGGTCCTCCTTCATTCCGGCAGCAATCCACTGTAGCACCATTTCAGTAAGGGCACACTGATAAAAGGAAGCAATAAGTTTTCTATCTCCCGAAGAAGCTGAGATACCCTCGCTTACTTTTTCAACATACCGAATCATCACATTCCCTGATACATTGTATATATAGTTCACTAGTTCTTCTCTCTGCATGGAATTATATACATGATAAACGGCTGTTTTGTTTTCTAAAGCAAATCTAGCAGCTACAATAAAACTCTCCTCCCAGGAAAGTGTATCATTATATTCATCAATTACTGTCTGAAGTTCTGTTTGGAATATCTCTGACAAAAGTGCATATATGTCTGTGTAGTAATAATAAAAAGTATTTCTATTTATCTCACATACTGTAGCAATTTCCTTAACTGTGATTTTGTTAATTGGACGTTCATTCAGCATCTTTATGAATACCTCACGAATCATTTTTTTGGTATATTGCTGTGCCAAGTCGCCACCTCCTTGACGCTTTATCTATATTCAAAATTATAAAACATGGTAAGTTATTTTCAAATAATTCATCATCATATTATTTATTATAATTCTCAATCCTTAAAAAAATAACTGTCGTCTAATCTGTCAACATAACCACAGTTAAAGCAATGATATGTTTCCTCAGACAGAACATAAGAGTTTCAAAGGGTATCATCTACCAACTAACATCTGGGAAAATTGATGAAATGCTCAGAAATCCTTATTTACTAGCTTTTTTACTCTACTTATTTTACTTTTTCGCTATCCTTACTACAGTCTCCACATGTGGTGTGTGGGGGAACATGTCCATGCCCTTAACCTTTTCTAATTTATATCCATTATCTATAAGATATTCTAAGTCATCCACTAAAGTTTTTGGATTACAAGATACATATATTATTTCCTTTGGTTCAAATTTAACTACATATTCTAAAGCTACTGGGTGTGCACCTGGTCTTGGTGGATCCAATATAATAATATCTGGCTTCTGTTTTAAATCCTTTATAACCTTTGCTACATCTCCAGCTATAAATTCACAGTTATCTAATCCATTTAATTTTGCATTTTCATTAGCTGCCTTAACTGCTTCCTCTATTAATTCCACACCTATAACTTTTTTAGCCTTTGGAGCAACTATTTGCCCTATAGTTCCTGTACCACAATAAAGATCAAAAACTACCTTTGAACTAGCATCACCTAAAAAGTCTTTTACTATGCTATATAGTTTTTCTGCTCCCTTTGAATTTGTTTGGAAAAAGGCTTCTGGAGCTATTTTAAATTTTAGTCCTAATAACTCTTCTATTATATAATCTCTTCCATATAATATTTCTAATTTATCTACCTGAACTACGTCAGATAACGTGTCATTTATAGTATGAAGAATGCCTTTTATTTCTCCTTTGTACTCTCCCTTTAATAATATATCTACTATTTCTTTAAAATCAAATTCCATTTGAGATGTAGTTACTATGTTTACTAATATCTCTCCTGTATTTTTAGCTTTTCTTATAACTAAATTTCTTAAAAAACCTTCGTGACTCATTACCCTATATTTAGGTAATCCTTTTTTGCTAAAGTAATTAACCACAGATGTTAATATACTCCTAAAATCTTTATCCACAATTTCACAGTTATCCACTGTTACAATAGAAAAACTTCTATTTTTAACATGCATACCTAGAGTAAGATCTCCACCCTTTTCCATGTCTCCAAAGGTAAACTCCATCTTATTTCTGTATTCATATTCTTCTGGACTTTTTTCTACTCCTAAAAATTCAAAATCTTCTATGTCCTTATTTTCAAACAATTTTAATAATTGCTCTTCTTTTATTTCTAATTGTTTTTCATAAGGTATGTATTGTGTTGAACATCCCCCACATTGACCAAAATGAGGACATTTATTTTTTATAGCATAATCCACATTTTCTATTATTTCTAAAAGTTTAGCCTGAGCATATTCTCTTCTTTTTTTAGTTATTTTTGCTAAAACCTTTTGTCCTGGCAATGTTCCTTTTATATAAACTGGTAGACCATCCTTTTTTGCTATACCTGTTCCTGGAAATTCTGTTTCTTCTATAAGAAATTCATACTCCTTACCTTTTCTCATATATTTGTTTTCATCCTTTCAAAGTAAATTTATTTTAAGCACTTTATTTATTTCAAATCAAAACTTAATTCAGATGGAATTCTTATTCCACCTAAATTTTAATTAAATCAATTTAGGTGGTTTATAATTCTTATATACATTATAAGAATTATAAGCAATGGAATAAAATTTTCTATATTAATTTTATTTTCTATATTAAAAATAATAATTAAGAGCCTCCTAAGATACTCTTAATTATTTATCCATTTTATTTATTTTTTCTATAAAATTTAGCTTTTATGTATGGATAGAATAAAGATACTACTAAATATACAATAAATAGCATACCCCAAGCATCTACTACATATAACCCTATTATATATCTTAAGATTAACCCTATTACTGCTAAAACCCCTATGGATACTACAAATATTCCTAAGGTGTTTTTTATTCCTTCTTTAAAGTATTGTAAAAAGCAAACTTTATCCTTTATATCATTATGAACTTCGTCTTCTTTAGTTTTTTCTTCTTTATCTTCTTTTGCAGACTTATCAATTTCTTCTTCTTTATTTTTTAGAGCATCTTCTTCTACAAACTCATTAATTTTATCTGTTTCATCTTCTGATACTTTTTCATCATTAACTTCTTTTACTTTTTCTTCTTCCTTTTCTTTTTCTATATTTTCTACTACTTCTTCAGAAGCTTTTACTTCTTCTTTATCTAACATATATTACTCCTCCTCACATTTTACATCCAAGTCAAATTATATTATGCTATAGTATTAGTTCTATGTAAATATATTATATCCTTATAAATTATATGTTTTTAATAAATTATTATTTTTGTAATAAAAAATCCACACTTTCTTTAACACTTACAACAATTATCATTTTTTAAATCAATCTTTATTACAATTATCCTATTTATAGTTTATACTATATAAAGAGGATTTTAATTTTTTTTATAAAACATTAAATTTTTATAGAATTTATATTTTAAATACATATATATTTAAACTTAAACACAATTGATATTATAACATATAAAGGAAAGGTGAACATGAAAAAATATAAAACATATTTATATAACTATTGGGATATTATTTTATTTTTTATTCTTATGCTCACAAAACTTTTAACTTATGGTAGTAAACTTCAATTGAAACACTTTAAATATAGTAGAATATTGTATCCTGCTATTGCGTCTATTCTTTTAGTAATAGCTTTAAGCCTTATTTTCAAAAGAAAGGGCAGATTTATTTTTCTTCTTTTGTTTAATATTTTAATTTCTATTATTATTATAGGAGATTTAAATTATTTTAGATATTTTAAGGATTTATTTTCTCTGCCTATACTTATAAATAGCTTCCAACTAGGGGCAGTGGGGTCCAGCGTATTGGAGCTTTTTAACTTTTGGGATTTAGTTTATATATTAGACATATTAATTTTAATTCCTTTATTTTTGGCACTTAAAAGTAAAGGTATATTCTCTGAAAATAATTATAAATTTGATTATAAATTAATAATTATAACTTTAATTATTGCCATACCTATAGAGTTTATAAATTTTTATAAATTATCTCAAGAACAACCAAAGCTTATTTCAACTATGTATAATAAAGTTTATATTGCTGAAAAATTAGGAGTTTTAAACTATCATTATATTGATTTTTATTGTTCTAGTACAAACTTTATAAAAAGAAAAATGCCTGTAAGTTCTAATAAAAAAGAAGACATAAAAAATGTTCTGGCACAAAAGAATACCTCTTATAACTCTTCTAAATATAAAGGTATCTATGAATATAAAAATGTAATACTTATACAGGTAGAAGCTTTGCAAAACTTTGTTATAAATAAAAAAATAAACAATAAAGAAATAACTCCAAATTTAAATAAGTTTTTAAATAAATCTTTATACTTTAACAATTATTTTTATCAAATAGCTTCTGGAAGTACTTCCGATGCAGAATTTATAACTAATAATTCTTTATATCCAGCCCCTTCTGGTGCTGCTTACTTTTTATATGCAGGTAACCATTTTAATTCCCTTCCTTCAGAACTTAAAGAAGACGGATATAATACAGCGGCATTCCATGGATATAAAGAAAACTTTTGGAATAGAAACTTAATGTATAAAAATATGGATATTGATAAATTTTATAGTGAAAAAGATTATAAAATAGATGAAAAAATAGGTTTAGGCCTTAGTGATAAATGCTTTTTAAATGAAACTATAGAAAAAATGAAAAAGCTTAAAGAACCTTATTTTTCTTTTGTTGTAACCTTAACAAGTCATTTTCCCTACGAAGCTACAGATAAATATGGAGAATTTGATGTAGAAGAATACGAAGGAACTCTTTTAGGAAACTATATGAAATCTATACATTATACGGATGAACAATTAGGTGTTTTCTTATATAAATTAGAAAAAGAAAATATTTTAGCTAACTCTATAATAGCTATCTATGGGGATCACTATGCTATACCAAGAGAAAATGAAAAAGATTTGTCTAATTTCCTGGGAAAAGATATAGATGAATTAAACTGGATAGAACTTCAAAAGGTCCCTTTAATAATCCACACTCCTGATGAAAAATTAAAGGGAATAAACAATGAATATTGTGGTCAAATAGACTTATACCCTACATTAGCAAATTTATTAAATATAAAAAATAATACTATGTTTGGAAGGGATCTTTTAAACAACAAAAATGAATCTGTAATTTTTAGAAATGGTTCCTTTACTGATGGGAAAGTATTTTATATATCCCCGATAAATACTTATTACGATATAAAAACTCATAAAAAAATAAATGAAACTGAAGAATTAAAAGCAAAAAAAGATAATGCTATAAGTGAATTAAACTCTTCTGATAATATACTTAAACATGATCTTTTAAAAAATAATAAATTAAATTAATTTTATAGATTGGAGATGTGTCTTTTTGTTTACTATTTTACTTCTATGTTTTGCAGGTTTTTTAGCTGCAATCATAGATGCCATAGCTGGCGGTGGAGGACTAATTACTATACCTGCATATTTAATGGCGGGAGTTCCACCCCATATGGCCTTAGGCACAAACAAGCTTTGTGCTACCTGTTCTTCATTAACAAGTTGTTTTAATTTTGCTCAATCTGGAAAGATTAATTTAAAGCTATTTAAAATATTAGCTCCTTTTTCATTGATAGGTGCTATATTAGGTGTTAACGCAGTAATGGGCATTGATGCTAATTGTCTAAACATCATAGTTCTTATTTTATTAGTTATAGTAGCTTTATTCAGTTTATTTTCTAAGAATGTAGGCTTAAAGAATAATTTTCATGGATTAAATAAAAAAAATACTCTACTAGGAATATTTCTATCTTTTTCTGTAGGCTTTTATACAGGTTTTTTTGGTCCTGGTACAGGAGCTTTTATGATGATAGGATTAATTGGGATTTTTAAGTTTGATTTTGTAAGGGCTAGTGGAAATTCAAAATCATTAACTACTATAAGCAATATGGCCTCTTTAATATTATTTGCTTTTCATAGGCAAATAAACTATAAGCTAGCCATCCCTGTATCCTTAGCAATGATAATTGGTGCTAAGCTTGGAACAAAAATAGCTTTAAATAAAGGTTCCAAAGTAATAAAACCAGTTTTTACTACTATATCGCTTTTAATAGCTATAAAAGTGTTATATCAGACCATTGCATAATACATTTTTCCAAATAGTTATAGGGCAAGTAAGATTTAAAACAATTACTTAATGAAGATTAAAACATTTAAGCAGATATAAGTTAAAATGTAATAAAAATTAACTTATATCTGCTCTTTTATTTCTATATGATTTTATAGAGATTCTTATTTTTGATTATCTTTATAATAGTAGAATTTTTAGGCTACTTCAATAAAATAAGGTTAAAAGCCCTTAATAAAATGAATTAGCATTTGTATCAATATATACTTTTAAACTTTAGTAAAGTTTAAAATTCTAATCTAAAATTTTTATTAAATTTGACATTTCTATAGCTGACATAGCTGCATCATAACCTTTATTCCCTGCCTTTGTACCTGCTCTCTCTATAGCTTGCTCTATGGTATCTGTAGTTAATACTCCAAATATTACTGGCACTTCTTTATCCAATGATACATGAGCCACTCCCTTTGAAACTTCACTAGATACATAATCAAAATGAGGTGTTGCCCCCCTTATTACTGCTCCTAAACAAATTACTGCATCATATTTACCCTTTGATGCCATTTTTTTTGCTATTACAGGTATTTCAAAAGCCCCGGGTACCCAACATATTTCTATATTATCTTCTTTAGCTCCATGCCTTTTTAAGCAATCTATAGACCCTGCTAATAATTTTGATGTTATAAACTCATTAAATCTTGAAACTACTATTCCTACCTTTAACCCTTCTGCCGTTAATTTTCCTTCATATATTTTCATTTTATTTCCCCCTAATCTTTTATTAATTTAACTACATTATGTCAATTAAATGTCCCATTTTATCCTTTTTAGTTTTTAAATAATTAAGATTTTCTTTTTTGCATCCCATATCTATAGGAACTCTATCTACTATTTTTATACCATAACCTGAAAGTCCTGATATTTTTTTAGGATTGTTAGTCATAAGTTTTATATTTTTAACACCTAAATCCCTTAATATTTGAGCTCCTATACCATAATCTCTTAAGTCTTCTGGAAATCCTAAAGCTAAATTTGCTTCTATAGTATCCATACCTTCATCTTGAAGAGCATAGGCTTTTAGTTTATTTAATAAACCTATACCTCTTCCTTCTTGTCTCATATATACTAAAACTCCTTTTCCTTCTTCTTCTATTTTCATGAGAGCTTTAGCTATTTGCTCACCACAATCGCATCTTAAAGACCCGAATACATCTCCTGTTAAACATTCTGAATGTACTCTAACTAGTACTGGTTCCTCTCCTTTTACATCTCCTTTTACTAAAGCTACATGTTCTTCTCCAGTTATTAAATTTTCATACCCTATAGCAGTAAAATTTCCATATTTAGAAGGAAGATTTACTGGTTTTAGCGCCTTTATTAATTTTTCTTCTTTACTTCTGTATTCAATTAAATCTGCTATAGTTATTATTTTTAAATTATGCTTTTTTACAAATTCCATAAGCTGTGGCACCCTTGCCATAGTCCCATCCTCATTCATTATTTCACATATAACTCCTGCTTCAGAAAAACCTGCTAGTCTTGCCATATCTACTGCTGCTTCTGTATGTCCTGCTCTAACTAAAACTCCTCCATCTTTGGCTGCTAAAGGAAACACATGACCTGGCTTTAAAAAATCCTCTGGTTTGGAATTTGGATCTACTATCTTTGATACGGTAAAGGCTCTATCCAATGCAGATATTCCTGTGGATGTGCCTACTGCATCTACTGATACGGTAAAGGCCGTACCAAAATTATCTTTATTTTTATGTACCATTTGATATATTTCTAATGCCTCCAGTCTGGATTTTTTTACGGGAGCACAAATAAGTCCTCTTCCCTCTTTAGCCATAAAATTTATAGTCTCTGAAGTAACTTTTTCTGCTGACATCAAAAGATCTCCTTCATTTTCTCTATCTTCATCATCTACAACTACAATAATTTTTCCATTTTTTATATCCTCTATAGCTTCTTCTATAGTATTAAATTTATAACTCATGAAAATTCCCCCTAAACATATTATTGAATTTCTACAAAGATTTTACATAATACAGCAAACATATTGCTCTATTCGCCACTTACTTTATCCACGCCTCTTAACTTTTTATCCTATTTTCAGCAACTTGTTGTCATAATTTTTTATTAGTTATACATAATAAAACTGGTAATAGTTATTTAATATAATATAGATTTTACTATTACATAAAGTTTAAAATAATAATTTTTTTCTTTATACTTTAAACATAGTATAAACTGCACATTAAGCTAATATTCATTAATAAATTAATCTTAATTTTAAATTATAAAAATCCTGTCTTACTTAAAAAATCTAAATTTATATTACTTTTTAAATCTTCTTCTTCCTTTTTTAAATGCATAAATTTATATATATATTTTCCTAAAATATCGCATTCTATATTTATTATATCGCCTATATTTTTGTTCATTAATATAGTTTCTTCTTTTGTATGAGGTATTAAAGATACTGTAAAACTTTTTTCTTTTATATCCACTAAGGTTAAACTTACACCATCTAACGCTACAGAACCCTTAGGCACCATATATTTTAACAAAGTTTCTTTTGTTTTTACCTCCAATAATGTAGCAATTCCTTCTTTTTTAATGTTTATTATTTCGCCTGTTCCATCTATATGACCGGAAACGATATGTCCACCTAGAGGTTTATTTAAAGTTACGGCTCTTTCTAAATTTACCAAACTACCTTTAGATAATGTTTTTAAGCTGCTTTTTTTTAGAGTTTCTGCCATAACATCTGCAGTAAAACTACTATTATTAAAATTCGTTACTGTAAGACACACTCCATTCACTGCTACACTATCTCCTAAATTTAATGGATTTAAAACCTTACTTCCCTCTATGGTTATATGAAGAAAGTCTTTGCCCTCTTCTATTTTTGATATTTTTCCAACTTCCTCAACTATGCCTGTAAACAAACTAACACCTTCTTTAAATATCTAGTGTAATAACCACTACACCTATTAAATTTACTTATTCTATTTAGAAACTATTTATAGAACATTTACTGTATAATCTTTCATATAACTTTATCTAATAATTTTTTATATTTTATACTTAATAGTTATTGAAAACTTATGAATTACTTTTCTACTCATATATAACCTTCAATAAGTATATCCTCTCCTATTTTTTCAAAGTTTAAATTTTGTAATTTAAACATATCTTTTAAATTATCTACCCCAGTTCCACCTATCATTGTCTTTGAATCCTGTCCTCCTATTATTTTAGGTGCTATAAAACACATAACCTTATCTACTATTCCCTCTTTTAGTGCAGAAAAATTTAATGTGCTGCCTCCCTCCAAAAGGATACTATCTATTTCCTCTTCGCCTAAATATTGCATTAATTTTTTTAATGGAACTTTCCCTTCTTCATTTTCTTCAAATTCTAAAATCTTAACGCCTAAATTTTCCAAATCATTCTTTTTTGATAAATCCTTATGTTTCTTAGTTGTAGCTATATAAATACTTCTTGCATTAATTGTTTCTAGGATTTTAGATTCTAAAGGAATTCTAAGATTAGAATCTACTATTATTGCTTTTGGACTTCTTCCTTCTTCTATCCTTGTAGTTAAAAGAGGATTATCTTTTATAATTGTCCCTATCCCTACCATTATTCCTGATAAATCATTTCTTATTTGGTGTACTCTATATCTTGATTCTTCTCCTGTTATCCATTTAGATTCTCCTTTTTTTGTAGCAATCTTACCATCTAAAGTAGAAGCAGTTTTTAAAACTACAAAGGGTTCTTTTTTAGTTATGTATTTTATAAATACTTCATTTAATTCTTTACTTTCTTTTTCCATAATATCAGTTACAACTTCTATTCCATTTTGTTTTAAGATATCTATTCCCCTACCTTGAACTAGCGAATTGGGATCTTTCATAGCTATAACAGCCTTAGCTATTCCTGCCTTTACTATAGCCTTTGCACAGGGAGGAGTTTTACCATAATGGGAACAGGGCTCTAATGTAACATATATAGTAGCTCCCTTAGCTTTTTCTCCAGCTTCCCTAAGAGCGTAAACTTCTGCATGTGGACCTCCAAAATATTTGTGATAACCTTCTCCAATTATCTTATTATCTTTAATAACTATAGCTCCTACTTTAGGATTAGGATTAACCTTTCCCTCACCTTTTTTAGCTAATTTTAAGGCTTTTTCCATATAAAAATTATAATCTTCCATTTTAAATACACCGCCTTATATAACTATTATTTAATTTTAAGTGGTATAATTTCCTAAATATATTTTTATATTTAACACTTATTTTAATATATATTTTTAAAGCATAATAAAGTTTTATATACTTTAAACTTTATTTAGTGTTCCCTTAAATATAAAAAAATCTCTAGAGTTTCCTCCAGAGATTTATATACGAAATAAAATAACAATATAAAAATTATTATTTATAATCCTATCTTTCATCCAGACTTTAACTGTCGGTTTCGGAGTTTCACCGAATCATGCTACAAGTAGCTCGCGGACTTTACCGCCGGTGGGGAATTACGCCCCGCCCTGAAGGATTTACCTTATTAAATTTTACAATTTTAATATACTCTTTTTCACGCTTTGTGTCAATAATTAATTTTTATTTTATGTTCTTTAATAGTTCCACTAAAAATTTCCATATTCTTTCCACTGAGGATATACTTAAGTGTTCATTTGGTGTGTGAACATCATATAAATTTGGTCCAAAACTTATCATATCAGTATCTTTCATGGTACCCTTAAACAATCCACATTCCAATCCTGCATGTATAGCTGATACTTCTGGTTTTTCATATAACTTAGTGTATATATCAACACATAAATCTTTTATTTTAGATTCTGGATCAAATTGCCATGCTGGATATTCATCTTCCCTAACAAATCTTGCATCTACCAATAAGCATAAAGCCTCTATTCTATTTACAACTTCTAATTGTAAACTACTTACGGAACTTCTTACAGCTATTGTAATCTTAATTTCATCTTCTTTATTTTCAACTATACCAATATTTAAACTACTTTCCACTAACCCCTCTATATCTTTACTCATAGTTTGAACGCCATAAGGAACTAATAGTAGGAAATTTATTATATTATCTGTTACTTTTTTAGTTAACTGTTTTTCCCTATTTTCTATGTTTTCAACTACAACTTTTATATTTGAATCTTCCACTCTAAATTCATTTTGGAAAGTTTCTTCTAGCTTATCGCAAAGAACTTTAACTTCATTAAATTTATTTTCATCTATAGTTAACACTGCAGTTGCATGTAACGCAATAGCATTATGTTTTGAACCGCCATTTATTTCAACAAGATTAAAATCTAGTTTTTTCTTTAAGTCGTATAAAACTCTCCCCATTAACTTATTAGCATTTGCTCTTTGTTTTATAATCTCCATACCTGAATGTCCACCATTCAATCCTTTTATTTCTATTTGTATATACTTTCCTGTGGCCTTTTCATATTCTGTTGGTATAGAAACTATAGGATTTACTCCACCAGAGCAACTAACTAAAAATATTCCTTCCTCTTCTGAATCAATATTTAATAAAATTTTCCCCTTTAATTTAGAAGTATCTAGTCCCATAGCACCATACATGCCTGTTTCTTCTGAAGTTGTGGCAACAAATTCTATACTAGGATGTGATATATTCTTTGAATCTAACACAGCTAGCCCATAAGCAACGGCAATACCATCGTCTCCTCCTAATGTTGTACCTGTAGCATATAAATGGTCTCCATCTATTCTTAATTTTAATGGATCTTTTTCAAAATCATGATTACTTTCCTTAACTTTTTCACAAACCATATCCATATGTCCTTGGATTATTACAGTAGGAGCATTTTCGTATCCTTTTGTAGCTGGCTTTCTTATAATTACATTTAAAGATTTATCTTGAATAACTTCTAAATTTCTTTCTTTTGCAAAATTAACTAAATAATCACTTATTCTTTTTTCATCCCCTGATCCATGTGGTATTTTAGTTAATTCCTCAAAAAAATGAAACACTGATTTTGGTTGTAAATTTTCTAACATTGTAATATATCCCCCTTTTTAAAATTAAATTTCAAAATTACCCCAATACTTAATTTTATATATAATTTAGTATCAACACGACATTATCCTAATTCTACTAAATATATACTTAAATTACAACTTATTTGCCCTGAATTTGGGCGTTTTTCATTATTTTATAATAATTTTTATTATATTATTATATTTTTAAAATTCATAAGGTTTACTTATAAAAATTTATTATGTTATTATTATTTTAAAAGTAGTCTCTTTTCTGTTAAAATTTATAGTGTCTTAAAATTATATATAAACAGATTTCTAAGTTTCTGGTAAAGTTTTTACTCCATCTAAAACCTAGAACTCCTTATTAACACTATTATGCACAACATAAGAATTTTAAATGGTTTTCTCAAAATTCTAACATGCCCACTTCTTAGAGGTGATAGTGCTACAGCCTATAGTCATGGGATAAATTAAACTTTTTTAGATTGCTATATAGTATACTAGGAAATCTATCTAATTTAATATATATTAAAAATTATTTATATTAATAACAATTATTTTATCAAGGAAGTGATTTCATGGAACTTACTAAAATTAAAGGAAATTCTTATTATATAAATTTTCCTACAAACATTGGAGTATATATTTTTAAAAATAAAAATTGTTTATTGATCGATACAGGGAAAAATAAATATGATGGAAAAAAAATAGAAGAGGTTTTATTAGAAAATGGGCTTCATCCAAAATACATAGTAAACACTCATAGTCATTTAGACCATTGTGGTGGTAACCTCTTATTTAAAGAAAATTATCCTGGATGTTTAACTTATACATCCTTTAAAGAAAAACTATTTATGGAAAATCATGACTTAAATGCAGCTATGCTGTTTTCTGCTTCACCAATAAAACTTATATATAAAAGCAATAAAAATATAAGTGTAGATTACATATTAGATTATGGAATAAACAAAATTAATGATGAAAAATTTGAAGTTATAAGTCTTAAGGGGCATTCACCAGAACAAATAGGACTTATTACACCTGAAAAAGTATGTTTCTTAGGAGACAGTATTTTTAGTGATGAAACAATAAAAAAATATTCTCTTCCTTACTACTATGATTTAGAAGAATCTATAAAGAGTTTAGAAATTATAAAAAATATAGAGGCAGACTATTTTGTTATAAGTCACTGTGATAAAGTGTTAGAAAAAGATGAAATAATAAATTTAGTGGATAAAAACATGAAAAATATAGAAAAGCATATAAATATAATTTTAGAACTTTTAGATCAACCTCTAACTAAAGAAGACATCTTAGAAAACCTTGCAATATTAGAAGATTTAAAACTAAACTTTAATCAATATCACTTATATATCGGTGCTCTAAGTGCCTTTATAACTTACCTTTTCCATAAAAATCTTATTGACTATTCTATAGAGGATGGTAAACTTTATTATTTTAAAAAATTATAAAAACTTAAATTTTAGCTAAATAAAAATTAATAGTTTTGAAAATACATACCAAACAATAGCAGTCTTTTTTAATTTTATTTCTAATTAAAAAAGACTGCTATTATTTATTTTTTTATTTACACTTTTATATCATTTATATCATTGATTTCCAAAATTATTAATAATTTTTTATTTTACTCAAAAATATATATTACTAAAATTCTAGTATGAAACTATTTATTTTAAATTCTAATTATAACCAGCTATTAAACTTTTTAATATATACTTTCTTTATGAATTGTGTTAGTACACAATAAGCTAATAAAACCCCTAGAAGCCATGGGAAGTACAAAAATGGTAATGGTTGCAATCCTACAGAGATTCCAAAGGATGTAAATGGTATAAAAATACCTGCTGTCATTATAATTCCTGTTAATAAAAGCACTGGAACTGTAGCTCTACTTTGGATAAAAGCTATTTTTTTAGTTCTTATCATGTGTACAATAAGAGTTTGAGATAAAAGGCCTTCTATAAACCAACCTGATTGAAATAATGATTGCATGGCGGGAGTGTTAGCTTTAAATACAAACCACATTACTAAATAAGTTATCACATCAAATATAGAACTTATTGGACCTATAAAAATCATGAATCTTCCAATATCATCTGCATTCCATTTTCTTGGTTTACTTAAATATTCATCATCCATAGTATCCCATGGAATAGAAACTTGAGATACATCATAGAATAAATTTTGTATCAAAAGATGTATTGGCATCATTGGTAAAAATGGTAAGAATGCACTAGCTACTAATACACTAAATACATTCCCAAAATTTGAACTTGCAGTCATTTTAATGTACTTTATAATATTTCCAAAGACTTTTCTTCCTTCAATAACTCCTTGCTCTAAAACCATAAGATTTTTTTCTAATAAAATTATATCAGCTGATTCTTTGGCTATATCTACTGCAGTATCAACAGAAATACCTACATCTGCTTGACGCAAAGCTGCGGCATCATTTATACCATCTCCCATAAAGCCTACTGTATGTCCATTATTTTGAAGTAATTTTATTATTCTTGATTTTTGAAGTGGAGAAAGTTTTGCAAAAACATTAATATTTTCAATGGTCTCGCCCAATTCTTCATCTGTCATTTTTTCTATTTCATTTCCTAAAAGAATATTATTGGCTTTTAATCCAACTTCTTTACAAATTTTTAGTGTTACTGAATCATTATCACCAGTCAATATTTTTACATCTACTCCATTTTTCTTAAGGGCTTTTATTGCTTCTTTTGCAGAATCCTTTGGAGGATCCAAAAATCCTATATATCCCATAAGAACCATATTACTTTCATCTTTTACATTAAAACTATTTTCATCTGGAATATGATTTTTCTGTGCTACCCCAATAACTCTCATGCCCTCACTATTTAATTTTTTTACCATATTAAGAACTTTATTTTTGATATCTTCAGTAAGCTCTACAACATTACCTTTGTACTCAGCTAAAGTACAAATTGAAATCATTTCCTCTACAGCACCTTTTGTTATAAGTTGTCTTTTACCTTCATTATCTTTTAATACTACAGACATTCTTCTTCTTGTAAAATCAAAAGGGATCTCATCCACTTTCAAATAATTTTTTTCAAGCTCACTAAAGCCATTTTCTTCTCCATGATTTAGTATTGCTACATCCATTAAATTACGAAGTCCAGTTTGATAAAAACTATTTAAATAAGCATGTCTTAATACTCTATTATCTTCCTCTCCATGTACATTTAAATATCTTTCAACAACAATTTTATCAAGGGTCAAAGTTCCTGTTTTATCAGTACAAATAACATCCATTGCTCCAAAATTTTGTATAGCGTCAAGTTTTTTAACTACAGTTTTTTGTTTTGCCATAATTACAGAACCCTTAGCAAGATTAGTTGTAACAATCATAGGGAGCATTTCTGGAGTTAAACCAACAGCTATGGATATTGCAAAAAGTAAAGCTTGTAACCAGTCTCCTTTTGTAATACCATTTACAAAGAATACTATAGGAACCATAATAAACATAAATTTTATAAGAAGCATACTTACACTATTTATACCTTTTTCAAAACTTGTTAAGTTTTTAGTTTCTGTAAGTGTTGAAGCCATAGTTCCAAAATATGTTTGGTTTCCAGTTGCTATAACTACCCCAGTAGCACTTCCGCTTATAATGTTAGTCCCTAATAAACAGATATTATCAAGTTCACTTACATTTAAATTTTCATTTTTATTCTTTAGAACTGAATACTTTTCAACAGGCTCAGATTCACCTGTTAAAGAAGATTGACTTACAAATAAATCTTTGCTTGTTATTATTCTTATATCTGCGGGTATCATATCTCCTGCTGAAAGATATACCATATCTCCAGGTACAATTTCACTCATATCTATTTCATTAATTCCTGATTCTTTTCTACATACAGCAGCAGTTGTTTTTATTAATGCTTTTAACTTTTCAGCAGCTTTATTTGATTTAAATTCTTGAAAAAATTTTAAAAAACCACTTATTGTTACCATTATAGAAACAACAATTACAGTTATAAAACTTCTGTCTTCTGGTGCTGCTAATATAACATCTGTTATCAAAGATACTCCTGCAAGAACTAATAAAACTAATATAAAGGGATTAATAAAAGCTTTAATTAGCTGAATGTACCATGGTATTGGTTTCTCTTGTTCTACTCGATTTAATCCCCATTTTTCTCTGCTTTTTTCTACCTGATTTATTGTTAGACCTTCTACATCAGTGTTTAATTTTTTATAAACGTTTTTTAAATCCATTTTGCTAAATTCTATAAGATTATTTATGCTTTTTTTTGACATGTCTTCAACATTGAATATTCTTTTTTTCATCATAATTCACACCTCCAAATTCTAAAAACAATAACAAACTAAAGGCTAATTACATATAGTTTAACCTTTTAAAAAAATAAAATTAAATTTGCGGTTAAATAATAATTGGTGAATTATTTTAGTAAAGAACAGTTGAAGATAAAAAATCTTACTAAAGACTTGCATATATGAAGAGTTTTGTCATATAAATTTTATGTTAAACTCCAGTGAAAAAGAATAGAGTTTAATAATCATATATAAAATTTTCTCTAAATATATAAGCTTACCTCCACTGTCCATACTACTCCCGCCAGCTTCCATTCTTTTTCACCTCCTAAATTTCAAAATAAAAAACCTTCGCCAAACTTAAACATGGCGAAGGTATTATATTAACAACACTTTCTCGTTCAAGTTTTGGCTCTACAAGGCAATGAAATTGTATTAGATTATGCCTTCTTTGTTCGGCAAAATCTGCTAACCAGTTAAGAATGTTTCCATCCTTTTACGGCAACAACCCGTATCCTTGTAGTAACCTCACCTACCGAGGTTTATTCAATTTATAGTAATATATTATTCTCTATATAGAATTTTGTCAAGAAATTTTTCATATTTTTTAAATTTACTCTTTATATCGCTCCTAAAGCTATAAACTCTTCGGATTCAAATAAATTATATTCACTATAATGTTTTTGTCCCATAAGTTTATATATTATATCTTCAGATTTATAGCCTTCTTTATATATTTTTAAGCCTTGTACTATTTTTTTGCCCTTATTTCTATTAATATCTAATATAGCTTGAATACTTCCTAATGAATAATACTCTTTTGCAAATAAATTTTCCAGTTTATTTTGTAGTTCTAATTTATAACTTATATCTATATTATTATTTTTATGTGGACTATATCTTCCTCTATGATGCCTTCCACATAAATATTTATAATTTATTTCTAAGTCCATTCCGCCTTCACATTTATGAATTATATGGTGTATTTCAGCACCTTCTCTGCCACATACTTCACATCTTGGCAAAAGCTATTCACTCCTTATAAATATAATATTATAATAATATTATATCATAAATAATATTATAAGTAATTTGAAAATAGTTGTATTTTTCCCAATTTAAAATTATTAATTAATATCTTCTAGCCTTATATGGTTTTTGCTTTTTTTTACTCTTTATTAAAGCTATAGTAAAAATTATAAATGGAATTATTATAAAAGAAGTTAAATATATATATGGATAGAATCCTAATATGTATAACAATCTATAAGTATTTTTTGCCATAAAAAAACATACAATCATTACTATAATATTTAATACCCATATAGTTATCCTTTGCTTTTTATCCTCTATTCTAAAGTGTTTTAACAAATGTAATAAAGCTTGAAAGCTTAATACATATTTTACAAACCAACCTGCTAACATTTGAAGCATAACAAAAAATTCTCCACTTTCTAAGAAACCTGAATAACTTACTAGTTGAGTTTGAATAAGCTTAGGATAAGCTAATGTTACAGCTCTATTAGTTCCAAAAGTAGATATTACTCCTGTTATAGACACTATTATCATTTGTATAACTATAAGTAATCCTATATTTGCTCCTCTTAAAGCAGCTTTTTTATCTTTAATTCCTTGAAAATATGGATACGCTATGGCTACACATCCATATAGTCCTAATATCTGAATTATACATATGATAAACCCTCTATCTATACCGTTAGGAAATATGGGAAGTAAATATTTAAAAGTTTTATACTTAGCTGTAAGTATTACTAAATTTATACCTGCAATAGATATAAGCGTTATTCCGATTAAACTCATTAAAATTACAGCTCTTTGCCCTTTTAATAATACATAATTAGCACTTAATATAAATGTTATAACAAAAAACCAAGGTGGAGTATTTTGAAGTAAATTAGTATTCATAGCATTAGCATCCACACTACAGCTCTCTAAAAGAGAAAAAAATAATCCTAAACAAAATGTAATCTGAAATAACTTTCCTAGGCGCTTTCCTAAGGCGTATTCATAAACTTCCCATAAACTATGTTTACGAATTTTCTTACTTACATTGATTATATATAGATAATATAAAAATATAATCAGTGAAGCTATTATAGTAGCCACCCAACTACTAGTCTTACCATTTATAATAAATATTTCTGGATAGGTTTTTAATGATACTATAACTGTTCCTAATATTATAAAAGCCACATGCTTTGAATTTAACTTAAAAATGTTTATTCCTCCTTATATTTTATAATATTTTATTTTAATTCTTGACCTATATTAGAATATTATTCGCAATTATTACTAATAATAAAAATGGTGATTAATATGAATATTGATTTTTATAATACTATAAAAAAGAGATTAAAAAATAATTTTGATATAGTATTTAGAGATGTTTCTTGTAAACAAGGAACCCTACATTTAATATTTATTAGCAACTTATGTGATTCTAGCTTTATAAGTGAATATATAATCTATCCTCTAATTAAGGACAATAATTATACTTATAATATAAAAAATATAAAAGAAAAAATGTTAGCTGCAAGTTCTGTAGAGGAAATATCAGATATAGATGAGGCTATAATAAGTATATTATCAGGAAATGTAATTATAATACCGGATTTTTTTGAAGGAATTCTTTCTGTAGAAGCTAAAGGTTTTGCTAAACGTTTTGTTAGTTCTCCTGTAACAGAATCCGTAATAAAAGGTCCTAGAGAAGGGTTTACAGAGTCCATCATGGATAATCTTTCTTTAATACGTAGAAGAATTAAAAATGAAAATTTTGAGGTAGAAAAATTTACTTTGGGAGAAGAATCTAACACTTTAGTAGCTATGTGCTATTTAAAAAATAAAGCTCCTGAAGATTTAACAAATTATATAAGGAACAAAATAAATAAAGCTAAATTTGAATTTGTTATTGAAAGCAACTATATAGAAGAACTTCTTACTCAGAAAAATACTCTTTTTGACACTATATCTAGTAGTGAAAAAGCAGATGTGGTATGCTCTAAAATTTTTGAGGGAAGAGTTGGAATATTAGTAGATGGGACTCCTTTTGTCTTAACTGCTCCTCATTTTTTCATTGAAAATATTAATATGGCAGATGATTATTATCAAAAAAAGTCCTTTGCTAATATAAGCAGATTATTAAGATGGGCTGCTCTAGGTATTTCTCTTTTTTTACCTGGACTTTATCTAGCTTTATCTACTCATCATTTTTCTTTAATTCCTTATATGTTCATATTTAGATTATCTAAAGCTAGGGCTGGAGTACCCTTCCCAACTATAATTGAAGTTCTTCTTATGATGTTCTTTTTTCAATTATCTAGGGAAGCAGGCCTTAGACTTCCTCAGCCTATAGGACAAAGCATGAGTATTGTTGGAGCTTTAATATTAGGAGATGCTACTGTAAGTGCCAGCTTAACATCGCAATCTACCATGGTTATAGTTGGATTAGCTGCTATATCTACTTTCTTAATACCTAAATTTTATAATGCTGTTTCTATATGGTCTGTCTTAATATCCATTGGTTCATCCATAGCTGGGCTCCCTGGATTTTATATGATGCTTATGGTATTTCTAGCTCATATAAGTTCTTTGCAAAGTTGTGGATATCCTTACCTATATCCTTTAGGTACTTTTGAGAAATATAATTATAAAGATGTACTTTTGAGGAGTGATTTAAAAGATTTATCCAATGATATATTAAAAGATAATCAAAAATCTCAATAATAAATAAAGCCATAAATATTTATAAATTGAAATAAGAAAACCAATTTTATGTTTGTTTAACCTATTTTTTTTCTAAAGGAATTGATATACATGAAAAGATTTATTGCAGTACTATTAGTTTTTTCAAATATATTTTTACAAGGATGTTTCAGTTATAGAGATATAAATAAATTATTATTTGCTACTGCTGTAATTGTAGATGTTGACAACTCAAATAATCCTGTATTATTTGTTGAAGCCTATAAGGGTGTTAGAGAGGAATCCAATCAAAAAGATAGATTAGTATTTAAAGGTACAGGCAAAACTCTACTAGATGCTCTTAAAAATATTAATTTAAGCTCTTCAAATGAAGTAAATTATGAGCAAACAAAAGCAATTATATTTACAGAAAAAGCTGCCAATATAGGTTTAGAAAAGTTTATAGACATCTTTGAAAGAGAACAACAATTTATAATGAGAGCCAATTTTTGCATATTTGAAGGAACTGGAGATGAATTATTAAACATAAAGATACCCGATGAAAAATTTCTTGGGATTTTTGTTTATGATTTAATAAGAAATATAAATACATCCTCTAGTGCCATAAAGTTGACATTAAACGAATTATTAAATAAAAGACTTATGAAAGATAGAACTGCTGTAGCAAGTTTTATACAATTTAACAGGAGGGAAACTGAAAATAAAATATTCTTAAATGGTGGTGCTATTATAACCAAGGATAAATATGTATCAAGACTTTCCGCAGAGGAAACTAAAGGATATAATTTTCTAGTTAATAAAGTTTCTAAAGGTGTATTTCAAATTTCTAATCCCCAGGATAAAAACAAATTAATATCTCTAGAGATATTATCTAGTAAGACCAGAACTAAAATTGAGTATGTAAATGGTTCTATCCATTTAACTAAAAAAATTAAAACCATATGTACCATAGGTGAAAGTCAAGGAAGATTTTATGGTAATAAAAATGAAATAGATAAATTGGAAGCATTAGCAGCCGAAGAAATAAATAAACTTACTTCTTCTGTATTTTCCAAATTTCAAAAGAATAATTTAGATATATTTGATATAGAAAATGATGTGTATATTAGGTATCCTAAATTAAATATTGAAAATATAATTTTAAATACTGAGCTAAAAACTGAAATAGAAGTAGAAATTAGAAATAGTGCTGATATTATTTCATAAATATCATAGAGTTAACACAATCTTTTTTATATAAAGTTAATACTAAATAATAAAATGATACTGTGGCAAAACTTGTATTAACCCAATTTTTATTATTAAAAAATTACTAATAGCAGATACATATGTAATACAAATAATTACTTGTATCTGCTATTTATTATTAATATTATTTTCCTATATCTTTTCTATAATATATGCCCTCAAAATCTATTCTTTTCATCTTGTCATAGGCCTTTTTTATAGATTCTTCTAAGGTTTCTCCTAAAGCTTGAGTACACAACACTCTTCCACCATTAGTTAAAAGCTTGTTATTTTCTAATTTAACTCCTGCTCCAAATATACCTTCTAAACCTTCTATTCCATTTATTGAAAATCCTTTTTCATAATTTCCAGGATATCCTTTAGATGCTGCTATAACACAGGTAGAATAAGCTTTTTTCCACTTTATATTTGCATTTTTTAATTCTTTATTTATTGATATTAATATTAAATCTAGTAAATCACTTTCCATTAAAGGAAGAACAGCTTCCGTTTCTGGATCTCCCATTCTCAAATTATATTCAAGAAGGTACGGTCCTTTTTTAGTTATCATTATGCCAAAGAAAATTATTCCTGAAAATTTTAGATTTTCTTCCTGTAGGCCTTTTAGGGTTGGTTTTAATATATTTTTATCAAAATCCTTTAATACTTCTTCTGTACAATAAGGATTAGGGGATATAACTCCCATTCCCCCTGTATTTGAACCTAATCCACCATCATATATTTGTTTATGATCCTTTGAGGATATGAAAGGTATTATAGTTTCCCCGTCAGTTATAGATAGTATAGAAGCCTCTGGGCCTTCTAAAAACTCTTCTATAACAACTCTTTTACCTGCACCATTAAATTTATCCTTAGTCATAAATTCTTCTAAGGTATTTTTACTTTCTTCAAAGGAGTTACTTATAACAACTCCCTTTCCCGCTGCTAATCCATCTGCTTTTATTACCACTGGGTGCTCACTATTCTTTAAATATTCTAAAGCCTTTCCCTCTTCTTCAAAAACTTCATAAGCTGCAGTTTTAATATTATATTTTTTCATAAAGTCCTTTGCAAAGGCCTTACTTCCCTCTAATAAAGCGGCTTTTTTATCTGGTCCAAATATATTAAGTCCCTTATCCTTAAATAAATCTACTATGCCATCCATTAAAGGTACTTCTGGACCTACAATAGTTAAATCTACATTATTTTTCAAAGCAAATTCTAATAGTTCTTCATCGGATGAAATATTTATATTTTCACACTTATGCTCTAGTGCAGTACATCCATTTCCTGGAGCACAAAATATTTTTTCTACTAAAGGATTTTTACCTATCTTCCAAGCTATAGCATGCTCTCTTCCACCAGAACCAATTATCAATATTTTCATGTTTTTTACCCCTTTAATATATTTAATTCCCATACATTAATCAATTCTAATATTGAGATGGAATTTCTTTATAAAAAATATCTCTTTTATCTTAGTATTAGAATATCTTATTAAAATTTTTATCTTTTAACTAAAATATATTTGTATAAAAATATTTAAATCTAGTGCTTAAAATGTCTTATTCCTGTAAATACCATAGAAATCCCTTTTTCATTACATACCTTTATAGATTCTTCATCTCTTATAGAACCGCCTGGTTGAATTATAGCTTTTATTCCCCATTTTGCAGCTTCTTCTGCTACATCTCCAAATGGGAAAAAAGCATCTGAAGCTAAAACTACGCCATCTCCAGCTCTATCTAATGCTTCCTTTGCTGCCCATATTCTATTTACTTGGCCTCCCCCAATACCTTTTGCCATACCATCTTTAACTACTACAATAGCGTTGGATTTCACATATTTAACTACTTTCATACCAAATATAAGATCTTTCATTTCTTTCTCTGTTGGGGATTTTTCTGTAACTACTTTTGTATCTTTTAATAATTTATTATCACCCTGTTGTACTAATATTCCTCCATCTACCTTTGCCATATCTTTTGACTCTGTAGATTTTTCTTCACATTTTATAACCCTTAAATTTTTCTTGTTTTTTAAGACTTCTAAAGCATCTTCATCAAAATCTGGTGCTACAACTATTTCTAAAAATATTTTTGCAAGATTCTCTGCTGTTTCCTTATCTACTTTTCTATTAAAAGCAACTATGCCACCAAATATAGATATAGGATCACATTCATAGGCCTTAGTATAAACTTCCTGTACAGTATCTCCTATAGCCACACCACAAGGTGTATTATGTTTTAATGCACAACAAGCCACCTCTTCAAATTCACGAACGGTTTTCCAAGCTATATCCATATCCTTTATATTATTGTAGGATAATTCTTTTCCATTTAACTTTTCAAAATTTTTCATAGGATATTTTCCAACAGTAGATGTGTAATAAGCCGCTGTTTGATGAGGGTTTTCTCCATATCTTAAATCCATGTTCTTTTTATAGGATAGAGTTAAGTATTCTGGATATTCCTCTTCTAATAAGAAATTACTTATAGCTGCATCATAGGCTGACATTAGATTAAAAACTTTTCCTGCTAATTTTTTTCTAGTTTTTATATTAACCTGATCATTTTCTTTTATTTCATCTATGACATTTTCATAATCCTTAGTATCTGTTAGTACTACTACATCTTTAAAATTTTTAGCTGCTGCTCTTATCATAGTAGGTCCACCGATGTCTATAAATTCTACTTTTTCATCAAAACTTAAATTTTCTTCTACTTTATTAAAGAAAGGATATAAATTCACTACTACTATATCTATAGGGTTTATTCCCTTTTCTTCTATTACCTTCATATGCTCTTCATTATCTCTTATAGCTAGTATGCCTCCATGAATTAAAGGATTTAATGTTTTCACTCTTCCATCTAACATTTCTGGGAAACCTGTTACCTCTTCTATATCTATTACTTTTACTCCATTTTCTTTTAAATGTTTATAAGTTCCACCTGTAGATATTATTTCTACATCTCTACTTTCTAAAAACTTTGCCAAATCTAAAATTCCTGTTTTATCAAATACACTTATTAATGCTCTTTTTATCACTTAAATTCCCCCAGTTTCAATATTTTTTATTATCTTATTTATCTGTCATAAGTAACTGCCACCAATACACCTTCTTTCAAAGAAAACATATAAGTGGCACTATTTCAATTTGCAAACTACAATTTTTTATATTTCAACAAACTTAATCTACTCTAAACACATTTTTCTATTAGTTTCATTTATATTAATAGTAATTTTTTCATTATTATAAGCTTAGTATGTTTTAATAAAAACTTTTCTTCCTTGTAATTTTACTTTTTCTTCACTTATAAGTTTTATAGCTTCTGGTAATGCCTCATGTTCTTTTTCTAGAACTCTTTTTTGCAATATTTCTGCTGTATCTTCTGCAAAAACTGGTACAGATTTTTGTATTATTATAGGTCCACTGTCCGTACCCTCATCTACAAAATGCACAGTACACCCAGATACTTTTACTCCGTATTCTAATGCTCTCTGGTGTACTTTTATACCATACATTCCATCTCCACAAAAGCTTGGTATTAATGAAGGATGTATGTTTATTATCTTATTTTCAAATTTATTTACTAAATCCCCATTTAATATAGAAAGCCATCCTGCTAAAACTATTAAATCTACGTTTCCATATAAACACTCACATATTTTATTAGACAGGTTGCTTTTATATATTTTTCTATCTAGAGTTAAAGTTCTAATTCCCTTTTTTTCTGCTCTTTCTATACCATAAATATTAGATCTATCCCCTATAACCATTTCTATCTTGCAATTTTTTATATATCCCTCTTCTATTTTATCTATTATAGATTGAAGATTGCTTCCTCCCCCTGAAACAAGTACTGCAATTTTAAACATCTTATTCTCCTTTAATTTAAAGAAAATTTTTCATATATACTCTATAAATAATTAATTCCCCAATCAATTATTTTAAAGATCTAACCTATAAACTAATTTTTATTATAAATCCTTTAGCACTATTTTTTAAATTAGTTCAACAGACTTATCTCCTTTTTTAACATATCCTATTTTATAACCCTTTTCTCCCATTTCTATCAGGTCTTTTATTATATCTTCCCCATCTTTTTTATTTACACATAATACAAAACCAATCCCCATATTAAAAGTATTGTACATATGATCTTCTTCTATCCCTAAACTCATTAAATGGCTAAATATATTTGGTAATGGATAAGAATTTTTATTTATAACTGCTGTAAAATCCTCTTTAAACATTCTAGGAATATTTTCATAAAAACCTCCTCCAGTTACATGAGCCATACCCTTTATATTATATTTTTCTAAAAGTTTCATTACAGGTTTTACATATATTTTTGTAGGAGTTAAAAGAGTATTTCCTATTTTATCCCCTTCAAAATCTTTATGTAAATCTTCTACTAATTTTCTTATAAGAGAATATCCGTTGCTATGAGGTCCTGAAGATGCTATACCTATTAATATATCCCCATCCTCTATTTTACTTCCATCTATTATTTCATCTTTTTCTGCTATACCTACAGCAAAACCAGCTATATCATATTCCCCATCTCTATAAAAGCCTGGCATTTCTGCTGTTTCTCCACCTATTAGAGCACATTCACTTTGGATACAACCATTGCTAACCCCTTCTACAAGCTGAGCTGCAACCTCTGCTTCCAATTTTCCACAAGCTATATAATCTAAGAAAAATAACGGCTTAGCACCATGACATAATATATCATTTACGCACATAGCTACGCAGTCTATTCCCACTGTATTATATTTTTTCATTCTAAAGACTATATCTAATTTAGTTCCAACTCCGTCAGTTCCTGATATTAATACAGGATTTTTATATTTAGGAAGTTCAAACATTCCTGCAAAACTTCCTAAATTATTTAATACTCCCTTTGTAAATGTCTTTGAAGCATGTTTTTTTATAAGATCTACAGATTTGTAACCTTCCTCTATATTAACCCCAGCTTCTTTGTAAGATACCATGAATAACATTCCCTTCTTTAAATTATTAGTTATTCTACCAATAAAAAAACTTAAATTTCCTATTCCAAACTATCTTTAGGCATTTCTATAGGTGCAGATATAGGATATATACCATTAAAACATCCCAAGCAAAAACCTTTATCTTTATTAAGTGTTTCTACTAAGCCTTCCATACTTATATAAGCTAGACTATCTGCTCCTATTTTTTCTCTTATTTCTTCTACTTCTGAGTGAGCACCTATTAAATCTTTTCTATAAGGAGTATCTATTCCAAAATAGCAAGGATATTTAACCACTGGAGATGATACTCTAAAATGAACTTCCTTAGCTCCAGCTTTTCTTAATGTTTGTACTAATCTTTTACTAGTAGTTCCTCTTACTATGGAATCATCTATTATTACTACTCTTTTTCCTTCTACATTTATTTTAAGTGGATTTAGTTTTACAGATACAGCTTTTTCTCTTAATTCTTGAGAAGGTGCTATAAAAGTTCTTCCTACATATTTATTTTTTATAAATCCTATACCATAAGGTATTTCTGAAGCTTCAGCATAGCCTACTGCAGCTGGTATACCTGAATCTGGAACTCCTATAACTATATCTGCCTCTACTGGATATTCTTCATAAAGTTTTCTTCCTGCTCTAACCCTTGATTCATAAACATTTATACCATCCATAGTACTATCTGGCCTTGCAAAATATATATACTCAAAAGCGCAGGTATGACATTTTGTTTTTTCTGCGAACTTAATTGAATTTATTCCACTTTCATCTATAATAACTATTTCCCCAGGTTCTATATCTCTTATAAACTCTCCACCTACACAATCAAAAGCGCAACTTTCTGAGCTTAGTAAATAATCATCCCCAATTTTCCCCAGGCACATAGGTCTTATACCATGAGGATCACGTGCTCCTATTAACTTATCTTCTGTAAGTATAACAATAGCATAGGAACCTTTAATTGCTTGTATTGCATCTACTACTGCTTTATCTATGCCTTTTTTAGCACTTCTTGCTATTAAATTTAATAATACTTCTGTATCTATAGAAGTTTGAAAAATACATCCACCATCTTCTAAAAGTTCTCTTATAACTGCTGCATTAACTAAATTACCATTATGGGCTATGGCAATAGAGCCTAATTTATAAGTACCTACTATAGGTTGTGCATTATCTGATTTACTAGCTCCTGTAGTGGAATATCTAACATGCCCTATAGCAGAATTTCCTCTTAATCCTTCTATGGTTTCCTTACTAAAAACATCTGATACGAGACCCATATCCTTATGATATTTAAACTTTTCTCCATCAGATACTACTATTCCTGCACTTTCTTGTCCCCTATGTTGAAGAGCGTATAATCCGTAATAAGTTATTTCTGCTGACTTTGATTCATTATCTTTAGAAAATACTCCAAATACCCCACATTCTTCTTTAAACTTATCTCCTTCTAAATCAAAGGGCATATTTTCATTTAAATCATCTAACATATAGCACATACTCATTTTTACTCCCCACTTATTTTCTATTTTTAAAGTTTAATCTTCTTTTAGATTATTCCCAGCTGCTGCAAAAATAATTTTAAACTATAACAATTTATTTATTGACTCTCTTTAATATTTCCATATAAGCTTCTTTTACATTTCCCATGTCTCTTCTAAATCTATCTTTATCTAACTTTTCCCCTGTGCTTTTATCCCATAATCTACAAGTATCTGGGGATATTTCATCTGCTAAAAGTAGCTCATCATTAAATCTTCCTATTTCTATTTTAAAATCAACTAAATTTATTCCTTGCTTATCAAAGAATTCTTTTAATGTATTATTTACTTTTTCTGCTATAGAATACATTTCTCTTAGTTCCGCAAAGGTTGTAAGTCCTATAGCCACTGCATGATAGTCATTTATAAGAGGGTCATTTAAATCATCATTTTTATAACTTATTTCAAATACAGTAGTATCTAATTTTCTTCCTTCTGAAAGTCCTAATCTTTTTGCCATACTTCCTGCTGCTATATTTCTAACTATAACTTCTAGTGGAACTATTTCTACTTTTTTGCAAAGCTGTTCTCTTTCATTTATCTTTTCTATAAAATGTGTTTTTACACCCTTTTTTTCTAAAAGTTCAAATAACATTGCTGTTATAGAGTTATTCATAACTCCCTTATCTTCAATAGTTCCTTTCTTTTCCCCATTAAAAGCTGTGGCATCATCTTTATAATACACAACAACTGTATCCTTATCATCCGTTTCGAATATTTTTTTAGCCTTTCCTTCATATAACATATCCTTCTTTTCCATTATAACTCCACTCCCTCTTTGTTATCATTTATAAATTTTTCTTTCATATCTTTTCTATATTCTATAAGTTTTTCTTTTAATTCATCATACTTTAAAGATAATATTTGTACCGCAAGCATTCCTGCATTATAACTATTATTTATACCCACTGTAGCTACAGGTATAGATTTAGGCATTTGAACTATAGATAAAAGTGAATCCATTCCTCCAACTGCGGCTTCTATAGGCACTCCTATAACCGGAAGAATCGTATGAGAAGCTATAACCCCAGGTAAATGTGCTGCAAGACCTGCCCCAGCAATTATACATTCATAACCTTCCTTTTCTAAATCTTCAATTGTTTCCATCAACTTTTCTGGTACTCTGTGTGCTGAAAGTATGTAAGCTTTATATTCTATACTAAATTCTTTTAAAGCTTTAGCCGCTCCCTTCATTTTATCAGTATCAGATTTACTTCCAAAAATAATAGCTACTTTCATGTACTAGACCTCCTTATATTTAAATATATAAAAAATTCCGCTAAGATTTCTATGGAGAATCCTAAAGCGGAACTTAAGCGCACTGCAAAAGCATAGCTAAGATTCATCCATAGACAGGGAATTTATGGTTCCCTCGTAGAGACTCTCAAACCTTATTATTGAGATTATATGGATGATATATTCATTTGTTTTATGTACTCATGGTAACATATAATTCTTAATAAATCAACATGCTTTTATAAAAACATTCGTATTTTATTGGTATTTTATTTATTTTTTCGTAATATCATTCGTAATGGAACGAACAATTTGTCAGATGAGAAATTCACTCAAATATATATTATATTGTAATAGAAATAATTTATAATAGAAATTTATTTCTGAAAATAAAATAGATTTAATTTTCAGATATCAAGCAAAATAATATATGGTAATAAACATATGAATAAACTTTAGAATTTTCTAATCTTTTTAAATCGGGAGCTTTTGTTATTAATCAAAGAATGAAGGTAAAAAACCGATGGCCAAGCCACGCATGACTTTTCCACCGGGTAAAAAATTTTTAATAGAGAAAATTTGAAATCCTTAGTCAAATAATTGATCTATCTATACGTGTATTTTTTATATTTGCATGGTTGAATTTAAATCTATTTTAAAATAGTGCTATCTAAGATAATTATTTTTTTCTTCTATAAGCAGTATCTTTGAGAGGAAGTTTTTTTCTAAATTCTCCATCAAATTTATAATACGCTCCTTGGGAGGCTGGCGCTGTTGGTATGGTTGTAATTTCTCCTATTCCTTTTGCACCATAAGCTAAATCATTAGTATTCTTTTCAATTATTGTTGTTTCAATTTCTGGTATGTCAGTAGCTCTAAACAAACCTAATGTACCAAATTTAGCCGTTGGAATAGATTTATTTAAAGGATAATCTTCTGTAAATGCATATCCAAGGCCCATAACTATTCCTCCCTCAATTTGCCCTTCCACATTAGTTAAATTTATAGCTTTTCCCACATCATGAGCTGCAACCACTTTTTCTACTTTTCCCTCATCGTCAAGAATAACCACTTGTGTTGCATAGCCATAAGCCACGTGACTTACTGGATTCTTTTTATCAGAATTAATAGGATCTGTAACCCCTTGATATTCCCCATAAAATTCTTCACCTTCACACTCTTCTAATGATGTAGTTAATAATTTTTCCTTAAGCTTTAATGATGCCATTCTTGTGGCTTCTCCAGTAAATACTGTTTGTCTTGATGCTGTAGTTGTCCCTGAATCTGGTGCAAATTTTGTATCTGGTAAATCTAAAATTATCTGTTCTGGTAATAAACCTATTGTTTCACATATTATTTGTGTAAGAATTGTTCCAAGTCCTTGACCTATACAAGCTGCACTAGTTCTTATATGAACCTTTCCATCTATTACTACTAAGTTGCATCTTCCAATATCCGGTATTCCAACACCAACTCCTGAATTTTTCATACAACAGGCTATTCCTGCACATTTACTCTTTTCATATACATCTTTCACAGCTAATATAGTTTCTTTAATTGCAGTTCCTTTATCAGCAATTTGTCCATTAGGCAGTGCATCTCCAGGTTCTACTGCGTTTTTAAATCTTATTTCCCAAGGAGATATACCAACTTTTTCAGCTAAAAGATTTAGGTTGCACTCTGATCCAAAAACTGATTGTGTTACTCCAAATCCCCTAAAAGCTCCTCCTGGAGGATTGTTAGTATATACAGCTGTACCTTTTATTTTCACATTAGGGCATTTATATGGGCCAGCTGCATGAGTACAAGCTCTTTGAAGTACAGGCCCTCCTAATGATGCATAGGCACCAGTATCTGATATAATATCTGCTTTAAAAGCAGTTAAATTTCCTTTTTCATCACATGCAGTAGTAATTGTCATTTCCATAGCATGTCTTTTAGGATGAATCTTTATACTTTCCTTACGACTTAACGTTATTTTAACAGGCTTTTTAATAGTCCATGCAAGAAGAGCCGCATGATGTTGTACACTCATATCTTCTTTTCCACCAAAGCCTCCACCCACATATTTGCTAATAGTCCTTACTTTTTCTTTAGGAAGCCCTAAAAGCTCAGAAATCTCTCTCTGCTCATCATATATACCTTGGCTTCCTGTATAAATAATAACTCCATCCCCATCTGGCATAGCTAAAGCACTTTCAGGCTCTAAAAAAGCATGTTCAGTAAATGGAGTGGAATAGTGATTTGTAACCACATATTTAGAATTGGCTATCGCCTCATCCACATCTCCTCTATTAACTTTTTCCACTGTTAAAATATTTCCCTTAGGATGAATTTTAGGTGCCTTTTCATCCATAGCTATATTAGGATCAGAAATAGGTTCTAATTCTTCATATTCTACCTTTATTAGATTAAGTATTTCTTTTAAAGCCTTCTTATTTTTTGCAGCTACTAAGGCTACTGAATCTCCAACATATCTTGTTTCCTCACCCACATCTATCATTGCAGGCCAATCTTTCATAATATGTCCTATATATCTTTTTCCTGGGACATCTTGTGCTGTAATAATTGTTTCTACATCTGGATGTTTTAAAGCTTCACTTATATCAATACTTTTTACTAATGCTCTAGGATATTTTGTTCTTAAAGCAGAACCATAAATCATTCCTTCTACCTTCATATCATCTACATATTTTCCTATACCCAAAATTTTATCTTTTGCATCTATTCTTGGAATATTTTCACCTATTTTTCCTTTATATTCTTTCGCAAATGGAAGTTTACCATTTCTAAATGCCTCTGCTGCCATTTCAATAGCTTTTATTATTTTCACATATCCAGTACATCTACATACATTTCCTCTAATAGCAGTTTTGATTTCTTTCTTATTTGGATTTAGATTTTTATCTAAAAGTGCCTTTGCACTTATTATCATCCCTGGAATACAATATCCACACTGTACTGCTCCAGCTTTAGAAAAAGCCCAAGTAAAAACATCCTTTTCAAATTCTGTTAACCCCTCTACAGTCTTAACATCTTTTCCATTCACCTTTGCAGTTGTACATATACAGGCTCTAAGTGCCTTACCATTAACAAGTATCATACAGGCTCCACAGGCTCCTTCTGCACACCCATTTTTTACTGAAGTTAAATCCTCATTATCCCTCAAATATTCAAGTAAATTAATATCCTCTGAAACAGATACATTTCTTTCATTTAATATAAATTCATACACATTTATTACCCCCATATATTTATGTATCAATAAGCCTATTATTTTCTCTTTATATGTCTAAATGTATAAAACTATAAATGAACTTTATACGATGACTACTACCTCTAATACTCTCATCTTCTTAAAAGTTGGAATAAAGAGTAGCTACATCACTGGATAACTATTTTATAAGCTGTAATAGGAATAAAAGCTCCCTCTAAAGCCAAGAACTCTGTTTATGATAAAAAAATGTATAATGAAGAAATGGAGATAAATTTTCTCCATTTCATCATTTATTTTTATTATTTAAAATATACTAACTTTTTAAAATATACTAATAAAATAAATCAGAATCCTATTTTATTACACAGCACAATTTAATATATACTTACATTATTATTTATTAACAAATTCTTTTACATAAGTTATTGGTATAAGAGCATACATTGCTGCAGCTTTTACTAATTCTTCTTTCCAAGTTCTTTCATTAGGTGCATGCGCTTGATCTTCATGTCCTGGTCCAAATCCAATGCATGGTATTCCATATCTTCCCATTATAGAAACTGCGTTTGTGGAGAATGTCCATTTATCAACCTTTGGCTCACTTTTAAATAAATCTTTATAACACTTCACAGCTGTTTCACATATTGGATGATCTTCTTTTAATACCCAAGTTGGAAAGAAACATTCTGTTGGATATACCAAATCAGTATATGAAGGTCTTTCATAACTATACATTTCAACCTCAGCCTTTGCAGCTTTAACTGATGGTAAATTCTTAATCTGTTGAATTGCATATTCCCAAGTCTCACCATCAGTAAGTCTTCTATCTACAGATATAGTGCATCCATCTGCAACAGCGCATCTGGAAGGTGATGAAAAGAATATTTCAGATACAGTTAAAGTACCTTTTCCTAAGAATTCATCATCCTTTAAATTTTCATTTAAAGCTTTTAATTCGTTTAATATAGGAGCCATTTTAAATATTGCATTATCCCCTCTTTCAGGTGCTGATCCATGGCAACTAATACCATGGGTTGTAACTTTTATTTCCATTCTTCCTCTATGCCCTCTATATATATTTAAAGAAGTTGGTTCTGTAATTACAACAAATTCTGGCTTTATTTTATCTTCATTAACTATATATTGCCAGCATAATCCGTCACAATCTTCTTCCTGAACGGTACCTGTTACTATTAATGTATAATCATCCTCTAACCCAAGATCTTTAATTATTTTACCTGCATATACCATAGAGGCCATTCCGCCTTCTTGGTCTGTTACTCCCCTTCCTATTATTATTTCATCATCTTCATAGCCTTCATAAGGATCATAGTTCCATAAATTTCTATCGCCTATTCCAACTGTATCTATGTGAGCATCCATAGCTATAACATGTTTTCCATGGCCTATGTATCCTAATACATTTCCCATAGGATCTATTTCTACTTTATCAAAGCCTACTTTTTCCATCTCTTCTTTTATTCTAAGTATTACGCCTTTTTCATCGCAACTTTCACTTGGAATTCTAGCCATATCTCTTAAGAATTTTGACATTTCTGATTTGTACTTTCCAGCTAATTTTAATATTTCTTCCTTTTTAATGTTTTCCATTTAAATCCCTCCAAAATTTTTTATATTAGAATCGTTTCCAAACTTCTTTTGCTAGTTCTCTACTTCTAGCCATAACTCTCTCTTCATCGACATGAAGAAGTTTTCTGTCTTCCATTAAAACTTTACCATTTATAATAGTTGTATCTACATGTCTTCCATTGATACCAAATAATATATGACCATTTATATTATTTTCATTAATTGGTGTTGGTGGATTATAATCTACTACGATTATATCTGCTAGAGCACCTTCTTTTAAAACTCCAACCTTACCATCAATAAATCTTTCAGTAATTTTCCTGTTATTTTTAAATAACATTTCAGGAATTTCGGTCCATGCAACAGTTGAATCACCGGCAGCATGTTTATGAATAATGTTTGCTACTTTATAAGATTCAATAATATCTGGAGTGTATCCATCAGTTCCTAATCCTAATAAAATACCTTTTTTGTACATCTTAAGTACTGGAGAAACGCCTACTGCATTACCCATATTAGATTCTGGATTATGAACTACTATTGTATTCTTTTCTTTAAGCATATCCATTTCTTCATCTGAAACATAAATACAATGTACAGCTATAGTTTTATCACAAAGAACTCCTGCATCATTCCATCTTTCTATAATTCCCTTGCTGTATTTTTTCTTTGAATCCTCTAAATCTTCAATACCTTCTCCACAATGAACATGGAATCCTGTATTTAAACCTTTAACTGCGTCTACACATTTTTCTAGAGTTTTATCAGATATTGTCATAGATGCATGAAGCCCAAACATACCTTTGATCATATCATCATTTTTAGCATTACAGTGCTTAATAAATTCTACATTCTCATTAATGCCTTCTTGTGCAATCTTTTCCCCATCTCTATCAGAAGTTTCGTAACACAAATTACTACGAATTCCCATTGTCTCTGCTGCTTCTGCAATTTTAAATAAGCTTCCTTTAACAGCGTGAGCACTAGCATGGTGATCAAATACAGTTGTTACACCATTTTTTATTTGATCAATCATAGGTACCGCAGCACTATAGTAAACATCTTCTAAGGTCAATACCTTATCTAATCTCCACCAAAGACCTGTAAGTATGTCACATAATGACTTTGCTGGCGGACTATCATTAGCCATTCCCCTAGCAAAAGTACTATAATAATGCATATGAGTATTTATAAATCCTGGCATTATAAGTTTTCCTTTTGCATCTATAAATTGAGATTCCTTATACTTATTTTTTAAAGTTTCTGTTGATCCAATCTCAATTATTTTATTTTCATCAACAGCAATACATCCATTGTCTATGATTGGTCTAGTATTATCTCTAGTTATAACCTTTCCATTTCCGATCAGCAACATATGATTTACCTCCCCATTTTTAATATTAATTTATAACATATAACTATATTCATTTATGAAAGTTTTAATCATACTGTCCATTTCTTTTGAAGCATCATTTTCTTTTCCAATAGTATAATCTATAATTTCAGCATCTTCTCTTCTAACCTTACAGATTCCCTTATCTTTATCTATAACTAAGAATCCTTTATTTGTACTATTTTCAAAATCCTCCTTAGTCCAGAAAAGTGTTAATTTATCTTTATATGGATTTCCTTTGTAAGGACAGAATATACCACAGTTACCACATTCATTACACATTCCATCTAAATGTACTATTTGATGTGAAGAATCAAATTCTCCATCTACATTAATAACTACATTAGCTCTGTTAGGACAGACATCTACACATAATTCACATATGTTGCTACAAGATAGACATCTTTCTGATTCATTTTCTAAACAATTATGATCTTTTAATATACCCTTTTTACTGTATACTTTTTTCTCATTTATAGAAAAGACTTTCTTATCAAAATCATTACTTAGTCCTTCTTTTAATAAAATGTCTTTACATACTGCCTTACCATCAGCCATAGCTTTAACAATGGTAGCTGGTCCTTTTTTCATATCTCCGGCCACATACACATTAGTAATATTTGTTTCACGCGCTTCATTTACCTTAGGGAATCCCTTAGCATCTAATTCTATTTTGTTATTTTTAAGTAGATCACTATCTACTTGTTGTCCTACAGCCAAAATAACTGTATCCGCTTTTAATTCCACAGTATTACCAGTGCCAACAGGCTTTCTTCTTCCTGAAGTATCTTTTTTCCCTAATCTCATCTCTTCACAAATTAATTTTGAATCTTTTATAGACATTGGTGAAAGTAACTCTTTAAATAATATACCTTCTGATTGAACCAACTCTATTTCTTCTAGGCTAGCTGGCATATATTTTTTAGTTCTTCTATAAACTATGGAAACTTCTTCTACTCCATTAGTTCTCTTAGCTGCACGTGCTGCATCCATAGCTACATCGCCGCCGCCAATAATACAGACATGTTTTCCTAAATCAATATCTCCTTTAGACTTTTTGTGGTTTTCAAGGAATGAAATAGCATCAATGGCTTTTGATTCACCCTCTTTTAATGCTAACTTGCCTGGTTTCCAAGCACCTATTGCTAATACCACATAATCGTATTCTTTCTTTAGATCATCTATATCTAAATTTTCATCAATACCAAATTTAAATTTAACGCCTTGTTTTTTAACAAGTTCAAAGTCTTTTTTGATCATTTCAGAAGAAATTCTAAATTCTGGAATAACATATTCTATAACTCCATAAGGCTTTTCTTTTCTATCCATTACAGTTACATCTACGCCATTTCTTCTCAAGAATAGCGCTACTGACAATCCTGCTGGACCAGCTCCTATAACCGCTACTTTTTTGTCACTTCTTATATTAGCTTCTTTAATGTTTTCAATATATTTATCTTCAGAATTTAAAACAGCTACTTTTTTCATATCTCTAATTAGAACTGATTCATCATAATCAAGTCTTGTACATTTATATTGACAGTTATGATTACATATAGTACCTGTTATTGCTGGTGAAGTATTATCCTTAGCTATTACTTCAAAAGCTTCATCATATTTTTTTTCACCAACTAGAGATACATATTCAGGTATTTGTTGATTTATAGGACATCCTATAGTACAAGGTGCTATTGCACAATCATAAGTTGGAAGTTCTAAAGAAATCTTTCTGCTATTTACAGGTCTAAGATCTTTAAGATGGTATTTATCAGTTAAAGCTGAATTAGCAAGATCATTTAAATATTTTATATCAATACCTTTAAATTCACCTTTAAGATGCTCTTCTACCTTTTTAGCCATTTGAGTTATTCTTTCATAACCACCTGGTTTCAAAATAGTAGTTGCAAAAGTAATTGGTTGAATACCTGCTTTTAAAATCTTTTCTACATTAAAGAAATCTGCACCACCTGAATAAGATATCTGTAAATCCCCATCAAATTCTGAAGCTAATTTACTTGCTAAAGATATTGTAAGTGGGAAAAGAGAACGTCCTGACATATACATTTCTTCTCCAGGTAACTCACCATTTTCAATCTTAACTGGCAGTGTGTTGGTAAGCTTCACTCCTATTTCTAACTCTAACTTTTTAGCAAGAGATTTTAGACGTTTAAGCATGGATACTCCATCTTTATATTGCAAGTCATTTATAAAGTGATTAGGATTAAGAACTACATAATCATATCCCATTTTGTCAAAGGTATCTCTAACAAACTTTTCTCCTAAAAGGGTTGGATTCATCTTTATAAAAGTATGAAGATTTTTTTCTTCTAAAAGATACTTTGCAATTTTTTCAATTTCTTCTGGCGGACATCCATGAAGTGTAGATAATGTAATAGATGGACAAACTGCTGGTGAAATTTTATCCAAATCTTCTTTACTAAAATTAGAGAACAAATCTATGTTAGAAAGTAATATTTCCCTGCACTCATTCCAAATTTTTGTAGTAGATGCATTTCTCATTCCGTCTATATAAGCATCAACTTTAGGTGATTTTATTCCATCCAAATCATAACCTACACTCATATTAAACATAAAGTCTCTTTCTTCACTTAAATTTAATTCTTTCATTAAAACATGAAGCAAAAACCAAGCCTTTATGTATTCATCATAAGCCTCTGGTACTGTTAGTTCTGTAGACCATTCCACATTATAGCATTCATCTTGTGCATGGATACATGGTTTAGCTACAGGCAAATCCTCTCCATCAATAACTTGTACTGTTTTTAATTCAATAAAACGACTTCCTGCTAAGTAAGACGCAACTATGTTTTGTGTTAATTGGGAATTAGGACCTGCTGCTGGACCAAGTGGCGATGCTAATTTTTTACCAAATAATTCTATATATTTCTCACTATCATTTTTATAAAACTTGTTCTTATGAATTCCAAAAATAGATTCTTTTTCTTTAAGCTCTTTAGTAATCCATGTAATCATTTTATTAAAAGAAATTGGTCGCATCTTATCACCCATATAAACTTCCCCCTTAAATATATAATTTTTATAAAATTATTTTCCGTAAAATCTTGGCTTGTTTGCCTTTAGAAGTTCTTCAAACTTTAGGGCTGGATTTTTAACTTTGCTCAAAAACATCATTGCAGCAATGATATAAGGCTTATATCCAGCTTCTTTGTAAAGTGGTTCACGATAACGATCAAATACTGATGCAGCTACCTCTCCTTCCTTGCAACTAACTCCAGTAATATCCGCTGGTAAACAGTGTAGATATAATGCTTTTTCATCTTTAGTAAGTTTCATCATTTCCTCTGTACATTCCCAATCTTTATGTTTAGCATTTTCTTCTAATAATTCTTTTTCTAAAACATCTATTTCTTTAAACTTGCCTTCTCCATATAGGTTTGTACGTCTTTCCATAAATGCAAAAGGTGCCCAGCTCTTAGGATATACTATATCTGCATTCTCAAAAGCTTCTTTCATTGAATTAGTTTTTGTAAACTTACCACCACTTACTTTAGCATTTTTTCTTGCTACTTCTTCTACTTCCGGCATTAAATCATATCCTTCTGGATGAGCAAGCACAACTTCCATTCCCATTCTTGTCATTAAACCCACTACACCTTGAGGAACTGAAAGTGGCTTACCATAAGATGGTGAATATGCCCAAGACATAGCTATTTTTTTACCTTTAAGATTTTCTATTCCTCCAAAATAATGAATCATGTGAAGTAAATCTGCCATACATTGAGTTGGATGATCTATATCACATTGAAGATTTACAAGTGTAGGGCGTTGTTCTAAAACCGCTGATTTGTATCCTTCTTGAACTGCATCAGATACTTCATGCATATATTTATTTCCTTTACCTATAAACATATCATCTCTAATGCCTATAACATCAGCCATAAAAGAAATCATATTTGCTGTTTCACGTACTGTTTCACCATGAGCAATTTGAGATTTTCCTTCATCTAAATCTTGAACTTCTAAACCTAATAAGTTACATGCACTTGCAAAACTAAATCTTGTTCTTGTTGAATTATCACGAAATACTGAAATACCTAATCCACTATCAAATATTTTTGTAGATATATTGTTTTCTCTCATTTTGCGTAAAATATCTGCTACTTGGAATACTGCTTTAAGTTCATCATCAGTCTTTTCCCAGGTTAAGAAAAAATCATTATTATACATTTTGTCATATTTTAAACTTTCTAATTTTTCAGTTAATTTTTTAATCTCTTGCATAAATACGCCTCCTAATTTTTATAATTAAATTTTAAATTTACATACTAAATTAATTAAAGTTCCCAAGTTTTCTTTTTATCTTTTATATCCTCCTTTACTATTTTATATAAGCAATATTTATGCCAAACAGTCTAAAGCCTATAAGTGGTTAATTTAGAAAAATTATCTCAATAAATTTATTATTAAAATGATAAATTTATCATTTTAATAATAAATTTACTAAATGTTATAAATATTCATTATAATGCTTAACTTGTTAATATTTCTTATCATTTTGATAAATTCTAAAAAAAAGAACCTTTTTTAAATCTACAAAAGGTTCTTTATAATTACAAAATTATTATTTATTTAATACTAAAAAAATCTATTTTTTTCTTTTTAAAAATTGTCCGTATCCCTTTTCTCCAATAAATTTATTATCTTTTACTATGATTTTTCCCCTTGAAATTGTCATTACTGGATACCCTTGAAGTTCAAATCCTTCATAAGGAGTATAATCAACATTTTCATGTAACATAGATTTGGTAATCTTAACTTTTTTATTAGGATCAATTATAACAATATCTCCATCAGAACCAACTGCAATAGTTCCTTTCTTTGGATATAGTCCAAATATTTTTGCAGGTTTTGTACTTACTAAATCTACAAATTTATTTAAGGATATTCTTTTTTTCATAACGCCCTCTGAAAAAATTAAAGGTATTCTAGTTTCTATACCTGGTACTCCACTTGGACATTTAGTAAAATCATCTTTTCCTAATTGTTTTTCTATACTAAAGTTAAATGGACAATGATCTGTAGCAATAACTTGTATATATCCATCTTGAATCCCTTTCCACAAGGCATCTTGATTAGATTTTTCTCTTAGGGGAGGACTCATAATATATTTTAATCCTTCATTATTTTTACCATTATATCTGCTTTCATCTAAAAAAAGATATTGAGGGCATGTTTCTATAAAAATATTTTTTTGTCCCCTATCTATAGCCATTTTTATATAATCTAACCCTAACTTACAGGAAAGATGTACTATGTACAGAGGAGAATCTCCTGCTACACTAGCGATATTTAGCATTCTATTTATAGATTCTCCCTCACAACATACTGGTCTACTTTTTGCATGATATATAGGAGATGTAAAACCATTGTTTGAATAATATTGTCTAAGATAGTTAACCATATCATTGTTTTCTGGATGTACAGCTGTAAGTATACCAATTTCTTTAGATTTCATAAGTACTTTAAATATTTCTAAATCACTTAATTTATAATCATAAGTTAAATAAACTTTATTGCTTGTTATTCCTTCACAGGAGAGGTCTTCAAGTTCTTGTAATATATTATCGTTTACATGTTGTATAACACCATGAAAACCATAGTCTATAACTGCATTCCCCTTAGCATAATTATGATATAAATTTATTTGATGGTGTAAATCACATCCTTTAGGTCCGAATGCTAAATGATCTACTATACTTGTAGTACCACCACATGCAGCTGCTACAGTTCCAGTATAAAAATCATCCGTAGCTACAGCTATTCCTACATCTAAATTAAGGTGAGTGTGAACATCTACTCCTCCAGGAATTACATATTTCCCATGAGCATCAATGATTTCGTCAGCCTCTTCAATTAAATCCATCCCTATTTTAGTTATGATACCATTTCTTATATAAATATCTCCTTTAAAGGTATCTCCTGAAGTAACAATAATTCCATTTTTTATTAAAGTGGCCATCGTAAAATCGCATCTCCTTTTGTGAATATTGTGAAAAATGATTTTAAATTTATATATTTTTTTATTTCTTTATCAGCTATTTCTATTTTATAGCTATCTCTTTATCGTCTTTTATTAATAAATTTTTATTCTTTCCAAGTTCATTAAAAAATAAATTTAAAAGTATTGCTGTTAAACTACCAGTTGTTATCCCACTATGAAAAAGAGTTTCTACCCATTGGGGAAATTTACTATAAAAAGTTGGTACTGCTAAAGGAATCATAGCAAGCCCAATACTTACTGCTATTATCATCCCATTTTTAGTTCCTTTAAATTCAACCTGACCAAGGCTTGAGATTCCACCTGAAGCTACCATGCCAAACATAGCTATACCAGCTCCACCAAGAACAGGATATGGTATAGATGCAACTACTGCTCCTGCTTTTGGGAATAATCCTAATAATATTAGAATTCCACCTGAAGCTGCTACTACAAAACGACTTTTTACACCAGTCAAATTTACAAGCCCTACATTTTGACCAAAAGCAGTATGAGGGAAGGTGTTAAATATACCTGCAAGCATTGTAGCAAATCCATCTGTTCTAAGACCTCTAGTTAAATTTTTATCGTCAATATCTTTTCCAACCATTTCATGTATAGCTATCATATTTCCTGTAGCTTCTGTCATCATAACTAACATAACTAATATCATTGAAATTATAGCTGTCAAGTCAAATTTAAGAGCACCAAAATATAAAGGAATATCTATATTAATCCAACCTGAACTATGAACTCTAGTAAAATCAGACATTCCTAACATTGAAGCAACAATAGTTCCTACAACTATTCCTAATAGTATAGATATATTTCCTAAAATTCCTTTGAAAAATTTATACATAATTAAGATTAAAATTAAAACAAATAAAGCTAACAAAATATTTTTAGGGCTAGCAAATGAAGAAGATTTCACATCATTGCCTGCACACCATCTCACTGCTACTGGAAGCAATGAGATTCCTATTATAGTTATTACAGTACCTGTTACTACCTTAGGGAAAAATCTTATAAGCTTTCCGAAGAAAGGTGCCATAATAAAACAAAACAACCCAGCTATAAATGTAGCTCCAAAGATAGTTGTAATACCTGTAATAGGATCTCCTGGATAAGTATTCGCAATAGCTAACATAGCCGATACTGAAGCAAAACTTGCACCTTCAATAACAGGAACTTTCGCTCCAATAAAATTCTTTATACCTAAAGATTGTACTAAAGTTGCTATGCCTGCTACAAAAAGGTCTGCATTTATAAGAAATATTGTTTGTTCTGCAGACAAATTCAGTGCACCACCTACTATTAGAGGAACAGCAACTGCACCTGCACACATCGCCAATACATGTTGTAAACCTAAAATAAATAACTGCTGTGGTGGAAGTAATTCATCAACAGGAGCTATTGCTTCATTTACTTTATTATCCATTTTTTATACCCCCATGAATTCTTTATTTTGAATATTCACCATTCCAAACAATTTTTCTGTATTTATCTGGATCTGTATCACCTTCAGTACTAAATAAAAGTACTCTTGAATTTTCGTCTAGTTTTAGTTGTTCTCTTAATTCTTTCATATCATCGTTTGTCATTATAGCATTTAACAATCCTGATGTTACTGATCCTGACTCTCCTGATATTATTTTTTTATCTTCTTTAATAGGATTTCCTAACATTCTCATACCGTTTGCTGAAACCCAATCTGGACATGATACAAAAGTTGAACTATAAGATTTTAGTACTTCCCATCCTATAGTATTCGCTTCTCCACATGCAAGACCAGCCATTATAGTAGGCATATCTCCAGTTACTGCTCTTGGCTTTCCATCTCCAGCTACTGCTGATCTATATAAACAATCTGCTTCATCAGCTTCTACTATTACAGTTATTGGGCATTCATCTTTAAATACTGAAGCAAAATATCCTTGAACAGCGCCTGCTAAAGAACCAACTCCAGCTTGAACAAATATATGTGTAGGCTTCTCTACATTTAATTCTCTTAATTGATCCAATGCTTCTGATGCCATAGTTCCATAACCTTGCATTATCCAAGTAGGTATTTCCTCATATCCTTCCCAAGCAGTATCTTGAACCATAACCCATCCATTTTCTTTCGCCTGGGAGGCTGCAAGTCTCACTGCGTCATCATAGTTGAACTCAGTTATAGATGCTTTAGCACCTTCTTTTCTTATATTTTCAAGACGTGTTAATGAAGATCCCTTTGGCATATACACTATTGATTTTTGATTTAATTGTGTTGCAGTCCATGCTACTCCACGACCATGGTTACCATCTGTAGCTGTAATAAATGTTATATCACCAAGCTTTTTTCTTGCTTCTTCTGAATTAAGTTTTTCATAACTTAATTCTGATATATCTTTTCCTAATCTCTTGGCTAAATATTTACCCATAGAGAAAGAACCACCCAATACTTTAAAAGCATTTAATCCAAAACGATAAGATTCATCCTTTACATATACTCCAGCTACACCTAAGTGTTTTGCTAAGTTATCTAAATTTACTAAAGGAGTCTTTGTAAATTGTGGGAAGCTTTGATGAAAATCTCTAGCTTTTTTTATTTCTTCTTCTCCTAAAAATTCAACAGATGCTTTGTCTGTATCCCCTTTCATAGTGTTATTTTTCCATTTTATTTTTTTACTCATAATAATACCTCTTTTCTTTTTTTGATTTATATATATCTATAAGCAATACTTGTGCCAAATTTTTAACTATTTGATATTTCTTATGAATATAAAATTCTAGATGAGATGGTATTTGTCTAAAATAGAAATACTTTATTAAAATGAAAAGATACAAAGCCTATTATCTGCTTTGCATCTTTTATTATTTAAAAATATATAGTTTTATTATCAAAATAATAATTAATTATCATTACGGTAAAATACATATTTTTATTGCTTTTAAACGTAATAAGTGTTAAAAATTTATCATTTTGATAAATGCTTCATCTCCTCTAATTTTCTATATAGGGTAGCTATACCTATTCCTAAACGCTTTGCAGCCAATTGCTTACCCTTAGTATCATGTCCATATATATCTAAAGCTCTTAAAATATACTCTTTCTCTATATCTTTTAAAGGTTTCATATCTTCATCCATGTCCATCCCATAAACTTGAGAATTCTTATTCTCAACTATATTAGGTGGAAGCATATTCATAGTCACCATACCACTATCATCTGCCATATTTATCATAAATTCCACAGCATTTTCAAGTTCTCTTACATTACCATACCAAGGATAATTCATCAAGATATCTCTACATTCTTTATCAACCTTATGAACGGATTTAGCAAATAATACATTATATTTTTTTATTAACATTTTCATTAGAAGATCTATATCTTCTTTTCGTTCTCTTAAAGGTGGTATTTTTAATGGAATAACATTTAGTCTATAATACAAATCTTCTCTAAATTTGTTTTCTTTTATGAGTTTTTTTAAATCCTTATTAGTAGCTGCTATAACTCTTATATCTAAATCTATCAGATGGTTAGATCCTATTCTTACTAATTTTCTTTCCTGAAGTACTCTTAGTATTTTAACTTGAAGATACAAAGGCATGTCTCCTATTTCATCTAAAAATATTATTCCCTTATTAGCTAATTCAAATTTACCTACTCTTCCATTTGGATCTGCTCCACTAAAAGCTCCTCTTACATATCCAAATAATTCACTTTCTAAAAGAGCATCTGGTATAGCGCCACAATTTATGGCTATAAAAGGATTAGTATTTTTATCACTTTCACAATGTATAGCCCGTGCAATTACTTCTTTACCTGTGCCACTTTCTCCAGTTATAAGAACCGTAGAACTTGATGAGGCAATTTTTTTAATCCTATTTTTAAGTTGAATCATAGCTTTTGACTCTCCAATAATATCTTCAACCTTTATAACTTCTCTTCCTCCACTAACTTTACATATTTTAGATTTTAAATGCTTTATTTCTTCAAACACAAATATTGTGTCATAAGATGATAATATAGGGAAAACAGGTATAATCTTGCCCATAAGTTCAAACTTTTCATTATCTATAGTTATAGTATATACTTCTCCGCCCATTATATATTCACTAGTAGAAGATATTGCTATTTTCTTGTTTATATTATTAGCTTTTAACTTAAGTTGCTTCATAGCACTTGTATTCATATGAACTATTTCATTATTTTTAGTAACTAGAACACCTTTATCTACACTGTCTATTATTTGATTTAATAAATTCACCATCATATGACTTCTTTCAATTTCAAGATGTTCATATGATTTAGTGCTTATAAAATCTGATATTTGATCTAGTATCTGAATATATGAATCAAAATTTTTTATAAAATAATTCCTTTGACCCTCCTCTGAACATACAAGTCCTATTACCCCTATAATATCTTCATTTAATATTATAGGAGTGCATACAAGCATTTTTTCTACGCAATTATCTCTATGATTACATTTTTTACACAAATAATGTTGTCCTGGATTCTTTATTATTTGCTTATCTCCAGTTTTTATAACCTGAGCATATACATATCCTTCCTTGGATATATCTTTATTAATTTCGTTTTTATAAATACCAGTACCTGCTACTCTACATAGATTTTTATCAACAATTTCCACATCTACTTTTATTATATTTGAAATTATATTTGCATACTTAGCCACTGTATCTTGAATTTCTAGTAATGTAGAACTTTTCATTATATATCATTCCTTAAATAATATTTTTATTTTTTTCTACAACAGACTTCAATATATCCCATAAAATTATTTTATCACAATTAAATGTAAACACAAACAATTTTTAACTGTGTTATTTATCAATAGGATAATTTTTTTTAATATACCCTTAAAAATCTAAGCTATATCAAGTTTATCAGTATTATAAATTTTTATCATTTTAATAATTATGCTCTATTCCCGCTATTTATACATACTATAATTTATTTTATAACACTACTATGCCGTAATATTTTCAAACTATTTATTTAATTTGTAAATAAATACCCTTGGCATATTTATTGCTTCAATTATTTAGAAAAATAACATTATATTGTAGAGGTAAATATGTTTATTTCAGATATATTAAATTTTAAAAAAGGATCTATTATATCGATAGTTGGTGCTGGTGGAAAGACCTCTTTAATGTTTAATTTATCAGAAGAATTAAGACCTAATAACAAAGTTCTATCAACAACTACTACAAAGATATATAATCCTGACAAAATATACTACGATTTTATATGCATTGGAGAAAAAAATTGCTATATATATGATCACCTTAAACAAAATGGTGTATATGTATATGGTAAATATATACATAACGATAATAAATTAATAGGTTTTAGTAAAAATTTTTTAGATGAAAAGTTTAAATATTTTGATTATTCCATAATAGAGGCAGATGGCTCTAAAAGAAAGCCTATTAAAGGTTGGAAAGATGCTGAGCCTGTTATATGTAGAAATACAAATAAAACTATAGGCGTATTAGATATAAGTTGTATAAATAAAATAATAAATGACTTTAACGTTCATAGAGTATCTTATTTTTTAAAAATAACTAATGGAAAGTTAGGTGAAAAAATATCTATACCTATGATAAGTTCGTTAATAGCTCATCCTTTAGGACTTTTTAAGGATTCTTTAGGAGAAAGAATATTATTTATAAACAAAGTTGAAACCCAACATGATATTTTTTTATCCTATGAATTAATAAAACATATTTTAACTATTTCTAACTCATTTATAGACAAAATAGTTATAGGAAGCTTAAAAGAAAAAAATTATAATTTAATATCATTTTAAATTGGAGGCTTATTATGGTAAATGCTGTAATAATGGCATCAGGCTACTCAACTAGAATGGGAAAAAACAAATTAATGTTACCATTCAAAGGAAAACCTATAATAGAACATGTTATAGATGCAATCAAAGAATGTAACTTCAATGAAATAATTTTAGTTGGCCAAGAAAAAGAAGTTTTAGATATAGCTAAAAAAAAGAATATTTTAACTATTTTAAATACAAAAGCCTACAAAGGCCAAAGTCAATCTATAGAATTAGGTATTTTAAATACATCTTCATCAAAAGGCTATATGTTTTTTACCGGTGATCAACCATTATTAGATTCATATACTATTAACTTATTATTGAATACCTTTACACGGAATAATGACTATATAATAATTCCTAAATACAAAAATAAAGTTGGCTCCCCTACCATATTTCCTGAAAAATTTAAGAATGAATTACTTGATTTACAAGGAGATGTAGGCGGTAAAACCGTTATAAATAATCATATAAACGAAATTATATTTGTAAACTTAAGAAATGGTTGTTCTTTGTTTGATATTGATACTCCAAAGGATTATGAATATATATTAAGCAAAAATTTGTACCAAGGATGTGATAGTTATGATAAATAACATATATAAAGATATTGTAATTGTTAGGGGAGGAGGAGATATAGCCTCTGGAACTATACACAAACTTCATAGAAGTGGTTTTAAAATATTGGTTTTAGAAACTCATAATCCTACCTCTATAAGAAGAAATGTCTGTTATAGCGAAGCTATATATAATGGAAAATTTACTATTGAAAATTCTACTGCTGTAAAAGTAAGTAATTTTAATGAAATATTAAAATGTTGGCAAAATGATAGAATTCCTATTGCAGTAGATCCCCAAGGAAAATTTATAGAAATGCTTAAACCTAGAATATTGATAGATGCTATACTTGCAAAGAAGAATCTAGGTACAAAAATGAATATGGCAGAAATAACTATAGGCCTTGGCCCAGGGTTTTGTGCTGGTAAGGATGTGCATGCTGTTATAGAAACCATGAGAGGTCACAATTTGGGACGAATTATATTAAAAGGGGAAGCTATGAAAAATACAGGAATACCTGGAGAAATTGGAGGATACTCTAAAGAGAGAGTTATATATAGTCCAGGTGGCGGAATTATTAGAAATGTAAGAAAAATTGGTGATTTTGTATCCTCAGGTGAAATTTTAGCTTATGTAGATAACTTAGAGATTAAAACAGAAATAAACGGATTATTAAGAGGACTTATAAGAGATGCTAGTAAAATAAAAAGAGGTTTAAAAATCGCTGATGTAGATCCTAGATGTCACGAAATAAAAAATTGTTATACTATTTCTGATAAAGCACGCAATATTGCTGGTGGAGTATTAGAAACTATATTATATTTTATGAATAAAAATACAGAAAGTAGGTCAAATTTATGGAACAAGATATCTTAAGAAATATTTATAAAAGTGTAAATAATGGTGACACAGTTGCTTTAGCTACTCTAACTCATATTTCAGGTTCCTCTCCAGGTAAAGCTGGATCAATAATGGCTGTATGGGAAAATGGAGAAATTCAAGGCACTGTAGGCGGTGGTAAGGTTGAATATGAAATCATAAATAAATCTATAAAATGTATTAAAAATAATGAAAGTAGTAATTTTAAACATAAATTAAATGAAGGTGGCGAGCTAGGTATGCAATGTGGCGGAGAAGCTGAAGGCTTCATAAAAATATTTGCTCCTGAAACTAAACTTATAATAGTTGGTGCTGGTCATATATCCTTTCATCTCCACAAAATAGCTAAAATATTAAATTTCTATACAGTAGTAATAGATGATAGAGAAGATTTTGCAAATAACGAAAGATTTCCTAATGCTAACGAAATAATAGTTGAAAAGGTAGACAAGGCTTTATCCGAGTATCCTATAAACAAAAATACTTATATTATTATAGTAACAAGAGGACATAAGGATGATGCCTTAGCTTTAGAAACTGTAGTTTCTAAAAATTCAGCTTATATTGGTATGATAGGAAGTTCTAATAAAACATCCTACGTTATGAATAATTTAATTGCTAAAGGAGTCTGTAGAGAAGACTTAAAAAAAGTATTCGCTCCTATTGGATTAGATATAGCCTCCGAGAAACCAGAAGAGATAGCAGCTGGTATTTTAAGTGAAGTTTTATTGATTAAAAATAAAGGAACTTTAAATCATATGAAAGATTTAAAAAAGATAGATTTTTAAATCTTTTAGCCAAAGGAGAATTACTATGTATAATTTATTTCTCACAGCTCCTAGCGGTACTGGGAAGAGTACTATAATAGAAAAAATATTATGCCGTTTAAATGTTTCAATAGGTGGCTTTCAAGTAAAACGCTATTTAAATAAAAAAGGAAAAATGTATTTTGACATGATATCTCTTATGGATAAAAAAAGTAATAATATAATTGGAGAATGTATGGAAAATAAAAAGACATTGCCAAACCTATATACTTTTGAAAATAAGGGTGTTGAAATATTAAATACTAGCTTAACTAATAGTGACTTAATAATACTAGATGAAATCGGTTTCTTAGAAGAAAATGCAGAAAAATTTAAATCCTCAGTAAGAAATATTTTAAACAGTAATAAAGTTATATTAGGGGTATTAAAAGAATTTGATTCTCCCTTTTTAAATGAAATACGAAGTAGAAAAGATATAACTCTACTGAATGTTACTCTAAAGAATAGAGATTATATTACAAACCATATATTAAATATATTAAGTAGCTGGAATATACCTATGAAACTTTATGAAAATGAGATGATTCCATGAACAAAATAAAAAAATATTTAATACTTCAATTAGGTATTATCCTAATTCTATTATCAATTTTTATAGGAAGATATTCTATATCTTTAAGGGATTTATATTTTCTAAATGATAAAACTATTGCTATATTTTTTAATTTACGATTGCCAAGAATTATAGCTGCATTACTTGTTGGTGGTGCCTTATCTACTGCTGGGGCCTCTTATCAAGGTATGTTTAGAAATCCTTTAGTATCTCCTGATATTTTAGGTGCCTCTGCTGGAGCCAGCTTTGGTGTTGCAGTAGGTATATTACTTTCTTTAAATGTTCAATTTATACAGGTTTTTGCATTTATATTTGGGCTAATTGCAGTTATAAGTTCTTGGAGAATAAGTAAAAGGATCCCTCATCATGATCCAAGTTTAGTATTAGTTTTATCTGGAATGTTAGTACAAGGAATATTTACATCTGGAGTATCTCTTATTAAATATATATGTGATCCTTATGACAAACTACCTGCTATAACTTTTTGGCTTATGGGTGGCTTATCTTCTATAACTTTAAAAGATTTACAAATCATGATAATACCAATAATTTTAGGATTAATACCTTTACTTTTAATAAGATGGAAGCTTAACATATTATCCTTTCCAGAAGAAGAAGCAAAAACTCTAGGAGTAAATACAGATAGAATAAGAATTATTGTAATAATATGTTCCACATTACTTAGTGCTTCAATTGTTTCTTATTGTGGAATTATTGGATGGGTAGGATTAGTTATTCCTCATTTAACAAGATCATTATATGGTCCTAATTATAAAATATTACTTCCCACTTCTTTTATTATAGGTGGCTTATATATGCTCTTAGTAGATGATTTAGCTAGATGTGTATTTCCTGTGGAGGTTCCCCTTGGAATATTAACTTCTCTAATAGGGATACCATTTTTCGCTTACTTATTAATAAATGTAAGGAAGGGTTGGATATGAAATTGGAAATAAAAAAAGTTTCTTTTGGTTATGATGATACCATACTTTATAAAAATTTATCCTTTAGTTTAAATTCAGGAGAATTTCTATGTGTTCTCGGTCCTAATGGCGTTGGGAAGACAACCTTTTTTAAAGCTATATTGGATATTTTAAAATTAAAATCTGGGGAAATATTAATAGATGATAAAAATATAAATTCTTATTCTCCTAATGAATTATATAAATATATAGCTTATGTACCTCAGGCACACACTCCACCTTTTCCCTTTACTGTGTTTGATGTAGTTCTAATGGGTCGTGCTGTATACATAAAAGAATTTTCTTCTCCAAGCAAGATTGATAAACAAATTGCAGAAAACTCTTTGAATATTTTAGGTATATTGCACTTAAAAAATAAAATTTATACAGAAATAAGTGGTGGTGAAAGGCAACTTGTATTAATAGCAAGAGCTATTACTCAAGAAGCTTCTATAATCATAATGGATGAACCTACATCAAATCTTGATTATGGGAATCAAATAAAAGTTTTAAATTTAATAAAATCGCTATGTGATAATAACAACAAAACTATACTTATATCTTGTCATAATCCAAATCATGCTCTTTTGTATGGAAGTAAAGTTATTATTATGAAAAAAGGAGGATTATTTTCCTTTGGTAATCCATCTGATGAAATTACTCCTAAAGTTATAAAAGAAACTTATGGAATAGATATAAAAATGATAAATACTAATATTAGTGAAAACTCACAACAAAATATATGTATACCCTTTGATTCTAATTTTAAATAAATTTTTACATAACTATGTACATGAAATGTTTATGAGAGGAGTATCAATACGATGCTAAAAAAAATATCAAAACAATTTACAATCTTAACACTAATTTTACTTATTGTATTCTCTTTTTCCGGATGTACTAATAAAACTCAGACTACTTCAAATAACTACAAAACCATAACAGATCAAGCCGGAAGAGAAGTAAAGATCCCTGAAAAAATAGAAAAAATTTATTGTACAAGTCCCTTAGGTTCTGTTTTTATATATTCATTATCTCCTGAAAAACTAGTTGCATGGAATAACAAGATTCCTAAAAAATCTCTTAGATATCTTAACGAAGATGTGGCCAAACTTCCTGTAGCTGGTAGCCTACAAGGTAAAAAATCAGGCAACATAGAAGAAATATCTAAGTTAAAGCCAGATATAGTAATATCTATGGGAGATATAAACGATTCGACTATATCTTGGGTAGAAAAATTTCAAAAGCAATCAAATATACCTTTTATACTTGTAGATGGCAAAATGGATAAATTACCTGAAGCATATAAATTTGTAGGTAATTTATTAAATAAAAAAGAGAAAGCTAGAGAACTTGCTCTTTATTGTGAAAAAATTCTTAAATCTTCAAAAGAAATCACAAATAATATCAAAGAAGATAAAAAAATAAAAGTTTATTATGCTGAAGGTCCTAAAGGTTTAGAAACAGATCCAGAAGGTTCTCTTCATTCAGAAGTTATAACCTATGCTGGTGGAAAGAATGTAGCTAATTTCCCTGTAAAACACGGCTCACGAAATACTGTATCTATGGAACAGATTATATCTTGGAATCCTGATGTTATTGTTTCAGATTCAAATGCATTTAATGATAGTTCATGGAAACAAGTTTCTGCAGTAAAACAAAATAAAATATATATAATTCCAACTATCCCATTTAACTGGTTTGATAAACCACCATCAATCAATAGACTTATAGGAATAAGATGGTTTCAAGCCTGTCTATATCCGGATTTATATAAAGGAGATATTAATAAAGATACTAAAGAATTTTTTAAACTATTTTATCATAAAGATCTTTCCCATGAGGAAGTTAATGATCTTTTAAAAACAAATATATCTAAATAAATAAAAAATCCTGATTCATTTAATAAATGAATCAGGATTTTTCTATTTTTTAACTGATAAGTTTGATATAATAAAGTAAAATTTAATTATATCAAATTCATTTTTTATAAAAATATACTTATGAAAGGTATGATAAAATGACTTTTTTACCTTTAATAATTTTTATATGCATATTAATCTTAGCTATATGGATATCTAGAAACAACTATAAAAATAGAAAATACGAATTAATAAATAATCTTAAAGATTTTAATAAATATATAGAGGATTATTACCATTCTATGGAAGATTACAAAAAAGAAAAATTTATTTCTCTTTTAAATGCAAATTGGAAAGAAAATTTTGTCAGTATATTAGAACATAAATTCTATTATGCTAATAATGTTTGGTCTATTCAACAACAAATAGCTAAGCAGGAAGAATTATTTAGTGAACTAAAAAAATTTAATGAAGATATAACCAACTTTTAGCTTTATTATTTTCTTATTTGAAATATTATTCTAAATAAAATAATATTTATATATTAATTATAAAAAACTATATATAAATAAATTTTCACCATTATCATTTGTTATAGAAATGAAATAGGAGGAACCTAAATGAAAATAATATGTATTGGAGATAGTTTAACCTTTGGATATGGAATTAATAGGAACTATTGCTGGGTAACACTTTTAAAAAATATATTGGAATATGAAGTTGTAAATAAAGGAGTAAATGGTGATACAACCGGAGGTATTTTAACTAGATCCTATGAAGATATAATAAAAAGTAAAGCTACCCATACTATAATTTTAGCTGGAACAAATGACTTCTTATTAGGTCGTTCTTTAGAAAATGTAGAAAAAAATTTAAATCTAATAATTAAGGAATGTATGGAAAACAATGTAACTCCTATTATAGGTATTCCCATGGAAATAGAAATAGCTATGGCACAAAAAATTTGGACATCTGATTTGGATTATTTGAGTGTAAATAATCAACTAACTGAATATAGAAAATATATTTTAAACATTTCTAAGGAAAATGATTTTAAATATATAGATTTTTTCTCAACTATTAAAGAACATAACTCAAAATGTGAAACTTCTGAACTATTTGTAGATGGAATTCACCCCACCCTATTAGGACATAAAATAATGTTTAATAAAGCCTATGAGATATTTAAATAATATCTCATAGACTTTTCTAAAAGATGACATCTCAAATTAAATCTATTTTGAGACAATTCCCTTATTATATTGTTTTAACATAATATACTAGTAATGCAGGTATTTCTCTAAAAAAACCTACTATCTCATGGGACATATGAGGTTTTACAAAAACTCCCGAATAACTTGCTTTTATTCCTTCCTTTTGGCATAACAATTCCGCTCTTTTTAAATGATATTTATTAGATACTATTATAGAGGATTTCAAATTATTATCCTCCATTTTCTTTTTAGAAAATTTTATATTTTCAAGTGTATTTTTTGACTTATCCTCCAATATTATAAAATTCTTATCTACTCCCTTTTCAACTAAATATTTTTCCATGGCTTCAGCTTCACTTATATTTTCACCTGGTCCCTTTGCCCCAGAAACTATTATATACTTTCCATACCCCTCATTATATAGCCTTAATCCTTCATCTAATCTCCACTGTAAAAAAGGTGTTGGATCATTTCCTTTAACTTTACATCCTAATATTATTATACAATCTGATTTTTGTGGCTGTGATTTAACTCCAAAATATATTATTTTAGAGGCTAAAATCGTTATTATTAAAATTGCTAAAATCATAAAAAATATAAAACCCTTAAATATTTTTTTAAATTTATAATTTATTATTTATCTCACCTCATTCCTCGTAGAAGTATTTAGAGATAATTTTAAAATCTTTATTCACTTTTACCAGTTTATAAAATTTTAAATGTAAATTTTTTCAAAATTATGTTTAACCTTAAATGACTAAATAACTTCACTATATAAATACTATATAGGCTTATATCTATATTATACAATATAAATTTTTACATTGTATGAAATTTTTATAAATAAATTTATTATTATATGTATAAAATTATTATTATTGGTAAATATATATAATGTATTAACCCCCATTATATAAGTCCCCCATATTGCTTTAATAATATTACATATAACTTCCTTTAATTCAAATAAAGCCTAAAGAACTATTAATAGTTCTTTAGGCTTTATTTATATATATTTATTTAGGAAGAATCGTAAATCTGATTATGAATAATATGGCCAATATATAAACTATTGGGTGAACTTCTTTTCTCTTACCTGTAACTACCTTAACTATTGGATAAAATATTATTCCTGCTGCTATACCATTCGCAATGCTATAACTAAATGGCATTATTGATATAGTAAAGAAAGCTGGTAGGGCTTCTGTGAAATCATTGAAATCTATTTTTGTTATAGCTCCCATCATTAATACACCTACTATTATAAGTGCTGGTGCTGTAGCTTCTGCTGGAACTATTCCTACAAGTCCACTAAAAAACATTGCTAATAAAAACATAATAGCTGTAACAAAAGATGTTAAGCCCGTTCTTCCACCTTCTGATATTCCTGCTGTAGATTCCACATAAGTAGTAACAGTACTTGTTCCAATTAAAGCTCCTGCTGTAGTAGCTACTGCATCTGCTAAAAGTGCTTTATTTAAATCTTCCATTTTTCCATTTTCATCAAGCATCCCTGCTTTTTCAGCTGTTCCAACTAAGGTTCCTATAGTATCAAACATATCTACTAAACTAAAAGATATAACCACTGTTAATACACTCATTAAGGCCCCAATTATTCCTGCCCCTCCAAAACCTAAAAGTCCTGGTAAATCTAGTTTTAAGAAAGTTGGTGCTAAAGATGGTGGTGCTGATATAACACTTACCCCTGCCACCTTTGTTACTCCAAAAGGTATTCCTATTAGTGTAGTAACAATTATACCTATTAATATAGAACCTTTAGTATTTTTAGCCATCAAAATAGCTGTTATACAAATACCTATTACAGTTAATATAGTTCTTGGATTTGTAAAGTCTCCAAAGCTTATAAGTGTTGCTGGATTTGCAACTATTATTCCTCCAGACTTAAATCCTACTAAAGCTATAAATAAGCCTATACCACCAGATATGGCTAATTTCAAATTTTGTGGCAAGGCATCTACTATTTTTTCTCTTATAGATGTGAGTGTTATAAGTATAAAAAGTAATCCTGATATAAATACCGCTGCCAAAGCTTGTTGCCAAGTGTATCCTAATGTTAAACATACACTAAAAGTAAAAAAGGCATTTAACCCCATACCTGGAGCTTGTGCAAAAGGTACATTAGCATAAAGAGCCATTATTAAAGTACCTATACCTGCGGAAATGCAAGTGGCTGCAAAAACTGCTCCAACTACTGGATCATTTATAGCAGATAACCCTGCCTTTACAGCTGCTTCACCTACAAGACCTTTTGAGTTCATCCCTGCTTGCATTAATATACTTGGATTAACAAATATTATATATGCCATAGTAATAAATGTGGTAATACCTGCTATAACCTCGGTCTTTACATTACTACCACGCTCTGATAATTTAAAAAATGAGTCCAAAAAACCTTTATTATTAGGTTCCTTATAATTTTTTTCCTTCTCCATATACATTGTAATACTCCTCCTAAATAAAAAAGTTTTTGTTTACGGATTATAAATATGAGTAAATCCAAAACAAAAACTTTAATATACCAATAAATAAACTGGACTTACCCATAGTCAGAGATTTACGGCCTCTGGTAGAAACTCTCAACCCGTATTGTTAAGATTATATGGATAGAACTATTCACTTAACTTACAAGTACATAATACCCTATGTTCATGAATTAGTCAACACTTTTGACGTATTATTTATCTTAACGTTCCTATCAGTTTGAATGTTAAACCTTGTTTTTGTTTATATCGTTCGTATATTTTTATTTTATTTATAACATTTCTCACCTATTTTTATAAAATCAAATATTAGATTTCTTTAGCTTCCCTAGTTTAGAGCTATTATGACATCTATAACAATTCTAAATTTTATGGTCTCATAAACCTAAAATTCAGATAGAGTAAAACTCCATCTGAATTAGGCTTCCTTTTATTCTATTGTATCCTCTTTATTATTGTATTATTTATGTTTTAAAAATCCCATCACATATTACATATCTTTGACTTTAAAATTTTCATTATAATCTTTTAATGACTCTCTTACTATCTTAGCCAAAGCTATTAATGCTATTACATTAGGAATTACCATAAGTCCATTAAAAGTATCTGCAAGTTCCCAAACTAGATCTACTTTTAAAGTTGTTCCTACCACTATAAAAATTGCTACTAATAATCTATATATATTTAAGCCTTTGCCTTTAAAAAGATATTTTACATTAGCTTCTCCAAAAAAATACCATCCAATTATTGTTGAAAAAGCAAAGAAAAATAATGCGATGGCTATAAAGTATGCACCAAAATTACCTAATCCCTTAGTAAATGCATTTTGTGTCAATTCTATGCCTGTTGTTTTTCCATCTAATACCCCTGTTGTAAGTATTACAAATGCTGTAAATGTAAGAACTATAAATGTATCTATAAATACTCCAACTATAGCTACTAATCCTTGTTCTACTGGATGTTTTATCTTAGCTACCGCATGGGCATGTGGTGTTGATCCCATTCCAGCTTCATTAGAGAATAATCCTCTTGCCACTCCATATCGTATAGCTTGTTTTACAGTAACACCTGCAACTCCACCTATAGCGGCCTTAGGATTAAAAGCAGAAACAAATATTAATTTAAAAGCAGGTAATATATTTGTATAATTCTTAGCTAATATTATAATACTTCCTATTATATAAAATAAAGCCATTATAGGAACCATTTTTTCTGTTACAGAAGCTATTC
>NZ_BAAAAU010000011.1:0-165195 GCF_054768115.1 Clostridium sp. CTA-6
TTCTTTTGCCCTTGTAATACCTACATAAAAAAGTCTTCTCTCTTCCTCTATATTAATTTCTTCATCTGATTTACTATAAGGAATATTATCTTCATTACAATTTACAATAACTACATTTTTAAATTCCATGCCTTTGACTCCATGTATTGTACTTAATATTACACTATCTTCATTTATTTCTTTTTTATTTATTTCCTTTTCTACTTCCTCAACATGAACTAAGAAAGTTAAGATACTTGTATATCCTTCCCCTGCTTCTTTTAATTCATCTACTATTTGTAAAAGCTCTTCCTTATCTATTTTTATTCTTTCACTATATTCTTTAATATACTCTTCATAACCTAAAGTATGCATTATGTGCCCTATAGCATCTTGGGCACTCATTTTATTCATTTTATTTATATCCTTTTCAAGATTCTCTAAATTCTTTATTTGAAAAGGTTGTATATCCTTTTGCTCTTTTAATATATCAAAACTATTTTTAGCATATTTATATCTTCTTACTCTTTCCACATTTAGTTTACTTACATATCTAAAGGGTTTATTTATAATCTTTAAAAAGCTTTTTTTATCATAGGGATCTATACATACTTGCATATAGGCTAGTATATCCCTACATACAAAATGATTAAAAAAATTATATCCCTTATCTAAAAGTCTAAAGGGTATTCTTTTTTTAAAAAACAAATCTGTTAAACTTCTACTTTCCATATTAGTTCTATAGAGTATAGCTATATCTTTATATTCATATCTCTCATTTATAATGTTATTAATTATTTTACTTATTTCCTCCGCTTGCTCCCTTTCGTTTAAAAAGGATTTTAACACTATATTTTTATCATAGTCATTATAAGCTTCTATTTTCTTATTATTTCTTAATTTATTATTTTGAATAAGATTTTTGGAAATCTCTACTATATTTTTAGGACTTCTGTAATTATATCTTAAGTATATCTTTTCTCCATTTTCAAAATAGTGGTTAAAATTCACCATACATTCTGGCTTAGATCCTCTAAAAGAATATATACATTGATCCTCATCCCCTACTGCAAATAAAGAATTACCCTTAGATAACATTTGAAGAATATTTATTTGCAATGTATCACAATCTTGAAATTCATCTACTAATATATATTTAAATAATTTTTTATAACCATTAAGAATTCTTCCATCTTCCTTTAAAAGCTTAAACATATTAATTTGCAAATCATCAAAATCTAAAAGTTCTTTTTTATCTTTATACTCTTCATAGCTATTAAGACAGTGCTCAAATATACTTTTATCAATTTTAGGAACAAAATTGTCCATAGTTAACCCACTAGTTTTAAAAAAAGATATATCATTTAAAACATCTCTTACTTTATCCTCATTTACAGAATCCAAATAAGATATAAGTATATTGTTTATTAAAGAATAGGCTTCTTTGCTGCTTATTATATTTATGTTTTTATAATATCTATTTAATATTTTATAAAAAAGGCCATGAAAAGTCCCAAAAAAAGGTGATCTTCTACTATCACTTATTTTTTTATATCTTTCTTTCATATTCATAGCTGCAGCTCTAGTAAAAGTTATTACTAGTATATTATTAGGATTTATTTTTAAATCCTCTATTAAATGTACAACTCTATTTATAATAACAGTGGTTTTACCAGAACCAGGTGGAGCCACAATCAATGTATTATCCTTATGGCATTTAACCGCTTCCTTTTGATATTGATCTAAAAAACTATAATCTATCATATAAAAACTCCCTTAACCTTCTAATGTTAATTAAGTATACTTTACTAGAAGCTAAAGAAAATATCAAATTTACAATAGTAACCTTTCCTATCATTTATAAAAAATTTTTTATCTTTTCTAAAGAAATCTTTTCAACTTCATTTATTGAAATTATAGGAATATTTATATCTTTTTCTTTCAACATTTTGTCTATCTCTTCCATAAATATCCCTTTCTCATTACAATATTTTATATTATCTATCTTTTTTAATGTTTCCTCTTTATTTATAAAATCTCCCTTCCATTCTTTTGATGAACATGTAAAAGAAACACCACAACTTGGACTGCCATCTATTCCTATTATGCATTTTATCTCATATCCATTATTTATATAATCTTCTACCTGCTGAAGTATAGGATAAAATATTTTTCGTGAGTATTCTCTATAATAAGGTGTATCAAATTGTTCTTTTACATGTCCCCATCTTCTCATTCCATAAAACCCTGCTTCTGGACAAGGTAATTGTATTACTCCAAATTTGTTTTCTATCAAATATTCCAAAAGTTCTAAAGAATTGTTTTCATATTGAGCTAATCCTTCCACCTTTGAATTTACATTTAGTATACAATGACCAAGCAAAACTATTTTTTTACTTCTTTTCATTATTTAATTCCTCCTTAAAATATAGTTTTTTAAATTATAAAAGAAAAAGCAGCTTTTAGCTGCCAAATAATCAAATATATAATCAGTATTTAATTAAAATTTTACAAACAAGCAGACTCATTTATTCATCTAACTCCACTTTTCATTTCTTTTTTCTATAAATTTTGAACATAAAGAAACTATATAAGTTAACACAAAATAAAATAATCCTAAAGTTAAATATACTTCAAAGGGCCTAGCTGTTCTTGAATATATAAGATTCCCACTTCTTGTTAGTTCCGTTATAGAAATAACCGATACCAAAGATGTGTCTTTCAAAAGTGAGGAAAAACCATTTACTAATGGAGGCACAGATATTTGAACCGCTTGAGGTAATATTATATAGCGTAAATTTTGAAATCTTGTATATCCTAAAGAAAAACCTGCCTCTTCCTGCCCTCTATCTATAGAAAGTATAGCTGCTCTTATAATTTCTGACATGTATGCTGCTCCATTCAATGCTAGTCCTATAACAGCAGCTACTTCTGCATCCATAGCTATTCCAACGCTAGGTAATCCATAATATATAAAAAATAATTGTATAAGTAGCGGAGATCCTCTAAAAATTTCTACGTATGCATTTAATATAAGGTCTAATATTTTAGAGAATTTATAAGTTCTTAAAACTCCTACAATAAAAGCTAATATAATAGCCATAATAAAAGAAAGTAAAGTTATTTTTATAGTTACTAATGTAGCCTTTAATAAAAATGGTAAATTTCTAAAAACAATATCAAAATTAAGTTCCATATTATTTCTCTAAACTTAACCACTTATTTTTGATTTCTTCATATTTGCCACTTTCTTTTACTTTTTTTAACGCTTTGTTTAATTCTTTTGTTAAATCATTAGAACCTTTTTTAGTAACCATAACTATATCTGACGAACCCACTGGTGAATTTATTATTTTTAAATTATCATCCTTTTTGTCCTTCATTGCGGTAGCTGCATAAGCATACCCTACAACCACAGCATCAATTCTGTTATTTTTTAAATCTATGAATGCTTCAGGATTCCTATTATATCTTTTTATTTCCTTTATTTCATCTAATTTATCAACTACTTGTTCACTGCTAGTAGATGTTTGAACCCCAACTACTTTTCCTTTCAAATCATCTTTATTATGTATAGAATTATTATTCTTATTTACTACTATTATGTCATCCAATTTGTAATATGTATCAGAAGTGTTTATATTAGCCTGTGCAGCTTCTTTTTTTGACATACAAGTTATTAAAACATCATAATCTCCTTTACTAACACCACCTAAAAGTGCTTCCCATTCCGCATCCTTTATTTCTACCTTTAAGTTCATTTCTTTTCCTAATTCTTTAGCTAAGTCTACATCAAATCCCTCTATTTGGCTTGTTTTGTCATTTCTTGACTCGAAGGGTGGATATTGAGCACATAACCCTACTACCAATTTTCCATTATCTTTAACCTTTGAATATGAACTATCTTTTTCATTAGAAGAAGACGTTTTCTGACCACATCCAACTAATGTAAAAGATAAAATGCATACCATCATAAATAAAACACTTAATACTTTTTTCTTGAACATAATTTTCCCCTCCAGAATAATTAATAATTGTATAGTTAATATTATATATAAAATAAAATTATATTAACTTATATATTTATCACAATAAATTTAATATAATTTAAATTTTATATAATTTCCACTTTCATTATAAACAGCTTTTTATATTATTGTCTATTATTATGTCTTATTATAAAAAAACATAATATACAACCAAAATACTATTACATTTTTTTATAATTATAAGCTTGTTCCTATTTTATGCAATGTATATTAATAATTTATAATAGATAAAAAGAGAATAAATATAATATTTTTATTTATAATTACTTAATATATATATTTTGTATAAATTCTTTAGTTAATCCTATAAAAATAAGGTTAATATTTTAATTTTAAATACTAAGTATTGTAATAGCTCTTGTAAAGTATTACAATGTTGTTATATATTTTTACTATTACATAGAGGAGAATTAATAATGGAATACAGTAAAAACTTCGATGTGAGAAATAATAGAAATCTTACTATGTTAGTGGATTTTTATGAACTTACTATGGGAAATGGATATTTAAAAAGTGGTATGGGAGATAAAATAGCCTACTATGATATGTTCTTTAGAAGAGTTCCTGATGGTGGAGGCTATTGTATTATGGCAGGAGTTCAGCAACTTATTGAATATTTATCCAGTTTAAAATTTACAGAAGATGATATAGAATATTTAAGATCTAAAAAGGAGTTTTCCGAAGAATTTTTAGACTATCTAAAAAACTTTAAATTTTCTTGTGATGTTTGGGCAGTACCGGAAGGATATCCTGTTTTCCCAAATGAGCCTTTAGTTACAGTCCGTGGTCCAGCCATTCAAGCTCAATTTGTAGAAACTATGATACTTCTTACTATAAATCACCAAACTCTAATAGCTACCAAAGCTAATAGAATCTGTAGAGCTGCTGAAAATCGTTCTGTTATGGAATTTGGCTCTAGACGTGCTCAAGGTTATGATGGTGCTATATATGGTGCAAGAGCAGCTGTAATTGGTGGATGTAATGCAACTGCTTGTACTATAGCTGAAGAAATGTTTGGAATACCTGCTGCAGGTACCATGGCACACAGTTGGATACAACTATTTCCTACAGAATATGAAGCTTTTAAAGCCTGGGCAGAAGTAAATCCAGAAAATTGTGTACTTTTAGTAGACACCTACAATGTACTAAAATCTGGTATTCCTAATGCTATAAAAGTATTTAATGAAGTATTAAAACCTAAGGGTATTAGACCTAAAGGCATTAGAATAGATAGTGGTGACATAACTTATCTTACTAAAACCTGTAGAAAAATGTTAGATGATGCAGGCTACAAAGATGTAGGCATTGTGGTTTCAAATTCTCTAGATGAATTTATAATAAGAGATGTACTGAATCAAGGAGCTAAGATTGATAGCTTTGGTGTAGGTGAAAGACTTATAACTGCAAGATCCGAGCCTGTTTTTGGTGGTGTATATAAACTAGCCGCAGTAGAGGCTTGTGATGGAATAATAACACCTAAAATTAAAATAAGTGAAAATGAAGAGAAAATAACTAATCCAGGATTTAAAAAGCTTTATAGAATATATGACAAAAATTCTCATCAAGCTATTGCGGATCTTATTACTATGAATGATGAAAAAATAGATGAAAGTAAACCCTTAGAAATATTTAATCCTTTATTTACATGGAAAAAGAAAAAAATTAAAGATTACTATGTAGAAGAATTATTGGTTAAAATATTTGATAAAGGAAAGCAAACCTATGAAAGTCCTGATGTTATGGATATAAAAGCCTTTGCGAAAAAACAAACTGAAAGATTTTGGCCTGAAGTTTTAAGGTTTGAGAACCCTCATAACTATTACGTAGATCTTTCCCCAAAGCTTTGGAGAGTTAAACAAGAACTTTTACATAAGTTTTCAGATACTTATGAAGAATAAAAGGTATTTATAGCTTTAAAATAGACTTCTAAAAATTTTAAATTTATTTTTACCTTTTAACTTATAATAAGCAATAAAAGCTATGAATTGAAATATAATAAAATTTTTCAATTCATAGCTTTTAATTTTTTTATTATTACATTAAGCAACAAAGCTTTGTATTAATAACATTATAGCTGATAAGGCTGCTATATATCCCATAAGCGGCATTATAAATTTAATCCATTTATCATAAGTAACATCTACCATAGCTAAAGTTGCCAGTATAAGTCCAGTTGGAGTTATGAATGAAATTAATCCCTGACCAAACATATAAGCATTTACTATAGCCTCTCTTGGCAATCCTACACTGTCTGCTAGAGGTGCCATAATAGGCATTGAAAGTACTGCAAGGCCTGAAGATGATGGTATAAAAAATCCAAGTCCTATAAATACAATTAACATAAATATTATAAATACACTAGAATTCATTCCAGCTATCATATTTGAAGAATGATATAAAATTGTATCAGAAATCATACCATTTTCCATAACAAGATTAATAGATCTTGCAACTCCAATTACCAATGCAACTCCTACTAAATCAGCTGAGCCGGCTACAAACTTATCTACAAAATTCTTTTCTCCCATTCTTGAAATTACACCTAAAATGATTCCTACAACAAGGAATAGGGCTGTCATTTCTGTAAACCACCAGTCTTTTTTAGCTACGCCCCAAATCATAACTACGAAAGTTAATGCAAATATTATTAACATGAGTTTACGACCTAAAGAGAATTTTGGAATAATATCATCTTTACTATAATCTTTTAAAAACTTCTCTTCAATTTCTTTCCTTTGTTCATATATTATAGATTTGCTCGGATCTTTTTTAACCTTAATTCCATATTTTACAATATAAACAATAGTTATAGCTACAGCTATAATAAGTCCTATAATCCTAAATATAAATCCTGAAGCAATAGATATCCCTGAAGTATTAGATGCTATAACAACAGAAAAAGGATTTACCGTAGCGAACATAGTACCTATAGATGATCCCATATATAAAGCTGCAATACAAACTAAAGCATCATATCCTGCCGCTATAAAAACTGGAACCAGTATGGGATATAATGCTATAGTTTCTTCTGCTAAACCAAAAGTAGTTCCACCTAAAGCAATTAATGTAGTAATAATAACTATAAGCAAATATTCTTTACCTTTAGTAGCTACGGAAAGTTTTGCAATTCCTGCATCAAATGCTCCACTACTATTTACTACACCAATAACTCCCCCTAAAATAAGTACAAACATTATAATATCGATAGTATCATACACCCCTTTGATAGGTGCTTCAATTACTTCAAAAAACCCTTGAGGTTTCTGTTCTACCTGTTCATAAGTATCTGGAATAGCTACAGGCTTATTAATACTACCATCTTTAAATTTTTCTACACTTACTTTAATCTTAAGTTTATCCAAAGTCTTTTGTGTTGCTGGTAATTCATTTGTCGATTCATCTGGTTTAGTTACAACAAAAACTTTACTATCGTTATCATAACTTAATTTTGAATAAGATCCAGCTGGAACTACGTAAGTAAGTATAGCTGCAATAATTAATACAATAAACAATACCGTAAAAGCTGTCGGAAAGCTTATTTTCTTTTTCTTTTTTGTCACAACAATCCCCCCTATTTTTGATATATTTTCAAGCATCGCTTTTTATCTATGCACTTAAAATATAATATTTTAAGTGTATAGATATTGCTTTAAGCAAAAACGCGCTCTTCTATAATAGATTAATAAAAATTATTATTATATACTAATAAATTTTTTATAGATTAAATTTAATATTATAAGTACTGTTCTGTTGTAAACTTATAGTGTTCTCTTATGAAATCTAATCCCTCATTTATAGCTGCATCATCTATATTATCAAAATCTTTTTCAATACTTACCTTGTTGTTCTCCAACTCCTTAAAAGGACATACGCCCTCATTATTTTTGTACTCATATAAAGCACATTCTTTAAAACATTTTATTTCTTCATCAAGAGTAGTTAAAAATGGACATTCCATAAAAATTCCCCTTTCTCCCACTATAATACAAATAATATTATACATCAGAAGAAAAAGTATTTAAATGGTTTTGTTATAAAATTAACTAAATTTTCATTTAATTCAATCAACCCTTATATTTTTTTATAAAACTTTATATTTTTTAATACTTTCCCCATGATTATCATATAAAACAAAATCCCTCAAAAACTAATTACTACTATTTACAATTAGTTTTTAACCTAAAAATCAAAGAACCATTAATAAAATAATTAACAGTCCTCTAATTTTTACTCTCCTAAATAAATAATTTTAAATTTTAATAATTCTTATTTCTAATGAAACTACATTTAGAATTAAGAATTACTTAGTATAAATATATATTCTGTTTTAAAATTAAAGTGATAATTTATATATATTCAAAACATCTTCAGTACTTAAAGGTTTAAAACCACCTAAAGTTCCATTTCTTGTAGCAGCCTTTGCCATTTGTTCTAGCTTTTCTTCTCCTATACCCACTTCTTTTAATGTAGATGGAATTCCTAATTCACTAAAATATTCTCTAGTTTTTTCTATAGACTTTTGGGCTACTTCATATTTATTTTCCTCTGGATCTATGTTCCAAACATTTACTCCATATTCATAAAAATCATTTACATTTTCATCATTTAAAACATATTTCATCCAATTTGGTGTTAATATAGCTAACCCTACACCATGAGTTATATCATAAAAAGCACTTAATTCATGCTCCATAGGGTGTACACTCCAAGGTTCTGATTTACCATAGCTTAATAATCCATTTATAGCTAAACTAGATGCCCACATAAGGTTAGCTCTAGCTTCATAATTTTTTGGGTCCTCTATGGCTATTTTCCCATACTTTATACAAGTTTTTAAAATAGCCTCTGCCATTCTATTTTGAATATAAGCTTCCTTTGTCTTACTAAAATAGGCTTCAAATATATGACTCATTATATCTGCAGTTCCCGCCGCTGTTTGATTTTTAGGCACTGTAAAAGTATATTCTGGATCTAATATAGAAAATTTAGGAGCCATAGAAGGATGTCCTACTCCTATTTTTTCATTAGTATCCATATTACTAATTACTGCTCCAGCATCCATTTCTGAACCAGTGGCAGCTAATGTTAATATACTTCCTATAGGCAGCGACTTATTTATTTTAACTTTTTTAATTACTATGTCCCAAGGATCTCCTTCATAATAATATGATGCGGCTATTACTTTTGAGCAATCTATAGTGCTTCCTCCCCCTACTGCTAATATAAAATCAATATTATTTTCTCTGCATAATTTTACTCCTTCCCTTACACTAGTTACTCTTGGATTAGGATCTATTCCTGAAAGCTCAACAAATTCTATATGATTACTCTTTAAAATTTTTATAACTTCATCATATATTCCATTCTTTTTTATACTTCCTCCACCATAAGTAAGCAATACCTTTGACCCATATTTTTTTATTTGCTCTCCTAAAATATTTATTTGGTTTCTACCGAAAAAAATTTTTGTTGGTATAGAATAATTAAAATTTAGCATTATTTTTCCTCCTACTATACTTTAATTAAGTATTATTTTAAGAAATAGTTTGAAAGCATATACTACGATAACTCTTATGCATTCATGCCATTACCTAAAGGCTATCCTAATTTTATTGTAATCATTATTCTTTTTAATATAAATAATTCTATACTACGTAAAAAAATCCTTTTATACTGAAGTTATTATTTTACTTATTTTTTTCAAATTCTAAAGCTTATTTATTTTATAATAATTATTAAAATTTAAAATTAAACTATAAAGTAATTGTTTGTTTTGGGTATTTTTTCTACATTACTGGTTAAAATAACAATATATAATTTATACAAGGAAAATAGATTTTTATTTATAGGAGGAGCTTTACTATGAACGTAACAAGTATATCATTGTCTTATTTATTTTTAGGTATATGTTTGATATCTTTAAGTTTTTTTATTTATTTTAAAATATTAACTAGCAATTCATCTAAAAAGGATGAAAAAGGTGAAAAAATAGTTGGAAACATGAAAGACCCTGAAACTTGGATGAATAGGAACAATAGAATGGCTTATGTTTCTTTATTTTGGTCTATTGTATCTTTAGCTATATTTATTTACTTAAAATTTTTTACTATGCCTACTATAATATCAATATTATATGTTATTGGTTATATTTTTTTAATAGTTATATCAGTTGTAATAGCTGGTATGAAAAAACAGGAAAAAAGTATTTAAAACATTCCACCAGCTAATTAAAAGTTGGTGGAATATTTAATATACTTTTATTAATTTTTTTTCCCCTTAATTATATCTATAAAATTTTTTACAATAAGTGCTGTAAATCCCCATATAACATTGCCTTCATATTCATAGAAATATTCAGGAATAGTTCCCTTACTAAACTTATAGTTTTTACCATTTCGTATAAGAGAAAAAGGAAAATCCCCTGTTATACTAGGTACTATATCTATTTCGTAACAAATAGGTGAATTTTCTAAAAAAAACTCTATAGGAACTTCAAATACGTGATCTACTTCCTGCTTATCAGGAACTATATCTGCATCTTCAACCATTGCAACAAAAGGATACATTACAAAATTATAGGGACTAATAAAATAGTCCATCTGTCCTATTACTTCTATTTTTTCCTTATCTATATTAAGCTCCTCTACAGTTTCTCTTAAAGCTGCCTCTAAAGGCCTTTCTCCTTTTTCCATTTTGCCACCTGGAAGACAAACATCTCCTGGCTGATTCTTTAAAGTTAATGCTCTTACTTCAAATATTATATTAATATTCTCTCCTACTTTATTTAATAATATCATTACTGAACTTCTTTTAAACTTACCTATAGGCTTTGCTTTTCTACATTGAAATTTTTCATATACTGTATCTATTAATTTTTTCTTCATAGTTCCTCCTAAAAATGATTTATACCTAAATAAGCATTAGGTATTTATTTAACACTGAATATTTAATAATTTTTTGCTTTATTTTATAAAATTATTAAAAAATTTACCCTAGTGTGGATAAAATTTACGAACATAGACTAAAATTTTTTATTTTACTTTAGTCTATCACAATACTACATATCCTAATCATAAAATATTATATTTTTATGATTTATATTTGTAAAATATACTCTCTAATGCTATACTATCAAAGTGTATACATATAGTATATACTTAAAATTTTATATTTAAATTATAAAAAAGTAAACGGAGAGATGGCCTATGAGAAAAGGAAAAATGACTTTAATTTCACTATTAATTTTTATTTTCACCTTAACATCTAATGTATTTGCTGCAGGAGATTCAAATACTGAGCCTCCTATTATTTATGGTAAAACAGCTATGACTATAGATGTTGAAACTGGTGAAATAATATATGCTAAAAATATTGACAAGCGTATGTATCCTGCTAGTACTACAAAGTATTTAACCGCCCTTTTATTAGCTGAAAACAAAGGGAAAAATGATAATATACCTTATACAGCTACTGCTAAAAGTCAACCACCATATTCTATGAATATAAATCTTCACCCTATAAATATAGGGGAAACCATAAAAGCAGAAAATGTTATGGATGGATTACTACTATTTTCTGGTAATGATACAGCCTACATGATAGGAGATGCCTTAGCTGGTAATAGTAAGAATTTTGAAAATATGATGAATAAAAAAATACAAGAATTAAATTTAAAAAACACTCACTTTGTAACCCCTAATGGATTACATAATCCTAATCATTATACTACAGCTTATGATTTAAGCATAATTAGTAGAGCTGCTTTAAAAAATCCTTGGGTTTATCAATCTTCTAATAAAAAAGAAAGTTCTATAGTCACTTCTAAGGGTACAAAAATGACTGTAGAAAATAGTAATAAACTTTTAGGGAAAGATGGTTGTGTTGCAGGTAAAACTGGTTATACTGATGCCGCTGGTAGATGTTTAGTAACTTTATTTAATAGAGATGGTAGAAAAATACTTGGGGTAGTTATGGGCTCTGTATATGATGCTAAAGATTCTTTTGTTTTTGAAGATATGAAAAAAATTATAGACTGGAGTTATAATATAAAACCATCCACTCTATATAAAAAAGACTCCGCCCTAAAAACAGAAACAGTAACTTATAATCCTTTAAAATTTATAGGACCTTCTGTGACTGTAGATGTGCCTGTAATTTTAAAAGAAGATGCTACTTATTATAAAAATGAAGTAAATGATAAAGAAACTAATAAAACAATTAATATAGATAATACTTCTTATGCTGCTCTTTCTGGGAAAAAAGGTATGGGAACTTTAACTGTGAAAGAAAGGGAATATGAAAAAAAATATGAAGTATACTCTGGTTTATCTAAGGAAGAAATAATTAAAAAGAATATGCCTTTTTATGTGGTTTCCATAGCTTTATTACTAGCTATAATTGCTATAATATTCTTCTTAATAAAATTTATTAAAAATAAAATAAATAGAAAAAATAAAAGCAAAAATAAATACTGGTATTAAAATATGAAATATTATTTATATAATAAAAAAACTTACTGATATATTCTAAATATATAATAAAAACACTATCACTTATATTTTGATAGTGTTTTTATTATATTAAATTGTAAATAAACATAAATATTTTATATTTTTGTTTTTAAGTTTATTCTCTTAAGCTTTCATACAATAATTAATTTTATACTTTTAATAGTAACTGCTTTACCTAGTGACTAAATCATCTAATTTACACATCAATACCTGAGATAAAACTACTACTTTTTCAAAACTTGGATTCTTTTTATCCCCTCTTTCTAATTCTTCTAAATAGGATTTTGAAATAGATGTTGTAAACTTAGGATTATGAGTAAGATTTTCAATGTCCCGAGCAGTATAGCCCAACTTAATTCTAGCTTCTCGGATTTTTTTTCCATTTAACATATAAATCCCCCTTATGAATTGGTAAAGCAATATTTAATTTTCAACTTAATTATACATCAAAATTAAAAAAATTTATATATATATATTTACTATATACTATGTAAAATTAGTATAAAATATCTATATAAAAGAGGGTGTCTCAAAATAAAAACAGCCTTAATTTTAGTATAGTAAATATAAATAATACATGTAATAAACATATAAATGAGCTTTAGTAGTTCTTAATTTGACGAAATTGAAAATTTTTGTAATTCCTCACAGGATGTGAGGAGCCAGTAGTTAAGCCAAGGAAGGCACCTCTATTGGGTAAAAAACTTTTAATGGAATCAAATTTAGAACTGCTTAGCAAAATGAATTGCTTTATGAATGTATTATTTATATTTACGGTTTTAAAATTAAGGCTATTTTGAGACATCCCTTTTTATTACTATTTATTTTTAACTTTATTTAAGAATTTTATTGTTCTTTCATTTTTAGGATTATTAAATACTTCCTCTGGTGTACCCTGTTCTACTATATTTCCACCATCCATAAATATAACTTTGTCTGCTGCACTCTCTGCAAATCTCATTTCATGGGTTACTATAATCATAGTTGTATCTTGTTCTGCTAATTTTTTAATAACCTCTAAAACTTCACCAACAAGCTCCGGATCCAAAGCTGAAGTAGGTTCATCAAACAACATTATTTTAGGATCTACTGCCATAGCTCTGCCTATCCCTACTCTCTGTTGTTGCCCGCCAGATAATTTAGAAGGATAATAGTCCTTTTTATCTTCTAATCCTACCTGTTTAAGTATACTTAATGCTCTTTCTTTAGCCTTATCTTTATCCATTTTTTTTACGATTATTAAAGGTTCCATTATATTTTCTAAAGCAGTTTTATTTTTAAATAAATTATAGCTTTGAAAGACCATAGATGTATTCAGCCTTAGTTCATGTATTTGTTGTTTGGTAGCTTTCTCTACATCCACCTTTAAATCTTCTATTTCTATTATACCTTTTTCAGGTTTTTCTAAAAAATTCATACATCTTAATAGAGTAGATTTTCCTGTACCTGATGGTCCTATAACGGCAACTACTTCACCTTTTTTTATATCTAAATTTATTCCTTTTAATACTTCTACCCCATTAAAAGACTTGTGTAAATTACTTATTTTTATCATATGTTTTCACCTACCTTGCTAATAAACATTATTCATCTTTCTTTCTAGTATATTTTGTAAATATCCAAAGGCACTAATTATGATCCAGTAAATAATTATTACTGCAGTAAAAGATTCTAAAAATCTATAACTAGATGCTCCCTCACTTTGTGCCACCGCCATTATCTCTACTACCCCTAAAGTAAAAGCTAATGCAGAACCCTTTATAATATCTACAAAGCTATTGGATAGAGCTGGCAGCGCTACCCTAGCAGCCTGTGGAAATACTATTCTCTTCATGGATTGAATTGGTGTCATTCCTATAGATAAACTTGCCTCTATTTGCCCTTTATCTACAGAAGAAATAGCTCCCCTTAATGTTTCTGACATATAAGCTGATGCATTAAACCCTAAGCCTATAATGGCTGCAGTCATAGCATCCATATTTTTCAAACTAGGTATTAATTGAACTATACCAAAATATAAAAAGAACAATTGGGCAATTAAAGGAGTCCCTCTAAAAAAGGATACCCATATTTTGCTTATGCTATAAAGAACTTTGATTTTTAATTCATTAATTACTGCTATAAATATAGCAAGAATTAATCCTAAAATCAATGCTAAAAAAGAAATTATAAAAGTAACTTTCAAATATTTAAGCATTAAAGGCACTAATTTATTAAAATATTCTAGGTCAAAAATCATATACTCCCACACCTATTCCTTCTTAGTTATATCAAGTTTAAACCACTTTTGTGATAGTTTACTCATTGTACCATCAGCCATCATATCCTTTATAGCTTTATTTATATCTTCTAGCATTTTTTTATTTTTTCCGTCTTTTTTAAATGGATATTGATTAATTTCAAAAACATATTTTGGATCATAAAGTTTTAAATCCATCTTTTCTTTTTCTATAACTGTTTTAGCCTTAACAGTTCCAATCCATGCTGCATCAAGCCTTCCAATTTCTACATCTTTCTCCATTGGAGTTTGATCATAAGTTAAAACCTTTATATTTAAGCTTTTTTCCTCATTTAATTTTTTTAGAGTTTTTTCTCCATTACCTCCTAGGGTACATCCAACTTTTTTACCTTTTAAATCCTCTAAATTTTTAATATCTTTATCCTTGTTCACTACAAAACTATATCCACTATAAGCATAAGTTTCTGTAAAATCATATTTTTTTCTTCTCTCTTCTGTAGTTGATATTTGATGAGCAACGGTATCTATTTGACCTGCATCCAACATTCCAAATAATCCACTAAATTTTGATTGTTTAAATTCAATATCATATCCTGCTTTTTTCCCTATTTCATTCCAAACATCAATTTCAAATCCTTGAAGCTTTCCTGCCTCTGTATAACACCATGGGTAATAATCTGGTGATGTTCCAACTATAATTTTCTTTTCACTCTTGCTATTTCCTGTATTTTGCCCCTCTGTTGAAGTAGCTTTTTCCTTTCCACAACCAGCTAAAAGAGTTATTACTGCTAGAGCTGATACTAAAATTAAAGATAATTTTTTCTTTTTCAATTTTATTTTCCCTCCCATAATTTCACTTTAAAAATTATAAAAATCATATAAACCTTTTTTCACAATTATTACTTTTAAATTTTATTGTTTATAGCTTTTTCAATTCTCTCTAAAGCCTCATTTAGCACCTCTCTAGGGCAAGCTATATTCATTCTTTCAAAACCTATAGCTTCTTCTCCAAATATATACCCTTCATCAAAAGCTACTCCTGCTTCTTTTAGCATAAATTCCTCAAGTTCCTCCTTTGACATTTTTAATTCTCTGCAATCTATCCATAAAAGATATGTTCCCTCTGGCTCTATTACCTTTAACATAGGCATTTTTTCTTCAATAAATTTTTTTGCAAATTCTTTATTTTCTTGTAAATAATCTACTAATTCTTCTACCCATTGCTCTCCATATTTATAGGCTGCTTCACAGGCTATAGATGCAAAAATATTCAATCTTGACAATCCTATATTTTCCATAGCTATTTTGAATTCATTCATCAATCTTTCATTAGATATTATTATATTTGAACCTTGAAGACCTGCTAAATTAAAGGTTTTACTTGGTGCTGTACAAGTTATACTTATATCTGCAAATTCTTTACATATAGCTGCAAAAGGAATATGTCTATTAGGTTTATATATTAAGTCTGAATGTATTTCATCTGAGATTACTAATACATTATGTTTTAAACAAAGATTACCTACCTTTACGAGCTCTTCTTTAGTCCAAACTCTTCCTGTAGGATTATGAGGACTGCACAATATCATTATCTTTACTCTAGGATCTGAAAGTTTATTATCTAAGTCCTCAAAATCCATTTCATATCTTTTGCCATTAAATTTTAATGGATTGTTTACTATATGACATCCATTATTGTTTATAGCCTTGAAAAATGGATAATATATAGGTCTTTGTAGTAACACCTTGTCCCCTGAATGAGTAAAAGCTCTAACTATAGTATTTACAGCCATAACTATACCAGGGGTATTAGTTATCCATTCTTTTTTTATATTCCATCCATGACGTTTTTTCATCCAATTTACAACTTCTTCATAATAGGATTCTGTCGTAGCGGTATATCCATAAATACCATGATAAGCCCTATTTATTATTTCTTCTTTTACCTCTGGAAGTGTTTCAAAATCCATATCAGCTATCCACATGGATATAATATCTTCGTACCCAAAGGTTTCTTTATTAAAGTTCCATTTGCTACAATTTGTATTATCCCTATTTACTACTTTGTCAAAATTATACTTCATAAATTATCACTCCATATAAAATTATTTTAAATATTTACATTTTTAATAACATAAAGAATTTCTTACTTTATATTAAATTAATTATTCTATTATAAATATCCTTCTTTTATCACTGGGAATTTTGTGATAATTTTGTCATTTTTCTACCTTTTTCATGATATCATAGTATATAAAATTAGTTAAATAGCATTTATTTATATTGAAGATTACATCTATCAAAATTTATTATTTAATATCATATAATTGAAATTAATTGTAAAAAAATCCCTATGCTATTAATTTTAAAAATAAAGTACTTTAATTAATTATAAATATACTAATTAAAGCACTTTATTCACGAAAATAAGCCTATAAAGTTATAATATCTTTATAGACTCATTTAAACTTATTGTATGTTTTACCATTTGGCATAATGTTCTTCTGCACAGCCTTTTAAAGCTTTTATATTAATACTGTTCCCCTTTTCATCTTTTATTTCCCCATAAAATTCTCCTATTATTTGATGAACTGTAGATTTTAACAACACTGCATTCGTTTGAGCCTTTCTATCATATATAGGTTCAAAAATAAGATTTACTTTATCAGATATTTCTGTTTTTATACTCCAAGGTTTCATAAGATTATTCTTATCATAATCATATAATATACATTCATTTAGCTTTAAAATTTTTCCATCTATTAACAGAGCATTTTCTGTAATATCTGTACCATCCGTCCATTTTGCTCCTAAATTAAGCCCTATGATTTTTCCTTGTTGATTCCCTGATGCAGTAGCCCAGTTCCACATAATTTTAAAAGGCCATATCCCTCTTCCAAAATCCAATCCCGCAAAACTATTACTTTTATCAAAAATATAGGTTTTATTATTTAGCATAATTCTTCCTTCTGTAGGTAGACAATTTTGCTTTGATGTAAATTGAAATTTATTTTTACTCCAAGGTATTAATACATTTAATGTTTCATGGCCTTCAGGATAAAGTACAGAAAATTTCGCTGTAAGATTTCTCCCCTTAAAATCTTTACAATGTACTAATATACTCATAGTTTTTAAATATTTATTCCATTTAAAAAGTACCTGTAGCTTGCCATTAGAAAACTCTACATTTTCAAAAACCTTCTGTGATATACTACATCCCTTCCCCAAAGGTGTAATAACGGTTTTTTCTGCGAATTCTTTCGTGTTGAAGTCATAAAAATATACAAAAGCCATTGCTATATAGTCTAAATGGGCTACAGTAACAGAAAATAGACAGTCTTCATTTATCATATACCAATAATTCCACTTTTTCTTTCTAAAGTTATTCCCCTTAAGGTTACAATGAAATATAGGCTCCCTACTCCATCCTATACTTTTTTCATTTAATTTACCGTCCTTTTGGCATACGTTTACTCCAGTCATTATTTCTTTTTCATTAAAAAAAATTTTCCCCATTTTTAATAATTCCCCACCACCAAAGCCTTTATATTATTAAAACTAGTAATACCTTATATTTTAACTCCCCACACTTTCTTTTTAACTAGTTATAGCTATAACAATTATATAACATACAAAAATAAACCCTAAACTGAAAATAAATAAATTAATTTCACAAAATTATTATAACACACAATATTTAAATAAAAAAGATATTATGCTATTCTTTTCAATATATATGTTATATTATTTTTGATAATTAAATCAATTATGCATCATATTAGTTTTTGTTTTTCTATATTATAACTAAATATACGTTAAATTATAAACTTTTAATATTATATATTTGTTTATTTTCAAATTTTACTTATAATATTATTTAAGTAATCTTTGTATAGGGCTTACTGGCCCTAATAAATTCAGTATATCTTTAAATGGTATAGGTATTTGGAATAAACCATAAGCATATGGAGTGTACTTATATATTGGATAGTATAATACTAATGAATTTGGAGTAAGATAAAATTGCTGGTCTTCATCTAACCCTTTATATTCTTCTATTAAAGGAACGTTATTTGCTTTTATATACTCTCTTACCTTTTGTTCTAATATAGGTTTGTAGTTTATTTTACTTGTGAAAAGGTCACTTAATTTATAGAGCTGTCCCGTATTTAAATCTATATTTAAAGATGAATAAGCAGTAAGACCATGCGCTGCATTAGCATAATAAGTATACATACCAAATAATATACTTAATAAACAGCTTTTATTTAATTTAACTTCATAGAAACCTATAACCTCTTGAATATTTGCTTTTCTTGGTATCAACACTTGCTCTTTAAATAAGTTGCTTACCTCGTTATCTATAGATTCATTTACAAATTTTGATATATTCTCGTTACCTATATCCTGTACAAATGGATATGTTATCTTAAAATTTTTAGGCTGTAAATTTTGTTCATTCAAAGGAAGAGGGTCAATATTACATTGTCTATAATAATTATTATAGTATCTAAAATTATTGTGAAAATTTGGATTACAACTGTTTAAATAACAAAATCCACACCTGTTATAATCATAAAAGGGTATAAAATTCATATCATATCTTTCCTATATATTAATTCCCTTACCATTATATGTTATCAAATACAGTATTGATACCATATTTATTCATTTACTGCTTCTATAATTTTTCTTTTCCAAACTATAAAGTAAAATGTATATATAAATAAATATATTATAAAAACCTGTATTTCAGATGCATCATTTTTATAATTATATATTAATCTATTTAATTTAAATATAAAAAACAAATTTAATGAACTAATTAAAAAAGGTACAAAAAACATAACTAACATTTCTTTATTTATTATAGAATTTATGTTTTTTTTAGATATTCCTAAATTTATCAATATATCATATTTACCTTTTTCTTTTTTTATATCATCATAAAATTTATAATACAAAAGACTTACTCCCATAAGAAAAAAAACTAAAGCTACAGCACTACAAAGATAGAAAAAACCATAGGCCGATCCTCTTTCTTTCATTAATTCTAGTTGTTTTATATATATTCTTTCATTAGGCAATCCCTCTTTTATACTTTTCAATTCTTTTATGTATTTTTTTAAATTCTCTAATTTATACATATAGTAATTTATTTTTTTATCCTTTGGTAATGCTATTAAAGAGCTATCTTTTACTATAATAATATCTCCCATAGTTTTACTTTGAAATATACTTTTTTCTCCTATTTCATTTATTTTAACTTTATTACCATTAATATTTATTACTTCATTAAAATAATATTTTTTAATATCTTCTTCGCTCATATTATCATTATATAACATTACAGCCTTATCTTCTTCTATATTATAAACTGGATAAGAAAGTTCACTAGCTATTTTATTATATTCCGATTCTGATATAATACTATATTGTGCACTTTCTACATCGTAAAATGTAACTTTTACCTTTTTAAATTTAATATTATTCTCTTTTAGTTTATTATCTATAATATTATTATAATCCCTCTCTTTAACTACATAACCTATATCAATAGGGTATAAAATGTCCTTCTTTTTGTCTATTAAATCTTTTTGAACATATAAAATTCCAAATATAAATATAGATATAGACAAAAACATAGTCATAATAAAAAGAAGATTTCTATTTCGAAGAGTTTTTTCCCTAATATTTGATATAAAAATCATATTTACTTTATCCATATATATTAGTTTAATTTTTGATATTTTAGTCAATACATAGGGGAATAACTCTGTTAAGCTTAATAATGTATATGAAAATCCTAATATAAAAAATAATATTATTTCTGTTGTAGATTTAAAAGAATCCATCCTTTTACTGATTATAAACAAGCATATAATCAATATTATACAAACTATACTTAAAAACAGAGATGGCTTTCTTTCCTCATATATCTTATTAAGTCTTTTTACATATCCTCCCTTAGTTATGCCGCATATAATGAATATTATAAGAAAAACTTTAATTGTGTCTTTTATAGCCTTAATATTTCCTATTGTATTTATATTTTTGCTCAAAGTTTTTCCTATACCCATCATCATAAATTTAGAAAATACAAAGCCTATTACAATTCCTAAAACTGTTATTATAACACCTAAAAATAAGCTTTCTATAAAAATAATTTTTTTCATCTTTTTCTGAGAAATTCCTAACTTATAAAATATTTTAAACTCCTCTATTCTAGATCCCAAAAATATATTTATAGAATAATCAGTTAAAAAAAATATACCTATTATTAATAATAATTTTATAAAATTTAAATCATCTATAAATCCTATGGTAAATGCATCTTGCACTAATTCTATATTATTTAAAATCAAAGAAAAAAAATAATATACTATGACAGATACTACGCCACTTAGTATAAAAACACTATATTTTCTTAAATTCCTTTTTATATTATTTATAATTATAGTATTAAAACTCATTAATTCTTCCTCCTAAGAACATATTAAAATTTAATATATCCTTATAAAAGTTTTCCTGATTTTCCCCCTTATAAATTTCACTATATATTTCACCATCTTTTATAAAAAGTACTCTTTTAGCATAACTAGCTACAAAAGGGTCATGAGTTACAAGAAAAATGGTACATTTCTCTTGCACATTAGTATCCTTGAATATTTGCATAATTTTCTTTCGGGAATTAAAATCTAATCTTCCTGTAGGTTCATCTAAAAACATAATTTTTTTTCTCTGAACTAAAGCTCTTCCTATTTCTCCCTTTTGATTTTGTCCTCCTGATAATTCCCATACCATTCTATTTTGTAAATCTTCTATATTTAAAAGTTTTAAAATCTTATCTGCTTCTTTTTCTATGTACTTTTTGTCCTTATTCTCAAAAAGCATTGGATAGATGATATTATCTTTTATAGTCAAATTTTTTATTAATTTTACATCTTGGAATACAAAAGAAAATGTTTTTCTTCTAAATTCCCTTCTTTCTTCCTCGTTAATCTTTTTTACATCTATACCATTTATAAGAATACTCCCTGCAGAAGACTTTTCTATAGTAGAGGCTAATTTTAAAAGAGTACTTTTCCCGCTACCAGAGGGACCCATTATGGATATAAATTCCCCTTCATTTACGGATAAATTTATATTTTTTAAAGCTATTTTCCCTTTTTCTGTACCATATATTTTATAAACTTCTTTTAATTCAATAATACCCATAGATTTCTCCTAACTAACAAATCTAATATCAATTATTTTAAATAAACTATTAATTAAAATATATTGTAATCTTAGTACCTTCTCCTTCATTAGACTGTATATCCAATTCATGGTTTAATTTTTTACAAACTTCATTTGTTATATAGAGTCCCATACCTGTAGATTCTCCAAAAATCCTACCATTTTCTCCTGTATAAAAAGGTTCTATTACTCTGTTTATATCTTTTTTAGGTATGCCAATGCCCTCATCTTTTATATATATATAACTTCTTTTTTGCTGTTCTCCTGCTTTTATTTCTATCAGTTTTCCTTTTCCCTTTGAGTATTTTACACCATTAATTATAATCTGATCTAATATAAAAGATATCCATTTTCTATCTGATTTAATTTTAATATTATTCATTTCTACTTTTGGGAAAACTCCATTTTTTATAAACAATTTTTTATTATAGTTAACTCTATCTAAAACCAATTCTTTCAAATCGAACTCTGCCACATTAAAATCATTGTGAAAACTTTCTAACCTAGCATTGTAAAGAGCAATATTTAATCCCTCTTCTAATTTTTCTGTTTCTTCTTTGATATCTTTTATGCATTGTTGTTCTCCATTTTCTTGAATTATTAGTTTTATTACAGAAAGAGGTGTTTTCATTTGATGTACCCATTGATTTATAAAGTTTAAATGTTCTGTTTGCTTTTTTATATTTTCATGCATATGAAATTTATATATACTATATAATTCTCCAGTATATTCATTTAAATTTTTTCCTAATGTAGAATCACCAAAAGAATTTAAACAATCTTCAAATACTTCTGGTTTTTTCTCCAAACTTTTATACATTTTTCTTTCATTTAAATATTTTAATATGAAATAAACTAATAAATTAAACAAGCTTAATAATATGAAATAAAGGAAATTATCAAAATCCTCAAATCCCCCCATTAAGTTGTATAAGCTAAACAGTATCATAAAATTTAATAAAAATAATATTATAACACCCTTATTATTTTTTATAAAAATTTTCATCCTACTTCCTCCAGGTTACATTCAATCTATATCCTGCTCCTCTTACAGTTTCTATAGAATCCTTTATACCTAAATCTGATAATTTTTTTCTAAGCCTTGCTATATTTACATTTAATGTATTTTCATCTACAAAAGTAGTATCATCCCATATTTTTTCTAAAAGTTCTTCTCTAGTAGCTACTTTAGGATATATTTTCATCATTGCATCTAAAAGATCTCCTTCTTTTTTAGAAAGCATTGCCTCTTTTCCATTAAAATGGACCTGTAATCTTTCCGGATAAAAAAGTAATCCTTCTACATCTAGTATTCTTTCTACTTGACTATTTGCTGCATAATCACCATATACTCTTCTTAGCTGACTTTTTATTTTTGCTAAAACTACTTCATAATAAAAAGGCTTAGTAATATAATCATCTGCTCCACTTTCTATAGCCATAACTTGATTCATTTCTGAATCTCTAGCAGATATAAATATTATAGGACATAAGGATTTTTCCCTTATTCTTCTACACCAGTAATATCCATCAAATTTGGGCAAATTAACATCTAAAAGAATTAAATTTGGTTTTTCCATTTCAAAGATTTCTAATATTTTTTCAAAATCTTTAGCTACTAACGCTTCATAGCCATATTTTTCTATATGTTCACCTAAAAGTTTTGCTATATTTTTATCATCTTCTATTATCATTATCTTGTAACCCATATTTATCACTCCCTTTTATATCTAGTGCAGTAACCACTCACCCCACTAATTTAATTATATTTTACGCACTAAAGCCTGTATTAAATTCATATATTAAATAAACTTTTTATTTTTAAAATATATCATATTTAGACTTAATAATTAATTCAAAGTTTAATCAAGTATATTAAAAATAAATATAGTAATAATTTAGCTAGAACTAGATTTTATGAATTATTATTAAATTAGATTTAAAAATAATATATTATGCTTTTTTATGAATTAATTATTAGCTATTTTATTTATAATAAAGTTAAAATTAATAGACCATCTATTTTAAATTATAAATTATGAATATAATTTTTAAAAGTAATCTTTTGTTATTATTCATTTATTAATTACATTATATAAAAATGCTAAGAAACTCTTAGCTATTTTCACTTTGTATTTTGTAAAAATATTTTTGAATTACTTAGCATTTAAATCTATTTAAGTTCTGGATGAACAACTTTATATATCTTAGCCCTTTTTTCTATTTTGGGTCCATAGTACTCCCTAGCATAATCTTTCATTTTATCATCCTCTGATTGGTTTCTTTCTATCCATTTAACTGCAAATTCCCTGTAATCTCCTTTAAAATTCTTAGATATATACCAAGTTCCTATCTTTACATTTACATCTGGATTCCCTATATCTTCTTTTTTAAAATTTTTTAATCCCATTTCCTTTGCATAATCTAATACTTTTGTATCCTTTAAGTTAAAGGGACCACAATGCTTAGAAGGTTCATATTTTAATTCCTCATTTGCTGTTTCAAAATTAATTACAGCTGCAACTAAATAAGGATCTACATTGTATTCTGTTGCATATTTCTTTATTTCATCTTTATGCTTTAAATCAAAGAGTACATTTCTTAAAAATACTCCTGAACCTATTGCTAAAATCAAAACCAATCCTACTAAAGATTTTAATATCTTTTTCATCTTTGTTTCCTCCTGCTTTTTATTGAATTTATTGAATATTTTTACACATATTTTTAGAAAATTTATATTAAATAGAACTTATATCTATTTATTTAGAATTTCTGTATTTATATTTCTCCATTTCATAATAAGTAGTTTTAAGAAAACAAACTCATTTTCCAATCTAATTTCTATAAATTATGATATTGCTTTGTAATAAAATTGTACTGTTAAAAAATAATAGATTAAATATACTATTGTATATGGTATAGCTACCATTGTTATTGGTGTTAATATACCTAAGTTTAAGAATCCTCCAAATATTGACAAAGCTACTCCTCCATGAGCTATGCCTACTATTAATGGAGCAAAGAATATAAATGCCATTTGTTTATATATGGAAGATTTAAGTTCTTTATTCCTTACCCCTATGTTTCTTAATATTTTATATCTATATTTTTCCTCCATAGCCTCTGAAAGTTGTTTAAAGAATATTATACTTGCCGTACATACTAAGAAAACTAATCCTACAAAGCATCCTATAAATAGCATAGTTCCAGATGAAGATATATTTTCTATATAATTTTCATAGTAATTAGAGTTAACCATTCTATACTTTGGATCATTTTTAGATTTTTCATAGTTTGTTATTATGCTATTAAAATCCTTTGTTAGTTTCACACTCCTATTATGATTTTCTACTAAATAAAGCGCATATTTCTCCTTCTTTATTTGATTTTGTAGCTTTATGAATTCCTCGTCTCTAACTATTAATACATTGTCTAAAACCATCATATTAGCTAATGATCTTTCTTCTGAATGTACTACTTTAAAATTTTCTTCACCTATATTAACATTGAGAATTTTATTTTTTTTATCAATAAATCTTGGAAAATAATAAGCTTCTTTTCGTGAATTTATTTTATCTTTAACTTCAATATTCTTAGCTTTAGCTATTTTATTAAAATCTTTTTCTGATAAAATAGATTTACCATCATAAATATTATTATTTTTATTTTCATACTGCAGCACTGTAATATCTATTTTTTCCTTTAACTTATTTTTACTATTATTTTTTATAAGCTTGTCTATATCATTTATAACTTTATTATTTTCTACTTTTACCACATAATCAAAGGGCATATCTTTATCCATGTTAGCTGAAAAATATTTATAAAAACTTATACTAGCTCCTGAAGCTGTAAGAGTAGTGGCTATAAGTATAGCTATAGTAGCTAAGGTTCTAGAATTCCCTTTTATTCTATATAAAAGTTGAGCATTTGAAATCATATTTAGTTCTTTAAAATGATTTTTCTTATTATTTCTTTTTACTTTTAAATAATATACTGTAAAAGAACTAAAAAACAAATAGGTTCCTATTACTACTGTAGTTAATGTAATCATAGCAACTGATCCTAAACTTTTACCTTTGCTAATAATATACAAACCATGCCCACCCAATAAGAATATTAAGGATAAAACAGCCTTTATCCTTGAAGCTTTAGGTTCTTTTTCTCTCTTACTTTCTGCTGTAAATAAGTCTATTAATTCATATCTATATATAATACTAGATCCACTTATAGAAACTACAAAATATATTAATATAAAAGTTTTTATTGTGGAAAGTAAAGCTTTAATTGAAAACCCTGTATTTATAATATTTTCTGCATCTATAAGCTTTAAAAAAACTAATATAAAACCTTTAGAGAAAAAAGCTCCTAAAAAAATTCCTATGACTAAAGCCATAATTCCCATGGTCATAGTTTCATAAAACATCATTGCCGCTATACTTTTCTTTTTTATCCCTAAAATGGAGTATAAGGCCATTTCTTTTTTTCTCTTTTTAATAAAAAATGAATTTGAATACCATATAAATATAAAAATGAACAAAGCAATTATAGCTGATGCTCCTGAAAAAGATTTGCTTACAGTCTTCATTCCATTTGCTACATCTGCAATTTGATTATTATATTCAATAGCTTTAAACATAGAGTATATAAGTACGGAAAATATCATAGATGTTAAATATATAGCATAATTCTTAAAATTTCTTTTTACATTTTTAAAAGCTATACTAAATAAGCCCATTATTTTCTCCCCCTAGCATAGATGTTACATCTAATATTTCTCTAAAGAAGTCTTTTCTACTTGAATTATTCTCTATTTCTTTATATAATTTTCCATCCTTTATAAATATAACTCTGCTACAATAGGATGCAGCAAATGCATCATGTGTAACCATCATTATAGTTGATTTATCTCTTTCATTTAATATACTAAGGGTTTCTAGCAGCTCCTTTGATGATTTAGAATCCAATGCTCCTGTAGGTTCATCTGCTAATATTAATGCAGGTTTATTAATTAAAGCTCTAGCTGCTGCTACCCTTTGTTTTTGCCCTCCTGATATTTCATAAGGATATTTATTTAATAGATCCTTTATGCCTAACTTTTCTGTTATTTCTATTACTTTTTTATCTATTTTTCTATAGGATACTTTTGATAAGCTAAGGGGCAATGCAATATTCTCTTTAACAGTTAATGTATCTAATAAATTAAAATCTTGAAATATAAATCCTAATTTATCCCTTCTAAAATCTGATAGTTTATCTCCCTTTAACATTGTTATATCATCACCATCTATTAAAATTTTTCCTCCTGTAGGTTTATCAATTGTTGATATTATATTTAATAATGTAGATTTTCCTGCCCCTGAGGGTCCCATAACGCCAACAAACTCTCCTTCAAAAACTTTCATATCTATGCCATTTAACGCTTGATATATATTTCTCTTTTCTCCATATACTTTTGTTACATTTATAGCTTTCAGTATTTCCTTCATAATCTGTTCCTCCCTAAAACTTTAAATTCATATTACAGTGTTAATTATATATACAATAACAAGCATTAAAAATCGATTAATATTTCAACTACATTACAACTTTGTAATACAAATCTGTAAAAGTTGTAACATATTTTCTATAAACAAAGCACAATTTATTTTCTATCTTTTCTGGTCGCATACTATATACTACTAACATTACAAAAAAATAAGGAGATAAGCATTACACTTATCTCCTTACTTATATTCACTATTATTGGGGGATATTTAGAGGGACTCTTTTAATTTATATATATTATAACCATATTTTATTAATTTATTATTAATTAAATAAAAAGTTTTTTTAAATTATTGAAGTTTTTTTCATAAAACTTAATTTTAAACTAATTATTTATAAAAATATGATATAATATATTTTAATTAATAATTATTATTTTTATTTATTATAATATTATTTTCAATACTTTGCAACTTTTTTTTTTATTTATTTTCTTATTTATTTTTTATATTTAAAATTTCATTTTTTTATAATTAGGAGGGTGGAAAATGTTAGCTAAAAGTCATATAAAAAAAGCTTATTTTTCTATGGGTTGCTTTTGGTCAGTAGAAGCTTTATTTGATTCTTTGGATGGTGTCATTAAAACCTATGTTGGATATACTGGTGGAAGCACACTATTTCCTACCTATAACAGTATAGGAGATCATTTAGAAACTGTAGAAATATACTATGACTCTAGTAAAATAACCTTTGAAAATCTACTAATGGTTTTTGAAAAAAATCATAACTATACTACAAGACCTAATTTATTACAATATAATTCCGCTATTTTATATAATAATGAAAATGAAAAAGAGCTTTGTTTAAACTGGAAGAAGAGTAAAGAGGAAGAGTTAACTAAAGAAGTTTTAACTAAAATTTCTCCTATAGAAAAGTTTTATTATGCAGAATTTTATCATCAAAAATATTATGTTCAATTGGAACCTGTAATTATGTCTAATTTAAGATCTAAATTTTCTACTGGTAATGATCTAATCTCTTCTCCTTTATGTCATAAATTAAATGCTTACTTAGCGGGCTACAGCTCTCTAAAAAATCTAAATAAAGAGATTAAAGATTTTAATCTTTCAAAGGATGCTAAAAACAGATTATTGTCTATTGTAGAAGGTTTTAACCATACTAAATAAAATTAATTTTAAAATTCAATTGATTTTTTTATTTTTTATTAGTTATAACTAATAAAAAAGAGGTGTCTAAAAATACATTTTATTTTTAGACACCTCTTTAACTTATATACAATTTCATTTCTATGATTAATTCTATTTTTTTACTACTCATATTAATTTATAAAATATTTTAGCTTTAATTAGTATTTCATATTTGCATAATGCTAAACACTTTCCTAGATAACTTTTTTAAGATTAATACAAAAATGTCTACTTATAAGACAGATCTATCTAAAACTGAAATACTTGATTCTATTTTATATTAACTTTTTTAAGGCTTTTTCTAATAAAATACCATCCCTTTGATTGTAATCGTATTTTAAACTTATTTCTATACCATACCTTATAAAATCAACAGCCTTATCTACAGCAGTTTTTATGTTTTCACCTTTTAATAAACTTCCTACAACTACACTGGTAAAAGCATCTCCTGTCCCAGGATAATTTACATTTAATTTCTCTGTTTTTGTTATATAAAATTCATTCTTTACTTTATTGTATGAAACTGTGGCTATTATATTGTCGTATAAAGGAACACTGGTTATTATAACATTTTCTGGTCCTATATCACTTAAGTTTATAAGCATTTCTTTAACTTCTTTTTCAGAAATTTTACATTTAGAGCAATCTTTATTTAAAAGATAGCAAGCTTCAGTATAGTTTGGCGTTATAACATGAGCTAATTTTATAAATTCTTTCATTTTATGTACCATTTCATAATCTATAGCAGAATAAAGCTCACAATCGTCTCCCATTACTGGATCTATAACTACCAATGTATCTTTTTTCTTAAAATGCTTTATAAAATTTGATATTATATTTATTTGATGCACTGATCCTAAATATCCACTATATATGCAATTAAAATCTAAATTTAAGCTTTTCCAATGATCTATATAAGCTTGTAAATTATCTGTTAAATCTATTATTTCAGGATTACCAAATCCCCCTGTATGAGTAGACAAAACCGCCGTGGGAATTGGACATACCTGTGTACCCATAAGAGATATTATAGGTATTACTGTGGTCAAAGATGCTCTCCCATAACCAGATATATCATGTATAGCCGCTACTTTTTTTGTATTTACTTTCATATGTACATCTCCTAAACAATCTGAATTTACATAATTTTATATTTAAAATATATGAAATTTAATATTTTTACAACTGTATCCATACAGTTGTAAGTTTTAAATTTCATACTACAGAAGATCAATATGTACATTAAAATTCATATATAATATATTAATTTTTAATATTATTAAATATAAGCTTAAATAAAAAGATTGTGCTTAATGAAGCACAATCTTTTTTAATTTATTGATTATAATATATTAGATTGGTTTTAATATATCAGATGCTAAATCCCATAAAAACACTTGTCCGTTATCTTTTCTTACATAATACCAACCCATTGTCGCTGTATGATCCTCAACAACTTCATATACATGGACTAAATAATATGATACCCCTTGTCTAACCTCTTCTCCTTCACAAATAGCTTTAATATTATTATTGCCAGTTCCTATTTTATTTTTTACTATTTCTTCTGCCTTCTTTTTTGTAGTTACCTGTCCTTGTAAGTTTTTATTTTCCTCTTTTATTTTCTGCTCTTCTTCAGCTTGCTTTTTTTGCTCCTCTTCTACTTTTTTTGCTTCTTCTCCTGCCTTTTTTATTTCTTCTTGCAGCTCTTTCTCTTCTTTTATATACTGATCTTTTAAATTTTTAGCCACTACATTTTCTTTATCTATAGATAATACTTTATCTAAATAAGCATAGGCTTCTTTATATTTTTTATCTTTTGCTAAAGCTTTTGCTTTATCTAAATTTTCATTTACATAAATCTTTATACATTCCTTTATTTTATCTTGAGCTAAACTAAATCTTTTACTATCTCTTTTAGATACTTTTTTAAATAATTCTAAAGCAGCTAGATAATCTTTTTTATTATATAATTCCATAGCTTTTTCATAATTTGCTTTAGATTCTTTTATTTCTTTAGCTAAATTTATTTTATCTACAATATCCTTATTATTTTTATAATCTAAGGTTTTTTCATAATTTTCTATAGCCTTATCATAATTTTCTATCTCCATATAAGCTTCTGCCTTATTTAATAATGCTTTATAATCTTTGTACTTTGTATACTTATAACTTCCAAAGCCCCCTAGCATAACTAAAATTATTATAGTAGCACCTATTATAATATTTTTTTTAGATTTGTTCATAGTAGCACTCTCCCTTCTATACATACAATTCTGTAACATCCTTTTTTACAATCTTGTGACTAAAAATTATTAAATTCCTTTAATATTTCTAATATGTATTGAAAAGTTCTTTCCGCAGAACTTATACTTAAATGTTCTTTAGGTGTATGTATTTCAAAAATATTAGGACCTATAGATATACACTGTAATCCTTTTATTTTATTTTTAAGCACTCCACATTCAATACCACAATGATATGCTATAATTTCTGCATCTTTCCCATATAATCTTTTAAACACTTTTCTACTTAGAGAAAATACTTCTGATTTTTCATCATAGGGCCATTCTGGATAATCTCCGTGGCAAATAATTTGTGAATTTGTAACCTCTCCTAGTGCCTTTATTTTTTCTACTATTTTATGCTTTAAAGTCTCATTTGAACTTCTAATTCCACTTTCCAATATAGCTTTACTATGGTCTACTGAAATAGTTCCTAAATTTACAGAGCTTTCTACTAATCCTTCTATATTAGCTACCATTGATTCTACACCATTTGGAGTAATCAATATAGAATTTAAAATTAACTTTTTGCTTTCCTCTGAAATAATTTTATCTGTATTATGAGTAGAATCTTTCAACTTTATGTTTACATTATCATCTTTTAGATATAGTTCCTCTTTTAATGTATTATTCGAAAATTTTATAAATTCCTTTAATTCATTTTCATAACTTTTTTCTATTAAAATTTTAGCCTCAGCATTTACAGGAATATTATTAGTTTTACTTCCACCCTGTATAAAAGCTAAAGAATATTCCATATTATAGCTTAAATCCTTTAGTATTCTTCCTAATATTTTAATAGCATTTCCTCTTTCTTTATGGATGTCAAGTCCTGAATGTCCCCCTTTTAAATCTTCTACTACTATATTAAAAACTTGTGAATTTTCCTTTGTATTTTCCCATTTTATAGGTATATTATGTTTAATATCTACTCCTCCAGCACTACTTACTAAAATTTTTCCTTCTTCTTCTGAATCTATATTTATAAGAATTCTACCTTCAAACAAATTATGATCAACATTTAATGCTCCTATCATGGTAGTTTCTTCTTCAGCGGTAAATAACATTTCAAGATTGGGATGACTAATATCATTGGAATCTAATATAGCTAACATATAAGCTATGCCAATTCCATCATCAGCTCCTAAAGTTGTATCCTTTGCATAAAGCATATCCCCTTCTATTTTAAATTCTATGGGATCCTTTTCAAAGTCATGTACTTTTTCCTTAATCTTTTCACAAACCATGTCCATATGTGCCTGAAATATAATAGTAGGTGCTTTTTCATATCCCTTTGTAGCTTTCTTTTTTATAATTATATTTAGATATTCATCTTGAATAACCCATAAATTTCTTTCTTTTGCAAAATTAAAGAGATAATCACTAATTTTCTTTTCATTTCCTGATTCTCTAGGTACATTACTTATGTCCTTAAAATATTTAAAAACTTTATTGCAAATTAAATCATCTATTCTTTGGTACATATAGTTCTCCTGCCTTCATAATAAATTTTGTCTAACTTTATTATAATATAAAAGTAATAGCATAAAAAAGTAAAATCTCAAAAAAATTCTGTAAAATATTATTTCTAATTTTAAGTTAAATGTAAATATATAAAATAAATATATTTACATACCTACCATACTTAACACATAAAAATACTTAAATAAAAATTTATTTGTATATACTCTTTATAAGTTAAAACACTCTAATAATACCACACATTAACATAAATATTACTTCCATTTTCATCATATGCGTGGGCTTTAATCCAGATTAAAATATTTTTGTAAAAAATATAGCATTTATATTTGTCTATTTGTTAATAATATGTTATAATAATAGAATAAAATTTAATTAGTAAAGCATGATGTTTTACACTAGGAGGTCAATCAATGAAAACTGGAACAGTAAAATGGTTTAACTCAGAAAAAGGATTTGGATTTATAGAAGTAGAAGGTGAAAAAGACGTATTCGTTCACTTCTCAGCAATCCAAGGAGATGAGCCAAGAAAAAACCTTGAAGAAGGACAAAAAGTTGAATTCGAAGTAGAAGAAGGTCAAAAAGGTCCTCAAGCTGCTAATGTTATAAAGCTATAATATAACTTTGTAATATATAATATATTAAGTATTTTAATATATAAATAGCAAATACCACGCCACCTTTATTAAGGTGGTTTTTATATTATATAAAATTTTTATTAAACTTTTATAAAGCTTACCAAATCCTTGCTTAAAAATAGTTTAGTATAAGGAGAGTAGTTTTAATGAAAAAAAATTATAACATGAAAAAAACCATAGCTATGAAAGGCTTTATTGCTGAATTTGGAGAAATTTTTTCTGAAAAAATGAAAAAAAGATTATTAGAGCTAGAAATAAGAACTGTACTCACTCGAAAAGAACATAGAAATAAATTAGATATAAAACATGTAGAACATACAAAATATCCTTGTGAGGATTTAGATAGCAAAAATCTAGAAAAAGAATATACTTATGGTCAATTTGTAATTACAGATGAAAATCTATATTTTAGTAATAATTGTGTAGAAAATGAAAAAGTTATGCAATCACCTATAGTAAATACAATATATAATTCTCTTGATGATGAAGATATGCTTATTGATGAAGATACAACTGCTAAAAAAATAGATGATACCAATATTGATTATGTAATAGATACCTTATTAACAGCCTGTCCTGAAGTCTCCCAAAGATATTTAAAAATTGTGCGCGAAATGTTATCTAACGAAAAAAGATAATTTTAATATTTAAAAACAAGAGCATATATTATAACATATATATGTCTTTATATGGATAAAACTTTTAAATAGTTTTTTCTAATATATGCTCTTTTATAACTGTTAATATAAAAATATTAATGATCTTACTTTATATTATGAAAAATTACACTTCCACTATTTATACATACCATACATAAATACAACAATAAACTTAATCTTATAATAATAAACAATACATTCCATTAATTAACTTACATTTTTATGTTATTAGACTTTTATACCTCCTATTATTGGGTTAAATTATATTAATAAAATTATATATTCTTTATATCTAGATTATATAATTTTATATCTTAATAATTATATTAAATACTTATAAAAATTTACATAAACTTATGTTACAATTAATATAAATAACATTAGTTTATATTTTATTATCTTTTAATATTGATTTTCACTCCTTCTGTTTACAAACTATTTTATTTAAAAAATTACTATATTTTAAATATACGGGAGTAAAATCAGTATTTTCATCATTGAACAAATTATATGTTAGTTAGAGGAGGATTTATATGAATACTGTATTACAAACTATAAAAAATAGAAGAAGTATAAGAGGTTATAAATCTGAACAAATAAAAGAAGAAGAACTTCAATGTATATTAGACGCTGGAATCTATGCTCCTTCTGGTTGTAATCATCAATCCTGGCATTTTACTGTTATTCAAAACAGAGAATTAATTACAACTATGAGCAATGTGGCTAAAGAAAAACTTAAAGATTCATCTAATGAAAATTTTAGAAATATGGGTAATAATGAAAAACTTGATTTAACTCATGGTGCACCTACTTTAATTGTAGTATCAGGGAAAGAAGGTAACTATTCTCCTTTAGTTGATTGTTCTGCTGCTATAGAAAATATGCTAATTGCCGCTGAAAGCTTAAATATAGGTTCTTTATGGATAGGCCTTATTTCACTAGCTTTTGAAAATAAAGAAATCATGGAAAAATTAAATATACCTAAGGGATATAAACCTTATTTTGGCATAGCTTTAGGATATAAAAACGTAAGTGAAGCTAAAGCTCCTAAAAGAAATGAAAATGTAATAACTTACATAAGATAAGGAAATTACGCCTTAACATACTTTAATACCTTTAAAAGTTGTTATCATAATTTCTCACGTGACATAAAACTTACTAAAGGATGATTTTGTTCCACTTCTTTACTGTTCTTGATACTAGAGAAAATTTAGACTAACTTCAGTATATTAAAAATTAGGATATGTGGCGTAAAAGGCATTTGAAAAAGCTAAGATATTCTTATTTGTTTTTTGAAAATATATTAGAAAAAACTGATTGTTTGAACGGTCAGCGAGTTATCATTTTTTTCAATATATTTTATAAAAAATAAATTTAGAATATCTTAGCGAATTGAGTTGCCTTTCTAGACATATACCCCTTTTTTAATATACTGACGGTAAACTTCCTTTTAAGTCGTAATTTATTTATTTAAACACTTTTTTATAAAATTTCTTTTACAATTTTCAAATTTTGAAATATCATGATTTATGGAATATACGCCAATTAATTCAAATGCAATGCCGATTCCATAGCCTAATCCCAAAATAAATTCTGGTAATTGTATTGTAACATGTCTTAAAATCGTAGTAATTACAATAATAAATATGCCTATACTTAAAGTTCTATTGGGCTTTTTCATAAAAATCACCTCCATATATTAGTTAGTTGCAAAATCTCTTACTTTAATGTTTCCTGCAGTAAATAATACTAATGACATAAGTATTACTATAAATATATTAGGGAATATGCTAGAATTCTTTATGCTATCAAATATCCAATATTGAGGAGTAAATTTTCCTATATTCAATAGTATCCAAGGAGATTTACTCATAGATAATCCCATAACCCCCATAGAATGCAAACTTAAAAATGTTGTGCTTATACCTACTATGTTAACTGCAAGGGCCACTACAGATTCGTTTTGAAATAATCTAGTTACAAATACACCTAAACTTACTGAAAATATACTAGCTACTATTGTATTTATAAGTATAAAAGCTAAATTGTCAAAGGAATATCCGACTATAAATTTTCCGCATATATAAACAGACATATACACAAAGCTTTGAATTAATATCATACCTAGATATATTCCACCTATTATTTCAAATCCTCTGTTAGAAGTAGTTATAGCCCTTTTTAATATATTTTGTTTCTTAAAATTTAATATTTCTGAACTTACATTATTAGCTGAAAAAATTATAAAATTTATTATAAGACTTAGTACTAAGAATGCGCCTTCCTCTACATTTTTAGTATTTTCTATAACTGTTTTCACACTATTGTTATCTAACTCATTTTTACTTTTTATAATGTTTTTGTTTATTAATAAATTTTCTCTTACTTTTTTATTTATATTATTATTTAAAGACTTTTCAATAGGTAGAGTTCCATTACCAATTTCTTTTTTATATGCTTTTATTTCTGGTTTTTCTCCTTTTTTAATCTTCTCTGAGAAGTTCTTTGGTATTTCATATACAGCTACTACATCATTTTTATTCAAAGATTCTACAGCTTTATCTTTATCTTTATAAAAGATAGATTTAGTAGGTATTTTAAGTTCTTCTAAAAGCTGTTTTCCCTCTTCCCCATTATCTTGTACATTAAAAGCTGCATCAACCATAATAGTACTTCCGCCACCACTTTTAATTGCAAAATTAATTATGGTTATCACTACTAGGGGCATAATAAGCATAAAACCTATAACTTTTATATCTTTTATCATTCTTTTGAATTGTATAAATCCATATCTTAAAATTTTCATGTTAATCCCCCCATTTCATATTAATCTTTAAAAGACTAATACTATATAAAACCATAGAAATAAGAATAAATGTAATTAAATAATATTTAATAGCTCCAAAGGAATTATAAATTAAAAAGGTTTTATAGGTTTTCATAATAAGTACATTAGGTGCAAAATCACTTATAACTCTAAATATTTTATTAAAACTATTAATAACTTTCTCTAATGGATAAAATACTCCACCTAAACTTACACTTATTATAATAACTGTATTTAAAAATATTGCTGCCATCTTTTGTTCCTTAAAGAAGGCTATCACTATAGAGGATATAGCCACTTCTAAAAGGCTTTTGGTAAGTACTATTAATAATAAAAGTCCTATATTACCTTTAAAAGATAGTCCTAAAAGTCTATAAGACAATACATATATGGAATTAAATAAAACCGCAAAAATGTACCAAGAAACTAATGAATAATTAAAATATTGAACTTTACTTATACTTGTAGATAATGTTCTTTGAAAAATACCTTTTTTCTTTTCTTCATAATATCCATTACATAACGACATTATAGTTACTATAAACATAAAACTTAATATAGACACTGAATAGTACTCATAGGAAGTTAAATTCCTTGTACTTTTGACTATGGAATTTCTTATAGCATCCTTTTTATATATTTTAATAATATCTTCTGATATTTCCTTTACTAATAAATCTTTTTTTTCTTTAGAAATATCCATTTTATTTATGTTGTTTCCTATTGTAAGATTATTTTTCATTTCTTTATTATAATTATCTATTAAGTCCTTTAGTATTTTAGAGGATACTTCCTTATCTTTTTCTCTTTCATTTATTTTTATTGCAATTTTTTTATCTTCTATAGCGCTTTTTTCATATCCCTTTGGTATTACTACTTCTTCTATAGCTTTTTCCTTACTTTTTTTCATATCTATAAATTTCTCTAACCCATTACTTCCCAAAAATTTTATAAATTCATTAGATAATTTTGAATTATCTTTATCCTCTACATAAATTACTATTCTATCTATTTCATTTTTAGGATTAAACATATCCTTTTGAAAATATCCATATAATGAACTTATAACTATAGGAAATATTGCAAAAGTAAATATCATAACAGGTAATTCTCTAAATACAGATTTTAATTTTAATTTTATAAATGCTTTTAACCGCACACTCTTCCCTCCCTATATAAAATTTAATCTATAAATTTCTCATTTTAATGTTTTAAATATATAAATTTCCTATATCAACAATATAATTTATTAATATTAATATAATTAACCTCTAAGCTTCTTACCTGTTAATGCTAAAAATACCTCTTCTAATGTTGGTTCTTCAAAATTTATTCCTTTTATTTCTATATTTTCATTTTCTAATATTTTAAGTAAACTATTTAATTCAAAATTTTTTTCACGAACCAATAGTTTAATAATTCTTCCCTCCTCTTCACATTCAACAACCCCTTCTAAAGATCTAATGTTAAGAAGAGTTTCTCCTGTATAGTTTTCTAGTTTTAAAATCACTCTATTTTTATCACCCACCATAGATTTTATATAATTCTTATTTCCATAAGCTACTTCTTTTCCTAAATCCATAATGAATAAATTGTTACAAAGCATTTCAACCTCTTCCATATAATGAGATGTATAAATTACAGTGGTCTTTTCTTCTCTATTTATTTTTCTTGTAAATTCAAATATATGATTTCTTGACTGAGGATCTATGCCTACTGTAGGCTCATCCATTATTAATATTTTAGGGTGATGCATTATAGCTGCTGCTATATTTAGTCTTCTTTTCATACCACCAGAAAATTTCTTAACCTTCTCACGTCTTTTTTCTTTAAGTCCTATAACTTCTAGTGCTTCATCTATTCTCTCTTTTAAAAGCTTTCCTTTAAGTCCATATAAGCTTCCAAAAAATTCAAGATTATCTATAGCAGATACAGTTTCTATTAGGGCTATTTCTTGAGGTACTAATCCTATATATTCTTTGGCCTTTAAAGCCTCCTTAGTTATAGAATATCCTCCAATTTTTATATCTCCTGATGTAGATTTTAAAATACTTGTGATTATATTTATTAATGTAGACTTACCTGCTCCATTAGGCCCTATAAGCCCAAATATTTCTCCCTCTTGGATTCTAAAATTTATATTATCTAAAACCAATTTATCATTAAATCTTTTTGTAACATTATTTACTTCAATTATGCTCACAAAAAAAACCTCCTTAAACTTTCTAATTATATAATAGAAAATTTAAGGAAGTTTTACCATTGCCTTAAGTAACTAACATTAGTGACTTAAGTCACTAATCATTTGGGAATAGCTTGCAAATTTTACTTAAGTTATTCTCATTAATATATTACTTTTAATTATTAAATTCTTCAAAAATTTATAAACATAAAAATCTTTAAATTAGATATAGTTCTGTAATTTATTATTTTTTCTTATTCTAGCTTTCAAAGCTTAGATTTTATTATTTAATTAGCTATATTATTTTTAAAAGCAAATATAGCTATTTGTGTCCTATCTCTTAAATCTAACTTAGAAAGTATAGTACTTATATTGTTTTTTATAGTTCCTTCAGAAAGGTATATCCTTTCTGCTATTTCTTTGTTAGAAAGTCCATTAGCTATTTCTCTTATTATATTAATTTCTCTTCCCGTAAGATTATATTTTAAACTTATGTCATCATCATTTAATTCTTTTTCATAAGTAGTATTAAGTATTATGTTGTTAGCCACATCCGGGTGAACCACTACATTTCCTTTTACACAGGCTTTTATACCTTCATAAATTAACTCATTAGAACTATCTTTTAGTAAATACCCTGAAGCTCCAAATTTTAAAGCTTCATGAATATATTCTTTATCATTGAATGTAGTTAATATTAATATTTTTATATGTGGGAACTGTTCTTTTATGATTCTTGTACCTAATACTCCATCACAATTGGGCATTCTAATATCCATCAAAACTACCTGTACATCTTTTTCTTTACATAAACTTAGTGCTTCCCTTCCGTCACCGGCAAGACCTATAACTTGAATATCATCATAGGTAGAAAGAATTATTTTTAATCCTTCTCTTATTAATTTTTCATCATCCACTACTATAATATTAGTTTTATTCATTTTACTTTTCCCCTTATTAAATTAATTTTCCCTAAGCTTTATAATGAAAATTATTAGATTTCATTGATTTGTGGATATAATACTACTTTTAATAAAAATCCTTCTTCTTTTTTACTATTATATGCTACAGTCCCACCTAATTCATTAACTCTTTCCCATATGCTTTTAAGGCCTACACCTTTTTCTATTTTATCCGCCCCTTGTCCATTATCCCTAAGAGTTATTATTAAATTTTCTTCATTAAATCCCATAAATATATCTACTCTTGTGGCTTTCCCATGTCTTAAAGAATTAGATAAGAATTCCTGCACCACCCTATACAAAACAAAACATTGATCTGAGTTAAGAGTCCATTTTTCCTTTGAAAATCCTAGCTTTATTTTTACTCCTGTAAGTTTTTCAAAGTTCTTTGTAAGTTCCTCTACAGCTAATATACCCTCATATTTTTCAAATTCCCTAGGTTTTAGCGCTCTTACCGCACATCTTACTTCACCTAAACTATTTTTAGCAAATTCCCCTAAATTTCTTGCCATTTCTGATGTGAGTTTCCCATCTTTTTCAGCAATCTTTTCTATAGCTCCTAATTGTATTATCATCGTAGATAAACTATGCCCTACACTATCATGTATTTCTCTAGATATTCTATTTCTTTCACGGAGAACTGTAAGCTCTTCTATAGAATTGGCATAACTTTCTAAGTCTTTATTAGCTTTTTTTAATTTTTCTTCTGAAATTCTAAGTTTATCATATAATTTTTGCGCTCTTAATTTACCACTATTTTCTTCTTTTATATAAGTAGCTAGTATAAACAGCATAATAAAAGAAGTTACTATAGATAAAATTTCGCTTAAATTTAAATTCCATCCAAGAAATATTATTATAATTAATACTATAGAAAAAGTTAAATAAGATAATCTTCCCTTAAGAAAAAGAGCTGAATCCAAAATATCTGTAAAAAAATAAAAAAACAATATTCCGGAATAATTAGTATAGCCAATATAAGCTAAAATACATTCTAATATTATAGACATGAAAACCAGATTTTTATTTTTATTAAGAATAAAAAATCTGACTTGGTTATTTATAATAAATAATAATATTAAAATAACTGTATGAGTTGTAATGTTTTCTTTTTCAAAGGAGGCTATACCAAATATAAGAAGCAATATAGCTATATATCTAAATATAATTAATAATTTTTTTCTCTCCATATTTTTTATTAATCCTTATTTTAAAACATAGTTAGCTAATACACTTTGAAGTTCATATATATTTAAACTTTTATTAAATTGCTTTTCTATAGGCAATTGAGTTCCTGAAATCCATATTTTAAGTTCTGCATCTAAATCAAAATTTCCTGCTGTTTCTATACTAAAGTGTGTTATAGCTTTGTATGGAATAGAATGATATTCTGTTTTCCTAGCCGTCATCCCCTGCTTATCTACTAGAATTAATCTTTTGTTTGTAAAAATAAACATATCACGAATTAGCTTATAAGCTTTTTCTACTCTTTCATTTTCAGATAATATATTACTATATTCTTTTTCTACTTCCATTATATTAACCTCTGAAGCGTTTCCCATTAATCCATCAAACAATCCCATTCTTCATCCTCCTAAGTATTACTCAATTCATATTTTTATAAAATTACACCCTTAATGATACTAAAATCTTTTACAATGGACAACCATTTTATTTCTATTAAGACTATAAAACTAATCATATTCTATTATAATCTGTTATAAATATTACTAAAATCCATATCGTTATATTAAAACTATTGATTCATATAAACTAATAGCTTTAATATGGATGATAATTGTACTAATTATGTTTAAGTTTCAATATATATTAATATACAGTTGAATTTATTTTACTTTTAATACTATCTTAAATTAAAACTTTTAAAGTTATGGTTTATTATCTAGTTTATGGGGATAATTGTAGATAAACACTATATTATTCTGCTATATAAATTATCTAAAATATTAATAAAAGTTGTCTTATTTGTCACCAATGTATCTATATTTAATCATATTTTAAATATGTATTAATTATTTATCCAATAATCTATTAATTGCCTTGTTTTTACTTGAACTATACAAGTAACATTTTTATATGATTTTTTCTATTTTATAAGTTTCATAAGGCATCTATTTTTCCACCTCCTCTAAAGATCATTGGTGACAAATCCTCTCACTATTATTTTTATCTTAATGACACTGCAACCAAATATTAAACTAGTCCTTAAAAGATAATGTTTTAATAAGTCTGTCTTTTCCTATTATAGTATCCGGAAAAACTTCTGTAGCATTTTGTCTAAAGCTTTCTGGATCTATCATAGCTGGACTAAAATGTGTTAATATAAGTTGTGATACTGTACCTCTATTAGCTAATTTAGCTCCTTCTCTAAAAGTCATATGCTTATTCCTTATAGCTTTATGTAAATCTTCATCCTGTCCATAAGTTCCCTCACATATGAACAAGTCACTATTTTCTATAAAATCTATTATAGAATCTATTGGTCTTGTATCTGTAATATAACTTAATTTTATTCCTTTACGGCTTCTCCCCATAACCATACTAGAATTATATTTTATCCCTTCATAAACTAGATTTTCCCCCTTCTGAAGCCTACTCCATAAAAACTTTGGTACATTATTTCTTTCCGCTTTTTCTAAATTAAATTTAGGCTTTCTATTAATATATAAACTATATCCTATACAAGGACAAGAATGATCTAATTCTAATGTGGAAATCTCTATGTCACAACTTAGCATATCATTATATTTTTCATATTGATTAATACTCTCCTCTCCATTTTTTATATAATCCTTTGAACTGTTATTTTTTATGAAAGTGCTACTTTTATATTCATTTAGTACCTCTATACCATTTTTAACTACCTTTATCTTTAATGAATCTTTAGGATTTTCTATTATAGTTATATCATAAGGTAAATAAGGCACTATAGTCCTAAGTCCATTTATTACCTTTTCTATGCCTTCTGGACCTATTATAATTAAAGGCTCTTCTCTGCTACTATTACCTATAGTAGCTAAAAGTCCTGGTAATCCAACTGTATGATCTCCATGCATATGAGTTATACATATAATATCAATAGATTTAAATCCCCACCCCAACATTTTCATAGATACTTGAGTTCCTTCTCCACAATCTATAAGTATTTTTCTTCCTCTATAATTTATAAGAAGAGAAGATAAAAACCTATCTGGAATAGGCATACCTCCTCCACATCCTAATAAAGCCAAATCTAACATTTTATTCCTCCTAATTTTAGTTTTTTATATCAATAATTTTTACTAATTGTTATTAACTTATATCTTAATTCTTATTATGTATCATTATTTTAATTAAAAACATCTCATTATAATGTTAATTTTTTAAATAAATTCATTAAACTTTTTAATATAGTATAGTTAAGTTTATATAATTTTATTAAAATTAATAATTATATTTTAGTATATATATCATTTTTAAACTAAAAATATAAGGAATAGATAATTACTAAAAAACTATATACTAAATATCTATTCCTGCATAATATTCATATTAAACTTTAATAAACAATAACATTATTAAATACTGATATAAATATATTATCTATCAATTAATCTATAATAAACAAATTATAAATTAAACAATAGGAGCTAATAAAAGTATTTCTATATTATCTTTATATATTTCATCGAATTGACTTATAGGCAAAGGATTAGTTCCTTTTCCTACTTCTATAGTAAACCCTGGCCTTCTATACTCTGATATAAACCAATCCTTATAACCTGCATAAGATGCTATTCCATAGGGCTCTGAAAGTTCATAACCACTTACTTTTGAAAATAATTCTCCAATTTCTCTTGCACCTGGTGGAATTATATCTCTATAGGTCCAAAATATCACTTCTCCCTGACTATGGTAAGCTAGTATTAATCTAAAGTTATGTCTTCTTGTAAAATCTGCAACGTTTCTACTTTCAGGTTCTGATTCAGGATAAGGTCCACCATATCTAGTAGGTCCCGGACCGTAAACACCGTAGGATTCTTCTGCAATTTTAGATTCATACCAGGAAGCATTATAATTATGATTTAAATCTACTCCTCTTATATTAGCTTGCCAATTCTTTGAAAAATCTGTACTTCCCATATTCCATTTTATTAAATCATTATAATAAGGATTATTCCTTTGAAGTCCATTTATAACTAAATCTACACCATCTGGATTTACCATTGGCATTATATAAATACTACTCCTATTCCAAATATCTCTTATATTATACCCTTTTATTTCGCTACCCTCACTATAAGCTTTAGAGAAATCTTCAATAAACTTCATAAGCAATGGTGTAGTTATCCACTCCAATGCATGATGAGCTCCATTATAAAATACTTCATTAGGTCCACTACCTAGTCTGATATAATACAGATTTTCCCCTAAAACACTTTTTCCTGCAATACCTACCTGTATAAAAGGATATCTTGCTTTTAATGCCTTTATGTCACTTTCCATAATTCCATAAGTATAATCAACATTAGTATCTACTATATCAATACCTACAGGAACTATTATCTGCTGACCTATAGTAAGATTGTTAGGTTCTATGTTAGGATTAGCAGTTATTATCCTAGCTACAGTTGTATAATGTCTTTTAGCTATATTATATAAAGTATCTCCAGGCTTTATAGTATAAGTATTATAGCCTAATATAAACTTATTCAATACCTCATAAGTCTTAGGTCCTATAATGCCATCCACCGCTAACCTATTATTCAGTTGAAATCTTTTAACTGCCTCCTCTGTCTTACTCCCAAATATTCCATCTATAGGACCTACATCATACCCTATCTTTTGAAGCACTGCCTGAATCTTTTTAACATCTGATCCCCTATCACCTTTTTTTAAAACTCTCATAAAATCACCTCATAGCATTATATGATTTTTTGATCTTACAAGTGAACTTTAAATTTAAACCTAAATATTTATATATTAATTGAACAAAAAAGGATTAACACTAAAAATTCAATGCTAATCCTTACTTCAATATTATTTATTATTAGATTAATTTATTTTCACTTTCCTCATATTGCTCATTCCTATTTTGTCCTTTACACCATCTTCTACAAAAATCAGCTCTCTTGTTACATATTACTTTTTCTGAACCACAATTAGGACATATATGTCTATCCTGTTCATAATTTATTTCATAAACATCTCCACAATCCATACATTTTAATTTACAAAGCTTGGTAGTATAATGTCCCCCACTTATTTTTATTGCCTTTCCTTCTGTTAAAGCTATAGCTACTTTTTTTCTAGCGCTATCTATTATATTTTGAAAGGTTTGACGAGATATTTCCATTCTTTCCGCACATTGTTCTTGGTTTAATTCTTCTATATCCTTAAGCCTCATAGCCTCTAATTCTTCAACTTTTAATACTACCTCATGTATTTCACATTTAGGTTTTCCCCAGGGCACAAAATAATTATTTTCTGGGAAAAATTCTACTCTTCTAAACTTTGTTGGTCTTGGCATTTTTCTTCCTCCTTGTATCTACTACATAACCCTAAAAATAATGTATTAGCATCATGAATTTCTAAGTCTTCGCTATGTTCCATAAATCTACTTAATTTTAAATATTCTAAATCTAATTTACTATTATCAATATATATTATACTATTACATTTTAAACATTTAAAATGTATATGCAAGGTTTTCCACTAAATATTTTCATTTCGTAGTAATTTACACCGTTAATGTTCAATTCCTTAGCTATGCCAAGTCTTTTAAAAATTTTTAAATTTCTATAAATTGTAACGATTCCTATATTAATTTTTCATATAGTATAAATAATTATATCACAATAAAATCCTTATAAAAATATAAAAGCAAATACATAAAAATCTTTGCTTAATCTATAATTTACTATATTCCTCTAGAAAATAAGTATTATGTGCTAGAAGCTTAGCTTCCTTTATATCATGAGTAACTACTATAACCGTTCTTTTATCTTTTTCCCAAAGTTTTAGAAAACCTGATATAATTTCTCTTTTAAGGGATAAATCAAGACCTTTAAAAGGTTCATCCATAATAAGGACTTCGCTTTTATAAGCAAGGGCTCTGGCTAAAGCCACTCTTCTTTTCATACCTCCACTTAACTTATCTAAAGTATAGTCTTTATATTCTTTTAAGTTAACTAAATCTAAATATTTATCTATAATATTTCTTATTTCACATTTAAGAGTATTAGACTTCAATACAAAGGCTATATTCTCATAAACGGTAAGCCAAGGTAATAGTCTATCTTCCTGAAACATATAAGATATACTCTGAGCTTCCATAATAAAATTTCCACTATTTAAAGACTCCAGGCCTGCTATAATATTCAACAGAGTTGTTTTACCATAGCCTGAAGGAGCTAACAGAACAGTTATTTTATTTTTTTCAAAGTTTAAATTTAAATTCTTAAAAATTATTTTATCTTCATAAGCTTTACAAGCATTTATAAATTGCATTTCATATACTACCTCATGTTTTTTCATAATTTTATCTCTATATTAAGTAATTCTTAATTTTAGATTACCTCCCTTAAGAATTCTCATATATACCACTTTAATGTAAAATAGATATAGTAACATTGATATTATCGGTATACAATACCTTTTTGTTCAAAATACTTTTTTAACATAATATTTAAATATTTTTTCAAATATAAGGCTAAGTAAAACCACCACTATAGTCCAGGCAAATAGTTCCTCTGTAGCTAAGATAGCTTTGGCATTTAGAAGATTTAACCCTATAGAATACTTAGGAGTACTTAAAATCTCTGATGCCACAGAAACTTTCCATCCTATACCTAAACACATAAGTATTCCTGATATAATATAAGGCTTAGTAGAAGGAAGATAAATGTTCGTTAATATATACTTATTCTTAACCTTATATAAATTAGCCATTTCTAATAATTTTTTATCCACAGACTTTATTCCTGATAAAACATTAGTATATATTATAGGGAAACACATAAGTATACTAGTAAATATAGCTACACTAGAAGATTTAAACCATACTAAAGCTATTATTATGATTGACATAACAGGTGTTGCTTTTATAATTACTATTAAAGGTTCTAATAATTCCTCCATAAAAACATTTATACCTGCTATTATACCTAAACTAATTCCTAATGCTATAGATATAAGAATTCCTGTAATGACTCTTAATATACTTTTAAATACACTTATCCAAAAATATTTCTTAGCTTCAAGAATAATTAAGGTTTCAAATACTTTTTTAGGAGATGGAAGTAATATTTCATTATTTATAAAAAGGGAGCTAATCTCCCATATAAAAACCCAAAATATTATTATTAAAGTTTTTCTAACCAATCTTGAAATTGTCTTATTTTCCTTTATAGTAGAAATTTTCATCTGGTAATTTTCCTCCAATAGATTTTGGATCATTTTCTTTTAAAATATTATAAAATTTTTCTAGAGAATCCTTAGAATCTTTAGAATCCATAAATACTATATTACATTTTGGAATAGCCATCTCTGCTATTTTTGCCTTTGGAACTATTCCGTTTTTCTCCATAAGCTTGCTAGCTTCTTCCTTATTGTTGTTTACAAACTCTACAGATTTTTTATAATTATTTATAAAATTTTCTACATCTTTTCCTCTTTTATCTATGAAATCCTTTTTAAATACTAAGGCTCCCATAGTTAATTTTCCATCTCCAGATACTTTTTCCCATTCTTTTGTTAAATCTAACTGTACTTTTAAATCCTTATTTTTAGTTTTTGATATTGTTACAAAAGGTTCTGGAAGTACTGCTATTTTTGCCTTTTTTGAAGCTACTAAAGTTGCTAAATCATTATGCTGAGCTTTATATTCTATTTTTACATCCTTATCTGGATCTAATCCATTTTTCTTTAATATATAATTCAAAATAAATTCTGGAGTCGCCCCCTTTCCTGTAGCATAAATAGTTTCACCCTTTAAATCTTTTATATTTTTTACAGTATCTCCGTTTTCTACAATATATAAAACTCCTAAAGTGTTCACTCCAACTAATTGAACCTGCCCCTTTGTTTTATTATATAAAACAGAAGCCAAATTAGATGGTACTGCCGCTGCATCTACTTCTCCATTTACTACTTTAGAAACTATTTGATCTGGAGCATCAAATAAAGAAATATCATAATCCTCTTTATTTTCTTCTATAAGTTTAACCATGCCCATACCAGTAGGTCCTTTTAAAGTGGCTATTTTAATCTTTTCTTTTTTATTATTTTCCTGTGTAGTATTTGTACTCTCCTTCTTTTCCTCCTTATTTGAACAACCTACCACAAATAAAGCTGAACAAACTAAAAGAAAGACAATTAATAATGTACCAATTCTCTTTTTCATATATATAACCTCCTTGTATAGATATTAATAAGTTTTTAATTTTTTAATCCTATATAAAAGCTAAATTAGGTTTTCCCTAGTTCAGAACCTTTATCTTTATTATATAATCTTTGGTATACTTAACAGAATTAATTTAAAATTTCTCTAAAATCCTCATCAGAATTTATTATTATTGTACTACAATTTTATGTTTTTTGCATGATTCAACATACATTGATATACCTCATTTTCATTATATGTATTCTCATTTTTTAATTTATTTTTCTTATAAATTAAATAAAAAACCGTACGCTTTTAGTACGGTTTTTATCTCTATATTTAGTTAAAAAGAGGTAGCTGCAATTAGGGAACTGCCTTTTTCGATTAAAATTATTATTCATTGGATATAATAAAAACGGATTTAATTATTACACTTACACTAATAAACTCCCGTAAAAAAGAACCCATTATAAAATATAAAATGGGTTCTTTCTCCTATTAAACGGGATGGTAGAATAATATATATACTATTAAACTCCTATAAAGCTAAAAATATTCCTCTTAAATTATAACAAATAAATTTTGATTGAATATAATATGAATATATAAGAACACTTACCTGTAAATAGCGTGGTTGTCTTAATTGACTTCCATATGTTCACCTATAAAAAGGACCCTGGATATTATTCCAGGGTTTTAATATAATCGAGTATTTATGGATTAAGCATAGCTGCGAACTTAATGTATATTATTTTACGTATTTTACATAATTACTCCATGATTAAAGTTGTTATATCTGAATATAATAAAAAAAGAGCCCCCACTATATACATGGGCTCCTTTTTATTCAAGAAGGACTTTGATAATGAATTATAGAAAATCATTATATTTAATATTCGCCAAATGTAAAAAAATTCCTCCTAAAACAATTGAATAAATAATTTTAAAATTGGACATGACTAATTATGTACTATAAACTAAAACTTATACTTTGGTATAAAAAGAAGGTAGTTCCAGTTAAGGAACCACATTATTCAAGTTTGAATAATATAGTGCTCTGGAAAATTATTTATCTTTTAGTAATTACGTTAAATTTTCAAGAGATAACTGCTCCACGTAATAAGCTTCTCAGAATATAAGGAAAAATCAGATTTTTCCCAACCTGTAATCTCACTTTTCCCTGAAATAAATCCGCAGGCTTTTTCTTTATAAGGCATATGGGAAATTATCGCTCTATATTTTTTCAAATCCTGAATAGTTAACTCATTTAGAATAACTACAATATCTATATCACTATTGTCACTCGCTTCTTTGCGTCGATAGCTTCCCTGCAAACCAATAAAGGCAAGCCTATCTCCATATTTATTTTTTATTTTTAATACAAGCTCCTCTACCCAATTATCTATAGAAAAGATCATTTTATCACCTCGCCTATTACTATAAACTCTACTCCGCAATTTCTTACTTGTTCCATATAATATTACAATTGTATCATATAAAAGATTAAATTGTAATTGGAGGTATTATATTTTTATATATTGTGCACTCCATATAATTCTTGCATAATCCATTATTCCCCTTTTCAAACTTCTTGCAGTACTTCTTTTTCTTTTCTTTATCTGCACTTTTATTCTGCATATTACATATTCACCACCTGCCTATTGTTTGTTTCGGGTATTAAAAAAGAGTCTATACTAAGACTCCTTTTTAACTGATTTATATTTCGACTTATTTTTATCATTTGGATTTATATATTCAAAATCTCCATTTGAATTTTTTCTTATTCCCAACCTTGCATATTCCTTATCTTTTACTTTAAGTTTATTAGTCATTATTACCACCTCCAAGTAGTATTATTGCCCCGGAAGTGTTAAATTATTTTACCCGCTTAATTACCCCACCATTATATCTTCTATAGTTACCATGCTTCATAAAAGTAGAGGTCTTCTTCTTCCCTCTCATAGATTTGTTTTATTTTATATTTCTATTTTTATTTAATTGTTTATGTATTCCTGGTTGTTGTGTTTCTATTATTTCTCCAACTTTTAGACCTCTCACTACCAATCTATCTATGTAATATCAATATGATTTCTCAACCTTTGCTAAGTATGAAAAAGCACCTAATCTCTAGTAATGAGCGAATGACCCATCTTATAGTTAAGTACTTATTTATGTATTTTATTTAAAAATATACCAATAAATGTTATAATAAAATTATGTTGGAAATAACCTGAAAGGAGGTCTTAACAATGATAGTTTCTTTAAGAGTTCATAAATACGCCTAACTATTTAAAGGAGGTTAATTTTATGAAAAAATCTATAAAAAGAAACTACATTAAGGATATTAGCAAAATCATAATAAATAAAGTTAGAATTAATATAAGGGGATATATTAGCTCTATTATCATTAGTCTGATAAATACTTGGGTAAATAAATTAGTCTCTTCAAGAAATAGTATTTTTGGTAAACCTAGTAATAGTATTGCAAAATCTACTGATATATATTTTTTAATCTTATCAGCAATGATTCTCTTTACTTATTATTATTTGCACAAACATTAAAAATATTAGTTCCAACATAAAAATCCCAATTATACTACTTTATGTATTTTCTATTAGTAGTTTACACAGCAAGGGCTTGATAAAAAATTATCAAGCCCTTATCAATTTTCATCAATATCTAATGTTAATTATATTCTTATAGTATTATTTTAGTATCCCTTATTTTCTATATATCTGTTTTTTCTATACTACCATTATATCATGGTTTTTCTTTAAAATTATTGCGTTTTCGTTGCACACTTTTTATATAATCTCCTAAGCTATTCTAGGTATGTAGAAAGCACCTAAGGCTTATATCCCTTAAGTGCTCTCTGACATTTAGCTATTTATTGTTTCCCTCATACTCTCTTACTTCAAAAGATGCTATCTTATCATGTACTATATATTCTTTAACTGTTTTATAAGGATTAATTTTTTTATTAAATGAATACAATGATGGACCTTTACCATTAGATCTTTCCTCAAACCAGCTTATAAACTTCTCTACTTCCTGCATATTTACGTCATATTCTTTTGTAGCTCCATTTACTAAAGATATACTTAATATAGCATTATTTTTATTTTCTTCTACCTTTTTAGTAACATTAACTTTACAAGTAGCTATTAAATCAGTACCTTCTACTTTAGCTGTTATTGTTACTTTTCCTTCTTTTATAGCTGTAACTTTACCTTCTTGATCTACCTTAGCTATACTTTCATCACTTGATTTCCATATAGATTTCTTATTCGTAGCATTTTCAGGTAATATTTTAGCATTTAGCTTATCTGAACTACCTTCTAATAAATCCATAGATGTTTTATCTAATGATATAGACTCTACTTTAGTAGTTTCTTTATAAGGTTTCAACTGTCCATTTTTGTCTATATCTACAGCATCAAAGCACATCATATTGTTTGTATTACTATCTAACAAATTAGTTATTTCTACAGTGTGCTCCTTGTAAACTAAATCTTTTTTTTCAAAACATACAGCCGGGCTAACTTTATCATAGCTTCTAGCTTCAAATATATATGGAATTCCATCAATCTTTATTTCTATATTGTTAGTACAATAATATCTTGAAAACATAATTATTCTGATTTTATCTGTTACAGCATTAAATTTTACTTTTGATAAATACCCATTTACTTTACCATTTGAATCATTTAGTATCATAGAATATCCGCCAGAATAAGCAATATCAGAGTACCTTATCCAACTTGTATATTTCCCATTTATATAAGAGAAGTTATTGTTATCTTCTTCTATTCTTTTCCAACCTTCTTCAGGTTGTAATAATTGTTGTCCTACCTTTGTCTCATTATTTTGAGCATAAACAGCATAATCATTTTTAGTATAACTAAATACAAAAACAAATAATAATAACATACTCATAATTAAGCCTATTTTCTTTTTCATTGTTTTGTCCCCCTTATTCTTGATACCTATATTATATAATTACATCTTTCGCCATATCAAGAATAAAATTCCTACAAGTTCTCTTATATCTTACAAAATAATTAATTTTTTTAAAATAATTAAATTTAGATTAAAGGTTAACATATTTTTTGTTAACTTACTCATTCTAATATAAAAAGACACCTGGAATTAACCAAATGCCTTTTAGTGCATATACAAATTTTGTTGTATATAGGAGGGTCTTTCCCCTTAAATATATTTATTTTAATCTTTAGCGTTTATTCTAAAACTGTTGGTTTTATTCTCTTTTGTCCTCTTAATACCTTAAGTGCTTCTGCTACTTTTCTAGCAAAGTTTAACGGTCTATCTATTGATTCAAAATGAATATACATAAGCCTTGGTTCATCAAATAACCAATGATTATGAAGTGCAGTAACTAATATCCCATTTTCTCTTAAAATAGATATAAATCTATTTATTTCTTCTTGAAGAATAACTGTCTCACCTAAATTAAGAGTTCTACCTTGATTATCGGGTGATTCAAATGAAAACAATGCTGCTAAAGCTAATGGTGAATGAGTTGGTCGTCCCAATATTTCTGCATCAATATCTCTCATAAACGTTACTGTACAAACATTATCAGCTGTACTTAGAATTTCAGCTCCAAGTATATCAGCAAACTCTGCACAAGTTCTGCAAAAATTTCTCATAATCATTTTCTCCTATTATTTTTATCTTAAGTTTTTCAATATTTTATAGAGAGCTTGTCTATTTATAAATATAATATGAAACTTATTCATAAATGTGATAAATGTGTATGAATAAGTTTCATATCTAAATAATAGAGGAATGAAAAACACCTAAGGTTTGCATTCCTTAAGTGCTTTTAGTACTTATACACAATATATTTATTTTTTATTTTAGCAGTTACCTTATTTTGTACAATAAAATAAGGTAACTGCTATTTCTATACTATAACAAGTTATTGTTCCAGTATCTTTTAATTTTTTAGTGCTCTATATAAACTAGCTCTACTTATAGATTTTTATTCTTTCATTGTTAAAATTAAATTTATTTTGAAATAGCTATTTTTTGTATTTATTATAGTAGAGTATTTTTATTTAGCAATCATAATGTCTTTATGTCTTTTAAGAAATGGGCTAATATTTCTATTTCATATTCTTTTACTAAGTTGTAACCTTCTAAGTGTTTTTTATAAACCTCTCCCACCACAAAAGTTGTTGTCATATCAACTAATCTTTTAATTTTTCTACTCTTTCCATAAAAATCCTCTACAAATTAAAATATTTTGTATAATAATATATACAAAATATTTTAGATCCTATCCTATTTTACTTTTACTTTCATACATTTTAAAATCCGCCATTTTTATCAACTCTTTAAGGGATTTATTATAATATTCATCATATTCTACAAAGCCACAACTCATTCCTATTTCATATTTTAAATTTTTACTTGTTTCTTTTATTTTATCACTTATTCTATTCCACACTATACTACTTTCTTTTATATTAGTTTTAGGTAGTACAATTATAAACTCATCTCCACCATATCTAAATATGAAATCACTTTTTCTTATATTATCCTTTATTATATTACATAAAGTTATTAATACATAATCCCCTGTAAGATGACCATAATTATCATTTATATTTTTTAAATTATTTACATCTGCAAATCCTATGGTTAACTTTTCTTTATTAATTTTAGCTAATTCTATTTCTCTATATAAACTTTCTAGTCCTCTTTTTCTATTAAGTACTGATGTAAGAGAATCTGTACCTGCACAACGTGCAATATTTTCAATTATTTTATCTTTCTTTTCTAGTTCAACTATTAATTGTTCCCTGGTCATGTACTCATAACTCATAAATAACCACCTGTACTCCTTAAACATATTTTATAATATTATGGTAAAATCATTTTTTTAAACAAACATATATTTTAAACACCGTTGAATAGACAATAATATGAGAATTTATATGCAAACATACTTTTTAAGTTTAAAAACTAAATCTTTTTCTAAGTACTTTATTTATTTCTATACTTAGCTTGGTTCTTTCATCATAAACCCAGCATTCATCAAAATTTAAATTAAAATTTTTAGATAAAGAATAATATAAATTTAGTTTTTGATAATACAATTCTAAATCATATAAATCTTTAGAATTAAGTTTTGGTTTAGATATACTTTTAAAATTACCTATAAAAATCTCATTTACATATTTTAAAAAATCATTCATTATATTTATATTGGTAACATCAAAGGGTACCTTTAATAATTGCCACTGATACTTTTCTGGTAATTTATAATTTTTTATACTATCTAGCACTAAAATTTTTTCTCCTATATCCATTTTTCTATATAATAAACTTTTTTCTTCCCTTGTGCTCCAAAGAGCTAATTTTTCTCTCAATGGAAGACTTTTCACATCTAGTATAGCTTCACTTGGTTCTATTACAGCTTCGTATATTTTTCTATCGTATACTTCTATCATTTCCTTTACAAAATTTTGAGTGTTTCCATAAGATGCTATATAACCTATATCATATATACCAAATCTTCCAGCTCTTCCCCCTATTTGTTTAACTTCCTGTGAAGTTAAGTATCTCATATCATTTCCATCAAATTTTCTAATATCCATAAATATTATTCTTCTTATGGGAAGATTTACTCCCATACCTATGGCATCTGTAGTTATTAATATATTACTATCTTTACTTATAAATTGTTCATATTGTTTTCTTCTAACCTCTGGTGGAAGATTTCCATATATTACACTAGTTTTTATACCTAAATCTCCATAATAATCTGCTAATTGAAGGACTTTCTTTTTAGAAAAAGTAACTAATGCATCTCCTTTTTTTATATCCTTTAATCTAAAAGCCTCTTCTTCAATTTTAAGAGGTATATTTCTAAAGTACTCCTTTAATTCATATTCATCTCCACAATCTTCTATGATATTTATTATTAATTCTTTTGTATTCAATGCTCCACAAACATGTATTTCTTTACACTTTAATGCTAATATAGCTCTTGTCCAAGCACTCCCTCTTTGATCATCATCTATCATTTGTATTTCATCTATAATAGCTACATCATACTCTTCATTGATATCTAATTTTTCTATAGTACAACATATATGCTTAGACCCTTTTTTCTTTATTTCTTCTTCTCCAGTTATTAGGTCGCACACTACGCCTTCTTTATTTAATTTTTCAAAATTCTCTAAGGCCAGTATTCTTAATGGTGATAAATATATACCTTTTTTACTTTCTTTTAGTCTTTCCATAGAATTATAAGTTTTTCCCGTATTAGTTTCTCCTAAATGAAGATAAAATTTTCTATTCATATATCTAACTTCCCTATATTCATCTTTAGGATTCTTCGGAAATATCCTATCAAATTCTTTAAATATCATAGTTGGAATATGCCTAGTTATAAGAACACTTATTATTCCTGATTTCAAATAATTTTTTCTATTCCCCTTTATTATTTCATAAAAATCAAAGTCTGTATTATGTTTTATATTATAATCCCTTACTAATTTTTTAGAGATATAATCTAAAAGATGCAAATAATTATTATAAACCTCTTTAAAATCCCTTATATTTTCATCTTTCATAGTTTCTAATTTTTTTAATTTTTTTCTAATAGATGCTTCTTGTTCCCACAAACTATTAATTTTAGAATGCTGTACTATATCCTCTGTCTGACTATAGGAATTCTTTATTTTTCTAAAATTTCTATCTATGGAAGCTCTCTTCATAGTAATTCCTCCAATTTATATCTTAATTATAATTAAAATTTCCTTATTTTAAAGTAGGAATAAAAAAATATAAGATAAATTTTGCTAATATTAAAATCCAAAGTAGCCAAAGCATATTTATTATACACCCGTCTTCTCAACATAATAGTAAATTAACAGGTCTATATTATATTTTGTGCCATAAACTCCTGTTTATTAATTTTTTTAATAATAACTTCTTTCCATTCCCAATTGAATTTTTGGAAAATAAAAATAATTCATTATACTTTACGTTTTCCTATTGATAACTTATACAAGTATATATTATAATTTATATAGGGTATTTATAACCACTTTACTTACTTATTTTTTTATTAATTTTTTAAGTTATTAAAAAATTGAATTATTAAATTGTTAAGGATGTTGATATAATAGTGAAAAAATATAGAAATAATATTAAATTAAAAAATTTAAAGTCTAAAATAATATCTGGTGTTATGTGGTTAGAAACTTTGTTAGCTATTTTTATGATAGCTTCTGTATTGCTAAGTTCTAAAGACCTTATAAGTTTTATCATACAAATTTTTACCCTAGATGCAATTCCATCCTACGATATGTTTCAAAAATTCTTATCCCATCTCTTATTGTTAGTAATAGCTCTAGAATTAGCCTTAATGCTAGTAAAACATACACCAAACAGTGTAGTTGAAGTAATGCTCTATGCTATAGCTAGAAAAATGTTGGTTTACGGTTCCTCTGCTCTTGAAATATTTTTAGGAGTTTTATCTTTAGCAGGAATATTTTTCATAAAAAAATATTTATTCTCAGAACAAGATAAAAAGTTAGAAGAAAAAGAATCCTTTGTACAAGAATTATCCGTTGATATTATTGAAAAAACTAATATAGTATCAAATAAAACTGCAGAATAAATTAAAAAGTCTTTCTTTTAAATCATCTTCTCCTTATCTCTAATAAGGATTTTAAGATAATATTATAAGAAAGACTTTTATATTAATTTTACATTAATTTATAAATATCTATAATACTTTATGTTATTTTAAACTTTCATATATTTTTTCTAAATTATATTGCATTATTTCTATGTATCCTTTATTTTCCACTGAATTGGTTAAAGTATAAATTTTTTCTACTTTAGCTCCTACTTCTTTTGCTAAAGTCTTAGACACTTCTTCACTTACGTTCTCTTCTAGAAACACTGTTTTTATATTATTTTTTTTACAATAATCTATTAACTCCTTCATTTTTTTAGTGGTTGGTTCTCCCTCCGCAAAAACATTTTCTACACTATTTTGTTCTAAATTAAAGTCTCTACATAAATAACCAAAAGCTGCATGCCCTGTTACAAAGTGATTGCCTTTTACACTCTCAAACTTCTTTTTATATTCATCGTATAATTTTTCCAATTTTCCTCTAAAGTCTTTATAGTTATTTTCATAATAATTCTTATTTTTAGGATCTACCTTAACTAAAGCATCTTTTATAACTTCTGATTGTTTTACTGCAGCCTTTATGCTTAACCAAGTGTGTGGATCATATTGACCATGTTCATGTTCATGTTTTTCTTTATTCTCTTCATGATGTTCCTCTTCTGATTCCTTATTTTCTAAAGGCGTAACATTTTTAGATGCCTCTATTACAACTAATCCTTTATTGTCTATATTCTTTAAAGTTTTATCTACCCATGCTTCCATTCCAAAACCATTGTATACAAATATATTAGCACTATTTATAGATTCCATATCTCTTATTTTAGGTTCAAAATCATGAGGCTCTGAACCTTCTGGTATTATGGATTTTATTTCTACTTTATCTTTACCTATTGCTTTTACATACTCCTTAAGTGGATTAAAAGAAACTACCACTTTAATTTTTTCATCTTTTGAAGAAAAACTTTCTTTATTTTGCGCCGAACAAGCTGTAAAAAATATTATATTGGATAGAATCAAAATAAAGCTTAGTATTTTTTTCATAGTATCACTCCTTATTTAGAATAATTATTTATACATAATTATTATTAATATTTTTTCTATAGGTTATTGCAAACTATTTGCATTTATATGTATAATATAAACATATATTATAAAACTGTCAATATTAATTGCAAATGAAAATTAAATTCATTTAATAATATATCATAAATAAAACTTAAAATAAATAAGTTTTTATTAAAAATATCATTGGAGGTAAAATATGATAGAAATAAATAATCTATGCTTTTCTTATACTAAGAAAAAACCTTATATTTTAGAAAACATAAATCTCAATATAAAAAAGGGGCAGTATGTTTCTATACTTGGTTCTAACGGTTCTGGTAAAAGTACATTGTTAAAACTAATACTTGGTTTTTTAAGCCCTACTTTAGGAGATATAAATTTAAAAAATAGTAAAATAGGCTATGTACCTCAAAAATATGAAAATTTTAATTCTGATTTTCCTATTACTGTAGAGGAAGTCCTTAAATGTCATAAAAAAGTGTTAAAAATTAAAGATTCTACTGCTATAGATAGAGCCTTAAACATTGTTAAAATGACTAAATATAGGCATTCTCTTATAGGAAATTTATCTGGAGGTCAAAGACAAAAGATATTTATTGCTAGAGCCTTAATGGGAGAACCAGAACTTTTAATACTAGATGAACCTTCTACAGGCATAGATATAAATAGTCAAAATGAAATATATAAAATAATAAGTCATTTAAATAGTTGCCATAATCTAACGGTTTTATCCGTAGAGCATAACATTTCTGCAGCTCTTTCTAATTCAAGTCATCTTTTTAAAATTAAGGATGGCCTTGGAAAACTTTATACAAAAGAACAATACATAAAATTGAAAGAGGTGATGTAATGTTAAGTTACACTTTCATGAGAACAGCTTTAATTATTTCTATATTTATATCTATTTTATGCCCTAGTATAGGTATATATTTAGTACTTAGAAGATATTCAATGATTGGAGATACTTTAGCTCACAGCTCTTTGGCTGGTATAGCTATAGGATTATCCTTAGGCCAGAACCCTATACTAAGCGCCTTTATATTTACTTCTATAGCAGGAGTTTTTATAGAATTTTTAAGAGATTATTATAAAAGATATGCAGAACTAATTTTATCTATAGTTCTTTCTTTAAGTGTAGGTATTGCTATAACCTTAGTAAGCTCTGGGAAAGCTTCAGGTAATATAAATTCCTTCCTATTTGGAAGTATTCTTACAGTGTCAAAAGGCGAGCTTTTAACTGTATTTATATTAAGCATAATATCTTGTGTTACTTTAATTTTATTACATAGTGAACTTTTGTATATAGCTTTTGATGAAGAAGGAGCTAAAATAGCTAATGTAAGAGTAAAACTTATAAATTATATTTTTTCTATTTTAGTTGCAGCTACCATATCCGTATCTATCAGAATTGTCGGAGTTCTAGTTTTAAGCTCTTTAATAGCTCTACCTGTAGCCACTGCTCTACAGTTTAAAAAAGGATTTAAAAGCACCCTATTTTTGTCTATATTAATAAGTATATTTGATGTAATATCCGCTTTATTTTTATCCTATTATTTAGATTGTGCTCCTGGCGGAATAACAGCCCTTATTTCCGTTTTCATTTTACTTATAGTTATGGTATTTAAAAAAAATAAATAAAATTACTTTTTTAATTGTTGACATATAAAACTTAATGGTATAAAATATTAATAAATAATAATTATTAAATAATATTATATATATCACTCTTGTATCCTCCCCCAAAAGATACAAGACAATTAAAAGTTTTACAATTTTAAGATCCCCTTTACAAAAAAAGTAACACTTATAATTTTATAAGTGTTACTTTTTTACAAATTAATAAATACCTATTTTAAAAAGCTTTACTTCTCTATAACTTTAAATATTCTTATACAAATACTATCTATAATAAAGAATTATTACATCTATTCTTCCAAAAGAATCTTCTCTAAATTAAACTGTTTATCTTTTACAATTTTCCATTTAAATTTAATTTTCTTTAAAGTGGCCTTTCCCTTTAATTTTTCTTCTCTATGTCTTTTGTCTAAAGAACAAAATATATTTAAGCGAACATTATAAGTATAGGTAGTTGTTCCATCCTTATTTTTATGATAATTTTCTATATCTATATTATTAACCCTTACATGATAATTATTTCTATTAACTATAAGTGATAGTACTAAGGGAATCTGATCTCTCCATAAACTATTATAAGCATTTTCTGTCATTACATCTTCAAAAATATTTTCTGTATACACCTGTTGTAAAGTCATATTTCTATTAGTTTTGCTTTTAGGTTTAACGGTATATAATAAATTTATATACTCCTTAAATACCTTCTCTGATTCCTTTCTATCATCCATAATCACAGAGGTACAAGAAGATGCTACTATTATACTTACTAATACCAAAACTATTAGCAGCCTTATACCTTTAGTCATACAAATTCCTCCCAAATACTTATAAAACAAATAATCCAATTTATCAAATTAAATATCAAATAATATTAAATTCTTATTTGGATATTTTTAATTATTGTAATGATTAATATCTATAATATACAAATCTCTTATATATTGTATACTGTTTTTGTTAGTATATTATATATAAAATTTTAATTTACAGTAAACATTATATTAAAATAAGAGTTGAATATAAATCCATTAAAATTTATATTCAACTCTTTAAAATATGACTACTTAACACTAGATATTCACTTTTTATTTAACAATTTTATTTAACAATATTATTTAACATATTATAGGGTTTCATCATCTATACTTTGATTACATTTCAAACAAAGCATTACTATTCTTACTCTTATTCTTATTCAAAGGAGGTTCTAACAAAATTTAGATTTTATATTCTAAATTTTTTATTAAGTAGTCATATTATTAGCATAATAATTTATTAATAAATAGTATTTACTCTTTTGGAAGGATGATTTATAGGAACCGAAGATAAAAGTTTTTCTGTATAATCTTTTTTATATGAATATAGCCCTAACTTTTTATTTTCTATAGTTTCTATTATTCTTCCAGATTCCATTACAATAATCTTGTCACAAAGATAATCTACAGCACTTATATCATGTGATATAAACAATATAGCTGTGTTACTTTTTTCTCTAAGCTCTTTTACCATAGACATTATTGATGCTTGTGTACATACATCTAAGCTTGATATTATTTCGTCACAAATTAAAAGCTTAGGTTCTAAAAGCAAAGCTCTACATATGTTTATTCTTTGTCTTTCCCCTCCACTTATAGATGAAGGATATTTTTCTAATATATCCTTATCTAATTTAGCAAATCCTATGATACTTTCTATTTTATTTGTTTTTTCTTCTTTAGATAACTCAGTAAAATAATTATCTAAAGGCTCCATAAGGGAATCTATTACTCTAATATTAGGATTTAAAGAACAATATGTATCTTGAAATATTATCTGACACTGTTTTCTAAAACTTTTTAGCTCTTTCCCCTTAAAACTCCATATATTCTTCCCTTTGTATTTTATTGAACCTTCTGTAGTATTTTCCAGTCTTAAAATAAGCCTTCCCAACGTACTTTTACCACAGCCTGACTCTCCTACAAGTCCTATAGCTTCTCCCTCTTTTAATTTAAAGGATACATTATCTATAGCTTTAAAATCTAATTTATTTTTTGTAAATAAACTTAATTTAGGATTATAACTTTTTACTACATTTTTAACTTCTAACATACATAAGTTACCTCTCTTTTAAAGGTAGCATTTAATAAAGTTTTAGTATAATTTTCTTGAGGATTATCAAATATATTATATACATTTCCCTTTTCTATAATATTTCCATTTTGCATAATTACTACATTATCTGCAATTTCTGCTACTACTCCAAAATCATGAGTTATCATTAATATAGTAGTATTTAATTTTTCTTTTATCATTTTTAATTGATTTAATATATCTTTTTGAGATGTTAAATCTAAGGCAGTAGTTGGTTCATCTGCTATTATTATATCTGGTTCCATAAGTATAGCGGTTGCAATCATCATTCTTTGAAGCATACCTCCACTTAATTGAAAAGGATATTGTTTTAATATAATTTGAGGATTTTTTAAATTGATATTTTTCATTATATTTATGAGTTTATTTTTAAAACTTTCCTTATCTATACTATAATGACTACATATCATATCATATATTTGTATTTCCATAATTACAGAGGGATTAAAACAATTTATAGAATTCTGAAATATAGAAAAAATTTTCTTTCCTCTAAAATCTCTTAGTTTCTCTTTAGAGAAGTTAAAAACATTTTCTTCCATAAAAAGTATTTCCCCCTTTGTAACTCTAACTCCTTCTGGAAGCATTCCTATTATAGACATGGCTGTAATAGTTTTCCCACTTCCACTTTCTCCTACTATACAAGTAATTTTTCCTTTTTCTAGTTCAAAATCAGTATTCCTAACTAAAATCTTTTTATTTTTTTCTTCTTCTATCCTAAGGCCTTTGACTTCTAAAATGTTCAAACTATTCCCTCCTAAAAGGTTAAATGAATGATTGGAAAAAAGCTTTTAACCTGTGAAGCTTGTTTAATGACTATATATTTATAAAATTAAATTTCTCCCTAATAAGCGGCTAATTTTTTCTTAATACCTTCTCCTATAAAGTTTATACTAAGCATAGATATTACTGTAAATATACCTGGATAAAAGGCTATCCACCAAGCCCCTGATAATATATCATTTTGAGCGCAGTTTAGCATGCTACCCCAAGAAGGCATTCCCTGAGGTACTCCTATACCTAAAAAACTCATAGAAACTTCCGTGAAAACAGCCTGTGCACAATTTAAAACAGATATAACCAATATAGCTGGCAAACTATTTCTCAAAAGATGATTCATCATAATTTTATAGGTTGGAGTTCCAAGCACTCTAGCTGCCTTAACATAATTTTTATTTTTTATACTCATTACTTGAGATCTTACTATTCTTGCAGTTTGAAGCCATCCTGTAAATCCCATTATTATAATCATGCTTGTTATACCACCTCTTATAATGGATTGAAGAGCAAGCATTATTACTAATGTGGGAATAGCTAAAAATGTATCTAATATTCTCATCATCACACTGTCTACTTTTCCACCAAAATATCCACTTATAACTCCATATAAGGTTCCTATAGTAGTAGATATTAATACAGATAATAGAGCCACACTTAAAGAGACCCTTCCACCATACAATACTCTTGAAAAAACATCTCTTCCCATACTATCCGTACCCATTATATGTATTTTATTAGGCTTAATAAGTACTTTTGTAAGTTCTACCTCATAAGGATTAAACTTAGTTATTAGGGATGCAAAAACAGAACTTAATATTATTATTGAAAAAACTATAATCCATATTTTATAATATTTTTTCTTCATATTTGCACCTACTTTCTAAGATGTGGATTAACTATTATTTCTATTATATCTGTAACTATCATACATAAAACAACTAAAACTCCAGTTATAAATATAGCTCCCATAAGCAATGGATAATCTCTTGAGTTGGCAGCTTTAACTGTAAGCATTCCAAGACCAGGCCAAGAAAACACCGTTTCTATCATTACAGAGCCACTAAAAAAAGTAGGAATAGTTATGCCTAAATAATTTATAAAAGGCACTACTGCATTTTTAGTTATCCCTTTTCTTATTTTCTTTTCTAAAACTCCATTTGCTCTAGCTACCATGACATAATAGCTTTTATCCTCTTCTTTCACTTTTTCTTGTATAAATCTTGAATAGGCACCTACATGAGTAATTACTATAACTGCTATAGGTAGTATGGCATGTTTTAGTACATCTAAAACGCTTCCCTCCCCATCTATACTCATATTTCCTGAGGAAGGCAACCAACCTGTATAAACAGAAAATACTAATATAAAAATAAGAGCTAACCAAAAAGGTGGGATAGAATAAAATATTATACTTAAAGTACTAAGAAGTTTATCCCATATAGCTCCTTCATTAAACCCTGCTTTTAATCCTAAAATCATTGAAATTAAGCTTATCAAAAGTATAGAATTTATAAAAAGCACCATAGTATTTGGAATCTTTTCCTTTAATATTTCTGATACTGATCTTCCTTCTATGTATGATATCCCCATGTCTCCTTTTATCATTTGACCAGACCATTTTATGTATCTCTCCATTACCGGTCTATCTAACCCATAATTTTTTACTATTCTAGATCTTTCTGAGTTGGTTAATCTATCAGCTTTCCCCCCATAAATAGCTACCGCCGGATCTCCCGGCGCAGCATTTATGATAAGAAAGGATATTATACTTAGAAAAAATATAATCAATATACCCTGTCCTAATCTTTTTAGTATATATCTTGAGGTCATTGAACCTTCCACTCCTCTGCATTCCATATGAATCCAGCTCCGTGGTGTCCTAATATCTTTTCTTTTATTCCTGTAACCTTTTTGTTTACAGCATATATAGCGTTTACATAAATTTCAAAATTATATGGTGGGTCATTAGCTAATTCTTCTTGGAGTTCACCATATATTTCTTTTCTCTTTCCTTCATCTTCTGTAGTTCTTCCCTGTTCTAATAATTTATCTACTTTAGGATTTGAATAAGCTCCAAAATTGTTACCATTCTTTATTTGACTTGAATGGAATAATTTGTATGTATGATCATCTGCATCATATGGGCTTCCCCATCCTAATACAAAGGCCTCACATTCATCTATTTTTATAGCATTCCAATCTAGTGCTGCAACTTTAGCAGTAACTCCTATTTTTTTGAATTGAGAAGCTAAGTAATTAGCTATTTTCACTCTAACTTCGTCAGTACTTGGTGCAGTTAAAGTAAATTCAAATTTCTTTCCATCCTTTTCTCTTATACCATCTTTTCCTTTTTTCCAACCTGCTTTATCCAACAATTCATTAGCTTTTTCTAAATCATAAGTATATTTTTCTACGTTAGCATTATTAAATTTATTCTTTTGAAGTGGAGAATAAGCTTCTACTCCAAAACCTTTTATTATTCCATCCACCATACCTTTTCTATCTACTGCATAGTTGAAAGCTTTACGAACATTAACATCTTTCCACAATTCTTTTCTCATATTAAACATAAAACATCTATAATCCGCTGTATTTTCATTGTAGATTTTTATTTTTTCTAATTTTTCTAGTTTACCTACTTGACTTGGTTCTACATAAGCTAAATCAATTTCCCCTGTTTCAAGCTGCATAGCACGTACATTATAGTCTGGTATAAATTTAAATATGAACTTTTCTACATTTCCTGTTTTGTCTTTATCATAATAGTCTTCAAATTTTGATAATGTTATATTATTACCTTTTTCCCATTTTACAAATTTAAATGGCCCTGCTCCTATTGGTTTTTGATTAAATTCTGCATTGTTTAAATCTTTTCCTTCTAGAGCATGTTTCGGAACTATTCCAATTGTTAATTTGTCTAAAAGTGCAGGAAAGGACTTTGCTAATGTAACCTTAACTTTATAATCACCTTCAGCTTTTATGTCCTTTACTTCTTCAAATTCTGGTTTCATCTCTGTATTAACCTTAGGATCTTGTATTGACTTTATTGTAAATACAACATCTTCGGCTTTAAGCTCTTTTCCATCATGGAATTTTACACCTTTTTTAATTTTAAAATCGTAGGTTAATCCATCTGTAGATTTCTTATAAGATTCTGCAATATCACATTGTGGCTTATTATCTTTATCAAATCTCATAAGACCTCTAAAAATTAAATCGTTAGCATAGGCCGGCGCTAATACAGGATTTAATTTTTCATCTTCAAATTCTGCGCCATAAACTACTGTCTTGCCTTTTTTATCATCTTTTTCTGATTGTTCTTTTTTACTTGAACAACCAGTAAATATTATTGGCAATGTAAATAAGGCAATTAACAACATAGCCGTAGCTTTTTTAATTGATTTCATTTTTTTCATGTTGCCTTCCTTCCTCCTAAAATTAATATATTTTATGCACATGTATATTAATGAGCAAAATTCATGCCAATGGGCAAAGTATCAAATCCTGTTAAATTTTGAGTTTTTGTGTCATTTTGAGAAAAAGTATTGTATCATTTTGATAATTTATTCACATTTTCTCATATTGAGAAAAACAAAATTATAAAAAACTAAACTTATTATCTATTTAATTAAAAGTATGGATGACCTTTTTTTAAAAAAGTCATCCATATATTACTATATTTTAAATTTTTCAGCACAAGTTGTTAATCTATCTAAACTTCTATTTAAATCATTAGTATTTTTAAGGATTACTTCCGTATATCTAGCTATTTCTTCTGAATTTTCTGCTACATTAGTAATACCTTCAACACCTTCATTAGTAGCCTTGGTTACATTGTTTATTACCTCTTCAAAATTTTTTGTAGATTGAAGTAATTGTTCTGTAGTATTTCTTAAATTATTACAAAAATCTCTATAATAATCTGCATCATTTTTATATTCATCACTTAGATTTTTCATTTCATCATAGGCTTTTCTTATATACTCATCTACAAATGTCATTAATCTTTTAGAATTGATTTTTAAATTTTCCACTGCCTCTATAACAATTTTAGTTACCTCTTGAATTTCTATAGTGGCCTTCTTAGACTCCTCTGCTAATTTTTTTATTTCCTCTGCTACTACTGCAAATCCCTTTCCTGCCTCTCCTGCTCTAGCTGCTTCAATAGCCGCATTTAAGGCTAAAAGATTAGTTTGTGAGGTTATTCCTAATACAGTTTCTGATAAAACATCTATTTCCTCTATAACCTTAGACTTTTCTATGGCTTTTTTCATATCTTCATCTATATTTTCTTTCATATATCTGACCTGTTTCTTAGATTCTAAAAAGCCTTTCTTTAGTTTCTCAGACTTTTCCAATATTTTTTCTGAATTTTCATCTATAGATAAGGCATTATTTGATATTTTTTGAATTTCCATACCTATTTCTCCTGAGGTGGCATTCATTTCCTCTGTAGAAGCTCCAGTTTCTTCCATTGACGCTGATAATTGTTCTGTAGCTGCAAAAGTATTTTGAATTTTAAAATTTAACTCCTCAATACTGCTAGTGATACTCTCTATAAATTCTATAGACTTGTCCATCTCCTCAAATGTGTTTTTTTCTATATATAGTATATTTTCATACACATTACTTAGAGAATTAGCTATTTCTCCTACCTCATCTTTTCTATTTAGAAGATTATCTGGAATAGGCTCTCTAAAATCTCCTTTAGATAATTTATCAAGATACTTTATTAATTCTTTCACAGATTTTTGTAAATTTTTTGATATTAAAGTGACTAAGATTATGCCTATAACAATACTAAAAACAATTATGCATATTACGATTATTCTAGATTTTTTAAAAAACATATCACTTTCTTTCATAAAATTATTAGCCTGTTTTTTATTATATTGCACTAATTCTAAAATATCCTTCTGATAATCATTAACAGCAGGTGTTATATAATTTAATTTTTTTAATGCTTCTTCCGGCTTTTCTTCTTGGGATAATTTTATTATATTGTTTCTATCCTCCCTAAGATTTGATAATTTTTCCTCAATAGAACTTATCAATTCCTTTTCTTTTGATTCTAATTTCATAGATTTATATATTTTAATATTTTCATTGAACACACTTTCTGCTTCATATATTTGTTTTTTTAGTTCTTCTATATTTTTGCTATCTTTACTTTCTAATATTATTTTAGCCGTATCAAGCTCTATTATCCTTGATTGAGTCCTACTATCATTTAATAGTTCTGAAGTAACTAAGCTGTTTTCATATAATTCTTTAATATTTGCATTAGATTTTTTATTAAAATAAGCTCCTGTGAATCCACAAATAGAAACAAATACTATAAAAATAATAGTTATCATCATCATTTTATATTTTATCTTTTGGTTGTCCATATATTTCCCCCTCTTTTAGTTAAGAAATTAAACCTCAAGATATAGAAATTCTATTATATTACTATTTTATACATCAGTTTTAATTTGTTGATAACTATTTAATTTATTCTTATTTTTTAACATATAAAACTAAAAAGAAGAGGGCCTCTGAAAATGAGATATATTTTGAGACATCCTCTTCTCTATAAATAATAAAATATGCATTTATTAAATTTTAAATTTTTTAACAGAATTTATTAATTTTCCGGAACTGTTTTTTAATAAATCTGTAGATTTAACAATATCTTCACTAGCTATTACAATTTTTTCATTGTTTTGAGCTATATTAGTGGTATCTCTAGCTCCCTCATTAGCAGCACCTGCTACATTATTAATTACTTCTACTATGTTTTTTATAGAAGCTAATAATTCTTCTGATGTAGCACTTAAATCATTAGATATATCATTATAATAGGTAGCATCCTTACTATAAGAATCAAAAACTTTTACTGTATCTTGATGAGCTTTTACTATATAACTATCTATAAAGTTTAATGCATTACTTGAATTTTTTTTAAGCTCCTCCACAGCTTTCAATACTTCCTTTGTAGTATCTTGTATTCTCACTACAGTTTGACTTGATTGTTCTGCTAATTTCCTTATTTCTTCAGCTACTACTGCAAACCCTTTACCAGATTCTCCTGCTCTTGCAGCTTCAATAGCCGCATTTAAAGCTAATAAATTTGTTTGAGAAGTTATTTCAAGTATAGCTTCAGATAATATATTTATTTCTTCTATGGTTTTAGACTTTTCTATAGCATCTTTGGTGGCACTATCTATATTAGTTTTAACTTTATTTGCATTTTTTTGAGATTCTATAGCATTAAATTTTAGTTCTTCCACTTTAGTTAATATTTTACCTGCACTACTTGCACCCTCTTCTGCCTTTAAGGCTATATCTTCTACAGCCTTTTCTATTTCCTCTGAAGTTGCACTCATTTCCTCTGCTGAAGCTCCTGTTTCCTCCATACTAGCAGATAATTCTTCTGTAGCTGTTGAGGCTTCTTGTATTCTCTTATCTAAATCATTAATATTCTTATCTATATTTTCAACTACATTACTTGAATTACTCATCTCATTTAAAACATCATTTATTATATTTCTTATAGATTCATACATTTTGCTAACTGCATTAGTTAATTGTCCAATTTCATCTTTCCTCTTTAAAAGCTTATCTGAAACTTTTTCTGTAAAATTCCCTGTAGACAATTTATCTAAGTATTCTACTGATTCCTTTAATGGATTAATTATAGATTTAGAAATTATACTAGTAGTAACTAGAGCTATAATTATACTTAAAATTAAAATTATTGTTATAAATCTATTTGAAAAAGTATTAGCTTTATCATTCTGAATCTTAAACTCTTCTGCCTCTTTAACATTATAATCTGATAATTCTATAAGAGCTTTCTGATAATTTTCATTTACCTCATTTAATTCACTAAATTTTTTAGCAGCTAAATCCATTTTTCCTTCACTGGATAGTTTGAATACTTCTTCTCTTTTTTGTCTAAACTCAATTAAATTTTTTTCCATATAATCTAAAAGTTCTTTTTCCTTTTCACTATTAAGACCTATTCTTTTAAATTCTTCAATATCTTTATTAAATTTTTCCACTCTACTTTCAATATCTTTTTTTAATTTTTCTTGAGTTTTTACATCCTTAGATAAGATGACTATTCTAGCAACATCTGCTTCTGCCCCCCTTGCTTGAGCTCTTGCATCATTTAATACTTTTACACTAATAAGATTATCTTCATATAGTTTTTTAATAGCCTTATTAGATTTAGCATTAAAATAATATCCTGTTACCCCCACAATTATTGTAAAAATCAACATAATTGAACTCATGAAAAGTATTTTGTTTTTTACTTTTAAATTTTCCATAACCCGTCCTCCTAAAGTTCTTCTTATTTATTGATAAAATTAAAGATTGTTTATTATAACATTATTTACTTCAGTTATTATTACCAAATAATAATTATCCAGTTATTATATTTAAATATTACCATGTTTTTTTCTAAACTGCAATAAATCTATGAAAAAAAATAACATCTAATCTGTTTTAGATTAAATGCTACTTTAATACTTATTCCTTTATAACTTTATTTAAGAATTCTCTTGTTCTTTTATGCTTAGGTGTTGTAAAAATCTCATGTGGTGATGCTTCTTCTATTATTTTTCCTCCATCCATAAAAATTACCCTATCTGCTACTTCCTTTGCAAATCCCATTTCATGGGTTACAACCACCATAGTTATACCTTCTTTAGCCAAATCCTTCATAACTATTAAAACCTCTCCTACAAGTTCTGGATCTAAAGCTGAAGTTGGTTCATCGAATAACATTATATCTGGATTCATAGCTAATGCTCTAGCTATAGCAACCCTTTGTTTTTGTCCACCTGAAAGTTTTGATGGATATACATTAGCTTTATCTTTTAAGCCAACCTTTTCTAAAAGTTTTTCTGCCTTTTGTAAAACTTCTTCTTTATTTTCTTTTTTAACAGTTAAGGGAGCTTCCATAATATTTTGCATAACTGTTTTATGAGGAAATAGGTTGAAATTTTGAAAAACCATCCCCACTTTTTCTATAGTTTTTCTTAGTTCTTTTTTATTTTTTATATTTAATTTTTTCCCTTCTACAAAAACCTCTCCATCTGTAGGTATTTCTATATGATTTAAACATCTTAAAAAAGTACTTTTCCCTGAGCCTGAAGGTCCTATTATAACAAGAACTTCTCCCTTTTTTACATTAATATTTAAATTTTCAAATACAGTAAGTTTCCCAAATTTTTTTGTTAAATTTTTAGTCTCTATCATATACATATTTTATCCCCCTCACTAATATACGGAAGCTTTCTTTTCAAAAACACCAAAGATTGTAGTAAATATTGTAGTCATTATTAAATAAAGAACAGCAGTTAATATAAAAGTTTCCATGGGCTTAAATGTAGATGAATATAATAGCTGAGCAGACCTCATAACTTCCACCATAGCTATAGTAGAAACTAATGATGTATCTTTTAACATAGTTATAAATTCATTGCCTAAAGATGGAATTATTATTTTAAAGGTTTGTGGTAAAATTATCTTCTTCATAGTATGAAAATAATTAAAGCCTAGAGCTCTACAAGCCTCAAATTGACCCTTATCTACTGAAATAATTCCACCTCTTATTATTTCAGCTGTATACGCACCAGCATTTAAACTTAATCCTAAAATAGCAGCTGAAAAAGGTGTAAATTTTATACCTACAAAGGGTAGTCCATAATATATAAAAAATAATTGTAACAATAGTGGAGTTCCTCTAAAAATCCAAGTGTAAAATCCTCCAACATAAAAAACTAATTTATTATTACATAATTTTAATAAAGCCACTATAATACCAATAATACTACCTAAGCATACAGAAATAGCCGTTAATTCAATAGTAATTATACTTCCTTTTATTAAAACTGGTGTTATCTGTTTTATAATATTAAAATCCAAGTTCTTACTCCCTTCTACAATTTAATTTATGATTATATCTAAAATGTTTTATATAACCTTGTCAATGGTTGCATTTCTTCTTTATTACCTAAAAATTTTATTTTTTATAAGTATCAAATCCAAACCACTTAATAGAAAGCTTTGATAATTTTCCTTCTTCTTTCAATTCATCTAAAGCCTTTTGAACCGCTTCTTTTAATTCTTTATCTTCCTTTTTAAAGCCTATACCCATTGGTTCCTTACTTACAGTTTCCTCTAAAACTTTATACTTATCTTTTTCTTTAGATATATAATATCCTCCTACCTGTGCATCCATTATAACAGCATCTATTCTTCCTGCTAATAATTCATGAAAGGCTTCTGTAATTTTGTCATATCTTTTAATCTCTTTTAACCCTTTTATTTCTGTAGCAGCTTTATCTCCTGTGGAACCTAACTGACATCCTATAGTCTTATCTTTTAAATCGCTTAATTTATTTATAGTATTGTTATTTTTATTAGTTGCTATAACTTGTCCTCCCATTACATAAGGTTCAGAAAAATCTATAGCCTCTTTTCTTTTATCAGTAATACTTAATCCTGAAATAATAACATCAAATTTACCTGAGTTAAGAGCCAATAATATACCATTAAAATCTGTAGTTGTATATTCAGTTTTTACGCCTAACTTTTTACCTATTTCATTTCCTAAGTCTATATCAAAGCCCACAAGTTTATTTTCTTTATCTCTAAATTCCATAGGAGGATAAGAATCATCTAACCCTACTGTAATCTTTCCTTCCTTTTTAATTTTTTCAAGAGAATTTAATTTTTTATCAGTTTTCCCACATCCACCTAATAATGCAATACTTAGAATAACACTAGATACTAAAAGCAAAGTTTTCTTCATAATAGCGCACCCCTTTTTATATTTATACATATTTTTTCAATAACCACCCCCGTATATTCTTTAAATATCAAGGGTTATAGTTTTTTATTTTTTATTATTATACATATTATTTTATAATTATACAATACTTTTTTAAAAAATTTTATTGATTTTTATTGGTAATTTATTGATATTTAATAAAATTAGAAATAAATATCTTAAATTAGATAATTATGCAAAAATAAAAAAGTTGCCCCTAATTTTAAATTAAGAACAACCGTCATAATTTATTAAATTATACTTTTTTATATTTAAGAATTTAAATAATCAATAACTAATTGTGACAATACTGTTGATGCTTTATATATAATATCCTCATCAATATCAAAATTACAGTTATGAAGAGGTTTATTTATATTTTTTTCATTATTTAAAGTACCAATATACATAAATACTCCCGGGACTTTATTTAGAAAATAAGAAAAATCATCTCCTGTCATAGATCCATGCTTTAATATTTCCACATTGCTTTCTCCTAAAACTTTAACTACTGCCTCTCTAGCTAAATATACGAATTCTTCACTATTTATTAATGGATATACGCCTTCTGTAGCATCAAATCTATACTTTGCCCCTTGTATTAGCACAATTCCTTTTAAAATATTATCTATTAATCTTATTATTTCCTTCATTTTATCCTTACTTAGAGTTCTTATAGTACCCTCCATTTCAACTTTATCTGGTATTATATTATAAGAACCCTGTGCCTTAAAAACTCCAATACTAATAACTACAGAATCATAAGGATCTACTTTTCTACTTACAATTTGTTGAATAGCCATATATACCTCATTAGCTATTGCAATAGGATCTAAAGTATCTTGTGGGGACGCTCCATGGCCACCTTTTCCTATTATTTCTATTCTAAATTTATTTGCACAGGCCATAGCACATCCATTTACTATAGCAATTTTCCCTGATTCTACGTCTGGCCATACATGGCCTGCAATGGCTGCATCTACTTTAGGATTCTCTAAAATACCATATTTCAGCATCTCTTTAGCTCCCCATTGATTTTCTTCTCCAGGCTGAAATATAAATTTTACATTGCCTTTTATTTTATCCTTTAGTTTATTTAATATTATTGCAGTACCCAAAGTCCAAGCTATATGTGCATCATGGCCACAAGCATGCATTACTCCTTTATTTAAAGATTTATATTCTAAACTGTTATTTTCTTCAATAGGTAATGCATCTATATCACCTCTTACTAATATAGTTTTACCTTCTTTTCTACCTTTAATTAAAGCTACAACAGCGGTTTTATGAAAATCCTCAATATAATTTATATTATGTTCTTTAAGTTTTTCTTTTATAAATTCACTGGTTTTAAATTCTTCAAAGGATAATTCTGGGTACATATGCATATATCTTCTTACATCTATTAACTCTTCTTTAATATTATTTGCAATTTCAAGTATTTCTTCTGTTAACATAATAAGTTCTCCTTATTTATAAATCACTAAAATTTTTATGTCATATTAATATCGGTTTAATATATAAAAACTTAATTTCTGCTTCATAAACAACTAGTAACATGGTTATGGATTTAACAACCCTTGTAGAAAAATTTAACATATAGAACATTCAATTACTTTTTTCATTATAAATTTACTAATTAGTATAAATTTATTTATACTATGAAATACTAAATAATGAATTATAAAAATTGGAGGTATTATTAATGACTGTTATTAATAAACTTAATCAAACAATGGAAATGTTAAAGAGCACCGAATCTAATTGTAAAACTTTTTCTATGGATACAGATGATCCTAATGCAAAACAAATGTTTAATCAAATGGCTGAAAATATGAAAATGTGTGAAAACATGCTTCAAAGCAGAATTAATTTTGTTATGAGCGAAGAACCTCAATATCAGCCTGAACAACAACAACAACAAATACAGCAAGAAATTCAAATGCAACAACAGCAACAAGATCAACAACAACAATAATACACACTTATAAAAAATAGCAACCAAAGTTTTGTAAATAAAACACTATCAAATACATTTTTTATAAATTTGATAGTGTTTTATTTTATTTAATTAAGTTATTTACATTAAATAATAATTACACATAAATAAAATTATAATATCGGTTAAATCTATACATTTTATAATTTAAATGTGCATAAGGAAACTATATTTCAAAAGTTATATGTTTATTTAATATATCCTCTATAGTCTGCTTATTTTCATAATCTGAATAAACCGTAAGCATATAAAAGGATGAATCTACTTTTTTTATAGGCCTAAAAAGTAAAACTATAGCTGTAAAACTTCCACATATTACAGATACAATAAGTGAAATTATTAAGGTTGAAACCATCATTCCTCCAGCTGAAATAGGATTTAATAGAGGAAAAGCTAAAAATCCCCCTCCCTGCAGTATTCCTAAAATTGCACCTATTAAAGCTCCATATATAAAACCTTTTAAAACTTTTCTTCCCTCTATTTTAAATAAAAAGCACATTTCATATATTTCCTCTATATAATTATCTGTAAGTTTCTTGCTATTAAGATTAGGAATACCTCCATTATTCAAATCATCAATAGCTTGCTGTAAATCACTTTTATTTTTAAAAAATCTTGTAACTCTATAAGTAAATCTAGGTAGGTTTTCAAGCCTTTGTTTCATTTGTTGCTGCATCTGTTCTTGAATTTCAGTATCCCCTGACGCCATTACCTATTGCTCCTTTCACCTTCTAAAAGACTATCAATTTTAACTTGATTTATATCACTAATATAATCACTGTTTCCTATTATCCATCCATGGTTATTACTAATTTCCTGTGAAGAAATGTAACTTGGCTTTATAGTATAAAGATAATCTTTTAAGTTTTCTGGTATAGAATTTTTATATACTAAAAGTATAGGGGCATGTTTTCCCTTATGTGATAATAGGGATGAAGCTACTGCTACCTGCCAATTATCAGGATTTACAAATATAAAATTATGCCCTGGTTGTGTAATTCCCCAACCAAAATCTCTACTTTTTTTATGAAACCACCATGAAAAATTTTTACCTACATCTTTGTAAGTTGCAAAAGAAACTGCTTGATTATATATATTCTCCCCACCAGGGATTCTCTCTACATGACCATATTTGGCAAGTTCCTTTTTAACTTTATTAGATATATGAATTTTATCTCCTAATATATAAATATAAGCACCGCCATATCTAGCTTTAAGAGCTTTTTTAACAGGTTCTGGCACTTTATTTTTTTCTACAAAAAAGAATCCATCTCCATTATGAGCATTCCAAGAAGCTTGTGCTAGAGAATACTCCGGTTTCTCTATAGGCGCTATTATTACTACATCCTTATGATCTCCCTGAAATGCAGCTAAATAATTGTCAATGTTAAGACTTAAATCATAAACATCTTTTCCTTTTATATGTCTATATTTTAAATTTTTTTTATTCAAAGTATTTTTTATCTCTTCACCTATATCACCTATTAATATAATTTTTGCATTACCATCTACAAATAATCCTTCAGGATTTAGTCTTTCTATTTCCTTTAAAGTACTTTCTGGAATACTATTCTTTTTAGTAAAAAGTATAGGAGCATTTATAGGATCATGGGAAACTCTAGCAGCTAACATAGCATCCTGTACTTTATCACTTCTAACTAATATAACTGCGTTAGGTCTATCTCCTCTAAATGTAGATGGATAAACTATTTGTGATATAGATGTGCAAGTCTCATATAAATCTTTCCCCTCTATCCTAACTGTATTTGCAGTAACTCTTTGATATCTATTTTCATTTTTTATATTAATTTTATTTTTATAATAATTAGGTTTATAAAAAAATAATAAGCCTATAAGAAAAGTAGAAATTATAAGAATAATAGTTAAAACTATCTTATATATTTTATTCAAATTTTCATTTGTTATCAATTTATCACCTCTTTTTTTATACCTCTAAATTTTTAGTTGGAAAAAATAATTTATTATAGGGTGCCCATTTTTTTACCACTTCTAACTAAAATCCAATTAGGAATATATGCGGTTAAAAATCCTATAAATACTGATATAGCCATAAAACCAAACCATAATATATTATCTTCCTGAAGCATTGTAGGAGAATAAGACATGTTAAACCACCATATACTTAACCTCATTCCTATTGAAATTGATGTAACAGAAATAAAAACTAAAAGTACTGATTCTTTTACTGCATCTTTATATTTAATATCCTTCATTTCTATTAACATAGTAGGTCTAAAAACAAATAAATCTAATAAAAAAGATATTAAATAAGATATTAACATCTTTATTATCATAGGATTACCTAATAAATAAAAACCAAATCTCGCATAAAAGGGAATTAATGGCGAACCTATATAAGTTAATATATAATTTACTACAATCAAACTAGCCCCTCCAAAAGCTAAACCAGATAAAGTTGCTACAGAGGTTTGTTTCCACAAAGATCTAAGATAAATGATTTTCCCATTCATCTTTATCCAAGGTGAATTTATATAAGATATTATATAAAACCATATACCTATAGGTCCTAAAAGTAATACTGTAAGTATCCACATAAGCTTTGTTAATGTACTTAAATTTTTCATTCTAAAATATAAATGAAGTGAAACCCATATAGCACCTAATATTGATATTAAACTAAATATTATAGAGATACCATCCAATCCGCTAACACCTTGATCTCCCATAGTTTTATAAGGCTTAATTTCTTCAGTATAATCTGCTCTACTTTGAATTGAAAAAGGTAATATATTTTCATTGCCTATTACCCATAAACTATTATAAGGTCCCTCCGCTGGAGTTACCCAATAATTAGGCTTCATTCTCCAAAGATAATTCTCTGTTAAAGGAGACAAATAGTTCTTATCCGTCCAAAGAATTGCTCCTACTTTTCCCTTAAAGGCAAGCTGACTTCCTATTAAAGCCATTAATGGTTCTTCTTTTGAACATAATATAAAGTTGTGATTACTATCATCTCTGCTTTTATTGCTGTGCCACCCAAAACCTTCTTCTCTATCATAAAATTTGGCAAAATTAACAGCAAAATTTTCAGCATTATATCCATATACTTTTTCTACAGGTACTTTTAAAGATTTAATAAATTCATCATCAGCATTATCTTTCTTTCCAACTACATATATTTTGCTTATATGCGGTAATATTTTTTTTGAAGCGGTATAAAGTTTCTTTTCACTATTTAAATACAATGGAACGCCTCCATTTTGCACCATCCATGTTGCTACTGGAATAGTCATTAATGGATTCTCATCTGAAACTATAAAGCCATAAGATTTATTAGAATTTAAAAAAATATTATTATAAACTTCCTGTAAAATACTATTTGTATCCTTATAATTTATATTAGTTACCCTTATACCCTTTCCTTTTAAATTGTTTTTTAATGTATTTATGTTATCACCACAAATAATAACTTGCGCACCATTTAATTTTGAAATTCCCTTTGGTTTTAATTTATTTATATAACTTACAAGAGAACTTTCGTCCTTTTCATTAAAAGGTATTATGGTACTATTATATTTTTTTACAAGAGGCATTAAAGCTAATATATCTTTCCAATTATCTCCCTTATAAATAATTAATCCGTCGGGCTTACTTTCATAGTCTAAAGCTGGAAACAATATATCTGTAACTTTAGTACCTATCTCTTTTGAAGATTTCCCTGAAATTCTAATGGTATTTCCTGTATTTAAATGAGTCCTATTATTTTCATGCTTTATTTCACTAGGGAAAACAACATTTTTAAAGATTCTAATTTGCCCTAAAATTAGTATTACGCACAAAAATATAGCTATACTTGTGGATAGCTTTTTCATTCAAAATTACCTCCGTTACTTCTTATTAAATAAATATAACTATGTATTAATATTTCCTTTTCATTTAAAATTAATGCACAAAAGCAATCCCTATTAATTTTTTTCATATATGTCACTATATCTTTTTATGAATAACAAAAGAACTGCCTATATAAGCAGTTCTTTTAATCTTTTAAAAACAAACTCCACATAATTTATGGCATAATTCTACCCTAACCTATTTAAATATAGTTTGTTTTATATTACTATGTACTTTTAATTATAAGTAAACAATTTAATAACCTAAGTTTTCTCCAAGGATTAACACCTTTATTCTCCCTTTAATAAACTGTCCCCTAATTACCACAAAATCATTACAGATTCTATTTGGACTTTTACAATCAACACAATAACCAAGTTTTGTACATGGTGTGTCTTTATTTAATCTTTTTGCATCAATAGGAGCAGCATAGCTTCTTACTCTAATTTCAGCCTCTTCTATGTTTTTAACAATTTTATTTATTCCAACTATAAGAATAACCTGTTTAGGTCCATATATTATCGGCGCAACTCTACTTCCATTTCCATCTATATTATAAAGTTCTCCACTTTCTGTTATGGCATTAGTACTACAAATAAAAGTATCTGTAGAAAAATTGTTAATATATATCTCTCTTTTTTCATCACTTGTCAGTTTATCTTGGTATTTATCTAAAAAATTAAAATTTCCACTTCTTAAAAAATCTATTACCCCAGCTTCAAAAAGAGTCATCGAATCTCCTACACCAACTATTGAACCTTCTGGTATAAGCTCTTTTAATTTTTTAAATAATTGATCTATATTATTGATATAATATCCTTCCATATTGCGGCTATTTAGATTCTTTATAGTTCTTTCAGCCTGTTTTTCAATATACCATGCAACATTTTTATCCATGTTTCTACCACTCCTAAAATTAAATTTCTAAATAAATAAGTCAGTACTGCATGTATCTCTGGAACTTAGACTTAATAAACTTTATTTTACGATGATAATAAAACTATTTTTAACTTTCAATATTATAAACCCTTTCAAATAAATCTGGGTAATCTATAACAACCCCTTCTTTATCTACGAAAAACTCCGCTGTAAACCCATTGTTTAAATTTTCATATCTATATTTATAACCATTAAGATTTGAGTCTAAGCAAGTATACCGCTGTTTTACAGGTGTTAAACTATAATTATAAATATCAACATAAACTACCTTTATTTCTTTTGACTCCCCTACCTTTAATAATAACCGTCTGATTGGAATTGTATTTGTAAAAGGTGTAATAGAAATATCAATATCTATACACCCTTTCAAATCTTCTACTGATTCATTACTATCAGTTATCCAAATTCCATTTCCATCTGATTGTAATATAATATTTTTATGTTTATCACAAAATATCTGTATATCAAATTTCTTAACTTTCCAATCTAAATCGCAGTATATATTGTACAATATACGAACTGGCATATTACCTCTCATTGTTAAAATAACTGAATTTACTTTAATATTCTCATGATTCTTCAATAATAATAAATGTTCTAATCCTACACCATTAAATGTCTTCCACATTACATCCATACTAATGTTATTTTCTTCTTTAATTAACCCCATATCTTTTCACTCTTTCTTAAAAATCTATTTTAGATAATTTTACCAAACATATGTTTAAGAGTCAATTTTTATCCGTAATCTCTCTTTAACAAAATAAGAATCTACCATCTAAGCTAGTAGATTCTTATTTATCAAATAATGAGATCTGAATATTTCCCTCAGTATTCATTTTTTCTTTCATGGCCTTAGTATAAGTACTAGACAGATTATATTTATCTCTTAATTCATTAACTACTAAATATAATTTTTCTTTATACTCTTTACTTGCCCCACCTTTTCTATATAAGACTTGTAACTTTTCATATAAATGTGTATATTCTTCTCTTATAAAATTAAAAAATATCCCCCTAGTATCTCCTCTTAAATAAAGAGTTCCTGGTAATACATAGTTAACTTTACAGTCATTTGCCATCTTAAACATACTATGAAAATTCTCATAACTATCAGTAATATATGGTATTATTGGCATAACATGCAACCCAGTACTGGCGTTAGTTTTTCCAAACTCTTTTAAAACTTCAAATCGCTCTAAGCTTGTTGCTCCAAATGGCTCTATCTTTCTTCTAACACTTTCATCCATAGTAGTTATCGTCTCTGCAATATTAACATAAGTTATTCTTGATAGTTCATCTATTAAATCGTAATCTCTTAATATAAGTTTTGATTTTGTTGAGATTATAGCCGGTGTTTTATACTTTATAAAAAGTTTCAATATTTCAGGCATAAGTTTATATTTAGCCTCTACTGGCTGATAACTATCAGTTACACCGCCAATATTTACAACTTCTCTTTTCCAACTATTATTTCTTAACTCCTTCTCTAATTCATCTACTATATTAGTTTTTATATGAATATCTGTAAAAAAGTCTATTGAATCTAAATATTTATGAGAATACACAGCATAGCAATATTTACATCCATGTTGACATCCTCTATAAATATTTAGATCCCACCCATAAGGCATCTTCCTCTTTAATCTAGTTAAAGCACTTTTGCAAGTTTCCTCTTTAAATATTATTTCATTTTTTGTCATCATTGCTCGCCTAACTTCTTTTTTAAATCTGAAACATAGGTTCTCTGCATTTTCTTTAAATCCATAAAAAAATAAGATAACACCTTAATGATAGGATTTTTAATAAAGATATTTTCTGTAAAAACTATTTTTGTTCCACCTGTCTCTGTTTCTAAAAAATATCCAGTCCAAAAGCCAGTAAACCTTTTATTTTCCATATTAAATTCATATTCACTATACTCATTCTTTTTAGTAATAATAAATTTTGTAGTAATTCCGCTATGAGTGTATTCAATAAATTCTTTTCCATCTTTAACAATGTCGATTCTTTTAAGATCACTCCTCCATTTATAATCACTATTATTAGTAACTACATTCCAAACAAACTTTATATTACAATTAAAATATGCTGTTATTTGTGATACTCTTGCTTTCCCCAAAAATATTCACCTCACAGATTATAATAAGTATTGAACTAATTATATTACTTCTTTCTAATTGGTACCCAAACTTCAAATTTTGCATTAGTTGGATCTTCATTTAAATATAATTCAATATCTGGTGCATCTGCATATTCATACCCTGACGTTGGTAACCACTCTGTAATTATTCTTTTTTCGATTTCTTGAATTGCGTTTGGCATAGCACCCTCTCCAGGAAAAACTGCCCAAGTACCTGCTGGTATTATATATTCATCCATACCCTTTGGTACTTCTTTATCTGTTTGGGTAGCTATATAATACTCCCATTTATCTAAGCTATCCACACAAGCACTAACCCCTAATATTCCCTTAGAATCTGCATTCATAAGAGATATTATCTGGCTAATTACTCCACTTTGTGCTGCTTCTTGCCATAATTTTGGTACAGTTTTAAAATTTTCCTCAATATTCTTTTCTAATAGTGCTTTTACTCCCACTATTCTGATCTCTTCCTTTTTAACTATACTATACTTCATTTCTCCTACCCCTTTTATTGTTATTTTAAAACTAATGGGAGGATATGCTTTTAGAAAGGTTCCCTCTTTTTGTGCTACTGAAGGTGATACATAATGTATCTTTTGAAAAGCTCTATTGAAAGCAGTCGGAGACTCATATCCATAGCGTACGGCTACATCAATTACCTTATCTCCATTTTGTAAATCTAAAGCAGCTCTTGTTAATCTTCTATTTCTTATGTATTCTGATAATGGTATTCCTGCTATATATGAAAACATTCTTTGAAAATGATATACAGTACAACATGCAATTTTTGCTGCCTTTTCATATTCAATTTCTCCATCTAAGTTTTCTTCAATATATTTAAGCGATTCATTTAATCTTTCTAACCATTCCATCAAGCCATCTCCCTTACAAATAATAGTATAGTAAATAATTATTACAAAAACCTCTCATTTCATGCACAGATATGAGAGATATGTTATTTTAAATTTTATAACTATTTTATCTTAATTGCAATTGAATGTTATATCACTAATATTCAATACTTATTATTAATTATGTAGGTTTCATTATTAATTAAAGGATAAAATTATTATAAGAGGGTATCTTAAAATAGATTTAATTTTTATATTTGCAGTGTTAGAATTAAATCTATTCTATTTCGAGACATCCTCTTATTTCTTGTTTTATAAATATTAATTATTTTATTTTAAATCTAAATTTTCTTCCTTCATTTATATACTTTAATAAAAACAGTTCATCTTTTTTTACTTTTGCTATAATATTTACTCTATCATCTTTTCCTAAATCCTTAAGTACTATCTCTAGTTCTCCCATATATCTTAAATATCCTTTATTGTCTAAAGTTACATCTCCTAATTCCCTTTCTATTGTATTAAATGACTCTATTATATCGTGGTTTAACATAAGTCTTGCTTCTGCTGCCCTTATAACATTTTCAGCCGCATCAGTTCTATTTGTATAAAAATCATTATTTAGATAATTGCATGCTATTAAAGAATCATCCTCTAAATTTACACTTAGCTCTATTATATCTTCTTTAATCATTCCAACTTCCATTATTTCTTCCTTTGATGGCATTGAGTCTCCAAAGAAAATATTGTCTACACCCATTGCAAATAAATGCTTTGCAGATAAATAAGGCTTCATAAATCTATGTTTTTCAATGGTAGGTAGTCCTTCATATATAGGTCCTCTTTTTCCTACTAAAGAAGGTATAAATGCTGAAATTTTTACTCCTAATTCCTTTAGCATAGCATTCTTTTTTAAGAACAAACTCTCTGAAATCCCTGTATCTTTTCTAGGATAATAATTATGGCATGCTTGAATGTTTTTATAGTTAACATTATACTTATTTAATTTGTTAAAGAAATCTTTTGTCACTGTTGATGCATTAAGCTCAACCTTTATCCCTAAGTTATTATTTGTAAATTTAGCGATTTGCTCATTTGTAAATCCAAAATCTAGTCTTAATACACCTATACCCATCTCTTTAATTTTACTTAAATCCATATCTTTAATTCCTAGATATTCAAAGCCTTTAGGTGATATATCCGCAATTATTTTCATATTTATTTCTTTTGCTATATCTAAAACCTTTTTAAAACTCTCTACTATAGCCTCATAATTAGCTTCTGGAATATGAAGCGATGTAAATATTCTATCATAACCATTATTTTTTGCTATTTTAATTAATTCCAATATCTCATCTATACTATTATCCATTCCTAAAAAAACTGATATTCCCTTACCCATAATCAATCTCCTTGTTACAAACATTTAGGTACTGTCTCAAAATAGCTTTAATTTTAAAACCGTAAATATAAATAATACATTCATAAAGCACTTCATTTTGCTAAGTAGTTCTAAATTTGACTCCATAAAAATTTTTTTACCCAGTAAAGGCGCCATCCTTGGCTTCACTACTGGCTCCTCACGTCCTGTGAGAAATTACAAAAATTTTTAATTCCGTCAAATTAAGAACTACTAAAGCTTATTCATATGCTTATTACATGTATTATTTATATTTACTATATTAAAATTAAAGCTAATCTTATTTTGACATAGCCTCTTTATATTTTTACATTGAATTTTTCCCGAATATTTCATCTATTATTTTTTTACTTTACTCATTAATATATTAATGATATTTAACTATAGCTTTATATATATTAAAGATTATTCTATTGGATCTTCAAATCCTAAAAGTAATGTTGCAAAAAATCCACCTATATATGCTGCTACTAAACCTATAACAAATAATAATGGTGTACTAGTTATTGCGGCTAATGGTAATCCAGATAATCCCATTGATGTTGAAGAAACTTTAAATAAAGCTTGAACTGCACCGCCTACTGCTCCCCCTATACATGCTCCTATAAATGGCTTTCCTAATGGCAATGTTACACCATATATAAGAGGTTCTCCAACTCCCATAATCCCTACTGGTAATGCTGAAATTATTGTCTTTTTTAATCTTTTATTTTTAGTTCTTAATAATACCGCTATAGCCGCTCCTACTTGTCCTGCTCCTGCCATAGCTAGTATTGGAAGAAGTGGATTTAACCCTGTAGTTTTTAATAGATCTGCATGTATTGGTGTTAATCCTTGATGTAATCCTGTCATTACTAATGGTAGAAAAAATCCTCCTAATATAAATCCTGTTACGGCTCCACCACCTGAAATTGCTGCTTTAGTTCCATTACCTATAGCATCTGAAATAAATCCACCAGCTGGTTGCAATGCAAATATTGAAACAAAAGTTGATACTAATATTACTATTAATGGAGTCATAAATAAGTCTAATGAATCTGGTATTATTTTTCTTACTTTCTTTTCTAAGAAACTTGAAAATGCAACAACTAATAATACTGCAATAATGCCGCCTCTACCAGGTAAAAGCTTTTGCCCATTCAATGTTACTTTAGCTAATTCTGGATGAGATATTATAGCCGCCATAGTACCTCCAAGCATTGGAGAACCACCAAATTCTTTAGCTGCATTAACACCTACAAATAAATTCAACCCCCAAAACACTGCATTACCTGCTATTTTTAATAACCCTCCAACCGTTGTTTCTGCAAATGCCGGATCTAATTTAAGCACTATATTTAATATTGCAGTAACTAATCCACAAGCTATAAATGCTGGAATTAATGGTATAAATATATTAGATAATTTCTTTAAAAATAATTTAAATGGCGTTGCATTCTTTTCCTTTATTTCTTCTCTTAACTTACTTTCATCTCCAAATTCAATCTCTTCTTTTACTTCTTCTATCTGAATTCCACAAAGCTTTTCAAATTCCTCTGTAACTTTATTTACCCTACCTGGTCCAAGAATTATTTGAAGTTGATTTTGTTGCTCTACTACCCCCATGACTCCCTCAATTTTTTTTATAGCCTTCATATCTAGATTACTTTGATCTTTAAGCACAAGTCTTAATCTCGTCATACAATGTGTAAATGAAACTATATTGCTACTACCACCAATTATGTCATATATACTTTGGGCTATATCTTTTACATTTGACATAATAAAATCCCCCTTTATTTTATTATTTATTTTTAAATATAGTTGAATATTTTAAATTTAAATAATAATATTATTTCTAAATTACCCCCTATAATTTATTCTATTTTTATATACTTATTTTGTGTTTAACTTATTTCTCTTATTGCTTCTACTATATACCCTTTATTTTTGTCTAGTATTTTCTTAGCTTTTATTTTATCTAATGAACTTTCTATCATAAAAATGGACAACTTAACATCAAAATTTGTTTCTTCAAGAATCTTTTCTACCTGCGCTCTTTTAGCCCCTGTAGCCTGCATAACAATTCTTTTAGCTCTTTCTACCAATTTCTCATTAGTAGCTTTTAAATCAACCATCAAGTTACCATAGACCTTACCAGTCTTAACCATAGCACCCGTTGATAACATATTTAGAACCATTTTTTGAGCTGTTCCTGCTTTCATTCTAGTAGATCCTGTTATAGCTTCTGGGCCTACTACTGGTGCTATTGAAATATTTGCAATCTTAGACATTTCTGATTCTGGATTGCATGTAACTGAAATTGTTGTAGCACCTATGCCATTTGCATATTCTAGTCCTCCTATAACATAGGGTGTTCTTCCACTAGCTGCAATTCCAACCAATATGTCATTTTCAGCAAAATTAATATTCTTCAAATCTTTAATACAAAGGTTTTTAGAGTCTTCTGCTCCTTCCTTAGCTTTAAACATAGCTGATTGTCCTCCTGCTATAATCCCTCTTACTAAATCATAACTCACCCCATATGTTGGTGAACACTCTGATGCATCTAAGACTCCTAATCTTCCTGATGTACCTGCTCCTACATATATAAGTCTACCTCCATTAAAAAATGCTTCTCCTATTTTATCAACGGCCTTTGCTATATGAATAAGCTCTTTTTCTACGGCTTCTGCAACTTTTTTATCTTCATCGTTTATCATCTTTAACATCTCTAAAGTTTCAACTCTATCTATATTTTTAGTGTTTTCATTTCTACTTTCAGTTACTAATTTATCTAAACTAATATTAGTCATACTTAAAACCTCCTCATAAGTTATAGATTAAAGAATGTGAAAACCTTTTCTTTTATCTTTATTATACTCTTGAGAAATAAAATTTCAAGTATTTTATTGATTTTATGAAATATTATTTCATAAATTTATATAAGATTATTTCCATATAACCTAAAATAAATTTTAGTATTCTTTCTTATGTTTAAATAAATAAAAGCAATGAATTATTATACTCATTGCTTCACAATATAAATTAACTTTTCAGTTCTAAATAAAAAGTTTTATAATCTATTCTCTTTTTAAAACTTCTACTAAATTTCTTGTACTAATTAAATTCTTTTCTGTTTTATCTAAATTTTCCTTTGCAATTCCTAAAAATAAACTATCAGTTACAAATAATTGAGATGTTCTAGAAGAAATTGCCCCTATTCTCAAATCTTTTTCTATACTGGGTATATTTAGATTTATATCTGCAATATTGCTTAAATTGCTTTTTCCACATTTAGTTATAGCTATAGTAGTGGCACCATTTTTTTTCGCTTCCTCTATTGCTAAATTTACTTCTTTTGTATTTCCACTATATGAAATAGCTACAGCAACATCTCTATTTGTAATATGTACTGCTACTGCTAACTGTAGATGTGAATCCAGTTGGAACATTACTTTTTTATTTATTCTAAGCAATTTGTATTGAAAATCCATAGCCACCATAGCAGATGCTCCAACACCATATAGATAAATTGTTTCTGCATTTTTTATTGCTTCAACAGCCTCTAACAATTTTTCATCATCTACTAATTCCTTAGTATCATTTATGGTATCAATTACTTTATTTCCAAGCTTATTAATAATTAAATCTATACTATCATTAGAATTTATAATATAATCAAACTCTGTATTTTTTTCAGTATCTTCTTCTGCAACAAGTGCAAATTTAAATTCATTAAGAGAATTATATCCTACTTTTTTAGTAAATCTAATAACGGATGCTGGAGAAGTACTTGTTTTAATTGCTATTTCTTGAGCAGAATCATTTATTATATCCCTTGGACTTTTAAAAATATATTCTGCTATTTTTTTTTCTGATTTAGTCATAGAATCAAAATTTTCTCTTATTCTAAAAAAAACTCCCATACTTCACCTCAGTTTTCTATTATTTCTTTCTAAATGTTCTCCAAACTTCAAGCTTTTAATTAATTTCATCAACCTAAATATAATTCAGCATTCAGTTTATCTTCATATTTATATCTTCGTACTAATGATCATTCTATAATTACTCTACTCTGAAATTACTTATATATTATTATATACTAAAATATTTAAATACTAAACCTAATTGCTAACTTTTGTTCTCAACATATGATATATAGTATGGTATAGAAATAATCTTCTTCATTTATATTTTCCCCCTATAAAATACTAATATCATCATCTAAAATTATTATAGGAACATAATTATTCTTAATAATTATATTAAATTATTGCATTTATTACCAATCTATGTAATCATATAATTAACAATTAGATTGAGGTGAAAACATGTCACATATAGTCGGAAAAGATGCCTACAAAAGTTTAGAAGAAAGATTAAATAGCTTTCCACAAGGGGCTCCACCCTCTGAAACACTTTATAAAATCTTATCTATGATGTTTACTAAAGAAGAAGCAGCAATGGTTGCAAAACTCCCTATAAAATCATTTAACATAAAAACTGCTAGTAAGCTTTGGGGAGTTAGTGAAGTCAAAGCTGCTAATATCCTTCAAGCCTTAGCTTCTAAAGCATTAATTTTAGATCTTGAATGTGAAAGTGATGGAGAGCAAAAATATATGATGGCTCCTCCAATGGCTGGTTTTTTTGAATTTGCTTTAATGAGAGTTGGTACACACCTTGACCAAAAGGTTCTTAGTGAACTATTTCATCAATATCTTAATGTGGAAGATGATTTCTCTAAAGAGCTATTTTGGGGTACAGAAACAAAATTAGGTAGAGCCTTTGTTCAAGAGAGGGTTTTAAATGATGAAAATTCTATAAATATATTAGATTATGAAAAAGCAAGTTACATAATAAAAAATGCTAAACATATAGGTGTTAGTTCATGTTATTGTCGACATAAAGCCCATCATTTAGGGGATGACTGTTACGCCCCTATGGAAACTTGCATGAGCTTTTCTACCACTGCTTACACTCTTATAAAGCATAATTATGCTAGAAAAATAGATGCTTCTGAGGCTCTAGATATTTTAAATATGTGCTATGATTATAATCTAGTACAATGTGGAGAAAATGTTCAAAAGCAACCAAACTTTATTTGCAATTGTTGTAAATGTCATTGTGAAGCATTTGTATCTGCAAAAAAATTTGGATTTTTAGTTCCAGTTAACACCACCAGTTATTTACCTAACATAAATAAAGATAGGTGTGTAGGCTGTGGAAAATGCACTAAAGTTTGTCCTATGGAAGCAATTAAATTAAAGGAAACTTCATTAGAAAATCATAATTCTAAAATAGCTGAACTCTCCGAAGATTTATGTCTTGGCTGTGGGGTTTGTGTGAAAAATTGCAAAACTAATGCTATTAAGTTAGTTCGTAGAAAAGAAAATGTTATCACACCTGTAACCACTGTTCATAGAGCAGTATTATCTGCAATAGAAAAAGGCCAGCTGCAAAATTTAATTTTTGATAATAACGCTCATTTGAGCCATAAAGCCATGGCGGCTATATTAGGAAGCATCCTTAAGCTTCCTCCTTTAAAAAGAGCAATGGCAAGTAAACAAATGAAATCTGTTTATTTGGCTAAACTCCTGGAAAATACTTAATAATTTTAAATAATTTTTTAAAATCACTTCAAATACATATAATTAATATACAATATATAAAACAGAAGCGAGGTTTTATCATTGATAAAAATAGAAGATATTTTATCTGGTAACTTTTCAGCATATCCAGAAGAAACACAAATTTATATGAAAAATTATGCTGAAAAACTTAGAGATCATATAAAAACAGAATTAATAAATGATAAGGCAGATAAAATTCTTAAAGACATAGATAAAAGTAAAGATTACTTTATAGATACACTAACTGAAATTTTAGAAAATGGCTGCAAAGGTTATAACACCATGTCCACTAAAACTTTATTAAATATATATTTAAGTGTTAAATCTGAAAAGGATTTTATAAATTTAATAGAAAAAGTTTCAAATGAAGTTCCATCTCTATAAATCTATCTTCAAAATGCATAGATAACATCTTCTATATCATATTAAGTTCTCTATGCATTTTTCATATTCATCTACAAAGTAAAGTATTCTTCTAAAAACTTGTATTCCTAATCACTATATATAAAGCCATAATCACTAATGTTATCGTAACATTAATAAATTCTTAATCATATAATAAGGTTAAGTACTAATATAAATTGAATTTTAGTAAACAAGTACTTCTTGTGTAAATCTTCTAGATTGAATATATTATTTGAAAGAAAATGATTTATTAATTAAAAATCAATTACAATATATATTTGTAGCAACAATATAACATGACTAAAAATAAGATAACTAAAATATTATTTAGAAAAAATATTTTAATGGGAGATATGATAAAAATGGACTTCACAAATAATTGTCAACATTCAATTGTTTTACCTAACCCTATAACTCAGGTAGCTAGTATGCCCTATCCCCTATATCTTTCACTTCAAGGAAAATATTTTGTAGGATATGCAGATGAATTACAATTCGGAAATGGTAAAAGCGCATGGGCAGGATTAATAAATCCTTGTTGTTCTGGAGTTAATCTACACGTTTATGTTTGGACTGTTACAAATATTGGTACATCTCCAATAAGGGCTCAGATATGGTTCAATTCAGACCCACCTGGAAATCCAACCATGTCCGAATTAGTTACTCCAGCTAATACAGCTCTTTGTCCATTGCCTCAACCAAGGGTTAAGCTTCTTCAAGCAAGTAATGTTACAGGAGACCCTCAAGGTGGAGTTAAAGCCTTTGTTAGAAGAGCTCTTCCAGAGGTTACAATTGCCGATGATGAAGCAGGTAAATTTATTTTTCCTCCTGGCGGATCATTCGTTGTTTTCCTATCAAATCCAGAAGCACCTAATGAACCTGCTATGGGTAGAGTTGCTTTCGGATGGTCAGAGGAAAAAATAAAGTAAAGTAATTTAAGACATTAAAAATCAAGCAAAATACCTTTGATTTTTAATGTCTTTTTTATAAATTTCCACATAATATTTATGGCGAAGCAGGCTTTGAAAAAGTTAAATAATGTTCTTAAACAAAATTAGAAAAATTTAGTTTTATTTTAGCGCTTCTGCTGCATTATAGGAACTTCTAACTAATGGTGATGAAGCAATATATTTAAATCCCATATCAAGTCCTATTTTCTTATATTTCTTAAATACCTCTGGATGCACATATTCTTCAAGTTCAATATGTTCTTTAGAAGGTTGAAGATATTGACCTATAGTAACTATATCACACTGGTATTTTCTTAAATCTTTTAGTAACTCTATAACTTCTTCTTCTTTTTCCCCAAGACCTACCATAAATCCTGATTTAGTGAGTATATTTTTGTCTATTTCTTTTACTTTCCTTAAAAGTTCTAAAGAACGAGTATATATAGCTTCTGGTCTTACCTTTTTATATAATCCACTTATGGTTTCTATATTATGATTTAATATTTCTGGTTTTTCATCTAAAATAACCTTCAATGCCTCCCAATTACCTTTTAAATCTGGAATGAGCACCTCGATTGTTGTATTTGGTGTCAATTTTCTAATTGCTCTTATTACCTCTGCAAATTGACTTGCTCCTCCATCTTCTAAATCATCTCTAGTAACAGAAGTTATAACTGCATGCTTTAATCCTAATTCCTTTACAGCTTGTGCTACATGTAATGGTTCTTCTTTATCTACACATTGTGCTTTACCAGTTTTTACATTACAAAATCTGCAATTTCTTGTACAAACACTACCCAATATCATAAAAGTTGCAGTTCCTTTATTATGACACTCCAATCTATTAGGACAATTAGCTTCATCACAAACTGTATTTAATCCTAATGATCTTTTAAGTGCATTAATCTTCTTTGTGCTATCACCAAATTGAAACTTTATTTTTAGCCATTCTGGTTTTCTTTTATACATACTTCACACCCCAAAATCAATTGTTTTTGGAAACTACCTAACTTATATCTAAAACATAAGTTCTAAAATTTCTTCATTTTTTACACCATTTATATATTCATTAATATTAATATTATTTAATACCTGTTTTACATGTTTTTCCTCATGTTTTATTTCTTTAAATTTATATTCTAATCCTTTTATATCTTTTTTAAAAAAGAAATCTCCATAAAACTTCATTTCCTTTATATAACCATTCTCAACATTTAAATTAACTTGAATAGTATTTTTACCGCATCTCCCTTCTTTTGAATAATTATATTTAGGTGAATCCCCAAAATTCCACTTCCAGGTTGAAAATCTGTTTTTAACTATTTTATCTATTTGTTTTAATTCTTTCTCTGAAAACTCATATAATTCTTTTTTACTAAAACATTTCATTACATAATCTACCACATAATTTTTAAACTCTATAACATCCATATTATTTAAATATTTATTTATATTTGTTACCCTAGCTTCCATAGATTTAACAGCTTTATCTTTAAACTTCAATGGGTTTACTTTAAGCGCTTTAATTAATTCCCCCATAGAAACTGAAAAAAGCAATGTTCCATGATGTAAAACCTTATCTTTATAATAATATTGAGCATTACCTGAAATTTTTTTTCCTTCTATAACTAAATCATTTTTACCTGAAAACTTAGCTTGTACCCCTAAAAAATTTAATGCCTCTATTATAGGTTTTGTAAACTTTCTAAAGTTTTCCTCGACATTCTCTGAAGTTCTCCCTATAAATGTAAAATTTATATTACCTAAATCATTAAAAACAGTTCCCCCTCCTGTAAGTCTTCTCACTATTTTCATACCTTTTTCTTTTATATAATCACCGTTTACTTCTGCCATAGCGTTTTGATTTCTACCTACTAATATACACGGCTCGTTTCTCCATAGCATAAAGCATTCATCTTTAATGTTTTCTAATACATATTGCTCTGCGGCGTGATTAAAATAAGGATTGGTATTGTTGTGATTAATAAATATCATGATTATCCCCCTTATATAATGTAGTTGTACCATTTGATAGAAAACATCTTTATTTTGTAACCAACATTATTAACTCACTTGTGAAAATTATTTTTATATTTTATTTAACCTATAAGATACTTAATCACTTCATTTTATCTTTTCTATGTTGGTTTTATTTCAGCTATAACTATACTAACTGAAATCAGAGATTTTCAAGGTTTCTTAAAACCTAAACTGTTAGTTGCATACATTGGGGTTAACCCTTCTATTAATGAATCTGGTAAATTTAAAAATTATACAGAATAAACTTTTTAAAATTTTTATCAACTTTTACTAGTTGGTCTAATTTTTATGAATATTACATTTGTTTCCTCTAATGTTAATTATAACATTTTATTTAACTTTTTTCCATTTAATTGCAGTTTCTCATTTCTATATATAAAAAACAATAAATCCCAAAGCCTCTATAAGCTTGGAATTTATTGTCCTTTATTTTTTTAATTTATACTTTCCGTTGTTATCCGCAGTTATTAATCTTCCTTTTTTGTTATCAAGATATATTTTAAACCCAACCTTATATAACATTAGTTTAATAAATTACAAAACATTTATTATTTCTTTCAATAATCTCACTTTCTACTCCATAAACCTCTTTTATAGTTTTAGGAGTTATTACATCTTCTATTTTCCCTTTAGAAAATACATTACCCTTACTAACTAAAATTCCATAATCCGCATAATTTAAAGCAAAATTTAAATCATGTAATACGGTAATAATAGTTTTACCTTCTTCTCTTAATTTTTTTAAATGTTTCATAACTAATATTTGATGTTTTATATCTAAATTAGAAATAGGTTCATCTAATATAATACAACTCGTTTCTTGAGCAATAGCTCTAGCTAAGATAACTCTCTGCTTTTCTCCACCACTTATTTGGGTAATCGTTTTATCTTTAAGATGTAGCACTTCCATCTTTTTCATTGCATTTATAACTATGTCTTTGTCCTCTTTGCCTTCTGATTGAAAAGTTTTAAGTTTATGATTTCTTGCCATCATAACTAAATCATAACAAGTAAATTCAAGCTCTATATTTGTGTTTTGTGGAACATAGCTAATTCTACTGGCTAAATGCTTTGCCTTTATATTTTTTAAATTTTCTCCTTCTAATTCTATTCTTCCTTTTGAGGGTATTATATTCTTTATTATAGTTTTTAATAAGGTAGTTTTACCACTTCCATTAGGTCCTACGATTACATAAAACTGTCCTCTTTGAAAATCTATATTTAATCCTTTTAATATTTCATTATTTCTATTCTTATAAGAAATATTTTTTAAACTTAGAAAACTCATTTCTACCCTCTTTTCTTCTTCCAAAGCAAATACATAAAGTAAGGTGCTCCAAATAAACTTGTAACAGCACCTACTGGTAATTCTGTAGGCGGCATTATACCTCTTGCTAATGCATCACATATTATTAAAAATAAAGCTCCTAAAACCATCGAAAAAGGAATAACTTCTCTATGGTTAGCTCCTACTATAAGCCTTGCTATATGAGGAGTAATTAATCCTACAAATCCTATTATTCCACTAACAGATACTATTGCTGCTACCATTATTGAACTTAAAACTATCATCTTCTTTTTAAACTTTTCACTATCTATTCCTAGTATATATGCACCATCTTCTCCTGTGGCCATTATATTTAACGCTCTATAGTTATAATAAAAAATAAAAGATATTATTATAACTATTGGAGCTAAAAAATAAATTTGTTTATAAGAAGCATTTCCGAAACTCCCCATTGTCCAGTAAATAATTCTCTCTATAGCTTCTTTATGTAATATCATAGACATTGAAATTAAAGAGGACATAAAAAAGTTCAAAGCTATTCCTGCTAATAATAATGTAGTGGTTGGAATTTTATTTCCTACTCTAGCTATATTATAAACTATAAAAATAGTTAAAATAGCTCCTATAAATGCACATAAAGTGGTTACTAAAGCTCCTTTTGTCTCTAATTTATAAACTATAGATATAGTTGCTCCAAGAGCTGCTCCTGAAGATATTCCAAGAACATAAGGATCTGCCATTGAATTTTTAAATATTCCTTGAAAAGACGTTCCTGTAACAGATAAACCTATTCCTACCAAAGCCGCAAGTATTATTCTTGGCATTCTTATGTCCCATATTATCTTCTGTAGTGTGTAATCATTTATATTTCCCACAAAATTATTTAAAATGACCTCTATAACTTTAAAAGGAGTTATACTAGCAGCTCCAATAGTTATAGAAACTAAAGAAGCTATTATAGCAATTATTATTAACCCAATGAATAAACTCTTTTTTTTCATTTAATGTCTCCTCATTATTGATTATTTAAATGCTTCAGTATGAATAATTTTTGCTAATGCTTCTAGTCCATCCGCTTGTCTTGGGCCTTGTCTTAATAACATGTTATCATCAATTTCATATACTTTATTTTTCTTTGCTGCAGGAAGATCTTTATACTTATCAGTAGCTAAAAAATTCTTTTTAATATTAAATTTATCTGATAATATTATCATTTCCGGCTTATTTTCAACTATTTTTTCAAAAGAATAATTCCATCCCTTTGTGTCCTTAGCAATATTATCTCCACCTGCTTTTTCAATCATTTTACCTATAAAAGTATCTCCTCCAGCAGTAAAATCTGCTTTTCCAAAATCAACCACATAGTAGATCTTAGGTTTATTTAATGATTTTACCTTATTTTCAACACTTTCAACTTTCTTTTTCATAGCATTAACTATAGTTTGACCTTTTTCAGCTACTCCTAATATAGTAGAAATATCCATTATGTTTTTATAAGCTCCATCTAGGTCCTCTGCACCATAAAGAACTGCTACTTTAATTCCTAAGTCTTCAAGTTTTTTCACAGTATCCTTTGAAAAATGAGCTCCACCTATAACTAAATCTGGTTTTAATTCAGTTATTTTTTCTATACTTGGATCCTTTACTCCACCAACTGATTTTACTTTGCTAACCGCCGCTGGATAATCATCAAAATCTGATCTTCCAACTAATGTATTTTCTTTATTTAAAGCATATATGGTTTCCGTCGCTCCAGGTGAAAGGCTAACTATTCTTTCTGGAGCTTTATCAAAGGTTAATTCTTTCCCATAGGAATCTGTAATTTTTATATTTTTTTGTGCTTCTTTATTTTCTCCCTTCTTTAAATTGCATGATACTAGCATAAAAGCTAGCATAATACAAATAATCACTGATACTCTTCTTTTTAAATTTTTCATGATTTACATCCCTTCTTTTATATATCGTCTGATTTCTTATGTAATACGCTTTAATACTTATTTTTTTATATTTAAGTATTATTAAGCTTCAGTAATCTATTATATATTTGCAATAATTTACCGTCAAGCATTCAAATTAACTAAACTCCTTTATGTTTACCTATTATTATAAGTTTTTTATGCATATATTATATTCTTAAATTTATTCTTATTCTTTATCCTGATTTAGATATATTTACATTACTTTATAAAAAAGCCACGAGAAAAATAAATTTCTCATGGCTTTATAACTTTCCTTTTATTCATAGTGTCTTTTTAATATTGTAGATCCCCTATAAAATAAATTTAATGCAAATATTACAAAAGCTACCGCTAATACAATACCTGCTAAGGCATATATAGCTCTATATCCATAGGTTATAACAATGCTTCCCCACAATATTGATCCTATTCCATAGCCACCATCCAATAATGCATAGTAAATAGCATTTGCTACCCCTTTTTTATCTTGATTTACAGTATTTAAAATCATTACATTAATTATAGGTAACAATGATCCCATCATAATACCACATAAGAATCCCAATATTAATAATATATACATTGTCTTTACCATAGCCATTCCAAATATAGAAAATGCAAATATTATAAGTCCAATAGACAATACAGTATTCATTCCAAGCTTATCAACTATTTGATTTATAAATAATCTTGATGCTAATATTCCTAGTGCGTTTATTGTAAAAAATAAACCTATATTACTAAATCCTAGTTCTATGCCATACAATGCTGTGAAGGATAATATAGTACTTTCTGCAACTGCTGCTAAAAAAAGAATTAAAGATGGCACTAATATTTCTTTACTAATACCATTAGAATCTGTATCACTTTTTATAGTCTTAAATTTTTCACAGTGTGTATTAATATTTTTCTCATAGGATAAGAAAAGTGCTACTAATATAGTAATTATAGCCACTGCAAAAGTTGTAATAAATAATAAGTTAAACTTATCGTATCCACCTCCAACTATGTGAAGTGCCATAGATGGTCCTATAGCTGTAGTAATAGTTATACCAACACCTGAATACCCTATTCCCTCAAGCATCCTTGTTGGTGGTGTAACATCAGTAACAATAGTAGCTATTGCTGTAGATGAAATACCAAAACCAAAGCCTTGCATTACTCTAAATATTACAAGTAATACTATCCCATTACTAAAAATATATCCTATAGTTGAAAAAGCAGTAATAGCTACCCCTAATATCAATATTTTTTTTCTTCCAAGTTTGTCTAATAACTTTCCTGCAAATATTCTTATAAATAAAGCTGCTAATGTAAAGGCTCCTGTCATTATACCTGCATAACTGTCTACCCCAGTAATTTTTTTAGCATATATAGATATGGTAGATAATAATAAATTACAAGTTAAATTTACCCCTACTGTAATAATTAATGCTAATATAAAATATTTGCTCCATAGCTTTTCTTTAGTTTCCATAATATTTTTGCCTCCCATAAAAATTCTGCAAATTAAATTTTACCTTTAACCTTGAAAATAGATTGTAGTTTAGGCTACAATTGATTTATAAAATTTCATTTTAAGAAAGGATTACATATGGTAAAAAATAATAGATTTCTTCCTGGATCTTCTATAGATATTAATTCTGATTTCTATAAAATATTTGAAGAAGCTGGTACAATTAAAAAATATAACAAAGATGAAATAATCTATTTCCAAGAGGATGTGGCAGAAAACTTTTATTTAATAAAATCTGGTCGTGTTAGAATGTTTCTTATTTCACCACAAGGAACTGAACTTACTATTGAAATATTAAGAAAGGGAAAATTATTTGGAGAATCCTCCTGTTTTAGTTATGGATCTAGGTTAACATCTGTTAGTGCTGCCACAGATGTTGAACTAATTTCAGTAAGTCTTGAAAATCTATATCCCTATTTAACTAAGTATCCAGAATTAATGGTCCAAATGTTCCATCTTATGTCTTTAACAATGCAAAATCTATCAATTCAAGTTAGTAATATGGCCTTCTTACCTGCTGAAAAAAAACTTGCTCAATTACTAGTAAGATTAGGTGTGCATTTTAAGAAAAATAAAAATGATAAATGTTATATTATTGATTATTCTCACGAAGAAATTGCTCAACTTATTGGTAGCTGTAGAGTTACAGTTACTAAAATATTAAATTCTTTTCAAAAAAAAGGAATGATTTCCTTAGGATATAAAAAAATTAAAATTATAGACGAAAAAAGATTAAAGAACGAATACTACAACTATTTTGTATAAACTTATATATAAAAAATTAAAACTCTTGTGAGCTATAATTATAAAATTATCACTATAAATATCCAATATAGTCTAAAAAAATTTACCATAGTAAAAATTTTTTTACAAAGTATGTACAAATAAAACTAAAATGGGATATCTAAAAATAGATTTAATTTTTATATTTGTGGTTTTAAAATTAAATCTATTTTATCTTGAGACATCCCATTTTAATATTTTATTTATATTTAAGCTTATCTATTAAATGTTCAAAGGCTATTTTAGGATTATATATTAAGCTTCTTGGTCCAGAAAATTTCATTACTTCTATTATTTTCTCTCTCATTTCCTTTTTATAGCAATGAATTTTACAACTACCACAGTTTGGTTTATTTTCTCCAAATCTGCAATGATCTAATCTAAAATTGGCATATTGTAAAAGTTCCCTGCACTCATCGCATAACACTTCTTTTGTTTTATGTTTTTTTCTACAATATAGATCTATCATAAATTCTATACTTTCCTTTTGCTTTTCTATTCTGGATTTTTTCATATAAACAACACCCCTTAAAACCGCAGCTTTTTTAAATATTTAATTTTATTAAATTTATGCTAGTGCCACTTTCCTTTCTGATTTTTTATTTAAATCATCATTTTCAATAGATTTTAAAGCAAAACTACTTTCAACTAGGTCCATCTTTGAATTCTTTAATTCTATAATTTTATTACATATAGCTGTGGTAGATTTTCTATGGGATATAAGTATTATACTTCTATGCTCACAATTCTCGTTTATTGCTTTTAGTATTTGTCCTTCATTTAAAGTATCTAAATTGCTAGTAGGCTCGTCTAGTATTAATATAGGTGCTTCATTTATAAAAGCCCTTGCAAGCCCTATCCTTTGTTTTTCTCCTGATGATAAATTCCCACCAAGCTCTCCTACTTTTGTTTCATAGCCTTTAGGAAGATTTTCTATAAAATCATGTATAGATGCTTTTTTAGCAGCTTCTATTACCTGTTCCCTACTAGCCTTTATATTTCCCATTTTTATGTTATCTTCTATAGTTTCATTAAATAAAAAAGTTTCTTGACTTATTAGGGTTTGATTTTTTCTAAGATTTTTTGTTTCTATATTTTTAATAGAATTTTCTCCTATAAGAATATCCCCTTTATTAACATCCCAAAATCTCATGAGGAGTTTTACAAATGTACTTTTGCCTGTACCACTTTCTCCTACTATGGCTATCTTTTCTTTTTCATTTATAGATAATCTTACATTTTCTAAGATTTTATTCTTTCTTCCTTGATAGGAAAAGCTTACATTATCATATACTATATTAGTATTTAACATTTTTTCTCCCCTGTCTATTTCTTCTACCATAGGCTCCTCATCTAAAATACTAAATACTCTTTCAGCAGAGGCAAAGGTATAGAGCAAATTATTTGAAAGATTACTTAAAGCTACTACTGGTCCAAAGGATGATGAGATAATAACAATTGCTAAAATCATATAACTAAGATCTAATATATGTTTCATATATAAATTGTATCCTACTAAACTATAAGTTACTATAGCAAACATTATAGTAAAATCTGTTGTAGCCCTTATTATACCCTCATGATTTTTTATACCCTTTAATTTTTCATTTAATTTGTTAGAGTTTTTATTTATATTATCTAATCTTTCTTGTCCATTATCATAAAGCAATATCTCTTTTAATCCTCTTAAGGAATCTAACAAATAAGAATTAGTCTCTCCAAAAGTATTTCTATATTCTAAAGCTGATTTATTGCCTATCTTTGAAGAATAATAAGGAATAACAAAACCTATGATAGAGTAAAATACTATAGCTAATATCCCAAAATAAATATTAATATTAAATAATACTATGGTTATTATAGTTGATGTAATTACAGCTATTAATATGGGTGCAATAGTATGAGCATAAAAAACTTCTAAAAGTTCAATGTCAGAGGTTATTATAGAAATTAAATTTCCTTTTTCTTTTGTTTCTAATTTTGCTGGTGCTAATTTTCTTAAAGAAGTAAAAACTTTATCTCTTAATATTGCTAATATTTTAAAGGCTATATAATGGCCGGAAAGTTGTTCTACATATCTAAATAAACCTCTTAATATTGCAGAAACAATAATTATTGTTATGGCACTTTTAAAGGATACTATGCTTTTTCCTCCTAAAACATCCCCCATAGCTACAGCTCCAAATGAAGTAATAGAAATAGCTGCTAAAAACCCTAAAACCCCCATAGTTACTGTAATGGTCATTATTGCCATTAAAGGCTTAACTTCTAAAATAAGCCTTTTCATTATACTAAATCCAGATCTTCTTTTCATTTTATGCACCTCCTAAGTCTTCTAATGCCTGTTGTTTTGTAAGCATATCATAATAATATGACCCTTGTTCATATAAATCTATGTGATTTCCCTTTTCTACAACTTTCCCCTTATCCAGCACATAAATTTTATCTGCATTTTTCACATTAGCTAATCTGTGGGAAATCACTAATATAGTTTTTTCCTTGGATAATTTATAAATGGCCTGCCAAATCTTTTCTTCACTTTCCACATCTATATTAGAGGTAGCTTCATCAAAAATAATCATATCTCTATTCCCTAAAATAGTTCTGGCTAAAGCTAATCTTTGTTTTTGACCACCAGATAATAAACTTCCACCCTCTCCTACTTTAGTTTTTAATCCATTAGGTAAAGCTTCTACAAAGTCATATAAATTTGCAACTTTTAAAGCTCTCTCTATTTCTTTCCTAGTTGCATCTTTTTTAGCCATTAACAGATTTTCTAAAATTGTTCCATTAAATATATAACTATTAGTAGAGATAAGTGAAATTTTTTTACATATATCTTTAAAAGAAATATCTTTATATTCTAAGTTATTTATCTTTATATTCCCTTTATCTATTCCATAATTTTTTAATATAAGTGAAGCAATGGTACTTTTCCCACTACCACTTTCCCCCACAATTGCTACAAACTCACCATTATCCATGGATAAATTTACATTACTAAGTACTTTTCTATGTTTATCATAGCCAAAGTCTACATTTTCTAATTTTATACTTATTTTTTTATTTTTTTCTTCCATAGATTTAAAAGAACATTGTTCATTTTCAGGCAAATTATTGTCTAAATCTTTATAACTTCTTAAGTCATTTTTAAAGGAACACTGTTCATTTTCCACCTCACTATCTAAAAGTTTAAATATTTTTTCTGATGCTGCTATTCCATTCATAGATACATGAAAAAAAGATCCTAATAATCTTAAAGGTATAAAAAACTCCGAAGATAAAAGAATTATTATTAAAACTCCCCCTAAAGATACATTTCCATTTTTAAACTCATTTAGTGCAACTATACTTCCTAAAGCAGCCCCACCAAAAGCAATAAGATCCATTACATTTATAGAGTTTAATTGCATAGATAATACTTTCATAGTTATTCTTCTAAAGTTTTCTGCATCTTTGTTCATTTTTTCATGTCTTTCTTCATCTCTATTAAATATTTTTAACGTAGTTAATCCTTGTAGGTTTTCTAAAAAAGTTTCTCCTAAATCAGAATATATATTCCAATAATTTCTGAATATTTTTTTAGCTATTTTCATAATACACACTATGGATATAGGTATTAAAGGTACACAAATTATTAAAATTAAAGCTACTTTGATAGATATAAAAGATAAAATAAAAAATAAAGTAATTGGAGCTAACGTTGAATAGAAAAATTGAGGTAAATATCTTCCAAAATAATTTTCTAAAGTTTCTACTCCCTCTCCTGTTAACTGTACTATAGTTGAGGTGCTATAGGTTTTATTATAGTTAGGTCCTAAATCTAAAAGCTTTTTATAAATAAGTGCCCTTAGTGTACTCCTTGATTTTGCAGAGGATAAATAAGAAAATTTACTATAATAAATATTACATATAAATCTTATAATCAAAATAGAAATTACTAAAGGTGTGTATTTTATTAAATTTACCTTGTCCCCTTTATATACACAGTTAATAAATTTACCTAATAATATTATTACGGATGCATTACAAATCATAGATATCCAATTCATCAATACCGTAAGCTTTACATATTTCTTAGACTCACTACATAAATTCATGAGTCTTTTATCTAGCATCATAAAATTCACGCCTCCTTAAGTGTTTTAATTTTTATAAATACTATAGTTTTAACTACTAATAAAACAACTATAGCTATTCTCATAGCCAAAATATCCTTCATAAAAAATAAAGTTATAAGCATTACATATACAGGTATTAGTATAGATAATTTAGTTTTTAATGTCATAGCTTTATTTTCTTTGAAACTTCTTACATGTTTTTTATAAATATTAGTATTTTCAAACCATATACTTATTCTTTTAGAACTTTTAATAAAACAAAAAGATGATAATAATAAAAAAGGAACTGTAGGTAATATAGGTAAAAATACACCTATTACACCTAATCCTAAAGAAATAAACCCTATAATTAATAATAAAACTTTTTTTATCATAAAACGCCCCCTGAATATATGTATCCATTAATAATATTATCATATAGGATAATGATTTTCAATATCATGTAAAAGTATTATAATTATAAAGTCTTTGATAGAACATTATCATAATATAAATAAAATGATATAATTGTATTGGCGTACATAAGTTGGGCTTATTTCCATATGAGTATCATAAACAAAAGAAAGAGGACAAAAGTGTCTTTATAAATTGTGGAGGGATAAAATGTTTAAAAGTGTAAGCGACAAAAAATTAGGACTTATATTAGTTCTTTTAGCAGCTATGTTTTGGGGATATGTAGGAGTTCCTACTAAGCATTTAGCAGATCTAGGTTTTGATAACTATACTATTTCTTTTTTTAAAACAAGTATACCTGCAATATTTTACTTGATATATTCCTTTAAAAAAGATCCTTCTTTGTTTAAAGTAGATAAAAAAGGTATTTTATTTTTTATAATTTATGGCATAGTGGTTATAGCAGGATGTTTTATAGCCTTTAATATAACCATAAATTTACTTCCTTTAGCCTTGGCAACTATGTTTTTATACACTTCTCAAATTTGGGTAGTAACTATTTCCTACTTTATGTTTAAAGAAAAGTTTACAACACAAAAATCAATATCTATGTTGTTAATCTTAATAGGTTGCTTTATGATGTGTGAAGTGCACAAATTAGGAAATTTTAATCTAAGTACCAAGGGTATATTTTGGGGCCTTATATCTGGATTCACCTTTGCACTACAAATACTTTTAGCTAAAGTAAGTAATGAAAAATATCACTATAGTCATAATTCTTTATTAACTTACTCCTTTTTATTTGCAGCTATATTTTTATTCCCTTTTATGGATATGAAAAACAACATTCATATTTTTAAAAGCTCTAATAATCTATTTTTTCTATTTAAAAACATATTCTGGAGTGTTGTAGGTACCCTTATTGCAAACACTGCCTATGTGAAATCTGTAGAATATATAGAAGCAAGCATCGCTAGTATGGTATCCTCTTTGGAACTAGTTATAGCTTCTGTTTTAGGTTTTATAGTATTTAATCAAGCTTTAAATTTAGTTCAAATATTAGGAATGGCTTTGATTCTTGTGTCTATAATTTTATTAGAAATGAAAAAATCAGTTTTGTTAAAATTATTCAAAAAACCTAATGAAAACTTAGAAATAATCTCTGAAACCAGCTATGAAAACTGAAATTAAATAAAATATTTTAAGGAAAGTGCATCGCACTTTCCTTATTTCTTGTAACTAAATTCTCCATTTTCTTTTATATTAAAAAAATCTGCAAAACTTATATCAAATATATCCTTATCTATTTTTGATATATCTATTTTATTTTTTATAAGTTCTGTTAATACTCCAGCATAATCTATATCCCCTTGAAGTATAGCTCCATATATAATTCCATCTTTGTGTATTATTTTTTTATAAACCCCATTTTTATCTATTATATCTACTTTATAGCTGTCATCTTTTGGCTCTACTATACCTAAAGATATAGTATATACCCCTAAAAAATTCATGGAATTTCTTGCCCCAAAATTGTCATCTAATAATTTTTTTTCTCCTGCCATATTATGAGCAGCTATTCTTCCTTGCTTCATAGCTATCGGCCATATAGGAGCTCTAAAAGTTACATCCCCAGCAGCATATATATCTTTAACTGTTGTTTCACAGTTATCACTTATTACTATTCCTCTTTCTATTTTTATTTTTTCAGTATCTATAAAATCTATATTAGGTCTAACTCCCGCTGCTACAATTACAATATCACAGTTTACTGTTTCACCATTGTTTAATTTTATCCCACAAGCATTGCCATCTTCATTTATTAAAGCTTCTTCAGCTCCTACATTAGTTTTTATATTAACATTATGTTTTCTAAATAATTCTTCATAGGTTTCTGATGCCTTTTGATCTAATTGAAGCGGAAGCATTCTATTACCCATTTCTACTACAGTTACTTCTACATCATTTTCTATTAATCCCATAGTAGCATCTATGCCTACTAGTCCAGCTCCTATTACCACTGCTTTTTTAATTTTTTTAGCTTCTTCTTTTATATCTATAGCATCGTCTAAATCTCTTAGTGTATACACTCTTTTAGCTTCTCTTAAATTCTTAATTGGTGGTATAGAAGCATAAGAACCTGATGCTATAAGCAATTTATCATAATGTTCTGAAATTTCCCCTTGTACCTTTACTATCTTCTTATCTATATCTATATTTTCTACCTTTTTACCTTTTATCCATTTTACATTATACTTATCAAAAAAATCTTTTTCTATAAAAGATAATCCTTCTATTTCCCTATTTCCACCTATAAAATGATGTAATAAACATCTTGAGTATACTTTATCATCTTTAGAAATCATAACTATTTGTGAATCTTTATCTAATTTTCTCAAGGTTTTTACTGCTGAAATTCCTGCTGCACTAGCCCCTATTACTACATATTTCATATTATTTACCTCCTGAGCCTTAATATTTTTCATTGTATTTTAAAATCTATCTTTTTATTAAAGAAAATTTCATACTAATCTCTGGTAGTTTATTTCCATTCTATTTTTTATTTTATCATCTAAACTACAAAATGTTACCTTTATTCTTAATAAAATCTTAAACTAAAACACTGTAGATTATTTAATCTTATACTATATAATTTAAATTTCTTCCACATAAATAGCTCCTGTAGGGCAGTTTTCTACACATCTAGGTATTTCTCTTTCATTACATAAATCACATTTTATTATGACTTTACTGCTTTTTTCATCTGCCTTCAATACTCCATAGGGACAGTTCATTACACACATAAAACAGGCTGCACATTTATCTTTATTATAAGATACTACACCCGTCTTTTCATCTTTACTCATAGCTCCAGTTGTACAAGTATTTACACACTCTGGATTATCACAGTGTCTACAAAATATAGGGGTTTTATTACCTAGCATATCTAACTCTATATGATTTCTACTTTCATTAAACTTATCCTCTAAATCTAAATCATATATGGATTTCCCCCTTTCATTATGTTCTGACATACAGGCGAGAACACAATTTAGGCATCCTTCACATAAATCCTTGTTTATCATAATTCTTTTCATAAAGAATTCCCCCTTAACTCATTTAAAAACCAATTTAATAATGATATTAAATCATTTTGAATTTAATCTTGTAGCTAATATTTTTACATTGATCCGAAATAACATTAGCTTAAATTTCAGATCAACGTAAAAATATAATTATTGAAATGACTATTTAAGTCCTAATTTCTCTCTTCTATCCAAAACTATTGCTTCTAGTTTATCCGCAGCTTTTTTTACATCATCCTCTATTATTAATTGTCCTCCAGTTAAATTCTTTAGATCTTCTGTTAATACTTTGGATACAACCTTACTACCCCCTATAAATGGTGATATAGCAAGATGTAATGGTAATCCTAAAGCTAATCCAAATGCTCCATCTGCTAAAGCTTGTTCCTCTAACCATTGTGGTGCTGAAAGAACTAATGGAAGCTGTGGTAAATCTATACCAAGATCTTTAGCTAATTCTGTAGCTACAATTTCAAGTCTTCCTATAGCAAGGCATGGTCCAAAATTAAGTACTGGTGGAATTTTCAAGCTTTCACATACTGCTCTTAAATTATCTCCTGCAAGAGAAGCTGCTGAAGTTGACATTAAACCTACATTTTCAAGTCCACCACTAGAGCATCCTGCTGAAAGAACTATTATATCTCTTTTTATAAGTTCTTTTGTTAACTCTACTGTAAATACATCATGTCCCATAGCTGTTAAATTAGAACATCCAACAACTCCAGCTACCCCTTTTATTTTTCCTTCCGCTATTAAATCTAATAGTGGTTTCCAAGTTCCACCTAAAAATTCTTTAAGAGAAACTTCACTTACTCCTGTTATAACATCATTATAACCGTGATCTCTAGGTATGTTTACTTTGATATTTTGTCTTCTTTCTTTGTATGCATCTAAGGCTTCTTTTATAATATGTTCACTGATTTTTTCTCTATCTTCATAAGAATACTCTAAATATTCTGCATTAGATTTTTTAGCTACATCATCTAGACAAATCATTTTTACTTTTAGATTTTCTGTAATAGGTTCTATACCTGGTAATGTACAGTTGAATTCTGATACTATAGCATCTATTGCTCCTGTAGCAATTATAGCTTCACTTGTGAAATTATTTCCACCATGACCTGAGAATACCTCTTTATAATGTTCTCCTCTTAATTGCAGATCTTGACCTACACAAGTACATCCAACTAATCTAAAACCTTTAGCTCCAACTTTTTTAGCTATTTCTACTACATCTTCATCTATCAATCTATCTTGAAGGTGTGCTATAGTTGAATGTTGATGGCCTGTTATCATAATATTTATATAATTTTCATCTATAACCCTAAATCCAACCTTAGCAGGTCTTATAACTGGTTCCCCAAGCATTACGTCATTTAATAAATTTGTTAATGTTAATCCATAAAGACCTGTGGATATACCTAGATTTAGACAATGTAATAACATTTCTACAGGATCACTGTTTAAATTTGTAGAAGTTTTTACTACAGCATCAAAAACTTCTGACTTAGCCCCACCAGGTAATATATTAAGCTTTTCCCAGTTTTCATATCTTGGTTTATAGGCCATTTTTTCTACTATTTCCATCTTTTCATACCTTGGTTTATATAAATCTTTTAAAACCATATCTGCTACTTTAACTGCTTTTTTGTATATATCTTCTTCTTTTATTTCAAAGATTTCTGCTAATCTATTTAAAGCCTTTTCTCCTTTTATCTTTCCTTTATTTTCCCCTGTGGCTTTTAAGTTTCTTGCAGTATTTTCTACTATATGTAGGTAGCATCCTGCTCCTGCTGCTACTGCCCTTAAAAAGTTTCTTGCAACTATAGTATCTGCATTAGCACCACATACTCCTCTTGGTGATTTTGGAGTTATTCTGCAAGGACCATTTGCACAAAGTCTACAACAAACACCTAACTGACCAAAACCACATTTTATTTTTTGATCCTCTACCCTATGATGAGAAGTTTCCATATCCATATTAGATATAAATCCTTGAAGAACTTTATCTGCTGATTTACAAGTTTTACAATTTGTACACATTGACATAACCCATCCTCCTTCATAATGTTTACCTATTTGGTATAGTTTTATTTATTTATAAAAGGAATATATTTAATTCCTTTCTTTTCATATATTTACTTATATTTTTAACTCCTAACAACAAATTTCCTATTCTAAAAATAGACCTTTTAGGTATACTTTTACATAAACAAAGTTTCAATGTTCTATCTTTTTAATTTTCATAGAATTATCGACCCCTTTTGATCTAAAATTTCTTGAAAATTTACAGCTTCTAATTCACTTACAAGTTTTCTTTGTATTTTACATAAAGTCCTATGTATTTCACAATTTCCATTTTTACCTGCATTACAATACCTAGGATCATATATACATCTATTTATACAAATTGGTCCATCTATTGCTTCTATTACATCTTTCAGATTTATATCCTTAGGCTGCTTATTTAATGCATATCCGCCTTTAACACCTCTAAAGGATACTACTATTCCTGACTTTGTAAGTTTTCTTAGAAGCTTTAGTAAAAATCTTAAAGGTAATCCTTCTTGCTCTGATATAATTCTAGCCTCTACTCTTTCTCCATAACCTAATTTTGATAAATAGAGTATAACTCTTAATGCATAATCCGCTTCTTGTGTAATTTTCATATTTATTCTCCTAAAAGTATACTTAATGAGTATACTTTAAATATACTCCTTTGTTATAAAACTGTCAATAATTTTAACTAAAATTTCTATTATCTTATACATATATTTTATAAAAGGCACATGGATATATACTACTATAATATATTACTCTTACAAAACACTATATGTTTAAATAAATATTAACCTAAGCATAGGCCCTAAAAACTAAAATTTAGTTATAACAAAAATCTTAATAATAGTATATATCATTATTATGTACCTTTTATTTTATAATAATAAAATAAATATACTTGTTATAATACTGTTATTCCATATCTATATAATCTTCATCCATACACTTCATATCTTTCATACCTTTCATATCCTTCATATGCATCATAGGATGCATATGCATTGGCATCATTGGATGCATTCCCATCATATGGCATGGTATCATCATAAAACATATTCCTTGCATTGGATTCATCATTCCCTGCATAGGCATTTGACCCATTCCCATCATAGGATGCATTCCCATCATAGGATGCATTCCCATCATATCATCCATTCCCATCATGGAGTACATTCCCATCATATTATCCATTCCCATCATGGAAGACATATATGGAGTTGGCATTGGGTGACACATTTGATGCATATGATGCATTTCCATATCATCATACATTGGTTTCTTATCCATTGGCTTTTCTTTCATTTTCGCTGGCATTTTACTCATACTGCAATCTCTCATAATTACACCTCATTAAATATTTTTTAAATTACATTATTATGTTATGCATTGTATATATTATTGGTTCCATATTTAATATAAATTTTTGATTATAAATTACCACATTATTGTTCTCATCTCATGGTTATTCATAGCTATATTTTCTTCTGCTTCTGTAATTCTTTTATTTTTTTTATGAGTTGTACTTATTATATAATTATATTTAATTGCATGTTTTATTTCATCTGTTAAAATTTCAAAAACCATATCCCTATGATATCTATTTGGAAGTCCCTTTCTTATTTCTCTATACTTTTCCATTGCAGCTAACTCACCGAACAAAGCTTTTTTTACTCCATCTATATAAGATTCAGGCTTTTCAAAGTCCTCTGCTCCATCTGAAGCTTCTATATCTTTCCCCGTATAAAATTTGTATATAAATTTAAACATTTTTCTATGTTTTCTTTCATCATCTCGTATAGTTCTTATGATTTCTTTTTCTTCATTAGTAGGTGCTTTACTTATTAAATAGTCATATAAAAGCTCATCTTCTCTTTCACCTTGAACCGCACCCTTTACTAACTCTAGCGCCTTATTAAAATCATGTTTTGTAAAATCCATTCCGTAAAAACTACAGCACATCATCCGTTGCATATTATACATACAAATATCTCCTCATTTTATTTCTTCACAATTTCTATTATATTCAATAAGGAAAATCTTGTACCTAATCTACCATTTTGTTTATATAGTAGATTATCTTATATATGATATTATGCGCCATAATATTAATATATTAAATTTAGTGCATAAATTTATTTATACTAAATTTAACCACCTAGCGTTATGTCCTGCTCATCATACCATTTTAATGCTCCATAAAAATGCTCTGGTTTAAAATCTGGCCAATAATCTTCTATTATATAAAAATCAGAATATACTGATTGTATTGGTAAAAATCCACTTAATCTCCTTCTTCCTCCCCATCTTATTATTAAATCTACCCTTGATATATCCGTGGATTTTATATGTTTATTTATTTTATTTCTACTACTTAAATTATTATTTTCTAAAGCTTCAAGATCCCACTCCCAGCCATAATTTACAAGGAAATTTACTTTTATCCCACCTTCTTTGAATACTTTTCTTTTCTTTGTATAGGGAAGAAGTTCTTTCGGAAACATTGGTGATTCTGTATTTCCTACTACAAGTAGTGAAGCATCTTCATTACATAACATTTCTACTGCTTCAATACAGGCCTTTGTAAAAGATTCTCTTTGTACTTTAGGTCTTTTAGTATTATCTGTAGTGAAACCATAATATGTAATCTCATTTATTCCCGCTGCTCTGCAAAGTCTAAATAGCATAAGCCCTGGATTTAGACCAAAATCATATCCACACTGCTTTTCCATTCCCTTATTATTAGCCCATCTTCTATTTCCATCTGGAATTATACCAATATGGTTTGGTACTCTCATAAATTATCCTCCTTTGGATTTTAATATTTCAATTACCATTATTATGCGCAATAATGGTATTTTTAAACACTTATAATTATTTTAAAAAACAACCATTATTATAAAACAATATATTTTTATGCTTTATTGTTTTTTTGAATATTCTCATATTGTCTAAATACATAAAAATTTAAAAAATTATTAATTACATTTTAATTTTTATATATATTTTTTAAAACTTATATTGATAATAAAAAAAATATATGATATAGTATATATAAATTTAATAGTTAAGTTTACGTGTTACTGATTCGATCAGGCATGAGTGAGACTTTAATATTTAAGATTACTATAGGTGTATTCTACACTTTTTAATCTTATTTAAAGTTTTGCTCATGCCTTTTGTATTTTAGTAAACAATATTATTAATAAAATAAATTTATTGTATGATATGAAAGGAGAACTTATTTATGTTTAAAAAATCATTTGGTATTTTACAACAAGTTGGTAAAGCTTTAATGCTTCCTGTAGCATTATTACCTGCTGCTGGTATTTTATTGGCTTTTGGTAATATGTTTCAAAACGAAGCTTTTTTAAAACTAGCTCCAGCATTAAATTCCCCTGTTTTTCAAGGTTTCGCAAAAGTTATGGAGCAATCTGGTAATATAGTTTTTGCTAATCTAGCTCTATTATTTGCAGTAGGTGTCGCAGTAGGACTCGCTGGTGGTGAAGGTGTTGCTGGACTTGCAGCTATAGTTGGATTCTTAATTATGAATGTTACTATGGGTGTTGTAACTGGTATAACTCCAGGATTAATAGGTAAATCTCACCCTGAATTTGCAAGTGTTTTAGGTATACCAACTCTCCAAACTGGAGTATTTGGCGGTATTATAATGGGTATTATTGCGGCTCAATTATATAAGAAATATTACAATATAGAATTACCTTCTTATTTAGGCTTCTTTGCAGGTAAAAGATTCGTACCGATAGTAACAGCAACTTTTGCAATTTTTGTAGGTTTAATAATGGTATTTATATGGCCACCAATTCAGAGTGGATTAAATACCTTTTCTCATAATATGATAGATGCTAATAAAACTTTAGCGGCTTTTGTGTTTGGTGTTATTGAAAGAGCATTAATTCCATTTGGATTACATCATATATTCTATAACCCATTCTGGTATCAATTCGGTGAATATGTGAATAAAGCTGGTCAATTAGTAAACGGTGATCAAACTATATTCTTTGCTCAATTAAAAGATGCTGTTCCATTTACAGCTGGTACTTTTATGACTGGTAAATTCCCATTCATGATGTTTGGACTTCCAGCAGCAGCTTTAGCTATATATCAAGAGGCTAAACCTGAAAAGAAAAAACTTGTTGGTGGTATAATGGCCTCTGCTGCTCTAACTGCATTCTTAACAGGTATTACAGAACCAATTGAATTCTCATTTTTATTTGTTGCACCGGCATTATTTGCAATACATTGTTTATTTGCAGGTTTATCCTTCATGACAATGCACATACTAAACATTAAAATAGGTATGACATTCTCCGGGGGAGTTATAGATTTTATCCTATTTGGTGTAGTTCCAAACAGAACTAAATGGTGGCTTGTAATTCCTGTAGGTTTAGCTTTCTCCGTAATTTATTATTTTGGGTTTAGATTCGCTATAAGAAAATGGAACCTAAAAACTCCTGGTCGTGAAGATGATACAAATACTGAAAATGTAAGCCATTCTTCTGAAGGCTCTTTAGCGGCTAAAGTATTAGAAGCTTTAGGTGGAAAAGAAAATTTAGCTAACTTAGATGCTTGCATAACTCGTCTTAGAGTAAGTGTTAATAGTATTGATAAAGTAAATAAAGAAGAACTTAAATCATTAGGCGCTTCTGGAGTTATGGTAGTTGGTAATAATATACAAGCTATCTTTGGACCAAAATCTGATCAGTTAAAAGAGCAAATTAAAGATGTTATATCCGGAAAAACTGTAACTAAAGATGTTAAGATAGAAGAACCTAAAAAAGAAACTGTAAAAGTTTCTTCTAAAGATAAATTTGTATCTCCAATAGAAGGGAAAATACTTTCTATAACTGATGTTCCAGATGAAGTTTTCTCTCAAAAAATGATGGGTGATGGATTTGCTATAGAACCTAAAAATGGAACTGTATTATCACCTGTAGATGGTATAATAACTACAGTATTCCCAACTAAACACGCTATAGGAATAACAGCAGAAAACGGACTTGAGCTTTTGATTCACTTTGGAATAGATACAGTTAATCTTAAAGGTGAAGGCTTAGAAGCCTTAGTAGAACAAGATGCTAAAGTTAAAGCAGGAGATCCAATATTAAAGGTAGATATTGATAAAATTAAGGATAAAGTTCCTTCAATAATAACTCCAATAATATTTACTAATTTAACTGATGATCAAAAATTAGAAATTGCTAAACTTGGCAACCATGTTAAAGCTGGAGAAGACAATATCATTAAATTAAAATAATAGAAAACAAAAGAACTTAAAAATAAGCTTAAATCTTAAATTAAATAAGATTTAAGCTTATTTTTTTAATAATTTTTAAACATAAACATCATCTATAATTATAAATAAAAGCTATGAAATTAAGGTATAAACATATATTCCATAGCCTTTTACATTTAAAATTTATTTATAAATTAACCTAATACCAATTATCAAACTCATCTATAACCCATTTAGTTCCATCATATATCAATGTAGCTTTTGAAGTACTTATGTCTTTTTGACCATGATAATAACCTTTTAGAGAAACATAAACTTTATTTCCATCATATTTTTTTTCTATAATTTTAGCATTCTTAACAATAAGCCTTGGTTCAGGATTTCCATATCTCATATAGCATTGTCCATCTATATTTTTAAATGCAAAGCTTATCATGTTTTTTATAAAATTTTCTGTATAATAAGTGTTAAGCTTAAAATTTTTATTTAAGTAATCATATATAGAATCATATTTACTTAGATCATCCTTCACTGGAGCATAGCTTATTCCAGCTAAATCTATATAAGATTCTTTATGAACTTCTATTTTAAGCATTTTCTTAAATTCTTCATCTCCATTAAATAGCAAGTTTTTAGCATCTTTATCTGAAATAACTGGTTTGTTTTCTAATATACGCTGTGATTCAGTATTTATAACTCCTGTTCCCCCTAACAAAATAAGGTTTTTATAATTATTATCATCTAAATATTCCTTTTGCTGTGATACATTAACACCATCTGTTAATATTATAGGAGCATCCATCTTAGAAGCTAAAGCACTTCCTGATAAAGCATCTGGAAAATTCTCTCCACTGGTAATGACAGCAGTATCTGATGATAAATTAAACTTCCTGCATACATTTAAAGATGTTTCATATCTATTTTTACCATCAACCCTTTCTATATCATCTTTATTTAATGATGGTACAATATTTTTTAATTCATCCACAATACTATTTCCTATTACACCTTCTCCACCTATTATAAAAGCTTTAGTAGGTGATATATCCTTTATTATATCCTTTATCTCATTAGGTAACTTATCTGAATTACTCATAAAAATTGGATATCCCTTTGACGCTGCAGGACTAGACACACTTAAAGCATCTGCAAATCCAAAACCATTAACAATAACTATTGGACTTCCCTTTTCTACATCTAATGATTTTACAATACTTTTATTTGTAGCAAATCTATTTATTCCACCTAACCTTTTAATATTTTTATATCCAAGATCTTTAAGCCAATCTTCATATACCCTATCAACGGCCCCTTCTCCTCCTAATATATATATGGAACCATTTTTAACAAGTTTACTTTTTATAAGATTAATAGTTTCTCTACTAGAATTTATATTCTCATCAATTAACAATATTGGTGCATTTAATTTTTTTGAAAGCGCAGATCCAGCCAAAGCATCAGGAAAATTATTTCCATTGGCTATGATTACATTTTCAAACTTTTCACTATTATAATGCTTAGCTATATTTATTGATGTTTCATATCTATTTTCTCCACCTATTCTATTTACATTATAATCTCCTTTTGCTCCTACTACACCCTTTCCTCCTAATACTATAGCCGATGAAATTACCAACGCCATAATCTTTTTCATTTTAACGTTCCTCCTAAACACAATAATTTTTTAGTTTTAACTACATCATATCTATATTATGTATAAGACGAAAAAATGCTAATAAATCATTTATAAATTTTAGATATAGAACATAACACTATTTAAAGATGTGTTTTATTAAATATTACTTGATTCATTGTAAAATAAAAGCTATGAAATTAAGGTGTTATCCCTCTGTTTCATAGCTTTTTGTATTTAATATAAAAATCTATAGTTCTATAAAAATTTACTAACTGAGCCTTTAAAATAACTTATATCACTAAATATTTATATATTAATAGTTTTCACAGGCTATTTCAAAATAAGATTTTGGATGCAAACATGATGGGCATTTCTCTGGTGCTGCAGTTCCTTCATAGATAAATCCACAATTACTACATTTCCAAAGTACTTTTTCATCTTTTTTAAATACTTTATCATTTTCTACATTTTCTAATAATTTAAGATATCTTTTTTCATGTTCTTTTTCTACTTTTGATATCATATCATAAGCCACTGCAATTTCTTGGAAACCTTCTTCTCTTGCTACTTTTGCAAATGATGGATATAACTCTGTCCATTCTTCATTTTCACCAGAAGCTGCTGCCTTTAAGTTATCTGCAGTATTATCATATAATGCAACTGGATATGAAGCAGTAATTTCAATAGCATCACCTTGAAGATCTTCCTTTAAAAATTTATAAAATCTTTTTGCGTGTTCCCTTTCTTGTTCTGCTGTTTCTATAAAAATGTTTGAGATTTGTATAAAACCTTCTTTTCTAGCTACACTAGCATAATAAGTATATCTTCCTCTAGCCTGGGATTCCCCTGCAAAAGATTTTAATAAGTTTTCTGCTGTCTTTGTACCTCTTAATGATTTCATAAAAAACCCTCCTATATATTTATATATTTATATATTATGTTATATTATCAACAGTTCATATAATTTAATAAACAATTTAATAGCTTAAAATTAATTTTTAATTACAATTATATTCTAACTTATAAAGAAAATTTTGTCAATATTTATTATTAAATAATAATTATTATTCGTTATTTTTAGTACATATTTTATTTAAGATCATATATATCCATATAAATTTGTTATATGTTTATATTTAACAAAGTATTATAATGATTACTTTCTATATTTATATCTAATTCCCTCTAATAATTTAAAAATTATGAAAATTATTATTGAAATAAATACTATGTTTAATTTATTTTTGTATTTATTAGTATATTCTCCTATTCTTTAATTTCTTAGTTATTCTTTCCTTTTGATCTGAGTTTATGTAACATTTTAAATCTATAATATTATTTCTAGGTTTTATGTTTAAATTTAAAACGTTATCTTCCCATTTATAATTATTTATATGTGTTTTAAACAATTAATTTTTTCCATATAAATTATAAATATTTTTATTAAAGCTTTAAATTTTAACATTAATATGATTTTATGGCTAAATCTTAAAAAATATGTGGTTTATAATTGTATATAACCCCATATATTCCTCCTATTCCACATTTTTGGCATAGACAAGCTTTTAAAAATTTTGTTAAAATGTCACTAAATATTAATAAACAAATCATGCCGAATCTTCTTTATGAAGTACCGGGGATATCTTTGGGGTGAATCTCTTAGGAATAGGGTACCTCTAACCCGAACCCGTCAACTAACCTGGGAGGCAATATGGAGGGATTTAACTAATGACAAAACACAAATCATTAAAAACACTTTTAGCTACACTAACTTTTTGTGTAGGTTTATCTAGTCCAGTCTTTGCTGCAGATTACAAGGTAAGTTCTGGTGATTCTCTTTACAAGATAGGTCAATTATTCAATGTATCTTCAGACTCTATTATAAAGAATAATAATCTTAAGGGAAACACAATTCATTCTGGACAAGTTCTAAACATTCCTTGCAATACTTATACTGTAAAAAGTAGAGATAGTCTATTTTTAATTTCTAAAGCGCGGGGCATAAGTTTATACAATTTAAGAAAAGCAAATAATAAATGGGACGACACAATTTATCCTGGACAAGTTTTGAATTTACCTGGAAAAACTTCTAGTAATACTAGTCCAGCACCAGCTCCAACTACACCAAAGCCTATAGCGAATTATACAGAATCAGATTTAGACCTTTTAGCTAGACTTATAACAGCTGAAGCTCAAAGTGAACCCTATAGTGCTCAAGTAGCTGTGGCATCTGTAGTTATAAACAGAATAAAAAGTTCTCAATTTCCAGACAGTATTTCATCTGTAATTTATCAGAAAAGTGATGGATACTATCAATTTACACCTGTATTAAATGGTTGGATAAATAAACCTGCTACAGAAACATCAAAAAAAGCTGCTAAAGAAGCTTTATATGGATCTGACCCAAGCAAAGGTGCACTATATTATTTTGATGATACTGCCACTAATAAATGGTTATGGTCCAAGCCTATAACAGCTAGAATTGGCAACATGGTTTATGTTAAATAATACCATTAAAAAGCCACTATCAAGATTTAAAATATTGTTATAAATAATACCCCCATAAAGCCAATAATAAATAATTAAAAATTTTAATAAACAACATACTTAAAATTATATCAAATGAATAAACACAAAAAAGTTTCTCTTATAAATGTACATTGTTTCCTATTTAAAGTTCACATTATGTACTATTTATATAAGAGAAACTTTTTTTTATTCACATTATATTATTGTAAACTTTTAAAAATATAATTAATAATATTGTATTCTATATACATAATTGAGTTAAAAAAGTATATGTTTAGAAATATAAATATGGATAAAGATAAAAATATTTATATTTATTAGTATACCTAATCTGTATTAAAGAAATATTGAAATTTAGTATTTTTTAACCTATTATTCGTATTTTTAATATTTTACTTTTAGAATGCATGTAATATAATATATATAACAGATATAACTTATATAATAGGTGGTGATTATTATTGATTTTACAAATAGATTTTGAATCTCAAATACCTATCTATGAGCAACTTAAAAGACAAATAATAGAAGGTATAGCTAAAGGTTATTTAAACCCCGGTTCTCCACTACCTTCAGTTCGCCAACTAGCTGAAGATATAGGTATAAATCTTCATACTGTAAACAAAGCTTATAATATCTTAAAATCAGAAGGTTATGTAACCATAGACAGACGAGTTGGAGCAGTTATAAGTAGTAACTTACCAACAAAAACTGCTGAATATAAAAATAGTCTTAAAGAGGAGCTTAAATATATAACTGCAGATGCTCATTGTAGAGGTTTTTCTAAAGAAGAATTTGTGAAATTTTGCGAAGACATATTAAAAGAGTATGAGTAAGGATGTGAATATCTATGAGTGAAAATTTATTTTTATCTATATTATTAGGTTCTTGTAATTTATTATTACTAATTATTCAAATTGTAACCCCTAAAACTACAAGAAAAGATATTTTTTTAGGAGTTAGAATTCCTGAAGAGGAATCAGAAAAAATTGAAATTAAAAATATTTATAAAAGCTTTGTTCTATGGAATATAATAATAAGTTTACCTGTAATTTTTCTTTTATCCTTTACAGTATATAAATTTAACAATATAGGTTTATTTGTGTTATTTACATTTATATATATATTTATTAGCTTTTTGATATATCTTAAATTCAATAAGGATGTAAAACAATTAAAATCTAATAAGCATTGGTTCAAAAATAAAAAACAAGTAATTGCTGTAGATACTGAATTTTCTTCTGAAAATCCTAATAAAAGTTTAATTAGCCCCTGGTGGTTTTTAATTCCTATTGTAATAATTTTAATTACTATATTTATAAATATAAAGATATACCCAAGTTTACCTAATAAAGTAGCTACTCATTGGGACTTTAAAGGTAATATAAATGGATATCAAAATAAGTCTACTTTTTTAATATATCAAATGCCATTAATGGAGATCCTTATGACTAGTATATTCTTTTTATGTTATAAAATTATAGGATGGTCTAAAAAACAAATAAGTGCTGTTAATCCTAAGGAATCAAAAATAAGAAATAAATTATTCAGACGTATTCTATCTATTTATATAACTTTTAGTACTATAGCAATGATTACATTCTTATCTATAATAAATTTTCAAATTATGAAAGTTATAGACATAAGCAATAAATCTATGACTTATTTCAGTTTAATATTTACTTTATCTATGATAATAGTACCTATAATATTAGGAGTAAAAATAGGTCAAGGTGGAAGCAAATTAAAATTAAAATATAAGGATGATAATATAAATAATTTTATAAATAAAGATGATGATAATCATTGGATATTTGGTAATACAATCTACTATAACAAAGAAGATCCTTCCTTATTTATAGAAAAAAGATTTGGCATAGGTTGGACTATAAATGCAGGTAGACCTTTAGGATTAATTATATATATATCTTTAATATTAATAATAATTGTATCCATAATATCATCTTTTCTCGCTAAATAAGGAAATTGTACCGTAAAGGAAGTTATACCACAGCCTATTAAAAAGGGATATGTGTCTAGAAAGACAACTCAATTCTCTAAGAGATTCTAATTTATTTTTTCTTAAAATATATTGAAAAAAATGAAACTCGCTGACCGTTCAAACAATCATTTTTTTCTTAATATATTTTCAAAAAACAAATAAGAATCTCTAAGCTTTTTCGAATGTCTTTTACACCACATATCTCTCTTTTTAATAGGCTAAAGTTAGCATAACTCTTTAAAGATATTTGTATCATTATAAGAATATAAATAAATTTAAGATATTTATATTGTTTTCAATAAGGGCTTCAAAAAAATTTCGTTAAAAAATTGATGAGAAACATGTCAAAAGACTATATTTCCCATGGATTTTATAGAAATTTAAATTATATTTAAATCATTTGCGGTAGCAAACAAATTTAATAAAATAAAAATAATGACTTCAGCAAGTTTTATTTTGTATAAACTTACTGAAGTCATTACTATTCCTACTTAGTTTGCAACTTCTATTTATAACAACTTATTTCTAGTTTAATATTTCTAATAAAAAATACTTTTATAGCTATCTATTGACTAAAAGTATTTCTTGTTTTAATTTTCAACCTTTAAAGGCTATTAAGTCGCAATTTCCTTAAATTATTTATTTTCTTTACCATTTTAAATAACAACATTTTATAAATAAGTATTGTTATTCATAAAATGTTGTGTTATAATAAATTATTGCATGATTTCACATGTGATACCCTTTCACCAAAAGTACAATATATTTTATAGATTATATATTTATGCGCTTTTGTATTTATATATAATTTTTTTTATTGTAAAAATTTATTCGATTGCTACCATTGCTAATACTCCCATCTTCTATCAAAGTGAGAGATAAGCACTGCTACGCACCTGGATAAGTTCTTCTAAGGTTCAAATGGAGAAAAAGTAATTCTTTTAAGCAAACTCCACTTGAATCCAATAATCACTTAATAAGGAGGTGAATTTAATGCTTAAAGAAACTTTAATAATTTTAACACAAGATATTATAGAAGAATGCTTAAGTGAATGTTTATCTGAATAGTTTTAAGCAACTATTATATATTCTTTTAGAAAGGTAATTTTATAAACTATTATGCAAAAATCTAGTTAGTTTTTATGAAAAATAAAAATTATGGAGGTCTTTCATGAATAAAAATAACCCCATAGAGGAATATAATGTCTATAGGCATTATTCTATAAAAAAGCCACATTAAGTAGAAATATTTTGATTATATTTTTCTTAATGTGGCTTTAAACTATAAATTATTCTCAATATTATCTTTAATTTTTATACTTTCTATGAAATTCTTATCATAAATATCTCAGTAATATTTATTAAATATACTTCAAATAATCTTTAGGTATATAATCTATAAGCATACTTTTAGCTTTTCTTCTATTATGTTCGTATTCTGAGAAGCTTAGGTATAAAGATTTCTTTGCCCTAGTCATAGCTACATAAAATAGTCTTTTCTCTTCTATTTCATTTCCTTCTTTTACCGCCATATAATTTGGAAATATATTATTTTGAAGTCCAGCCAAAAATACATAATCAAATTCTGACCCTTTTGCTTGGTGTACTGTTATTATTGGTACCCTTGGATACTTTATAAGCATTCTATCTAATTCGCTATTGGACAAAGAAGTTATTTTTAAAAACTCTATTAAATTATCTCTTGGGCATGTTTCTTTATTTTCTATTTCTTTAGCTATAACAAAAAATTCCCTCAAATTGTTTATCTTAGTATATTGGTCTTTGTATATTTCTTTTATCTTTGTTTTATTAACTATTTCTCCTATTATATCCTTTGGATTTTTTATATAACTTAATTCTTTTAAATTAGTTATCTCTTCATATATAGGTTGAAATTTTTTAATATATTTTCCGTACACTGCCATCCTATTTATTATGGTAGGTTCAACTTTTTCCTTTAACATAACCATAAGAACATCCTTTGTAGCTAATATATCATCCATGGCATCATGACTAGATTTTGTTTCTGTATTAAATAACTTACTTAGAGTTTCTAATTTATGATTAGTTAGGCTTGGATAAAACCGTCTTGCTATATCTAAAGTATCATAATAGGTTTTAAAATTTGCTTTTTCCAAACCTAATCTTTGAAGTTCACTATTTAATATAGTTATATCAAAGGTTATATTATGCCCAATTACCACTGTGTCTTTTACGAATTCTAAAAAATCCTTTAAAACTCTCTCTTTATCCTCTCCCTTTTCTTTTAAAAATTGATCACTAAAACCATGTACTAAATAAGAATCTCCTACATATTTCTTAGGCGTCAAAAACCTTTCAAATTTTTCTATAACTTCCCCTTTATTGTTTATTTTTATACCTGCAATTTGCACTATTTCATCCTCTGTAGTGTTAATTCCTGTGCTTTCCACATCAAAAACTGCTACATTTTCATTATCTAATTCTCTAGTTAAAAGCTCATAATAATCTCCATATTCTTGAGTATTTTTATGAATTAAATCTGTAAGTCTTACACCTATTTTTATATTTTCTTCTTTTTCTATCTCTTCTATAGTCTTTTCTCCTATACCTTTTCCAAATTTTTTTAATATTCTTTTCAAACTATTATTGTCAAAATCATTTACTATAAGTTTTAAATAAGCTAATACATCCTTTATTTCCCCTCTTCTAAAAAACTTAAATTCATCCACCAAAAGAAATCCTATTCTCTCTTCTTTTGGAAGCTTTGAATTTAATATTTTAAATTTTTCACTTAAAGCTATATTTATTCTATTATTCCTAGTTAATATAGCAACTCTTGAAAGATTCTCTAGGTTTAAAGATTTTATTCTATTAAATATGAAAGCTGCCTCTTCCATAAAATCATAAGCTTTCTTAAATTCTATTAAATCCCCTTTTATGTTAGCTTTAGGTTCTATACCTTCTTTATATATTTCATTTACACCTTGTCCAAAAGCATTTATTAAAAATTCATAAGATGCTTTTAATAATATTTCTGAAGATCTATAGTTCTTATCAAAAACTATAAATTCTGGATTATATTCTTTTCTATACTTATCAAATATTATTGATGGATTAGATCCTCTCCATTCATATATAGTCTGATAATAATCACCACTAATCATTATATTATTGTTTTTAAATAGTTTTGAAACTATATTATATTCTACTTCACTAGTATCCTGTACTTCATCTATATGAATAAATTTATATTTTTGTTTCCAATATGTAGCTATTCTATCATTTTGAAATAAATCATAAACCTTTATTATTAAATCATTAAAATCCAATCCATGCCTTTCATATAGCTTTTTATCATAACTTGTTACCATTAAGTATCCATATATTTTTAAATAATCTACCAAGGTTTTATCTATCATATATTTTTCATTTTTACATATATCATTAAATATATTTGTATTATATTTTATCATAGTGTCTATAACATCTTTATAATCTCTCTCTTTATAATTTATACTTTTTTCTTTTACCATATTTATAAATCTTTGGAGACAAAAAACATTAAATTTATATGGATTTAATTCACTTATTATTTCCTTTGTATCTTCTTCATCATATATAGTAAAATCAAAGGAAATATCCGTATTCTTTTTTGCTTCCTTTTTTATTACATCAAAACAAAAACTATGAAAAGTCTTTACAGTAACTTTTAATCCTTCTTTTCCTACTGTTTCTATTATTTTTTCTTTCATTTCCTTGCATGCTCTGTTAGTAAAAGTTAAACAAAGTATTTCATCCCCTGAAGCTAAACTTTTATCTATTATATTTCCTATTCTACTACTTAATGTTTTTGTTTTTCCTGTACCTGCTGAAGACAAAAGAAGTATATTTTTATCTAATGTATCTATTACCTTTTGCTGTTTATCATTAAAATATATATCTAACATAAGTTTCACCTCCAATTATACCTTGCTTTCTATTATTAAATATATTTATGTTATTTTTTATAAAATTATAGAATTCATACTATATAGCCTATTAGTAGTACTCCTTATATAAGCCTTCATTAATACGAGCATAAATAAATTCTTATACGCTTCATATAATAACATATATTATTTTTAATAAAACTCCACCTATAATTAAGACACATTATATACATCTTCTTATATTCTATCATAGGTAATCTATTATTATAAAAACACTATATAAATATATATTTAATTTATTTTCAAGTGATCCTTTGCTTTTTTGTAAAGTTAACTTAAAAAAATTAGGTCCCATATTTATAATACTGTAAAAATACGTATTTATCATTAAACATTAGCTGTCATTATACTAGATACTAGGATTATTTTATAGTGGAATAGGCTAAAAATATTTCAGAATTATAAATATGAATTAAGTTGCCATATTAGTAAAATAAATTAATAGTTATCTATTAAATATTACAACTGAATTATAAAAAGAGGATATCTCAAAATAAAAAATATTTAATTTTAATATAAAAAACACTTTGTAACTATATAAATAAAATTTACAAAGTGTTTTTTATAATTGCTCTTTTAAAATTAAATGTGTCTTAATATCCCATCTGTTATTTTTATATTACTATGGATTAAACTGTATTATATTTTTCTCATTCTTGAAGGTCTTAGCATTACTAGCATTGGATATATTTCTAATCTTCCTGCCAACATACAAAATGAAAATACTATTTTACTAAAAGGTGAATAGCTGCTAAAATTGCCTATAGGTCCTACCACCTTGAAGCCAGGCCCTATATTACCTATAGTTGCAAGAACTGAAGAAAGTGTAGTCTCTATATCCATACCATCTACTGATACTAAAAGCACTGCTATTACAATTATACTAACATAAGCAAATACAAATAATCCTACCTGTGATATAGTTTCATCCTCTACAACCTTACCATCTAATTTTACTGAATTAACCATTCTTGGATGAATAATTTTATTTATTTCTCTTTTCATAGCTTTAAACAAAAGTACTATACGAACAGTTTTAATTCCCCCACCGGTAGAACCTGCACAACATCCTGTAAGCATTAATAGAGCTAATATTGACTTACTAAGGGTTGGCCACAAATCAAAATTAGTAGTAGCATAACCTGTAGTTGTTACAATAGAGGCTACCTGGAAAGATGATTGCCTAAAACCTTCCTTTAAAGATCCTCCATACATTCCTTTAATATTAAAGGCTATTACTATCATAGCAAGCAATACCATACCTATGTAATATTTTACTTCTTCATTTTTAAAAGCTTGTTTGATATTTCCTGCTATTAGTTGAAAATATACATTAAAATTAACACCGAACAATATCATAAATACTGTTATTATAACTTCTATATACACATTATTATATGCTCCTACACTACTATTCATACTAGAAAATCCACCAGTGCCAGCTGTACCAAAGGCATGTATCAATGTATCATAGAATGGCATACCTGCAATTAAAAGTAAACTTATTTGTATTATAGTCATAGCAAAATATATTAAATACATTATTTTGGCTGTTTCTTTTATCCTTGGAACAATTTTTCCTGGAGTAGGCCCTGGGCTTTCTGCCTTTAAAAGATGTATTGTAGTACCACCTATAGAAGGCATTAATGCTAATGTAAATATTAATATTCCCATACCACCTATCCAATGTGTAAAACTTCTCCAAAACAATATTCCTCTAGGTAAAGATTCTACTTCTGTTAAAATAGTAGCTCCTGTAGTTGTAAATCCTGACACTGTTTCAAATATACAATCTACAAAAGAAGGTATCGCTCCACTTATATAAAATGGTAAAGCTCCAAATAAAGATATAACTATCCAACAAATGGAAACAGATAAAAAACCTTCTTTAGCATAAAAAGTTCTATTTTTAGACTTAATATTTGACATTATAACTGCAGTACACAGCATTATGCCAATAGTTATTATAAAACTATTGGCATCTTTGCCACCATAATAGAAGGATACTATAAGGGGAAACATCATAACTAAAGCTTCATATTTTATTACATTTCCTAATACTTTAAATACTATTGGGTAGTTCATATCAAGTTTCCTCCCTCTAGTATATTATTAATATCCATTATATTATTTTCTTCTGTTACTATAATAACATTATCTCCATCTCTTATAGAGTCCTCCCCATTAGGAATTATTATATGTTTATTTCTAACTATAGCAGCAATCAATACTCCTTTTTTTATCTTTATATCTTTTAAAGCTATATTTAGACATTTAGTAGTACCATTAGCTGCAAATTCCACTGCCTCAGCTTGCTCTCCTACTATTTTATATAAATTTTCAATAAAACTTCCTTTTTTATTCTTCAATCCTCTTACATATGTAATTATTTTATTAGCCGTTAAAGTTTTAGGACTTATAACACTTTCAACTCCAATATTTTTAACTATATGATTATAATTTACCTTTGTTATCTTCGTTATAACATTATGTATATTAGCATTTAATGCAAATAAAGATGCTATAATATTTTCTTCATCTCTATCTGTTAGAGCTATAAAAGCATCTACATCTTTTAAACTTTCTGATTCTAAAAGTTCTTGTTCTGTACCATCTCCATTTATAATAATGGCTTCTGGTAATGTTTCATTCAAATCTTTACATTTAGAATAATTTTTCTCAACTATTTTTATATTAGCACCAACTTTGTTAATTAATTTAGTAAGATAATAAGTTATCCTTCCTCCTCCTATTACCATTACACTTTTAATTTTATTCTGGTGTTTACCTAAATATTTGAAAAACAATATTATATTCTCGTGATCTCCTATAACATATACCTTGTCATTACTTTTAAGTATAAAATCACCTGTAGGCATAAATACTCTGCCATCCCTTTCAACAGCACAAAATAACACAGAGCATTTTTTTAAATCAATATCAGAAATAGATTTTCCTGCTATAAAGTCTTCTTTTCCTAATCTAAAACTAACTAAATCTACTTTGCCCTGAGCAAAATTTTCTACACTAGATACCGTTGGAAATTTTATAAGTTGTGCAATTTCAAGGGCTGCTTCTTTTTCTGGATTAATAATCATATCAATTTCTAGCTCTCTTTTTAGCATTGTAAGCTCCTCTGCATATTCTGGGTCTCTAATTCTTGCTATGGTATGTTTTGCTCCAAATCTCTTAGCTGCTAAACAACAAAGCATATTTCTCTCATCACTATTAGTAACTGCAATTACTACATCTGCTCTACTAACTTCAGCCTCCTTAAGCACATTTACTCTTGTACCATTGCCTTTAATACACATTACATCAAGATTATCCATAGCCTTTTGAAGTGCTTCAACATTTTTATCAATAACAATTACATCATTATTTTCTTGAGATAAGTGCTTTGCTAAAGTGTAACCTACCTTTCCATTTCCTACAATTATAATATGCATTTTTCTTTTACCTGTCCTTTCACTAACTAGATATATATTACATATAAAAATATATAAAAAAATAAAAAATAAGGTTATAAAAATACGCTAATTCATAGACCTAATTTTTTTATTTTAATACTATATTTATTGCTCTAATAAATAATTAAAATAACACTATATTATATAAGTCGTCATGTCCCCAATAATTATAATACAAATTTTTCTAAAATGTATTTTTCTAAAGCCCATAAGCTTCAAATATTTTTATTTATTTTAATTTTTCTCTTGTTATCTTCTATTTTAAACATAAAACTACTTTATCTAATGTATTTCTACTATAACCTTTACTTTTCCTCAAAACTCTAATATTATGGCAGTTCTTCTAAATTTCTTTATTTATGTCTCAGTTCCAATTTTTTATTAATTTCTATAGTTTTTCTCTTCCAGTAAGCTTTGAAAACAAACCATGCTATTATATATATCATTACATATAAAACAATATACTTTATTCTTGCTATATTTCCCTTTGGTATCTATCTTCCACAAATAGCTATAGAAAAATATATAAAACTAAAAATTATAAAATGAGCTATTGTTTGCTTTAATAAACTCCAAGGTTCCATATCAAATACAATAGATGAAGCCGCAAGTTTAAAACCTAGTATAGCTGATATTATAAATTGATTAAACATCATACTAACACATATCCTTGTACCCCTTCCTTTAATGCTATAATTGCAAAAATAACTTGATTTATAAATACACCTACAGCTATACCGTATAATCCTTTTTTATATTATAACTGTTTTCTATCTCCTATAAAATAGCAATAAGCGGTCTTATGTTTTATATAAGCGGTAATAATTTAGGGATAGTTCTTTAATATAAAAAAACTATCCCCTTAAAATTAATTTTGATATGCTATTTTAAATAAATTTAATTAAATATCACTATTAATTATTTTAAATTATAACTAAATTTCATGAACCATCCCTTTTAAATACTTTAATTTATAACTAAAATTTATGAACTATACCCTTAATTATTTGCATGATAATTAAAATTCATGAATCCTCAATCCTCCTAAATTATTCTTTATCTATACCTATTAAACTTACAGCTAATGTAGTTATAGGTATTGTAAATATTAATCCTATACTACCACATAGAGCTTGTATTATTTCTGCTGCCATTACATCTTGATTTAGCATTCTTTCAAATGGTAATTTATAGGAAGATATAAGTAACAAAGTATACATAGCTCCTCCTGCATAGGCTAAAATAAGAGTATTAGCCATAGTTCCCATTATATCTCTCCCTACATTAAATCCTGCTTTTACAAGTTGTTTTTTACTTATTTCTGGATTATTTATTTTTACTTCTTTCATAGATGATGCTATAGACATACTTATATCCATTACTGCACCTAATGCTCCCATAAGTATTCCTGAAAACAATAATCCTCTAAAATTAAATTTTGGATTTCCAGTTATATATATAAGCATTTGGGCTTCTTCATCTGTAAGGCCTATTACTTGAAGTATATTGCTGCTTATAAGAGCTATAATTCCTGCCACCATGACTCCGCCTAAGGTTCCTATAATAGCTGCTAAACTTTTTTTATTTTTGCCGCTTATTATGAGTAAATTTAAGATACTAACTCCTATACATATAATTATAGAAACTAATATTGGATTAAATCCTGACATTATTAATGGTATAAGTATTTTAAGAACTGAATATGTAGTTATAAGTAACGCTAAAACTGAACGTATCCCCTGCATTCCTCCTAAAAGACTTAGTAAAACTAAAAATAATATAATTATTCCTTTCAAATATTTGTACCTTACAACTTCATATATATATGCTTTTTTTATGTTATCTTTATTATCCTCTTCTATATTTATTAGTACCTCATTTCCCTTTTTTGCATAGGTTTCATGATAAGTCTTATCACTAACTAAATTGTCCATATCTATTACTTTATCTTTATATTTGCCATTTAAAATTTTCACCTTTACTTTACTTCTCGAAAGTTGCCTTTTTTCTCCTTCATTATTTTCTACTTCTATAATCTTTCCATGTATAGCTTCTTTTCTTATATAGGAACTAGGCATTAACATACCAACTATAACTATGATAGTTAAGACTATTACTTTAATATCAGACTTGGTTAATTTTTTTATGTTCCTTTTTAACATGTCTGTAAAATTCATTTCCTCATCTCCTACAATGGTCCTTTAATAAAATAATTTCCTTAATTCTACTTATATATTTAGTATTAAAATATATCATTTATTCTTAACATATAGATTTAATTATAACATAGCTTAACTTTTCTTTTATTTAAAATACTATGAATTAAATAAATTTAATATAAATTATATGAAATTTATTTAATTACTAATAGGGTATTAATATTTATTATTTAAAACAAAAATACCTCATAGAGCAGACTTTTTATTGGCTACTCTATAAGGCATTCTCTAAATTTAATATCAATTTTTTACTAAAATAAATTATTCAGCTTCTACTGTTTCGCAGCATCCTTCACTAGAACAAGTTGTTATTTCTTTTTCAGCTATTAAATCTTCTAATAATTCCTTGGTCTCCATTAGTTCTTCTAAAGACATTTGTGAGTAATCTTTATTGCTTTTAGAAGCTACATTTATTCCTTGTTTTTTTAAGAAATCATCTATTTGAGTTTGTCTTTTTTTATAAACATAATATCCTGCAGCACAAACTCCTACTCCTACTAAAGCTCCCTTAATATGATCATTATTAATGTTTGAAAACATATGAATCCTCTCCTTTGTTGTTTAATTTTATATATTATTTTAATAGCTAGCTTAATAAAAATCTGTTTATAGCTTGTCCTCTGTTACAGCTTATATCCTTACTAAAATTTTTCATAATAGTTTTATTTACCATCACATTATTTTTGCAAAGATTATTGTTTTCACATTGTATGCATTCAGATGCAAATTCTTTTACTAAATCTATTTTATTTTCTATGTTCCTATATTCTTCAAACTCTACATTATAATATTTTTCTTTAGTTCTAGATTCTTCAAATTCTTTTATATTTAAAACTATTCCTCCATAGGATCTATTTACTAGATGCCTACCAAATGTAGTTATCCAAGTTATAAAAGCAGCTCCTAAATAATTTCCTTTTCTTACAGAATCAAATAAATACATTACAGATACTACTTCTGGATCAAAACTTCCTTTATTTTTTATTTCCATTAAAGCATGCTCTACTATTGCACTAGCTGTGCTTCCTACAGATAACCAATTTAAAATTGTATGCACGCCTTTTCTAGGAGATACACTTTTCAATATATAGGATGCTAAAATTACCCCTACTGAATAATAAGCTCCTTTAGGCATACTATTGCAATTATTTTTATTTAAAACTTTTATAGGGGATAAATTATATTCTTTTGAGTATTCTATAGATACTCTTACTATAACTTCTACCATATCAATCTTTAAGGACTCAAAATGTATAAGTATAGAACGAGTAATCTCTGAATATTCGAAGGATACTATCCCCTGCTTATTTTCTATATCTTTTTTTACTCTATCTACATTTCTTATAGGATGAGATAGCTTTAGTCTTATTCTATTATGCATTCTATGAGCTATATATATAGAAGGATTATCCATAAGCTAAATGCTCCTTTCAAAATTATAAAAGAATAATCTTAATGAATTAGCTACTACAAAAATTGTACTAGAATTATGAAGTACTGCTCCCCAAAATACTGGTAACACTCCAGCAGCTCCAAGAATAAGCCCCAAAGAGTTTATACTTAAAACTATTCCAAAGTTTTCGCTTATTATATCCATAGTCTTTTTAGACATTACTGTTATTTCTGGTATTACCATAGGATTGTCTAATTGCACTGTTATATCAGAAGTCTCCATAGCCACATCTGTGGTTCCTTTTCCTAATGAAATTCCTACATCTGCATAAGATAAAGCTGGTGCATCATTTACTCCATCACCTATCATAATTACTCCTGAACCTTTAGATTGAAGTTTTAAAATAGCCTTCGCCTTATCTTCTGGTAAAAGTTCTGCTTCAAAACTATCGACTCCCATTTTTGTAGCTACAGTTTCCGCCTGTTCCTTAGTATCCCCAGTTAAAAGTATCATTTCATTTATACCTTGATATCTTAAATTATTTAAGGATTTTTTCATATTCTCTCTCATTTTATCCTCTATAATTATAGATCCTAGAAGTTTTTTATTTTTAGATACATATATTATATTTTGTCCAGTAGTAAAGTTTTTCTCTAATTTTTCTTCCATAAATGAAACATCTATTTTATTTTCTATCATAAAGTTTTTACTTCCAACTCTAATTAAATCTTCCCCTACTATAGTTTCTATACCTCTTGAAATATGGTTTTTAGTATCTTTATGTTTAGGTATTTCTAAAGCTAAAGCTCTAGCCTTATTAAGCACCGCTACGGCCATAGGATGTTTAGAAACCTCTTCCGCCGCTGCTGCTAAAGCTAATATTTCTTTTTCATCCATATAATCTTTAGCTTTAATTATAGTTTTAACCTCTGGACGGCCTTCTGTAAGTGTACCTGTTTTATCTAATATTAAAGTATCTGCCTTAGACAGAGCTTCTATATAATTTCCACCCTTTATAAGTACGCCATTTCTAACAGCTGTATTTATAGCTGCTGAGAATGCTGCTGCTGTAGAAAGCCTTATCCCGCAAGAAAAGTCAATTACTAACATATTTAAAGCTCTTGAAGAACTCTTTGTAGCTAAATAGGTTATACCTGCAAATAAAAAGTTAAAGGGTATTAAATAACTTGAAAATTGATCTGCGTAGTTTTGTATAGGTGCCCTTTGATATACAGCATCCTCCACAAGATGAACTATTCTTGAAACTACTGTTTTATCTCCTGCTTTTTCAGTTTTTATAGTTATATCTCCATTTTTAACTAGAGTTCCTGCAAAAACTGAATCCTTTTCTTTTTTTATAACAGGAATAAATTCTCCTGTTACAGAAGATTGGTCTACCACCGCTTCTCCACACACTACTTGTCCATCTACTGTTATCTTTTCTCCAGCATGAACTATAACTAAATCCTCTGGCTTTAAAGATTCTATTTTCACCTTAGAAACTGATCCATCTTCTATCTGTTTCCAAGCATATTCTTCTTTTAAAGAAAGCATATCTTCTATAGACTTTCTTGTTTGAACCATAGTATATGATGTTAATAACTCTGCAATGTCTGATAACAAAATTATCATTAAAGAAGATACCCCATTACCTGCCAGTAAACTAGCTATTATAGATGACACCGTTAAAGCATCTGCATTAGGCCTTAAATCTTCTTTTAAAGAAGAAATTCCACTTTTAAAGAAAGGATAAGATAAATATAAGCTAGTTAAAGCTGGTACTGTAGTAAACTTTTTATATAGGGGTAACCCTATATTTTCATCTTTTTTTATTACAGAATAGGCTAAAGCTCCTGTGGCAATTCCTATTCTTTTTATCATATGTGGCAAAGATTCTTGTTGAATTTCTCTTTCTTTTACTGTTTTTTTAGCAAAAGCTTCTCTTTCCTTTTTATGAGCTTCCACTGTATAGTAAGATAGTACTTCTTCTATAAAAGCTAGTACATTCTCTTGATCTACAATATCATTTTTATAATTTATTAATACATTTTCAGTTAAAATGTTAACTTTAACAGATTTTATAACATTAATTTTTGCTATTCTTTTTTCTATATTTTTTTCATAATCCTTTAAATATTTCAATGCTCTGCAACCTATTCTTACTCTACCTGGTAAGCTATGAATAACATTACATTTAAATAAGGGTACTTTTTTATTTTTCTTCATAAATACCATTCCTTTATATTTTGCATTGTTCTTATATATTTTTTATTTCTAATCTAAGTTGTTCTTCTACAATATTTATAACTTGTTTTGGATTTTCCTCTCCATACTGTTCATATAATTTAATATTATCTATGTTAACTTTTATTATTTTTTTTATCCATCTTAATATTTTATCTGCTGTTATTAAATTAGAATCATAATTTATAATACATGTACCTATAACATAATTTATAGAAACATCCTTTATTCCATTTAACATTTTTACAGCTTTTATAACATCTTCTTCGTGAATTTTATATTTTTCTGGTATCTTATCTAAATCTGGAAGCTTTATTCTTACTCTTCCCTCTATGCTATGTAAAACTTTTATTCTTTTTGTATATACTAACCCATATATTTTTACATCTATCATATTATTCACCCTATTATCCTATTTTATTTAAATAACCTAATGCCCAATACATTAAAGTAACTCCACCAGGCATTAAATCCGGTCTTTGTCTATATCTTCTTATTCCGTAGGAAAGTAATATAAAAAACATTATAGTTTTCATACTTAAAATTCCTTGTGTTTTTTCATATACAGCTCTATTTAAACTATTTTTAACCTCTACTAATTCCGTTCCTATTCTATCTTTAGGTTCCTTAGAAATTTCCTTTTCTAAATTTAAAAGCTTAATAAATATAGATATTATAACCATAGGCTCTATTTCATTGGTATTATATTTAATAAGAACAGTTCCTGTAATTATATTTATATCCATTAAATCTATTACAGGAATTTTATTTAATTGTTCTCCTAAAAAAATCACTGTATCCTTATTATTTTTAATCCTAGTAGAATAAAATCTAATTCTCCCTGGTATATAGTGCTTTATCTCTAATAAGCCTTTAAAACTTGGTAAATTATTTTCTTTTTTCTTTTTTACCTCTTTATCTAAAGCTATCAGCCCTGCTGACATGATTAAAGTTTTCAAAAGATTATTATACAAAAATTCCACCCCTTAATAAAAAATCACTTTTATAGCATAATTAAACTATATTTACATAGATTAATTATACATTATTGATATTGATTTTCAATATTTATTTCAATTATTTTTAATTTTTTGTTTTTTTATGAGATAATTTGTAAAATATATTCAGTTATCGTAATTTTTATACAAAAGTTAAATATTTTTTTGTATCAATTAATCTTTTAGCAATTTTCTTTTTTTCATATTTCTAAATCAAAACATAAAAGTTCATATACAAAATAAATCTACAAACTATTTATTATAGCTTGTAGACTTTCAAAATCTAATGTTAACATTGTTTTTAATTGTAATTTATATATTGTAATACATTACAATTTTTATTTTCATAATAATATATCTCAATACTTATGAATATGGGAAAAATCAATATATTTTATTAAATATTATATTATTTTCATAATATATAATATTATCTATTTTAGAAATAGGTTGTTATAAAAGATACATAAAATAAAAATACTTTATCTCCAAATAGTATGGAAAATATAGAAGCTATAGCTATAAAAGGCCCAAAGGGTATATACTCTTTTCTACTCTTTCTCTTTGAAACTATAAGTAAAATTCCTATTAAAGCCCCAAAAACAAAAGAAAAAAATATAGTCATAGCAGTAATTTTAAATCCTAAAAATAAAGAAACTACTATATAAACATCTAAATCTCCACTTCCCATTCCTTTAGTTGTGAAAATTATAGTTCCTATAACCATAGTACACAATAATACTGCATATATATATGTTTTTATACCATATCCAAAATAAAATTTTTCTATTAATATGTAAATTACTCCAATTATCATAGCACTAATAGTAGTTTTACTATATACATCTGTAGTATCTAAGTCAATAAATCCAATAACAATTATAAAAGAAACAAATATAATATATTTTATAAAGTTAAAATTCAAACCACATAAATGATATATGCTTAAAAATAGTATCCCTGTTAATAGCTCTACTAGAGGACATCTTAAAGATATTTTATTTTTACAACATTTACATCTTCCCTTTAAAAATATATAACTTACTACTGGAATTAAATCATATAGCTTTATATTTACACCACATTTTTCACAATAAGAAGGTGGATAAATTATAGATTCTCCTTTAGGTATCCTATAGATACATACATTTAAAAAACTTCCTATAATTATGCCTAAAATTAAAACTATTATATTCATATCATACCTTTCAATAAGATTTTAAAAAAATTCTATATTTTATATCATACTTATATAATTACCATTTATTAGAATTTAATAACTCTATTATAATACTTTTTTATTTTTCACTATAAAATTCATTAAATATAGCTTGATTTAAATAATAAATAATTACAATCATTTATTAAATCTTAGAATGTTAATTAATTAATAAAAAAACTTGTACTATATTGTTACACAAATTTTAAATATTTTATTTTAAAAAATATTAGATAATTTATAATATTTTTTAAAATAATGTACAAAATATATATAGTAATAGTTTTAAATTGGAGGTATAAAAAATGGATGAAAGAAAAAGAGAAAATGATTCAAATAACATGTCAAGTGGAATAATGGGATACATTATAAGATTAATAGTATCTATGGTTGTTTTAAGTGTAACTGCGTTTTTTACTCCTGGGTTTACTATACATGGATTTTGGGCAGTTCTATTGGCTGCTGTAATCATAAGCGCTATAGATTATTTAGTAGAAAAACTTATGGGAGTAGATGCCTCTCCTTTTGGTAGAGGACTAAAAGGATTTGTTATATCAGCCATAATAATATATTTAACTCAATTTTTAGTACCAACCATGAGAGTTTCTATAATAGGTGCTATAATTGCAGCTTTAGTCATTGGTGTTATAGATGCTATACTGCCAGGAAGAGTTATGTAAAAACATAAACTCTAAAGACCTATTTAGTTAAATAACTAAATAGGTCTTTTTAATATTTAGAATATACTACTGTAATTAAATAAAATTTTTTTATAATTAATTATTCAGTAATCTAATTAGAAAACATATTAAAATAACTTTGCTTTAAGGATAAATTATTTTATTACATAATCTTTTAATTGTTGTTGTATTTTTTTACTTACAACTTCAAGGGTGCTACTATCCTCTTCTCCATAGCTCCAACTAAAACTGTCTCCTTTATATCTTGGAAACAAATGCATATGATAATGACCAACATTATTAAAGCTTCCACCATTTTGCATTATACTATATCCATCTGATTTATATGTATCTTTCAGTACCTTTACCATAATTTTAGATACTCTCATTATTTCTATAGCTGTTTCATCATCCAGCTGATCTAAATCTAAATAGTGTTTTTTAGGTGCTATTAGCATATGTCCTTCATTAATAGGTTCCTCTGCTAAAAAACAGCAAACCAAATCATTTTCATATACTATATTACCTTTTTTCTCCTTGTTTATTATCTTGCAAAAATTACAATTTTCCATAGTGTTTTTCATACGTATCTCCTTTTTTATAAAAATTTAAAATAAAATTCTATTTATCTTTTTTTATTATAATTAACTTTGTAGAAATAAAGTATACTATTAAATATACTATAAGCCAACATCCTAAATCTATAAATAACTTAACTATATTAAACTTATCACTAAATAAATTATAATTAAAGCTAAAAAAATTCATTACTAACTTATATACTATAAAAGAAAGTGCAAATTGTAAAAAAGTAAGGCCACTTTTACTTATATTCAATTATATTCCCCCAATCATTAACAAATATAAAGTTATATATTTATAATAAACCATAAATCAATCTATGTCCAAAATAAAGTGGAAAAATTTTATAATAACATTGATAATAGTATGCTTTTATTTTAATTTTTTATAATCATAGATTATTTATTTATTATAACTAAATAAAATATTAATATAATTTTTGTGTATTTCTTCTAAATATATCATTGAAAGAATTTTTAAAACTATAATATAATGCTTAAGTATACTTTAATATATAAAAATTAAATGTTAAAATATTAGATAATACAATAATATTAGAAATAGGGGGCTTTACATGTTTAAAGAAATGAGAAGAAAAGAAAAAAAACTAAATAAGGAAGAAAGTATTTCCTTATTAAAAAAGGCTAATTATGGAACTCTTTCGGTATGTCTTAATGATGGATATGCTTATGGTGTACCACTAAATTTTGCTTACAATAATGGAGCTATTTACTTTCATTGTGCAAAAGAAGGCCAAAAACTTGAAGCAATAAATGGGAACAATAAAGTTTCATTTTCTATTGTAGATAATGTAGAATTACTTCCTTCAAAATTTGATACAAATTATGAAAGTGTAATGATATTCGGTAAAGCTTATGAAGTATTTGAAGATGAAAAGAAAAAAGCTTTACTAGCTCTTATAACTAAATATTCAAAGGATTATTTAAAAGAAGGTACAGATTACATAGAAAGAGCTCAAGATAAAATTAAAATTATAAAGATTGAAATAGAACATATGGAAGGTAAAGGCCAAAGATAAAAAATAAGGAAGTTGCGACACAACTTCCTTATTTTATTAATTTATATCTATTATATGATTTTGTCTATGATCACTTATAAAAAATACATTAAGAGATCCTGGCCCACCATAGGTTCCTACTACTGGACCTACATAGTTTATTATTACATCTTTAACTTTTATCTCTTTTAATATACGTTCTTTCAACTTCTCTGCATCCAAATCTGAATCTCCATGAGAAATAGCTACTATTTCTTCTTCTGGATTTTTTATTCTTTCTATAACTATTTCTGTCAATTTTCTTATAGCCACCTTCCTACCTTTAGCTTTACGCACAGTTATAACTCTGCCCTCGTCATTTAAAGTTAGTATAGGTTTTATATTAAGAACTGTCCCTATAAGAGCTGCAGCTGTTGAAATTCTTCCTCCTCTTTTCAGATGAATAAGATCGTTTACAACCATATAACTATTTAAATTTAATTTATTTTCTTCTAAATAATTAGTAACTTCATCAATAGTTAATCCATTTTTTTTCATATCCATAGCCTTCATTACCATAATTCCTTGTCCTAATGATGCAGTTAATACATCTACTATTTCTATTCTGGCATTCTCAAATTCATCTAAAATCATATTTTTAGCTATATTAGCACTATTGTACGTTCCACTCAACCCTGAAGAAACACATACATATAATATATCCTTATCTTTATATATTAACTCTTTAAATACTTTGTAATAAGCTTCTGGACTTGGCTGTGACGTTTTTGGTATCTCTCCCTTTATCATAGCTTCATAAAACTCTTTGTAAGGAAGACTTTGTCCAAAATTATCTATATATTCTTTTCCTTCAACACTACAAGTTAATGGGACATAAGGAATATGATTATTTTCTATATACTCACTAGATAAATCACAGCAAGAATCTGTCATTATAATATATTCTTTCATTTACAATCTCCTCTTTAAAATGAATTTTCATAATTTAAAATAAAAAATACATTTTCAATAAATTTTTATTACTATAAAACAAATTATATAAAATTAAACCTATGTACATTTAATATATGTAACTATATTAGATATTATTTTATTATAAATTATATTATAAAATTATTTCTAATATAATTAATATATCAGATATTATTTAAAAATATAATATATTTCTACAAAAATTTATTATATTTTTAAAATTAATAAGAAAATAAAAAGTACTTTTAAAAAATAAATATTTATATCCTTTAAAAATACTTTTTATCTTTTTTATTTCAGTAAGTTTTTCAGATCTCTACTTGTAAAAATCATTTAATATTATTTATATTAATCACATCTTATTTCATCTACAATAGACTTTTTTGTTATAGAATTTATAGATATGTTAACCACTATATATTCTATAATAAATACTATGAATACCATACTTATAGTTTGAATTATTGGAAAATGATATATTGCATAGCTAGCCACTTTTTTAAATAAAGTAAATAAAAAATATCCTAGTAAATTTCCTAAAATGCCTGCTAAAATACAAGCTATACCTAAATAATAGAATCCTTCTTTTAACAATAATGACTTTAACTAGTTATCCGTAGTTCCTATAGCTTTTAACATTCCAAATTCCTTTTTTCTGCTTATAATTCCTGTAATTATAGTATTTATAAAATTTAATATACCTATAGTAGCGATAGTTATAACTATAGAATAACCAATAAGCTCTATATTCTGCTTTTCCTTCTTGGTTTTATTATATACTTCCTTAAAAGATTTTAATTCTACTTTAGTGTCTTTAGATATAATATTTTTTATATCTTTATTAAGCTCTTCTTCTTTTCCATATTTAGAATTTATAGCTACTGCTGACACATTTACATCTTTAAAAATTCCTGTTAAATTATCTTTATGAATTATAAATTGCGGGCCCATTACCCACCCCATATCCAAATCTCTAGATGAAACTATAGCTGCTATTTTAAATTTATAAATAGTTTTTTTACCCTCATAAATTTTTTTACCTTCTTTATCAGTACTTACTGATTCATAAACTATTAATTCTACTATATCCCCTAACTTTAGTCCTCTATTATAATCATATCTATCTGACTTTTGCAAAATCAATAAATTTTCATTTTTAAGCTTATTGGCATCTATTTTCCCTTGTAGTAAGTTTTTTTTGATTTTACTTATATAAGCTTCATCATATCCATAAACATCAAATTGACAATTTTTTTCTTTTATCTCTCCTGTAATATATTTAATATTGGAAATAAAGGAAGCATCTTTCAAAAAATTAAGTTTTTTTATGCTATCTTTACTCAAATTTTCTTTTTCACAATATAAATCACTACTTAATTTAGGTGTTATCTCAAAATCATTTTTAATTTGTTGCTCCGTGGCACTCTTAACACTCATACTAGAAAATATTGTTGATATAATTATAAATAGCATTCCACTTAAAGTTACAGATATTATGGTAAGCAAGGTTCTCTTTTTGTTTCTCCATAAATTTGCAAAAGCTAAATCTGATAGTACATTTTTATTACTTTCTCTTTTTTTTACTTTAAAGACTTTGCTATTTCCTTCACTGTATCTAACTAATTCTATAGGTGATATCTTAGATGCATATCTTGCTGGCTTTAACGTAGAAATATAAACTGTAATAAAAATTATAATTGAAACCACTGGAACAGTATATATAGATGATTTAATATTAATCGGATTATTTAATTGAATCATTGGGATAACTAAATAAGATAATGCATACCCTAAAACTGTTCCCAAAGGTATACCAATCATAGCAAAAATTGAACCTTCTTTCATGATCATTTTCTTAGTCTGTTTTCTTGTAAATCCTATACAAGAAAGCAACCCCATAGTTTGAATTCTTTCTATTATTGATATATAAAATATATTATATATAACCACAATAGATGAAATAACAATTATTATTGTTAATATTATATAAGGAATATTTTCACTTAAACTACCTTCCTTTAAATTTACAAGGCTATTATTAATTTTTATATTTTTATCCTTTATATTTAAATTTTTAGATATACTTGTTATAGTCTCATTTATTTTATAATCCTTTTCTGTAGTAAATATTACCAATCTATTTCTATAATATTTATCCTCTGCGTAAACTTTGGATATTAAAGCTTCTACTGATTTATTAGCCTTATTATGCTTATTTCCTAATATAATCCCAGATATTTTAAATTCTTCTTTACCTGAAAGTTTAAATTTATCTCCTATATTAAGCTTCTGTGAATCCATAAACCACTTGTCTAAAGCTATCTCATTATATTTAAAGGGCGTTTTTCCCTTAATAAGTTTTATATTATTAAGTTCCAAGGCTTCTTTATCTTGGTAGGAAATATTAATATAATTATTATCTTTTTTAACATCACCTGCATTTATAATTTCTCCTACATTTTTTAATTTAGAATGATTTTTTAATATTCCTACTTGATCCTTTGAAACCGAAGTAAATGACCCATAAGCCAAATTCGTAAATTCTACTGCTTCATCTATAAACATACAATGCATACTATAGGCAAAAATACCTATACTTGTTAAAAGGCAAGTAGCTAGGGCTATGGTTAAAACAGTAATTCTCCTTTTAAGCTTTGATTTTTTAGCATACTCTTTTGATAACTCATTTATAACTTTCATTTTTATCCCTCCTTATTTTACAATCCTTCCATCTTCTATACGGATTACTCTATCTGCTGCTAAAGCAATGTTTTCATCATGGGTTATCATAAGGAGGGTTTGATTATATTTTTTTATAGATTTTTTTAGTAAACCTAATACCTCTTCTCCTGTTTTAGAATCTAAATTTCCAGTAGGTTCATCTGCAAAAATAATTGATGGTTTAGTAGCAAGGGCTCTAGCTATAGCTACCCTCTGTTGCTGACCTCCTGATAGAGCATTAGGTGAATGATATCTTCTTTTTTCTAAGTTAAGTAATGATATTATTTCATCTACATATTCTTTATCTACATTATCATTGTCCAATCTTACAGGTAATACTATATTCTCATAAGCATTTAAAACCGGCACTAAATTAAACTGTTGAAAAATAAATCCTATTTTTCTCCTTCTAAATATAGCTAAACTGTCCTTATCCATTTTATAAATACTTTTTTTATCTATAATAACTTCTCCCTCTGTAGGACTATCAAGACCACCTAACAGATGTAAAAGGGTGCTTTTTCCAGAACCTGAAGTTCCTACTATGGCTACAAATTCTCCTTCTTCTACAGAAAAATTAATATTATTTACTGCTTTTACTACATTTTCACCACTACCATAATATTTTTTTAATCCCATAGTTTTTAATATTTCCATATTGACTCCTCCTAATTTTGTGCTTAATTACATATAACTATAATTACTTAGCACAATTCACTTCATAACTAGAGGATAACAAATTAACATTACAATACCTTTTCATCTTTCCTTACAGAATTGTAATGTTTAAATAATATTTTCAATAATATTCGCATGTGTAAAAGTAATTATTCTATGCAAACTCCATCTTAACCTAAGAATCACTCAATCAGGTAAAAATTATAATTGAAAAAGTAGTACCAATGCCTAGGGTTGATTTTGTTCTTATAGTACCGCCTTCTTGTTCAATAATCCATTTAGCTAAGTAAAGTCCTATACCAGATCCTTCTGTACTTTGAACTATTTCATTTTTTCCTCTATAGAATCTATTAAAAATTTTATTAAGCTCTTGTTTATCTATACCAATACCACTATCTTTAATATTTATCTTTATATACATTTCACTTTTTTCCATGCTTATATTAATATATCCTGTTTCTTTTGTATACTTTAAGGCATTTTCTAAAATATTTACTAAAGCTTCCTTTGTCCATCTTTTATCATGATTAATTTTATAGGAAAATAAATTATCTGCTTTAATATTTAAATTTTTCTCTAAAGCTTTACCATAAATGCTATTAATAGCCTCCAAAAGAGTATTTTTTATATCATTATAATCTGGTTTTATATCAATCATACCCGTTTCTAATCTAGATACTTTTATAAGTGCCTTAACTAACCATTGAAGATTATTTATTTCATATTTGCTTTTCTCCAAAAATTCCATTCTCTCATTTTCCTCTAAATTTTCTTCCATAAGCAAAGTATTAAACAATTCTAAAGAACTTAAAGGAGTTTTTAATTGATGTGATATATCATTTACTAAAGCTTTTGTCTTTTCTTTTTCCTTATCCAAATTTTCCAATGTACTTTTTGTTCTTGTCACCATAATATTAAATTCATGAGCTATTTTACACATTATACCTTCCTTATTATCTTTTAGACTTATAGAACAATCCCCTTCTACTACCTTTTTTAAACTATAACTGATTTCCTCTAATTTTTTAAAAATAGATTTATAACTAAATATTGCTAATGCTATAAATAAAATCATAGTTACTACACTTACTATAATAATTTTATGTAAAAAATTTATATATATATTTCCTGAAATTTTATTATTTAATAGATACATATCTTCCATATATCCATATTGTTCTAATAAACTTTTTCCTAAATTTAAAGTATCCTTTTGTTTATTTTCAAAAAGTGCTTGTCCTATTTCATATTGCTTCTCTGGTGCAATTTTAACTAAGGTTCCTATAATACTCTCATAATTTTTAATCTCTTGATTTTGAATTTTATTTATCATATTGTAAAAATAAAAACTTTGAAAACATAACATAACAGTCATTAACCCTAGGAATAAAAATATTGTTTTTCTAGTAATAGGTTCCTTAAATATATTTTCATTCATTTTCTAACACATCCTTCTTTCCAAACATAACCTATTCCCCTAATGGTTTGTATATATTCTGGTTTTGATGGAATTTCTTCTATTTTTTCTCTTATCCTTCTTATATTTACTGCTACAGTATTTTCATTAATAAACTCTCCATCTATATCCCATAAATTTTCCAGTATTTGCTCTTTTGATAATATCTTTTGATAATTTTTCATAAAATATTGGAGCAACTTTAATTCTGTCTTACTTAAAAAAATTTCTTTTTCATACTTTTCAACCTTCATTTCATTAATATAAAAAACTATATCCTTTGACTGAATTATATTAAAATCACTATCCTTTGATGTTCTTCTTATTATGGCATTAACTCTTGAAATAAGCTCTCTTAATCTAAAAGGTTTAGTTATATAATCATCTGCTCCCATATCCAACCCATTTACCACATCAATTTCAGAATCAAGAGCTGTTAAGAATATTATAGGAATATTACTAGTTTTTCTAATATGTAAACAATAATCAAAGCCATTTCCATCTGGTAAATTAACATCTAATATTATTAAGTCTATTTTTTCTTTGCTAAGCTTTTGTTGCGCTTCTTTTATACTATCTATAGCTATAACATTATAGCCTTCCTTCATAAGAGAAAATTGTATTCCCCTATTTAATGATATATTATCCTCTACAAGCAATATACTTTTCATTATTTCACCTCTTAAATTAATTTTTATAAATAAGATTTCTATTAATATTTTAAATACAATCTACATAAATAATATATCAAATATAGTTATAAATGTAATATATATTTATATTAATAAAATTTTAATCCTATACCAGGTCAGTTCATAATTAATATATATTTTTTATATAAAAACAATTGTATCCATAATAATTTAGAATTTAACCTTTAAGTAATAAGAAAAATAATTAAAAGTATGAAATATAAACTAATTAAAAAAATAAAAGGAAAGTATCAAGTACTTTCCTTTTATTTTTAATGATGGTGATGTTCCCCATGATGATTACACATTACTTTTCTATCTTGAAGTTCTCCTTTTAAATATTGCTGTAATATATCTTCAATTTTCCCTTTAGCTCCTCGTATAACTTTTAGTCCTTCCTTAATTAAAGCATCATAGGCTCCTTGACCAATGCCTCCTGTTATAACTAATTCTACTTTTTCTTCTACTAATAAACTGGATAGACCACCATGATTATGTTGTAAGCTTTCTGTTGATATATCTTTAATATCTACAATTTTATTATCTTCTACTGTTGCTATGGCGAAAGCCTTACTTTTTCCAAAATGTTGATTAATTATTTCCTCATTTTTAGGTATTGCTATTTTCATTTATATCACACTCCAATTATATATTCTTCTATATTGGTATATTAACATATATTTCTGTATACTTCTAATTTATAATTAACAACATATGTTTTTGATTTTGAAGAAACAAATTAATTAACTCTAAAATTATAACTATGAGCTAGACATTGTTTGCTATAAAATAATCTTTTCACCATTTTTTCCTAAAATATATGCTAATGTTGCCAAAATCGCTATTCCAATACCTAGTCTTATACTATTAAATTTAGTTTTATATATGCTAGGATAGAATTTAACTATGTTGCAAAATAAGTTATTTAAAAAATGAATCATAATACAAGGCATTAAAGATTTAGTTTTACAATAAACAGTCCCAAGTATTATGCCTGCAATAAAAGCATCTGTTAATTGGACAAAATTGAGATGAATTACTGCAAATATTAATGCAGAAATAATTACAGCTTTTTTACAATTATATTTAAGCAATAGCTCATCTAACATTATTCCTCTATAAACTATCTCCTCAAAAATAGGTGCCATAACCACTGTTCCTATAAATCCTACTATTGGATTTTTCATTTCTTTAGCCATAACATCATAAAACAAACTATTCTTTATAACCTTTGATAAAATTATTTCAATTGTATTATCATAAACCAAAATATATCCTATAATTAGCATTGCTATAAAAACATAACCTTTAAAATGCAATGTGTTTTGAAGTTTTAATTTATATCTATTATCTTTAGTATAATTTTTAATAAAAAATATATATGATAAAATTTCTCCTGTTAGTTTACTATATGGTTCTATAATATCTTTGTTTAACCCCATATACCCCAAAATATCTGCTACAATGATAAATATTATAGTAAATACTACTTGATAAAAAATTAAATTCATAATAATATCTGCAATTTTCCCTATATCTCCCCTATCTTTATTTTTAAATTTTATATTATCTGCCATTTTAACCCCCTATTTGGTAAATATAAAGTATTACATCATTAATACTTTTAATATATATTTTTTCATTTATGTATATATTTTTTCATTTATATATATTTTACCATTTAAGTTGTTAATTGTATATATATTGTTTGTAATTATGTACCATAATTTGTATGATACTTTGATAAATTTAATTAAATGGATAAGTCTAAAAGTAAAACCCCAATTCTATTGCTTAAAATAAATTACAAACAATATAATTGGAGTTTTATTTTTATACAGATATTTTTTTACAACACAAAATTTTTTTAATGTTTTTTATAATAAAAAAACATTATATTTAACTTTCTGTTTTTTCAATATTTTTATTAAGTTCACTGTAAATTCCATCTAGTGCTAACAACTCCTCATGAGTCCCTCTCTCTTCAATTCCTTTATCTGTTAAAACCATTATTTCATCCGCATTTTTTATAGTAGATAATCTGTGGGCTACTACTATAGTTGTTCTTCCATTAGATAATTTTTCTAAAGATTTTTGTATTAAATATTCTGTGGCATTATCTAAAGCAGATGTAGCTTCATCTAGTATAAGTATAGGTGGATTTTTTAAAAACACCCTTGCAATAGATAATCTTTGTTTTTGTCCTCCAGATAACTTTATTCCTCTCTCTCCTATATAGGTATTATATCCCTCCGGTAAACTTTCTATAAATTCATGTATATTAGCAAGCTTTGCTGCTTTTACTACCTCTTCATAATTAGCCTCTGGATTACCATATAATATATTTTCCTTTATAGTTCCTGTAAATAAAAATACATCTTGCTGAACAATACCTATATTTTTTCTTAAAGAGCTTATGTTTATATCATATATACTATTATCATCAATTAATATATCTCCCTTATCTATATTATAAAATCTAGGTATTAAATTACAGAGGGTTGTCTTACCTCCACCAGAGGGACCAACTAGTGCTAAAGTCTTTCCTTCTTTAACTTTAAAACTTAAATCATTTAATATATGAGTATCTTCATCATATTTAAAACTTACATTTTTAAATTCTATTGCACCCTTAATATTTTCTAAAGCTTTAGCTTCCTCTTTATCTTTTTCGGGTTTAACACTTAAAAGTTGTCTATATCTTTCAAAACCTGTTACCCCTGATTGGTATTGCTCTACAAAAGAAATAAGCTTTCTAATAGGTGTCATAAACATCTTTATAAATAAAAGATAAGCAACCAAATCACCAAAGTTGATTAAATTTTTATATACAAAATATCCACCAGCTATAAGTACTATTAGATCCAGTATATCTATGAAAAAATACATTCCTGAAAAATAATCTGCCATAGACTTATAAGCCATTTGTCTGGCTCCTACAAATCTCTTGTTGCCTACTTCAAATTTTTCATTTTCATACTCTCTATTAGTAAAAGCCTTAGAAACTCTTATACCTGCAATACTATTTTCTAAATCCGCATTAAGATCTCCAATTTTTACTCTACTATCCATAAAAGCTTTTTCCATTTTAAGTCTATTCTTCATAGAAAACCATACTAGAATTGGTATGAATATAAAACTTATTATTGTTAGCGGTACATTTATAGTACATAATATTATGAAAGATCCTATTAGCATAATAATGGAAATAAAAAGATCCTCTGGACCATGATGTGCGAGTTCTGATATTTCCATAAGATCATTTATGATTCTGGACATTATAACCCCTGTTTTATTTTCATCAAAATATGTAAAAGGTAAAGTTTGAAGATGGTTAAAAACCCTTTTTCTCATATCTGCTTGTATTCTAACCCCTACCATATGTCCCCAATACTGAATAAAATGATTTAAAAAATATTTCATTATATATATAATTAATAAAGATATTGCCCAAAAGAAAAGTAATCTAATCTTTCCATTTGGAATAATATCATTTATGATTTGTCTTGTTATCATAGGATAAAACAAATCACATAAAGCCACAATAAAAGCTGCTATCATATCTAAAACAAACAACTTTTTATGCGGTTTATAATAGGATATAAATTCTTTAAGCATAAATATTTCCTCTCCTTCTTAAATAAGACATATTATCATTTTATCATATTAAATATAAAAATAAATACATTGTTTTATTTTTATTATTAAATAATAGCTATATGCTACAAATAACAAAACCCTATAAATATTTTAAACTATTTTTATACAAACCTTTAAACTTAAAAATAATCCTTATTTTTAACATCCTTACTATTAGTTTTTTATCCTAAAACATAAAAAACTACCTGTACCTTAGAATACAAGTAGCTTTAATACATATTATTAATCTATAAAATGAATACTTTAAAAATTACTTTATCTATTATAATCTATCCATGTTTTTCTTTAAAATAACTCTTTTAAATATTACTTTATTTATTTTAGGTATGATTAACATTAAAGCCATAGCTATAGAATATATAAAAATTATAGGTATTAGATACTCGACTCCAAAATACTCTATAGCAAAAATTCTTCTTGTAGAGGGTATTAAAAAAGCTAACACAAATAATATTGTCATAGAAATAACTATAGAAACTCTATAAAAATTTAGTGGTGTAGATACTTTAAGTAAAATAAATAAACTTAAACTACCAAAAGTTACTAGAGCTAATGTTCTACATTGTTCTAGTGATAAACCTGTATGATATCCTAATAAAAACATTAGAGCTGTGCTTATTCCTATTAAAATACCATTAGGTATAGATACTTCCAGTACTCTTTTCAAAAAATCTTTCTTTATTACATCCTCATTAGGTGATATAGCTAGAAAAAAAGATGGTATTCCTATACTTAATGATCCTATTAAGGTAAGTTGTATTGGTATTATAGGAAATGGTTTCACTAATAAGGCAAATATTATTGATAAAATTATAAAATAAGCTGTCTTTGATAAAAATAATTCTGATACCTTTTCCAGATTGTTTATAAGTCTTCTTCCCTCTAAAACTACTTGGGGAATAGCTGCAAAATCTGAATTTAAAAGTACTAACTGAGCTACCGCCTTTGTTGCCTCAGACCCACTAGCCATAGCAATACCACAATCAGATTCCTTTAATGCTAGCACATCATTTACACCATCTCCAGTCATAGCTACAGTATGACCATTACTTTTAAGTGCTTTCACTATACTTTTCTTTTGGTGAGGAGAAACTCTTCCAAAAACAGAAACCTTATCCACAATTTTTTTCAACTCTTCTTCATCTTCTGGTAATTCTCTAGCATCTATATAGTTTTCTGCACTTTTTATTCCTACCTTCTTAGCTATAGAAGATACAGTTATAGGATTATCTCCAGATATTATTTTAAGATTCACCTGTTCTTTATTAAAATAATTAATAATTTCTTCAGCATTTTCTCTTATTATGTCCTCAATTAATATTAAAGCTACCTCTTTAACATTTCCATTTAACTCTTCATTAAAATTTTCTCCTTCATATTTGGCCAAAAGTAATACTCTTTTTCCCTCTTTGGCTACCTTTTCTATTTTACTTTCTATGTTTTTATATGCATCTTTTAATATCATTTCTGGAGCTCCTAATATAAAAGCTCCTTCCTTTTCAAATTCTACTGCGGACCACTTTCGCTTTGATGAAAATGGTATCTTATTTTTAATTTTTAAATTAGGATTACTTTCATATCTTTCTAACAGTGCTTTTTCTGTAGCATTTCCATTTTTAAAACTATGAACTATAGCCGCAATTATTTTATCTGTGTCCTTTATATTTTCATTATTTAAACACTGCACCTCTGTTACTTTTAAATCACCTTTAGTTATAGTTCCTGTTTTATCTAAACACAAAACATCTACTCTTGCTAAAACTTCTGTAGCAGGTAATTCTTGAATAAGTGTATCCCATTTGGAAAGTCTTATAACTGCTACTACAAAAGTTGCACTAGTCAAGAGTACTAGACCCTCTGGAACCATACCCACTATACCAGAAACGGAGCCTAAAACTGCATCTTGCCAGCTTTTCTTAACATAAAATAATTGTGTAAAGATAAGTAATGAGCCTATCGGAATGGCAAGCCACATTATTATTTTAAATATCTTATTTATAGATATTTGTAACTCTGAATTTATAAGTTTAAATTTTTTAGCCTCTTCTGCTAATTTTGCTGCATAGGTATTTTCCCCCACATTGATTACCTTTGCGTAAGCATTACCCGCAGATACAAAACTTCCAGATAAAAGCTTATCACTTTCTATTTTTAGAATAGAGTCTGGCTCTCCTGTAATTAAAGATTCGTCTACTTCTATTTCATTATGAGAAAGAAGCTCACAATCCACTAATATTTGATCTCCTGCTTTTAAAACTATAATATCATCTAACACAATTTCTTCTACATTTATATTATTAATTTCTCCTTCTCTTATAACATCTACAGTTTTCTCGTTTAGAACAGATAACCTTTCTAATATACCCTTAGCACGAATTTCTTGGAACATCCCTATTATAGTATTAGTAATTATAACTCCTGCAAAAACAGCATTCTTAGGAGAACCAGCCATAAATACAATTATTGCTAAAATAGCATTTAAAGCATTATAACTAGTAAATAAATTTGCTCTAACTATTTGTCCTATTGTTCGTGATGGAGCTTTAGGTAATATATTTACTTTTCCATCTTTTATTCTATGTAATACCTCAGCTTTACTAAGTCCTTTTATTACATTCTCATTTATTTTATCCATTTTTGTCATACTTTCACCACCTAATAATAAGTATAAGCTATATTTATTAAATTAAACTTAAAAACATAATAAATTAAACTTAATATATCATAAATTGTATATAACAAATTAGAACGTATTGATGAACCTTATAAATTTTATTATTTCTTATACAAATTAGTATATTATAATTTTAAATTTAAAACCAATATATTATATTTATTTTTCAATTGTTAGCTCTGAACCATTTAACATAAAGTGTAAAAAGAATGTCTCAAAATTAAAAACCACACTTCAGTTAAATACCGAAGCGTGGTAAAAAAATAAACAACTCGTTTTAAAATATCTGATTATTTAGGTATATACCAAAATTAAATGTATTTGGAGACATCTTTTTTACATTCATAAATAATCTATTTTTATTAAATTATTGTTATTCCTTTAAATTCATATCCGAAATCTTCTATAGCAGATTTTATATCATCTTCACTAACTTCACCAGTACTATCAAACTCTGCAAATTTTCCTTCTAAGGAAACAGTTATGTTTGAAATTCCTTTTAGTTCTGAAAGGGCCTCCTTAACGTGATTAACACAATGCATACAACTCATTCCTTCTATTGATGCTTTCATTTTCATAATAAAATTCCTCCATTTTTAATAAAATTATTTTATATAATTTTGTTTACTTAAACCTATTTGAATTTTAAATTTTCTCAAATAAATTTAAAGTAATCACTATTATATTTCACTTAATTTAAGCCTTAAAACCTCTTAATCTTAAAGCATTTAAGAGTACTGAAACTGAACTAAAGCTCATAGCTGCTGCTGCAATCATAGGATTTAAGAGTGGTCCTCCAAAAATGTGTAAAATACCCATAGCCACTGGAATCCCCAAAGTATTGTACCCAAAAGCCCAAAATAAATTTTCTTTAATATTTTTTATTGTAGCTCTACTTAACTTAAGGGCTGTTGGTACATCCATTAAATCGCTTTTTATAAGTACAATATCTGCAGATTCTATAGCTACATCTGTTCCAGATCCTATGGCTATACCAATATCTGCTTGAGCTAAAGCTGGTGCATCATTAATTCCATCTCCTACCATTGCTACAATTTTTTCTTCTTGTTGAAGTTTTTTTACCCAGTTAGCCTTATCACTAGGAAGAACTTCTGCAAAAATCTTATCTATACCCACTTGTTTTCCTATAGCTTCTGCGGTATTCTTATTATCTCCAGTTATCATAACTACTTCTACACCCATATTATGAAGCTTTTCTATGGCTTTTTTACTATTTTCCTTAAGAGTATCTGCTACAGCTATTATTCCTTTAATTTTATTTTCTATAGCTATAAACATTGGAGTCTTTCCTTCCTTTGAAAGCTTATGAGATTTATCCATAAAGTCCTTTATTTCCACCTCATATTCTTCCATAAGTCTTAAATTTCCAAGAAGCACTTTTTTATCCTCTATGATAACCTCTATGCCTTTTCCAGGTATTGCTCTAAAATCTTTACCTTGAAATAATTCTAAATTTTCCTCTTCTGCTTTTTTTACTATAGCCTCACCTAAAGGATGTTCTGAACCCTTTTCCGCAGTAGCTGCTACTTGAAGTAAATATTTTTCATCTACTCCTTCAGAAACCAAAATATCTGTTACTTTTGGTTTTCCTTCTGTAATAGTTCCTGTTTTATCGAATATAATACTTTGAACTTTATGAGCAGTTTCTAAAGCTCCTCCACTTTTTATAAGAACCCCATTTTCTGCCCCTTTTCCTGTACCTACCATAATAGCCGTTGGTGTAGCTAATCCTAAGGCGCAAGGACAAGCTATTACCAATACAGAAATAAATATAGTTAATGAAAATATTAAAGATTCTCCGCTAATATACCAAGCTAAAGAAGAAATTATAGCTAAAGTTATTACTGTTGGTACAAAATAAGCAGAAATTTTATCTGCTAACCTTGCAATAGGCGCTTTACTGCCCTGAGCTTCTTCTACAAGTCTTATAATTTGTGCTAGAGTAGTATCTTTTCCAACTTTAGTAGCCTTATATTTTATCATTCCATGCTTATTTATACTTCCTGCCACTGCTGTATCTCCTATATGTTTTTCTACAGGTAAACTTTCTCCTGTAAGCATAGATTCATCTACTGTTGTAGAACCTTCAATAATTTCTCCATCTACGGGAAGTTTTTCTCCTGGTTTAACCAAAACTATATCATCTATTTTAACTTCTTCTATAGGGATTATTATCTCCTTATTATCTCTTATTATAGTTGCATTTTTAGGAGCTAAGGCCATTAATTTTTTTATAGCTTCAGAGGTTTTCCCCTTAGATACAGCTTCTAAATATTTTCCTAAAGTTATTAATGTCAAAATAGTAGCTCCAGATTCAAAATATAAGTCATGAGCATAATGCATATTTCCTTTAGATATTTGGAATATAGCGAAGATACCATATATTACAGCTGCTGATGTACCTATAGAAATTAAGGAATCCATATTAGGACTTCCTTTAATTAAGGATTTAAAACCTACCCTAAAAAACTTATTTCCTACTAATATAATTGGAATTACTAAAATAAGTTGTATTAATCCAAAATTTAAAGGGTTATGCATTGGATCAATAATTTTAGGTAACTTTAATCCCATCATACTTCCCATAGATATAGTAAGCAAAGGTACTGCAAATATTAAAGAAGTTATAAATCTTCTCCACAAAGACTTAATTGCATCTTCTTTTCCCTTTTTCTCTTCTTCTATATTTTTTTCTTCTAAAGCTTTATATCCTGCCTTTTTTATAGCAATTTTTATATCATTCAAACTTACTTTTGATTTATCAAAAGTTATATCAAGCTTTTCTGTTGCTATATTAACGTTAGCTTCTAAGACACCATCTAACTTTCTTGAAACTCTTTCTACAGCTTTAGCACAAGCTGCGCAAGTCATTCCTTCTATCTTTAAATTTCTATGTTCACCATCTAAAAAGGCTTTATATCCTGCTTTTTCTATGGCTTTTTCTATATCTGAAGTATTGCATTTTTTTTCATCAAAAATTATACTTAACTTTTCTGTAGCTATGTTCACATTAGCCTCTTGAACACCTTCTAATTTTTTAGAAACCCTCTCCACAGCTTTAGCACAAGCTGCACAGGTCATTCCTTCTATATTAAATGATAATTTCTTCATTTTTTACACCACCTTTGAATTGATATTTAAAATTTATTATTTACCAAGCAACTTAGTTAATGTATCTATAATTTCATCTACCTTTTCTTCTCCATTATCATGAAGAAAAGCTTGTTTTACACAATGATTAAGATGCTGCTTTAAAATAAGCATGTTAGCTTTTTTTAATAAAGATTGAGCAGCTGTCATTTGATTAGATATATCTATACAATATCGTCCCTCTTCTATCATCTTTATTATTCCTTCTATCTGTCCTTTTGAAGTTTTTAAAGCTTGGAGAGCTGCTTTTTTTTCTTCATTCATTATTCTTCCTCCTTATATAATTTAGTTTCTATATTTAATAAAAACTATATTTATTTTTAAAATTTTGTACTTAAATAAGTTCGCCTCGTTCAGCCACCCCCACCCTGGGGGTGTATCTTAATTAAAGCACAACTAATATTATTTTTCAATAGTTTTTTCAAAATTTTTAAAAAAAATGTGTATCAAAATAAATTTAAATCTATCTTGATACACTATCTTGAAATTATATTTCTAATGAGTTACCCTATTACCAATTTTACTACAAATATTTAAATTAATCTTGCAATAGTACTAATAATTTGTGCTGCAGGCTTTAACAAAATTTGTGCTAAGAGTGTGCCTACTATTAATCCGCCAACTATAAAAGTTATACATCTATTAAAATTAACCTCACTGCAACTTCCTGCAATAACATCATCTGTAAGCATTGAAATAAAAGGATCTATAAATATAAACATGAGAATTGTTGCTATGCTATTTATAACGGATGACAATGTACTACAGGTTGTTCTTAATTCTGGGTTTAGACATCCTGCGTATAAAGATGCTAATATTCCAACAGTAGATATAGAAAATGCTATTGTATTCAATAACACTAGTTTTTTAGGTATTTTTTTATATTCTTTTATATATTTAAAATTTTCTTTTTTAGGCCTAGTTACACTTTCTTTAAACTGTCTTATTCCAGATTTCGAAAATCCATGAAATAACAATTTAGGTATAGAACGATAAATACTAAAAGATTCTACTGCTCTTCCAAAAAACTTTATAAATGTTGGCATTAGCAATGCTCCAACTACTGTTGCCAAGGTTGTTGACAAAAGTATCCACCTAAAAACATATAATAATCCTTCTGAATTGCCTAAATTTATACTATTTTCAATGGTTTTAGCTAAAAGTGGTGCCTGTATAGTGTTGGCAGTTCTAGATAACAATGCAAACACATTAAATACTGCAAAAGATATTGCTATTCTACCAGTTCTTACCCCTACAATCCTTACAGAATATGCCAAAGTTGATATGACATAAATAACAAATGTAAGTATAAGAACAATTATAATCTGTGTAGACATTTTTTACCTCCATAAATATGTAAACTATATTACTATTGATTAATTATAGCTTTTTATTTATCATATTATTAAAAAATAAAGTGATTAGTCTCATCTAATTTTTTAATATATTATTTAGTAAATTCAATCTTAATTCTTAAAGATCTATGCATTACTAAATATAGTAATATATTTAACTTAAAATTTCAACTTAAGCACCATTTAAAATTATATGAAATCTTATTTATAAATATTTTATCTACCTTAAATAGAAAAATAATACTGCTCTAAAAACTATACTAATATACAAAAAACCTGTAAGAGTAATCTCTTACAGGTATAATTACGAATTCAATTATCTTCTGAATCCTCTGTTGTTTTGTTGTTTTCTTGCTTTTCTGCATTCTGGGCATCTTTGTGGTTCATTTTCGAATCCTTTTTCTTTGTAGAATTCTTGTTCTCCTTCAGTGAAAACGAATTCCTTTCCACAATCTTTGCATGTTATGTTCTTATCTGCCATTTTAACATTCCTCCTTCTAATTATTAAGATTTAAAACTGATTCACATAACTTCTTAAAAAGAGGAGATGTTATTATCATATTAAATCCTTAATTGTTGCAGTTATTAAACTTACAACATAATTAATAATACCACATATAGAAATAATAAGCAATAGTTTTATTACTTTATTTAGCAAATTAAATATTTAAAATTTTCACAATGTATTTTAATCTTTATAAAATATATACTATTTACTATACCATTTTTTAATTACCTTTGTAGTTTCTTCTGAAGGATAAAAGTTTTTACCCTCACTATTCTCTCCTATAGCGAAAATAGAAAACCCTAAAAGCCAAGGTTCTTTTTCAAAAACCCTTCTATAAGCTTCAAAGCATCTAGCCTGTTCTTCATTGTTAGAAAGCTTTGAAGGCATAGGATTCCAAGGTTCAGAGGCTGCCTTATTCTTTCTAGGAAAACCTAGCTCTCCAAAGAAAATAGGTTTATGCCATTTTTCATTTAAATGATATAATTCTTTTTTTATATTTTGTCTTCTATCATTTTTCTTTACGTTATCTATAGCATCTACGAGCTCTTCCACTGTATTAGTATCTTTATCTGTAAGTTCAAAATAAGCTGCAACAGATATAAAATCCACCTTAGAAAATAATTTATTATTTAATTTTTTTTGGTACTTCTCTTTAGTTTCAGGTTCCCAATGAGCTGTATACCACCAACAAGTTCTATAAGTTATAAGCCCTTTATAATATTTTCTTGCAAAATCTATGGTATTACACCACTGCTCTTGTTCATCTTCAATATATACAAAATTAGAAGCTACATTTAAAGCATCCACATGATAGGGAACTGCTATATTATCTATTAATACTTTAAGCACATTATTTTGCCAATTTTTAAAGAATTGTTTTTTATTATTAGGATTCCATTCCGTTTCATAAAGATTACCATTATCTATCCAAGGATATGGTTCTAATATTATATTTATCTTTTTCCATCTTAATTTTTTTATTAATTCTATAGCTTTTTTTTCACTTTCTTTATCTACACTCATGTTACTAGAGGATAGATTTTTTATATTTATGACTACAGGTATATTTATTGTATTTATCCCTAATTTATTTATATCTTCCAACGTTTGATTTATATCATAATCTGTAGATAAATTGCCTGATTTTATTTTAACTTCAAATTTATCATTTAAAGTTTTTCCATAAAAATTATTTTTTATTTTATTTATTTCTCCATGAACAATAGGATTTAAATTTAATACATAAATAAAAATCAATATTATACTTATCCATATTATATATTTATTCTTTTTCATAAAATAACTCCCTTTGTATTAAAGTATTCTCAACCTTAATAAACCATAGACTATACCTTATAAAATCTACCCTTGATTTTCCTAATATTAACCAAATCCCAAACTACTCAATACTAATTATAACTTATTTAATCATTTTTATCCGATGACTACCCGCCCTAATACACCTATCTTATTCAACGTAGGAGTAAAGAGCGGTTACGTCCCTGGATAACGATTTCTCCTAAAGGATAACGACTTCTAAGGAGTAAAACTCCTAAGAATTCTGTTAATAAGCTTTAGTGGGAGTAAAAACTCCATCTAAAGCCAAGAACTCTGTTTATTAAGTTATCCTAATTATTGTACTAGTAATAATATATCCTAACTATTTTTTTTATATTTTTTTATAAATAATAAAGAACCTCCCACTAAAATAAGCATTATAAATATAAAAAATATTAATAAATTTTTTATATTAGAGTTTAAAGTTATATTTTTAAATTTACTAATATTACCGTTTTCTTCTTTTTCTTTATCATATTTATCTCCAAAATATGAATAATTCATTATACCATCTCTATCTATAGTTACAGCATTCCCTTTAAGATTTTTTACTAAAGATATATCACTTAAATATTTTTGTGCTAAAGCTAAATCTCTAGTATAAGTTGATGTTACTATCATTGCTTTGTTCTCTTTATTATAAGGAGAGTCTATAAGTTGAATAGAGGCTAATTTGCTGCTATAATCCTGAAAAAATTTCATTTTCTCATTGGATAGAAATCCATTAAAATTCTTGTTAAATTTAATATATAAATTTTTATTTAAATTTTTTATAATAGAATTGCTCTCTGGTGTTCCTATGATTATTAAATTACCCTTCTTAAGTTTAGATGATAAATCCTTTGCTGCTACTGCATTAAATTTACCCCTATTGATATCTACATCATGCCCTATGGTAGCCATTATATTTCCTGCAAAATTAAGTTCTTCAGAAGTAGTATTATCTGAAAGTACTAATGTCAAATCATTCATACCTCCATTAGATACAAATGGATTAGGATAATTTTCAAATACATTATCCCTACCCTCTTTATAAGGGGTATAAATGTAAGAATTATTTAATATATAAGCCCAAGGATTTTCGCCCTCTCTAAAAGTACAAAATAAATCTTTAATTTCTAAATTAAACACTACCTTTATTTCATAATTGCTACTATTTCTAATATCTTTTGGAATACTTATTTCAAAGCTATCATTATCCGCTGTTTTGCTGTCTAATTTTTTACTACCTATTGGAGTATCATTTATATAAACCGTTATAAGAGATCTATCAAAATCTATATTTTTAGAATATCTATTATTTATAACTACCTTTGATGCCTCTTTTATAAATCTATCTTTGGGAATATTCAAATTAAAGGTTGCCTCCTGTTTAAAAGGTCCTTTTAAACTTACATTGCCATATCCTAAATCTGACAATGATACTCTATTCCCTTTTTCTTCTTTTATATCTTCTACATCCATACTATTATTAACTATTATAGTGTCTTTATCTATTTGCTTCATATAGTCTTTACTACATAATAATTTTGAAGCCTTTATCATATTCTTTTCATTATTAGATATTAAAAGCAATAGCTTTTTACTAGGATTATAGGGTGAAATAACCTCTTTAACAATAGCATCTTTATCTAGCCTATTTATCTCTTCTTTGGACAGTAAAGTTAACAAATCTAGGGGAGTATTATTTTTACTTCCTATAAAAATTATATCTAATTTATTTTTAAAATTAGCCTCTGAAGTTTTATAAACTTTCACATTTACATTATCAAACTTTCTTTTTGATCCAAAATTAGAACAAAGCAACATAGCAGATGTTATTTCCCCCTGAGAAAAATTATCTGATATCATAATCATACTGTTAGCTGGATTTTCATCACTGGCTTTTAAATAAGGGTAAGGAAATTCTTTAAGAGTTTTTGTATCTTCTCTATCTTTAAAATCCATATGAACATAAGAACCTTTGTGAATTATAAACCAATTCCCACTATTTACATCATCTACACAGGGTTTTTCTGATATTCTACTATAAACTTTAATTTTAACTTCATTATATCCGGATATCAATTTATCCTTTGGTATATTAATTTTTATAGATTCTTTATATTTCTTCTTGTCTCCAACTTTCATAGAATATACGGGGAAATCATTTATATAAACTGTTAATGTAGATTGGGTTTTATCTAAAAGCTCACTCTCTGTAAAAATTAGATTTAAATAAGTATTATCTACCTTCCAACTTCCATCTATATTAAAGAAAAATACATTGCTCCCAAATACCCCTTCCATCTTCATATCTTTTTCTACTCTAAAATTTTTAGATTTATTTGGGGCCGCCATTACATTTTGTACACTTATAATATTTCCTAGGAAAACTATTATAATAATTATTATTATTCTCAAATTTTTCTTCATATTTACTCCTGATTTCTAAAGTCATAATAAATAGTAACATTAACTAAGTATTTTTTTCCTGTTAATCAACAACTAATCAGGTTTTCACCTGCCTTTCTTTTTATATTATTATTTATTTCATTTAATATTTTCATATCCTTTAAGTGATAATTCTTTTATTGATTTTTCTATGTGTTTTTTATATTTATTCTTAGAATCTTTCCGTTTTATACCATTTAACCTCTTTTTTAAACAATTTATCCTGCATATATTGAATTATTCCTTTAAGTGCAACTATCATCCACATTTGACAATATGTAAAATACATAATAGGCACAAGTATTAAATTTTTCCTATTACTTTCCCCTTTTTCTAAGGTTAGGGTTAAACTTACTTCTAAAACAAAAAGCACATATGCTAATATCCAAAGAACATTAAAATTTCCTGTAACATGTAAATTTATATTTGAAAAAATACCAACAATAAATAAAATATCAGATATTATTACAGAGGATAAAAATAAAAAGTACACTGAAAAAAAATAAAAAATATCAAATATTATATTTTTACTAGTTCCTTTAAATATATTTTTAAAATATTTTAGAAGCACATAAATATTACCTTTGGCCCATCTAGTTCTTTGTTTAAACCAAACCTTTAAATTTTCTGGCTCCTGTTCCCAGGTTACGGAGTATGGTACAAATTTTATTTTATATCCTAATTCATATATTCTAAAACTTATTTCTGTATCTTCTGCTATAGCCCTTGGATCCCAACCATTCAACTTTTGTATTATATCCCTTTTTACTATAAAATTAGTGCCAGGTATAGTACATAAATTTAATAAATTCCATCTTCCAGCTTGACACATCCATTGAAAACTTAAGGTTTCTATATTTATAAATCTTGTTAACATATTTCTGTCTTTATTTCTAGTTCTAAATTTTCCTATAACTGCTCCTAAACTTTCGTCCTCAATTATAGTTTCAATAAGATATTTTAATGCATTTTTGTCTGGAGTATTATCCGCATCATATACGGCTATAAAATCACCACTTGAATGTTTATACCCTATATTTAAGGCATTGGACTTACCTTTTCCTCCTGTTATACTATCTGTATTTATTATTTTAAAATTATAAAATCTGTATTCTTTTTCAATCTGTTCTAATATTTTTTTAGTATTATCTGAGGAATCATCATTTATAACAATAAGTTCCATTTTATCTTTAGGATAATCTAAAAGCAAAATAGATTTTACCGTTCTTCCTATTACCTTTTCCTCATTATGGGCAGGTACTAATATGGATACCATAGGATATTCTTCATCCTTTAATCCTTTAAGTTCACTGTTTAAAGTTTTTAAATAATATCTATACCCAGACAAAGATAAAATTATATTTACAAGCAGTAGCATCCATATTGAAACTAAAGAATAAATAAAGAAATAATCTAACCAATTTAAACTTTTCACATTTATCACCTTAAAAATTTATTTTTATCCTTTTTCTTGGATACAAAAAATATAATAAGAAATATAATCACAAATACAGCCACTATTATTATAATTATAAAATTAGCTCTTTCTATAAACTGTTTATCTTTAAAACTTTTTTTATTATTAATTTTATTATCCTCTTCACTTTTTTTATACTGTATATTTACCTTCCCATCCTTTGATAAAATTTTTATGTCATTCCATTTAACCCAATTTTCTTCTTTTTTCAAATCTAAAAAATCAACATTTTCACTTTTAAAATAATCAACTAGTTCTTTTAAATAATTTATATCTATATAAGAATGAAAAAATACTCCAGCAGTATATCCCTTTACCATAGAAATCTGACGAAAATTCTCCTGTATTTCCTTAAGCCATAGTGGATTCTCCTTTTCTACATATCCCAGATTTTCAGGGATAAATATATTAAAAATTTCTGTGTCCTTTAGTATGTAAGGATATGCTGTACTTGTAAATCTTTTATCGCTACTTTGATATTGCCCTACATAAGTGGAAAAATACTTTTTAATTTGTTTATATGCTCTCATGTCCATAGCATAATGAGGTGCTTCAAAGCCTAATGGATATATATTATTTTTTACACATTCTTTAATACCTCTTCCTACTTTGTCATACACATACTTTTCCATATCCACTTTCAAAGGAGCATTTTCTTTTCCATTCCAAAACTCATACCCCTCTCCTGAAGCTTCTTCTTTACTATTTTGGTGAGTGTATCCATGTAGTATTACTGTGCCACCTTTTTTCTGCATATATTTTATAGTATCAATAAATTCTTTTTGATCTGACATACTATTCATATAACCTGTTTTAGTATCTACAAAAGTAGGAATAAGAGCTATCATAAAGGGTACGTCTTCACTGTATAAATAGTCTGCTATAGCTTTAAGCTCATTTATATCTCTTAAAGGATGAACATCCTCTATTCTTATAAAAACTTTCCCCTCTTTAAATTTATCTACTTTAAATATATAATTTAGAATATCTGAAAAAATATAAAAAATCACTGAGTTGTCATCTATTCTGCTTATATGCCATAAATTTTTTTCATTTACTATATAAGGGAAATAGTCTTTCCCATTACTTAAATAAGCATATATTTTTGCTTCTTTAGAATAGGGTTTTAAAACTGTAAAGCTTTCTTTTGAATCTAAATAAAATTTTTCCATTTTAGAAATATTTATATTTTCTTTATTAGAATAATAGACTTCTGTAATATCTGATCTAGAATCTAAAAACCCCATATTATATTTAGGGTCGTTTTGCAATAAAATATCTATACCTTCTCCTATCCAACATATTTTTTTATTATAATCTTTTAAGTCCTTTATAAGCTCTTTTTTATTTAATTTTCCTTCTATACCCATTACAAACACATAATCATAATTATCTATTTCCCTTTCCCTATAATCGGCCACATTTACTACTTTTACCTCTGTATTAAAGGCTCCTAAAAGTTCTCTAACAGAATATACTATATTGTTGTTATAGGGAAAAAATTTAAAACTATCATATATTATTAAGACTTTTTCTTTTTTAACATTATCCACTGCTCTAATTTTACAATTTACATTCGTAAATAGTAGAAAGAATACCATAAAATAAATAATTATTTTCTTATACATCGTACTCTAATTCCTTTTCTGCTAATTCTTTAAATTCAAAGGCTTCTTTTATAGTATTTTCATATTCTACTATTCCTATTTTTATATCAAGATTAACATTCTTATCCTCTTGTTTTATTTTTAAGTTTTCTTCACTGATACTTTCCTTTATTCTACCTTTTACTACCTCAGCCCCTTGAATATTTGTACTAGGCATAAGCACCGCAAGAATATCTTTATCTAATTTATAACTAATATCCTCTCCCCTAATTGCTAAGGTTATAACATTACTTATAACCTTTAAAATTTCCTCCATTCTTTTCTCTCCTAAAATAACTTTAAGTTCATCATAATACTGTATTTTTACGATCATAAGAGAGAGGCTTAATTTATGCCTTTTAGCCTTACTCATTTCTCTATCTAAATCCATATAAAATCCTTTTAAATTACTAAGGCCAGTAGTCCTATCAATGGTTATTAAATCTCTATATTCCTTTTGCAGTTTTGCATTTATATTCTGAATTAAGTTTATGTTTTCTGATAACCTTCCAGATATAAAAGCACTTAAGGGTATATCAACCATCCAAATATAAGTAATAAGTTCTATAGGATTTCTATAAATTATATTATTATAAATTATATAAGTAACATAAAAGAATATAATCATAGCACTAAATAAAAAGCCTTCAACTATTCCTCTAAAATAAGCTACTATTGTCACCGTAAATAGTAAACCTAACATTATAAAATTTAACATAATATTTTTACCTAGATTAAAATATATAAAACTACATATACAAAAAAAGTTTAATAACAAAATAATTATGTATATATCTATATTCTTAGAAAATCTATTCATATTTTTATTTCCCTCCAGGAAAAAATTTATTATTAATTCATACTTTTAAGCAACGTTCTTTTACTATATTTTCCATATATTATAACATAATATTTCTTTAATACTATAGTTATTTTATTGATGTTAATATTATTTCCTTATAAACAAATATAATTTATATTTAACAATATTATTTATAAAAATTCACATAAAGGTTTTCATTAAAATATCGTAAATTAATATTGTAAATAATATCCCTATTTATTCATGTAAAGGAGTTAAAAAATATGTACACTGATACTAGCTTTAAAACAAAATATATGATTACAACTATGTGCTTAATTTTACCCTCAACCTTTATATTAGGAATTATTACATCCTATATTTTAAATCTTAACGGTAAAAATTTTTTATTGAATATTCTATTTTATGTTTTATCAGGAATAATAATAGGAATTTCCTCTATATTTAAAAATATAAAAAAATTTATAAATCCCTCCATTTTAGTTAATGAGGCTGCCCTTAGCATACAAAATAATGATTTTACATATAAACTTTCAAAGGAAAATTTAACAAATGGTAATGAAATGCTTCAAAATCTAAACAATGTAATAGATAATTTGAAATCTATGATAATTACTGTAAAAGATTTAAGTTTAAACGTAACCTCTAGCTCCTATGAAAACAATTCATACTTAGACAATGCAATATTAAAGCTAGAAGAAGCTATGTTATCTATAAATAATGTAGTTACCCTTTCTTCCAAACAAGCAGATAGTCTTAATGAATGTGAAAATTTAATATCCCATTTATCTAAAGATATTAATGATATACTAAAAGACATGAATAACTCAAAATCTTTTATTACTAAAGCATTAAATACCATAGATGTTATTGAAGATACGGTTAAAAATCAAGAAATAAAAATGAAAGATACTAAATCCGCTTCACTAATGGCAGTAAATTCTGTAAAAGAATTCGAAATAAAATCTAGGGAAATTAGTGATATAGTTAATGTTATAGGACAAATTTCTCAGCAAACTAATCTTCTTGCTTTAAATGCATCTATAGAGGCTGCAAGAGCTGGAGAATATGGAAAAGGATTTGCGGTTGTAGCTGAAGAAATTAGAAAACTTGCTGAACAATCTGCTAACTCTGTTGAAAGCATAGAAAAAATTGTAAAATATATTGAAAATGCTGTTTCTAGTACTGTTAATCAAATAACTACAGTAAATTCAGTTGTAGATGAGCAAAATATTTCACTTTTAGAGGCTATAAAAGCATTTAATGAAGTATCTAATCTTGTAGTTAATGTATCTACGGATATAACTAAAGTTTTAAATTCTGCAAATACATTGACTAATAATTGCGAAAAAACTAAAAATGAAATTTTTTCAGTTACACATTTTGCTGAGGAAAACGCTAATAATACTAAAGAAGTTTCAAGTTCCATTAGTAACCAATTAAATATTTTAAACAAAGTTAAGACTTCTTCTAATAGACTTAGTAATCTTTCTAATTCTTTAGAAAATAAAATAAATATATACAAAGTAGAGTAATAAAAATCTTAATAGTAATTAATTTATATTAATTACTATTATTAGTTATATCAAAAATAAAGGATGTATTACTAACATAACCTCATGTTAGTAATACATCCTTCTATGCTTATTATATACCCTTCTTTAAAATTTTATATTCTTTAAATATATTCTTATATTACTACTTTAAGCTATTAATATACTTAAAGTCTTTCTTATATTTATTTATCTGTAACTTTAAAATTTTCATTATAATCCTTTAATGACTCTTTTACTATTTTAACTAAAGCTATCAATGCTATTACATTAGGAATTACCATAAGTCCATTAAAAGTATCTGCAAGTTCCCAAACTAAATCTACTTTTAAAGTTGTTCCTACCACTATAAAAATTGCCACTAATAATCTATATATATTTAAGCCCTTACCTTTAAAAAGATATTTTACATTAGCTTCTCCAAAGAAATACCATCCAATTATTGTTGAAAAAGCAAAGAAAAATAATGCAATGGCTATAAAGTATGCACCAAAATTACCTAATCCTTGAGTAAATGCATTTTGTGTTAATTCTATGCCTGTTGTCTTTCCATCTAGTACCCCTGTTGTAAGTATTACGAATGCTGTAAATGTAAGAACTATAAAAGTATCTATAAATACTCCAACTATAGCTACTAATCCTTGTTCTACTGGATGTTTTACCTTAGCTACCGCATGGGCATGTGGTGTTGATCCCATTCCAGCTTCATTTGAAAATAATCCTCTTGCCACTCCATATCGTATAGCTTGTTTCACAGTAACACCTGCAACTCCACCTACAGCAGCTTTAGGATTAAAAGCAGAAACAAATATTAATTTAAAAGCAGGTAATATATTTGTATAATTCTTAGCTAATATTATAATACTTCCTATTATATAAAATAAAGCCATTATAGGAACCATTTTTTCTGTTACAGAAGCTATTCTTCCTATTCCTCCTATAAAAACAACCAATCCAAGTATTGCAACTATTATTCCTATTATCCAAGATGGTATATTAGAAATATTTGAAAAAGCTGCCCCTATAGAATTTGCCTGAACCATATTACCTATAAATCCTAAGGCTAATATTATAGTTATAGAGAAAAAACTAGCTAAAAATTTACTTTTAAGTCCTTTGCTTATATAATAGGCTGG